>NZ_PGUY01000014.1 GCF_002863585.1 Peribacillus deserti | reverse complement strand
TGAGCCTCCTCGGCTTCGCCTGTGGGGTCTCACCTGTCCCGCTGCTCCCGCAGGAGTCTCGCACCTTACGTTCCAATCAACCTGGTTAACAATAGGGTTGGGTAGATTCACAGAAGTTATTAATAAACAACAATCTTTTAGAAAAGAGCCAAATAAAAAAATGGGCCCGGGAGCTAAAAGCCCTGGACCATTCTGTTAATCATACTTTATTCAAATGATAGTCATTCCGCCTTATCAGTGACTTCTTCCGTTTCACTTTCAGTAGATCCTTTTTCTGCACGTTCTTTCTTCAACTTAAAATAAGCATCATAAGCTTTTCTTCCGATATCTAAATTCATATGGTGCCCATCAGCGGATTGATAAGCCCATGGGACAACAACCGCCATGGCAATTTCAGGATTATTGTACGGGGCATAGCTTACAAGAGTTATATTCATTGTCTGAGGAGGCTCTTTAAACTGGTTCCTCTTTGGACCGTCATAAAATGCCTCTGCTGTCCCTGTTTTGCCTGCTGGCTTATACTCGGCATCTATAAAAGCGGATGCAGCCGTTCCCCGTGGATCCTGCATAACCTGTCTGAATCCTTCCTGAACTCTGTCAATCCATTCTGATTTCATGTCCAGCCGGTTCAAGACAGTCGGAGCCATTTCTTCGACAACTGGACCCATTTTTTCATTATCGTCTATCGGTTCTCTTATTTCTTTAACAAGGTGAGGCTGTAGACGGCTTCCTCCATTTGAAATCGTCGATACATATTGAACAAGCTGCAGCGGCGTATATGTATCATATTGTCCGATGGATAAGTCCATCAGGAGCCCTGGACCAACGCCCGTTCCTTTAAATCCATTTTGCTCATTTGGAAGATCTATTCCGGTACGGACACCAAGCCCGAACTGGTTATAGCTGTCTCTCATAGTGGAAAATGCTGCCGGGTCCACACCCAGGGACTGTCCTGGTACGTAATTACCCTTACCAATAGCAATGGCCGTTTTAAACATATAAACGTTAGATGACCGCTTTAATGCTTCAAGGTCATTAATGACACCCATTGTCTGCCAGGATCCTTTATCTTTGGTTCCTTTTATTTTCATTCTGGCATCCAATATTCTCTGTCCGGGCGTAATGGCGCCGGTTTTGTAGCCGGTCAGCACGGTTGCACCCTTCACGGCTGATCCCATCCCGTAAGATGTGGAAATATTGCCGAGCGCAAAATCATTCATTTTATATTTACCGGTTTTTTCATCTTTTTTATAGTCTTTTCCTGCCATTGTCAGGATTTCTCCTGTGTTGGGATCCATCATAACGACAAATGCCCTCTCCAATAGCTGTGTATCACTATAATTGTGTTTTTTATCTTTAAGCTCTTCTTCAATAATCTTTTCGACAGCGGTTTGAAGCTCCATATCGATGGTAAGGACTAAATCCTTTCCACGCTGCCCATCCGAAACGGTTTCGGAATGAATGACATTTCCCGCTTTGTCTGTCACATTTTTAACCTTTGCTTTTTGTCCGTGCAGAACATCCTCGTATTCCTGTTCGATATAGCTTTTGCCCACACGGTCGTTACGGCTGTAATCTCTTGCAAGGAAGTAATCAAGCTGGTCACTCGGCAGTCCTTCTTCAGATGATGTAACGTTCCCGAGAATGGTACGGAGCGGCGATCCGAAAGGATATTTCCGATCCCAGTCTGTCGTAGTTTCTACACCAGGAAGATTTTCTAGATTTTCACTTACAAGTGCGAATTCTTTATCAGTCACATCCTTATTCTTCACTACCTGAGGCGTTAAGGCATAGCCACTGCTGAATTCACGGTATATGGCCAGAATCTCCATTTTGTCGTTATCCTTAGTAATTGAATCTAATTCTTTCTTCGTGATTCTTGAGAGCTGCTTATCATACAGCTCTTTATCGGTTATCTTTTTCTCTTCTAGTAACTTCATTTCTGCTTTGGTTATTTTATTCTTGGCTTCTTCTGCATGGTTCATAATCCAAAAGTCTTTTATATCCCGTTCAGTAACTTTTTTTGTGTCCATGTGAATCAGCTTCGCCAGCTTTTTGGCGGTTTCAAGCATTTCATCTGTATCTGCCCCAGATTTCCTGGTGTACGTGATAGCATTCAGAGGTGTATTATCTACGATCACCTTTCCATTGCGGTCATACATTTTCCCGCGTGGCACCGGATTATTTACCGTTACATCTTCGGTTCTTTCAATTTCCCGTTTGTAATCGTCCCCATATACGATCTGGACAACGCCAAGCCGCAAAATCAGGACCGAGAATAAAATGAATACAATAAAAAATAGCATATTTAACCGAAAAGGAACATGCGTCTTTTTCTTCCCAGCCTTTTTCAATCTAAGCCACACTTCCTTTACTAATTTCGTGATGTCCATTCTTTATTCTATATAAACAGCATAAGTTTTTCTACAAATTTAGACATATTCATCCCCATGAAAAACAGGAGATTTCTTCCAACCTCCTGTTAACGTGCTTTAATATTCACTTTTCTAATAAAAAAGTAAATGCATGTATGACCTGCCCCCAAAATCAATAACAGATATGGAAGACTTCGGTCTACCCCAAATATATATACACTTCCGATAAAAGCGAGGAGGGAAATCATTCGCCCGCCGTTTAAAAACAGTTCTTTTACAACTACATATTCAATTCTCATTTCCTCCGCCTTCCAGCCGCTTCCTATAACATCATATGAAGTGGAGATAAACGGAACTAACAGAAGGGGATAACAAATAGCAATCAACGAGGCATACATTAATAATTTCAGGTAGCTTAAATCAAACACCAGTAACATGATAGACAAATAAAGACCTATGCCGCCGATCAGAATGGCTCTTTTCCTGTTGTTTTTCTTGATATATCTGGAGACAAGGAAGTAAGCAAGAAAGGAAATTCCCGAATTAACAAGTCCGTAAGTTCCTAGCGCAAGCTCGCTTCCAGTCGTTATAAAGACAAATATGGAAATAACAAAGGCAAATGTACCTTCACGCAAGCCCTGGAAAAAGTGAGCATTTGTTACCAGCTTCCAATTAAAGTTATTCTGCCTCTCTTTTATAACCCTTAAGAACAGATAGTTACCGTGGGCCGGCCTTCTTTTTAAATAAAAACTTAGAATCACTGCAATTGTAAATAATGTGAGCGATAATCCGAAAACGATCGTATACCCAAAGTATTTATCGAACCTGGAAATGATCAACCCCGCCATAATGGGTCCAATCATGCCTCCGGCTGACCCCAATATTCCCATGAAGCCGTTAAAGAAATCCCTTGTATGCGGTTCTGTTATTTCAAAGGTAAGAACATTAAATGCAAGCCAGTAAAAACCGTAACCGATACCCAGCACACCGCCTAACAAAAATAAAAACGATGTTGCATGTTCACCAACAATTAAAACAGTGAGATAGAAGAGAGCAAGAAAGATAACCCCCATACGGAGGACAATGGTCCGGTCCATTTTCTTAGCCCATCTTCCTGCCAGGATGAACGTGAATACCTGCAAGATAACGACAGATAAATTGTATATCCCTAAATCAATAAAACGTCCCGACTGCTTCCATAGATACACATTAACAAAAGTATTGGATAAGGCACCGCTTAGAGCATATAAGCCGCCTATAATCAGCAATAGATTTAAATCCTTTGGGAGGTCTGCTCCCCCTGCCCATTTCTTCAGAAAACTCATAGTGAACTCTCCTTTTATGTCTGTGATAGTTTAAGGAAAACCGCCTCAAATTATGTAAACAGACTTAAAAAGAGTGGAATCTATGTTTTCAGGAAATGAAAAAGCCAGCATAAAATGCCGGCTTTCTTCAACTAAGACTTAAATTATTTTGCCTGGTTGTAGCGGTTATTGACTTCTTCCCAGTTCACTACGTTCCAGAAAGAATTGATGTATTCAGGACGACGGTTTTGGTATTTCAAGTAGTAGGCATGCTCCCAAACATCAAGTCCAAGAAGTGGAGTTTTACCTTCCATTAAAGGGTTGTCCTGGTTTGGAGTGCTTGTTACTTCGATCTCGCCGTTATTGACAGCAAGCCAAGCCCAGCCTGAACCAAAACGTGTTGTAGCAGCTTTTGAGAATTCTTCTTTGAAATTTTCAAAGCTTCCGAATTTGCTGTTGATTGCGTCAGCAAGTTCGCCAGTCGGCTCGCCTCCACCGTTTGGAGAAAGGATCTGCCAGAATAAAGTGTGGTTTGCGTGGCCACCGCCATTGTTGCGTACTGCAGTACGAACATTTTCAGGTACTGCATCAAGGTTAGAAATTACTTCTTCAACACTTTTGCTTGATAACTCTTCATTGCCTTCTAAAGCATTGTTCAAGTTTGTCACATAGGTGTTGTGATGCTTCGTATGATGGATGTTCATTGTTTCTTTATCGATGTTAGGTTCCAGTGCATCGTACGCATAAGGTAATTGTGGAAGTTCAAAAGCCATATTAATACCCCTCTCTATGTACATTAATATTGAGCCCCTTCTCCATAGTAAAAATTAACCATGTTCGTTAGGACTTTGATTTTAGATTATCAAAGATTAGATGGTGATTCAAATTTTTAGCCTGTTTATTTGAAATTTTTGTTAAACGACAGCAAAGAAGAAATAAGCGATCATAAATCCCTGGATTATCCCCTTAGTGATGACACTTGAAATAAATCCAATCACAGACCCAAACCCTATTTTTGCGGCTGATACTATATCCTGTCTTTTGAATAGAAGCTCGGCAAGTATAGCACCAAGAAAAGGGCCGATAACGATTCCTAGTACAGGAATAACAAAAGGGCCGGCAATCAGTCCGATCGTGCTTCCCCATATCCCTGCTTTGGATCCGCCGAATTTCTTCACAGCTACCAGATTTGCCGCATAATCCGCAAGAAAAAGCAATATCACCAAAAGAATTTGAACAGCCCAAAACAGTCCGCTAAATGGATCAAAGGAAAAAAACAGCCCATATAAAAGAATTCCCCCGATAATAAATAATACACTAGGAATAATCGGATAAATCAATCCGACAAACCCAATAACGAACATGATCATGATAATGGACCAACATATTATTTCCATTAAATCTCTCCTTTAATTCTTCTATTTACTCTTTAAGCCCAAAAACCGTATTGTTTATTCTACAAGTGACAGCTAAAATAAGGATAAGACATTTTCGCTCGAGGTGTTTACATATCCATGAATATTTTTGTCCAATTTTATAAAAGCTTATATTCTCCAAAGGATATTGCCCGGTTTCGATTTCAGGGCATAGGAAAAACCATACTCTACCTCTTTTTTCTTTCATTAATTTCTGTACTGCCCTCTTTATATATCTTAAACACAGAAATAGTAGAAGGCGTCAAGATTGCTAAGAGTACAATAAACTCAGAACTCCCTGCGTTCGAGATAAAAAACGGAACTCTCTCCTCATCTGTGGATAAGCCTTTTTCTCTCAGAAAGGACGATTTCAATATCTTTCTAGACGAAACAGGTACACTATCGAAAGAAGAAGTGCAGAGCAAGGCCGGAAGCTCCATTGCACTATTAAAGGAAGAGTTTGTTTTTTCTGCCAGAGGACAATCCCAATCCTACCCATACAGCATGGCTCAACGTATGGATATTAATAATCAAACGGCATTAAATGTGTTAGACAAAATTCAGTCTCTGTATTTCATCCTGCTGCCCGTTTTATCTTTGATGATTTATTTATCATCCGCGGCGATTTTATTCTTTCAAACAACAATTATAGCCCTAGTTGGTTTATTTTTAGCTCAAACCATGAAGCGAAAATTACAATACAGGCATCTCTGGAGACTTACGGCATACAGCATCACCCTGGCTACATTTTTCTTTGCCATTATGGGCCTTTTACAAACACAAGTCATGTACCGATCCTTTATAAACTGGTTTGTTACGTTAACCATTTTATATCTTGCGATCAGAGAGGTACCAACGCCTAAACAGAAACCACGTGCTTAAGCGTGTAAGGCTGCCGAGAAAGTCTCGGCGGCCTTTTCTAGTCTTTCTAAAAGCAGCCGTATTGTATAGGAAGTATCGGACACAAACACAGCATCCACCGAGTAAGAAAAGAATAAAGGCAGCAGGATAAGCATAAAGCGCCATAACGCATTTGATGAATAGAAATACGCATAAACATTAAAGACATCATTTAATCGTAAACCTTCTGAACATAAGCATATTTCCACTTAAGGTGAGCATACTCAAATTAGATCCCATACCCAGACTTCTCGTTAACAAAGCCCAGCATGGTATACATTCCTCTATACAGACCATGTGCTTAAACGTTTCTAGTGATTTCATTGTTAGAATTGCGCGGTCCTGAAGCCACTACTAATAAATCTACTGCTGCATCTCTCCACCGCCATTCACTGAACCATCACATACCTAATCAACCCAAATGGATTTTACCTTTCCCGTTCCTTCCGTCAAAAAACACACAAAGAGATGATCGACTCTTTCAGAAGATTCTACCAGGTCTATTCTATTTTTTATCAATTCATACAGGAATATTTTAAATAGAGTTGAATATATTGAATCAAAAGCAGCTTGCGGAGGTTTATTTATGCGGCGTCTACTCTATTTACTCTCTTTTTGTTTCATTGGTTTTATCATTTACTATGATTTGACCGCCGGGACTCTTCCTGTAGTTAACAAAACAACAATTATGCCTGAAAACAAGCACAAGCCGCCGTCTTCTGCACCCGCAGCCAGCTTGAGCGGTTCCAACCGGCACATTGAAATAGTAATAAAACCTGGCGATACAATCCTATCAATAATTGAACAGCGTGAGGGAAAAATAAACGAGCCTATCGAAAAAATCATTTCAGATTTTAGGTCTTTAAATAAAGGCAAAGATCCTGAAGATATTCAAATAGGGAAAAAGTACAAAATTCCTTCTTATGCAGAATAACCTCTTCAATTCTGATTCTTGTCAAAATCAGTGAATAATTGATACAATAAGTCCGTGTACATGATTACAAGTGGATCAAAAAGCCACTTTTTCCTGAAGGAGAGAAATACACGTGAGTGAAATTATACATCGCACCAAAACCCGTCCTGTTAAAGTTGGAAACCTTACGATAGGCGGAAATAACCAGGTTGTTATACAGAGTATGACAACGACAAAAACACATGACGTAGAGGCAACAGTCGCTGAAATCAAACGCCTTGAGGAAGCCGGCTGTCAAATTGTACGCGTAGCATGCCCCGACGAGAGAGCTGCCAACGCCATTTCTGAAATCAAGAAACGCATTAATATACCGCTTGTTGTGGATATTCATTTTGATTATAAGCTCGCCCTTAAAGCAATTGAGGGAGGCGCAGATAAAATCAGGATCAACCCTGGTAATATCGGGCGCAGAGAAAAGGTTGAAGCTGTTGTTAAAGCAGCAAAGGAAAAAGGCATCCCCATCCGTATCGGAGTTAATGCAGGTTCCCTTGAAAGGAAGATCATCGAGAAATACGGATATCCGACAGCCGATGGCATGGTTGAGAGTGCCCTGCATCACATTAAGATTCTCGAAGACCTTGATTTCCATGATATCATCGTTTCGATGAAAGCTTCTGATGTAAACTTAGCGATCGAGGCGTATACGAAAGCTGCTAAAGCCTTTGATTACCCGCTTCACCTGGGAATTACTGAATCAGGAACGCTGTTTGCCGGCACAGTTAAGAGTGCAGCAGGATTAGGAGCTATACTAAGTATGGGAATCGGGAACACACTAAGGGTTTCCCTTAGCGCCGATCCTGTTGAGGAAATCAAAGTGGCGAGGGAATTGCTTAAGTCATTCGGGTTAATTTCCAATGCAGCGACGCTTATTTCCTGTCCGACATGCGGCAGAATTGAGATTGACTTAATAAGCATTGCCAATGAAGTCGAAGAATATATCCAGTCAATAAAAGCTCCCATCAAAGTAGCGGTATTAGGCTGTGCCGTGAACGGACCCGGCGAGGCGAGGGAAGCTGATATCGGTATCGCAGGCGCCAGAGGAGAGGGTTTACTTTTCCGCAAAGGCCAGATAGTCCGCAAGGTTCCTGAAGCCGTAATGGTCGAAGAGCTTAAAAAAGAAATCGATAAAATTGCAGAAGAATACTTTGCAAAACAAGCGCAAGAGGTATAAATAAGGATAAGAAAGGCCTGACAGATGTCAGGCCTTTTCCTTTGCTCGACGCACCTAAAAGAAGGGAAGGATCAATGTCCCTATAATGAGGGAAAAGGCGCCTATCCCGATTGCCCAATAGCCAAGTGTACGGGATTCATTATTTCTTCTAGCTAGAAATCCAAGCACAATTCCTACAATGCCAAATAAGATCGGGGCAACAAACAAAGAGAGAATAGAAACAATCAGTGCCGCATAGCCCATTCCCTTGCCTGCGGCCATCCCTGTAAGCCGAGTATTCCTAGACTCATCCCTTGTAAAGGAACGGGTGCCAGGAGCAAGTTCTGTTGATGTTTCTTCCTGGTTATTTCTTTGGAAATCACGGTTTGAACGATAAGTGTTATTTTGTTCACTGCCGTAGTCAGGAACATCTGTATTCATCTGGCTGTCCTGAATATCCGATGCGTTAGTGCCTCCACTGTCTGCTCTATTACCATGCGAAAATTCTTTATTCGAGAAATCTTTATCTTGAATATTTTTTTCTTCCAAAGAATATCCCTCACTTTCTATGATCGAGCTTCATTATTATTTGTAAGCCGTGGGATCTTCAGTAAGACAAGTATTACGTATTCAGGTAATATTATTCAGCCGCTATGAAGACGATTAAGAAAAATATGATACACTTAAGAAGAATTTTTTCAATTAGGAGACGTGGACATGAGAAAAAGATTTGGCATTGATATTGATGGCACCATCACCAGTCCTGATGCACTGCTGCCATACATAAATAAAGCGTTCCAGCTTGAACTTACATTGCAGGATATCACCCAGTACGACTTGAATCCTTTTGTTAATATTCCCCGGGAAAAATTTGCAGAGTGGTTTAGGGAGACAGAGCCGCTTATGTATGCAGAATCGCCTGCTGCAGCAGGTGCAAAGGAAGTCTTAAATGAATGGAAGGATAATCAGGACCTTTACATCATTAGTGCCCGCAGCAGTCAATTAATGGAGGTAACCCGGAAATGGTTTTCAGACCAGGATATAGAGGTTCACCACATTGAATTAATCGGTTCGCATGATAAAGTGGCCACCGCACAAAGGTATAACGTCGATATTTTTTTTGAAGATAAGCATGATAACGCTGTGGCTATTGCAGAACAATGTAAAATTCCGGTTTTGCTCTTTAATACTCCATATAATCAGGACCCTGTACCTGAAAATGTGTTCCGGGTTGCGAATTGGACAGAAGCAAAGGCCTGGGTCGATCAGTGGCTTAAAATGGATAAATCCTTAAAAAACGAACAAAAAAAAGACTGACCGCCGTGGTCAGTCCTTTTCTGTTTACCCTGTTAGTTACTGCATTGCGGGCATCTGCCATATATTTCGAACTTATGTCCAGAAATATCATACCCATTCAGGTCAGCCTGTAATTGATCCATAGGACATGTTTCAATTTCCTTCGTAATCCCGCAGTCCAGGCAGATGAAGTGGTGATGATGATGACTATGGCTGCATGCAAACCGGAAATGCTTCTCTCCAGAGAGATCAGTCATTTCAAAAATGCCCAGTTCAGCAAACATTGAAAGGTTACGGTATATCGTATCAAAGCTTAGCCCAGGATAATCTTCTTTCATATGCTCCAGAACATCCTTCGCGGTCAAATATTTATTTTTCGCCGCAAAAAGCGCAAGCATTTGTTCACGTTTGCCTGTATGCTTAAAACCATGTTTTTTTAAGATGTCCATAGCTTGAACTAGATTCATGTTAACCTCCATCAAACCATCCGCAGCCGGATTTTTTTGTATAGGATTGTGGCAATCAGAATGAGTATAGCCAGAAGTACAATAGTGCCTCCAGGTGCCCAATCCAGATAATAAGATAAGAACAGCCCGCCGACTACCGCAGCTTCTCCAAATAAAACGGAATAGAGAATCGTCTGCTTAAATCCAGTTGCAATACGGATGCTTGCAGCAACCGGAAGAGTCATTAAGGATGATACAAGCAGAATACCGACTATTCTCATGGACGCAGCAATGACGAGAGCCACCAAAAGAATAAAAATAAAATGAATGAGCTTGGCAGGAACGCCTGAAGCTCTTGCATGCTCCTCATCAAAAGACAGCAGGAAAAGCTCCTTGTACAGTACGATAATTGCAATTATAACAAGAATGCAGATTCCCATAATAATCCACAAATCCATGCGCGTTACAGCACTGACACTGCCAAAAAGATAACTGAACAGATCTGTATTAAATCCATCTGCTATGGATATGAAGATTGCGCTGAGCCCGATACCGCCTGAAAGAATAATCGGGATAGCCAGCTCCTGATAATGTTTATACACATTTCGGAGCCGTTCAATAAATAAGGCCCCTATTACGGAAAAAGTCATTCCCATATAAAGCGGATTAAGACCGGCAAGTATCCCGAGTTTTTTTTCCAGCAGCAGACTGAAAGCAATTCCGGCAAGTGTAACATGGCTTAGGGCATCAGCAATAAGAGAAAGCCTTCTTACCACAACAAAGACACCCAGCAGCGGAGCCAGCACACCAATAATAATTCCAGTCAGAAAAGCATTTTGTAAAAATTCATATTGAAATAATCCCGAAATCATAAGGATCCCCCAGCTAAATTAATGTTGATGTGTTATAACCTGGACACCATGTCCATAAATGCTTGATAAATCCTGTTCTTTTAAAGCATTGAATTCCATCGTACTGCCGTGAAAATGCAGGTTTTTATTCAAGCAGGCGACATGCGTCACTTTATCACTGATCACACCGATATCATGGGTGACAAGAACCAGCGTGATATGAAGTTCCTTATTTAAGTTTTCAAGCATATCATAAAATTGGTTCACATTCTGGGCATCTACTCCCACTGTCGGCTCGTCAAGAATCAACAGCTCGGGTTCACTGACCAGCGCCCTTGCGATAAATACGCGCTGCTGCTGCCCGCCGGACAATTCACCAATATTCCGGTTTTCAAACTCCCGCATACCGACCGATTCAAGAACAGCATGCACCTTTTTTCTGTCCTCGCGGGAACCAAAACGAAAAAGCCCAATTTTCCGGGTCAAGCCGCTCAGCACCACTTCAAATACGGTAGCTGGAAACCCAGTATTAAAGGAATTTGCTTTTTGTGACACAAATCCAATTCTATCCCACTCTTTGAAGGAACGGATATCAGTGCCGAATAATCGAATCTCCCCCTGCTGCACCTTAATAAGACCTAATAAATGCTTTAGCAGCGTAGACTTGCCAGATCCATTGGGGCCTACAATCCCTAAAAAAGCCCCTTTTGGTATCTCTATTGAAATATCCTCAAGTACGTTTTCTTTTTCATACCGGTAAGTCAGATGATCTATTTTTATAATTGGGTTAGAATTTTCCATATTAGTCACCTTTGTATTTAAGAATGATTACGATTTAACTTAGGTAGTATACCTTACTTCGGTAGCTTTGTAAATATGCGGCTGCTTTTTAATTGTGTTCACTTTCCCCCATCTCTTCATATGTTAGAAAAGAGGAGGGTGAATGCATCATGAAATTCTATGAAATGATGGTAAATCAGAAAATCAACAACATTAAACGTGATGAATTATTGAAAATCGGAAGGCAGTATGGAGTCATTCTTTCCCCAGAACATGCAGAGAAAATTGCCTCCATACTGAATGGGAAAAACATAAATATTTTCGACCCGCAGCAAAGACAGCAGGTCATCCAGAACATAGCAGCCATAGCCGGGAAAAAGACGGCCCTTCAAATAGAATCCATTTTTAATAAACTTACCTGAAATGCGGAGGACGGTGCTTTTCCAATAAAGACCTTTATAACTTACCATGTTAAAGGTTCCTCTTAAAGAACCCTAATTTTTTTAGAAAAGCAGACACCTGAGAGGTATAAGAAAAGCGGCAGCGAAAGGCCGCTCTTGCCTTTTGGTGGCGATTAGCTTATGACCGAAGGTGTCAGTCCGCAGCTAGACACATGTAATGCTGAGGACGGTGCTTTTCCAAAGGCTCTTTTCTAAAAGATGGTTGTTTTTTATTAGTTTGGTGAACCTACCCTATTGTTAAACAGGTTGATTGGAACGTAAGGTGCGAGACTCCTTGATCCAGCTACAAGCTGAGACCCTCGAGTCATAAGCCAATCCGTCTATGGGGAGAAAAGCACTCCCCACAGGCGAAGCCGAGGAGGCTCAGCGCCCGCCCCGCGGAAAGCGAGCATCCTCACCTTCCAATCAACCCCCTTGTTCAAAACAACAAAGTTTGCGAAAACAGCCTTTCCAAAAAAGACCTTTATAACTTACCATGTTAAAGGTTCCTCTTAAAGAATCCTATATTTTTTAGAAAAGCAGACACCTGAGAGGCATAAGAAAAGCGGCAGCGAAAGGCCGCTCTTGCCTTTTGGTGGCGATTAGCTTAAGACCGAAGGTGTCAGTCCGCAGCTAGACAAAAAGAAATGCGGAGGACGGTGCTTTTCCAAAAAAGACCTTTATAACTTACCATGTTAAAGGTTCCTCTTAAAGAACCCTAAATTTTTTAGAAAAGCAGACACCTGAGAGGCATAAGAAAAGCGGCAGCGAAAGGCCGCTCTTGCCTTTTGGTGGCGATTAGCTTATGACCGAAGGTGTCAGTCCGCAGCTAGACACATAAAATGCGGAATGCGGTGCCTTTCCTAAGAAATCATGTTTTTGCCACCATTATTCCCTTAATCTTCATATATCCAACAAGCTCCACTTAATTGAAAGGCAGTATGCAGCTGGATACCACGAAAAGTGGAGGACGGTGGTTTTTCCAAAAAAGTCATATATAAATGATGAAAGCCTTCATTAAGAAACGGCATCTTTTTAGGATAAAGAGGACGGTCCTTTCCCACTCTTTTATCTTGACTGGACAGTTATATATGTTGAAAGACTTATATTCCTAATTACTTAATAAAAAGGCTATGTTAAAGGTCATTGTTGATTTTTGCACGATGTTGATTGGAACGGATATGCGAGAATCCTGCGGGAAAAGCGGGGTAAGGGAGACCCCACAGGCGTCAATGCCGAGGAGGCTCCCGGAACGCCCCGCGAAAAGCGAGTGCCTGCTAGCTGCAATCAACAGCCATGTTTAACAGAGCTAATAAAAAAGCTGCTGGCCATAAGGCCGCAGCTTTCTTACTGACTTAACACGTCGTCTAGAAGATTATCATTAAATTCACGGTTTTTAAACATTTCTATTTCAAGCTTGTAAGGCGCCTTTTTATTCTTTTTATCTTCTCCAATAAATGGAGTTTCTAGAATTTTGGGTACTCCCATCAGCTGTGGATGATGGACAATATAGTTGAGGGCCTGAAAGCCAATACGCCCAAAGCCTATATTTTCATGACGGTCTTTTTTCATTCCCCGCTCATTTTTGCTGTCATTAATGTGAAGCACTTTTAAACGGTCGATACCGACGATCTTATCGAATTGCTCCAGTACCCCATCGAAGTCCTCGACAATATTGTAGCCTGCATCATGTGTATGGCAGGTATCAAAGCAAACAGAGAGTTTATCGCTTAAGTTCACACCATCCATGATCATAGCAAGTTCTTCAAAGGTCTTTCCGCATTCAGACCCTTTTCCAGCCATGGTTTCTAGAGCAATTTGAACCTGCTGTTCCGGGACAAGCACTTCATTTAAGCCTTCGATGATCTTTTTAATTCCCTCTTCTGTCCCAGCCCCAACATGTGCCCCTGGATGCAGAACAATTTGTCTGGCACCGATTGCTTCTGTTCGTTCAATCTCTGATCTTAAAAATCGGACACCCAGATCAAATGTATCTGGGTTCTGAGTGTTTGCGATGTTGATAATATATGGGGCATGTACGACTATTTCCTCAATGCCATTTAGCTCCATATGCTTTCTGCCTTCATCAATATTTAGATCTTCAATCTTCTTTCTCCTCGTATTTTGAGGGGCTCCGGTATAAATCATAAAGGTATTAGCTCCATAGGAAACTGCTTCGCTGCTTGCAGCAAGCAGCATTTTAGGCCCGCTCATAGATACATGAGAACCAATCTTCATACTCTATTCTCTCCCCTAACAGGTCTATTTTTTCTTTTTCGCGATTCTGCGCTGGCGTTTTTTAAAGTTTTCCATTTCGTATTGCATTTTTTTCTTGTATCCCGGCTTCACCTTAGAAGGCTTTTGCACTAGGCGTTTTGCGGTTTCACCAACTTCGTCCGTCTGCTTTTTCCGCTTTTTCCTCTTATTCCGGTCTTCAGCTTCAATCCATTCACCATTCTGTAGATCCGTATTCTGGAAGGTTACCCCCATTTTTTCAAGTCTGTTCAGCGCATCTTCATTAGCTGGTTCATAAATGGTCGCAGCTATGCCAGAGTATCCTGCTCTAGCTGTTCTGCCGGTACGGTGAATATAAAAATCCAAGTCAGTCGGAAGCTCGAAATTGATCACATGGCTGACCCCTTTAATATCTATCCCTCTTGCGGCCAGATCTGTAGCCACAATATATTGGAATTCCAGGTCGTTGATCTGCTTCATCATTTTTTTCCGTTCACGCGGAGATAAATCCCCATGCAGACGGCCTACTTTTAAACCTTTTTCACTTAAGGCATAGGCAACTTCTTCAGCCTTCTTTTTTGTATTCGTAAATATGATTGCAAGATACGGATTATAAGCAATCAGCATGTCATGTAATAATTGATATTTATTCCGGTGCCTCAAAGGAACCAAAATATGTTCAATTTTCTTCGCAGTAGCATGCTCGGGCGAAACCTGTACATATTTAGGATTTTCCATATACTTCTTTAAGAATGGTTTCAGTTTTTCAGGTATTGTAGCTGAAAATACAAGCATTTTTGTTTTCTCTGCCATCTTACCGGCAAACTGATCGACATCCTCAATAAAGCCCATATCAAGCATTAAATCGGCCTCATCCACCACGAGTGTATCAGCCGAGAATACATTAAGGGCATTCTCATTTACGAGGTCTTTAATTCTCCCCGGCGTTCCAATAACAATATGAGGCTGCTTTTTCAGCTTTTCAATCGTTCTTTGCTTATCCGTTCCGCCCATAAACAGTTTAACTGTGACTGGATGCTCTTCCGGAAAATGTTCCGCTATCTTCATGGCCTCCAGATAGAGTTGATTGGCGAGTTCTCTTGTTGGTGCAGCAATAATAGCTTGGACTTCTTCTCTTTCTGGATCAAGCTTATTCATCATCGGCAGCAGATAAGCATGTGTTTTTCCTGTCCCCGTCTGTGATTGTCCTATCATGCTCCAGCCATTATTAATGGCTGGAATGACACGTTCCTGGATTTCAGTCGGCTTGTCAAAGCCTAAATCGTTGATAGCATTTATAATGTAGTTTTGAAAGCCGAATCTTTCAAAATTATTTTTATTCATAGGTTGTCTCCTTAATTTTTCATCATATCCAATATTTTTCACGCAGTTTACATCCTGTTATCATAATATATTTTATAAGAAAAACGCAACCCCAAGGGGAAATTAGAATTCCGGTGCCTTTTCCTCTGGGTACCGAATGAATGATCCTAGTTACATTATTCCTCAAACCTTTTTAACTTACTTGCATAATTTATTAAGAGTTCAAGTAAAATTATGTTTTACTTGTACAGAAAGGAGTGAATACATGCCTCCAAGACAGCCGCAGTCACCATTCGGCCCTGGCCCCTTTGGACCTAACCCATATAGAATGGGTGTACCGGGAGCCCGAGATCACTATCCTCCAATGCCTGGCCAGCGATTTCAGGGCGGGAACTTTCCAAACCTCCAGGCCCCTGTCCGCAACAACAGAAGGCCAAAAAACAGAGGTGGAGGTCTGATTTCTAAATTGTTCGGCGGAAGCAAGGGCCCTGCCCCGAGATCCGCTTCTCCCTTTTCCCTCCCAAACCGAGCCGCTGAAGCTTCGAGCGGTGGAATTATCCAGAGCTTAACACAGGGAGGTGGTCTTGCCGGCATTCTGAACAATACTCAGAAAGTCCTGAATACCGTCCAGCAGGTAGGTCCTCTTGTAGAGCAATATGGTCCTCTGGTTAAAAATCTGCCGGCGATGTGGAAGCTTTATAGAGGACTTAAGTCTTCTGAAACAGCTTCAGAGAAAGAGTCTAAAAAAGAGAACACGGAGCTGGAAGAGAGTGCACATGAAGATGGGCCTGTTCAGGATCATAAAGGAGACCGGGAGATCGGGACAGGAAAGGATATTAAACCTGAAACCGGGATATCCAGGCCTAAGATTTTTTTCTAAAAAGAATGCAGCTTTCCCTGCATTCTTTTGCTTTGTCATCCTTGAATCCCGCCTGCTTTTCGTACATATAACCTTGCTTTGTATTTCCACTGGCGCTCATATATAATAGAAGGGTAGATTAGGATATCTGTCCTAATGCCCGCTTGTAAGGAGGACGTTAGTAAATGAATGTGTTAAAGATATCACCCCGCGGCTATTGTTACGGTGTGGTCGATGCTATGGTTATTGCGCGCAACGCAGCGCTGGACAAGACACTGCCGCGCCCTATATATATTCTTGGAATGATTGTTCACAACAAACATGTTACAGATGCTTTTGAAGAAGAAGGCATTATCACGCTGGATGGCAGCAATAGAAAAGAAATACTTGAAAAAGTCGATAAAGGGACTGTTATCTTTACCGCCCACGGCGTTTCACCTGAAGTACGGGAGATAGCTGCAAAGCGCGGTCTCGTTACTCTTGACGCTACATGCCCTGATGTAACAGCCACTCATGATTTAATCCGAGAGAAAAAAGCCCAGGGCTATCAGGTTATCTATATCGGGAAAAAGGGCCACCCAGAGCCAGAAGGTGCTGTTGGAGTAGCTCCTGAAATTGTCCATCTTATAGAAAGACCTGAAGAAGTGGAGACCTTACATCTTGATTCTGAAAAGCTTATCGTTACGAATCAAACGACGATGAGCCAATGGGATGTTTCCGAAATAATGGAGGCAGTCCAGAAGAAGTATCCACATTGTGAAATTCACCGCGAAATCTGCATGGCCACCCAGGTGCGTCAGGAGGCTGTAGCTGAACAGGCAAGTAAGGCAGATGTGCTGATTGTAGTCGGCGACCCAAAGAGCAATAATTCAAATAGGCTTGCACAGGTTTCAGAAGAAATCGCTGGCACTAAAGCATACAGAGTGGCAGATGTGACAGATATCCAGGTAGAATGGCTCCTGGACGCAGAAACAGCAGGCGTGACATCCGGAGCCTCGACTCCCACTCCTATAACAAAGGAAGTAATTGCATTTCTGGAACAGTTTGATGCGGAAGACCAATCTACATGGATAAGGGAGCGCAAAGTTCCACTAAGTAAAATTCTTCCGAAAGTAAAGAAAGCAGCAAAGGCATAGCCTTGCTGCTTTTTCTTTCTTCTATAAAAACGTAAAAGGATCGGTGTGAATCGCGGAAGCGATGAATTCGGTTTTATATCCTTTTTCTTCGACTAACCGGGATAACACATCGGCTACACCTTTTTTCATGACTTTCTCAATGTTATGTCCAGGATCGAGCATGTTCAGTCCCATCATCAAGGCATCATGTGCTGTATGATAATAAATATCTCCCGTGACGAAGCAATCTGCCCCACTGTACTTAGCGGCCTTAATAAACTTATTGCCATCCCCGCCTAATACTGCCACCTTTTTTATAACCGCATCCGGTTTACCTACAATTCTTACATGTTCCACATCGAGCGCTTTTTTTACATAATCCGCAAATTCCGTAAAGCTCATTTCAGACTCAAGCTTTCCGACCCTTCCAAGGCCAAGGATTTCTCCCTGATTTTCCAGCGGGTAAATATCAAAGGCTACCTCTTCGTATGGATGGCTGCGGAACATGGCCTGAAGAACTTTTTTCTCAATATCTGCAGGATAAACAGTCTCAATCCTCACTTCTTCAACAGCTTCAAGCTTCCCTTGAGTTCCTATATAGGGACTCGTTCCTGCTTCTGGAAGGAACCTTCCAGTTCCCGTAGAACTAAATGAACAATGGCTGTAATTTCCTATATGACCTGCGCCTGCCTGCCCGAGAGCGTCAAGCAACGCCTTTTCGTGAGGTACAGGGCAATATACAGCCAGCTTTTTAAGCTTTTTCTCATAAGTGGGGGACATTACTTTTATGTCCTGAAGCTTCAGTGCATTTGCCAGGAGATCATTTACTCCGCCTTTAGCGACATCAAGATTGGTATGCGCGGCATAAACCGCTATATCGTGTTTGATGATCTTCTCGTACAATGCTCCCTGAGGAAGATCTGTTCTTAAATGTTTGAGCGGTCTAAAAATCGGCGGGTGATGGGCAATGATTAACTCAGAACCAGCATCTATTGCTTCTTGAACCACTTCTTCGGTAACATCGAGCGCTATTATTACCTTGCTGACAGGTTTATTCAGTTTTCCAAGCTGCAGTCCGATAGGATCTCCTTCTTCGGCATATGCTTTTGGTGAAAACTCTTCCAATAAATGAATGATCTCATGTCCATTAGCCTGCTTCATGATTTTAGAATCTCCTCCACAATGTTAATATTGTCCCGAAGTTCTACTTTTTTAGCGGCAAGTTCGCTGCCCTGCCCTGACTTTTCTATCTGTATAAGTATTCGCTGCATATGAGCCTTTTCCAAAGCCCACTTTTTTTCAAAAATAGGATTCTTCTCTTGAATTAAGAAGGGACCCATTAAGAGGGATGCGTCTCTATTCCCACGGTCATATGGAGTGTTTGGATTTCCAGGTTCAGCCACGAGGATTTCGTAGATTTTCTGATCCTCTTCCAATATCTCTTCTTGTATCAGCTCCCAGCCATTTTCCAATAGCCAGATTCGTACATTCCTAGCTCCAATATTGGGCTGGAGGATCAATCGTTTGACTCCCTTAAGCTTATTCCTGCCTTGTTCCAAGATGGTTGAGATTAGTGTCCCGCCCATTCCTGCAATGGTTATGCAATCTACTTCATCAGGTGAAATAACCTCAAGACCATCACCTTTTCTGACATCGATCCTTTCGGTCAGCCCAGATGCCCGGACCTGGTTCTGTGCTGATTTTAGCGGTCCTTCGCTTACTTCACCGGCTATACCCTTCTTAATAATCTCTTTATTTAAGGCATAACATGGCAGATAGGCATGATCTGATCCAATATCAGCAAGGATGCTGCCTTTCGGAATATAGCTTGCTACGGCTTCCAGGCGCTTTGATAATCTATCGACATTCATTCAATTCATCTCACCTTTATGTAAAATAAAACTCGCTTTCTGAGCGAGTGATTGTAGTGTAACTATCATAACATAATAACAGTATAGAAAAAGTCCTTTGCATATGCAAAGGACTCACTTCTATTATCATATTATTTCAATGTTTCCAGCCATTTAGCCATTTTATCTGCATTTCCGGCTTCAACCAAACCAGGAGGCATATTCCCTTTACCCTTAGTTATGATGGTCTTAATTTCTTCATGGGAATAGCGGCCGCCAACACCTTTCAGTGACGGGCCTGCTCCGCCTTCATATTGATTTCCGTGACAGCCTGCACAAGTCTGCTTGTAAAAATCTTCGGGATTTGAAGCAACTTCTTCTGTTTTCTTCTCCCCGCCGCCCTTTTTCTCTTCAGCCATTTCTTTACTATTATCCAGTCCCATAAAAGATAACATAAACATTAGACCGATACCTAAAACCATAATTAAAATGAATGGAACAACCGGATTGCGATTCACTGTTTTACCTCCCCTATGTATGAACACTATCTGTATATAATAAATCCCACAACAATTTTTATTTTACTTGAAAATACTTTCAAGGAAAAGCCCCATTTTGTATATCTTTCCTAAATTCTCAAAATAAACAAAAATTTACCTGCAGCAAAAGAGTTAATCTGCTTTTATCTGATTAAGCGGTTTCATCTATTTAAATAATAGTATAATTTCTTATGAAGAAATAAGCAATCAAACAACTTCCCAGAATTGCCGCCAGTGTAAAATATCCCATCTTCAGTCTCTTTCCAAGATACATCCACAACAGGCAGTGACAAAGCAAAATGGGATAAAACACCTTGCTGCCGCCCGGAAAGGCTGCTTCCGTAATCTTGACTGTTAATAATAAGAAACTAAATGCCAGGCAAACAAGAGCGATCTGTAAAGGTAGTTTTTCTTTATGTATGAAAAATAAAGAACCGGCAGCAAGCACCAGGAAAATAATTGTCAGGAGGATTTGCAAGTTAAAACTCAAATCTGTAAAATAGTTTACATATAAAGTTAACCCGACACTCAAGAAAGCAGCTGAAAGAGGAATGGTTTTTTTACCCTTTTTTTCTGTAAGCGGTTCCGCCGGGTCGCCCGGGTCACCTCCCTGGTATAAAGCCAGAAGATAGTCGCAGTAGTGTTCAGGAAGCATTCTGTTAGTTTTCCAGTAATGAACTTCGTTTATTATGATTTTTCTTCTTGTTTCGTTCAAAAAGCACACAACCCTATAGAAGTTTGTCTATATGTAGTATAAACGTTTCATTTATTCGAAGGAAACAAAAATTTTGATTGATGGCTATGTTAGTGAGTTCCATTATGTTCATCCGCTGCAGGCTAAAAGACACCTGCATGGAAAACCGGAACATAGGAGCCCGGAAAGAGGCTCTGGAATGCCCTGGGTAAGCTTGTGCCCTTCCCTCCAATCATCATCTTGTATTGCCAGCTTATCTCATAAAAAAATAGCCCGTTCCGGGGGAACGAACTATTTCGGATAATCTTATTTATTCTAAGAAGTCTTTTAGGCGTTTACTTCTGCTTGGGTGCCGCAGCTTACGAAGTGCTTTAGCCTCTATCTGGCGAATACGCTCACGAGTTACTCCAAACACCTTGCCAACCTCTTCAAGAGTCCTGGTACGGCCGTCATCCAGACCAAATCGTAATCTCAATACATTTTCTTCCCGATCGGTTAAAGTATCAAGTACATCTTCAAGCTGTTCTTTAAGCAGCTCATACGCGGCATGTTCTGACGGAGAAGTGGCATCCTGATCTTCGATAAAGTCTCCTAAGTGAGAGTCATCTTCTTCACCGATTGGAGTTTCCAATGAAACCGGCTCCTGAGCGATCTTCAAGATTTCACGCACTTTATCAGGTGTTAAATCCATGTCCTCAGCTATTTCTTCCGGAGAAGGTTCACGCCCTAAATCCTGAAGCAATTGTCTTTGAACACGAATTAGTTTATTGATGGTTTCTACCATATGAACCGGGATACGGATCGTCCTGGCCTGGTCAGCGATAGCTCTAGTAATCGCCTGGCGGATCCACCATGTAGCATACGTACTGAATTTGAAGCCTTTGCGGTAGTCAAACTTTTCTACGGCCTTAATTAACCCCATGTTCCCTTCCTGGATTAAATCAAGAAACAGCATTCCGCGCCCCACATAGCGCTTTGCGATGCTGACCACAAGCCGCAGGTTTGCTTCCGCCAGACGGCGTTTCGCTTCCTCATTCCCTTGCTCAATTCGATGTGCCAGCTCGATTTCTTCCTCACCGGACAATAGGTCTACCCGGCCAATCTCTTTTAAATACATGCGTACGGGATCATTTATCTTAACGCCCGGCGGGACACTTAAATCGTTTAAATCAAACTCTTCTTCTTTTTCTAGTTCTTTGATATTTGGATTTTCTTCATCGTCATCCTCTTCGCTTTCAGCGATTACCTCTACACCCTGATCGCCAAGATACTCAAAATACTCATCCATCTGTTCTGAATCTAATTCAAAGTTTGCCAAACGGTTTGCTATCACTTCATAATTAAGAGAGCCTCGTTTTTTTCCGATTTCTAATAATTGCTCTTTTACCTGCTCAAGGGTCAACTCACTATCAACTTCTCTGGAACGTGCTGATTTTTCAGACATCTGTTCCCCTCCTTCCAAAACTGTACAACGGCCTTGCTATAATAATTTCGTTAACTGAATAATTTCCATCCCGATTTTAGCAGCTTTTAGATAATCCTTTTGAAGTTCTGCTTCCTTGCGCTCTGCCTCTTTTTCTTTTATCATTAACATCTTTTGATACTTCAACACCTGATTAACACAATCTCTTATTTCTTGATCAGAGAATTCATCATTAATCGTCATCATTTCGATATCCGAAACGATCTTACGAAGATCAGCATCAGCCAGGAAAGATAAGAATCGGCTGGTATCGGGTTCATGGCCTTCTTCATAAAAAGCATAGAGATAGGTGATAATTTCCTGATGCTCATCCAAGTTAAAGAAATGGCCGCCCATTAAATCCTGTATTTTAAAAGCTATATCTTTATGCTTGAGCATGTGGGCTATCAATGTTCTTTCCGCATTATGATGTGCGGGCTTCAGCTTTTTTTCATAGTGAAGCGTTACCGGTTTTTCAGTCCGCGGTGAGGTATTCCCCTTTTTGTTCCCAGCATAATATATCTGCTTCTGCTGTTTTTCCAGGGCATCCAGAGACAGTGAAAATTCAGAGGCTATCTGCCTGAGATAATGATCCCTCTCCACTGCATTAGTAAGCTTGGAGATTTCCTTTAATACTGCTTCAATATACTGGATCCGATCTCCTTCATTATTTACATTTTTTCCTCTGCGAAGGTACCGCATCTTAAATGCCGTATATGTCAGGCTTCCCCCTATTACTTCGTTCAGGAATTTTTCTGCTCCATGAGTTTTAATGTAATCATCAGGGTCCATGTTATGGGGCATCAGGGCAACTTTGATGGTAAATCCGGTATCTGAAAGCAGACCCGCAGCCCGGTTTGCTGCATCTAACCCAGCTGAATCTGAATCAAAGCAGATAACAGCTGTATCGGTATTCCTTCTTAAAACCTGAATATGATAATCGGTTAAAGCAGTACCCATTGTGGCAACACCGTTATCTACTCCTGCGGTGCTGGCGGAAATACAATCCGCGAATCCTTCAAAGAGTATTACCTGCTCTTTTTTCCGGATAGAGGGCCTTGCTGTTTGAAAATTATAGAGAATTTTGCTTTTATTAAAAATCGCTGTTTCCGGGCTGTTTAAATATTTAGGAGTATCATCTCCTATAGCCCTGCCGGAAAAAGCAACTGTATTTCCCTGGTGGTCAGTTATAGGAAACATGATTCTGTTCCTAAATCTGTCAAAGTAACTGTCTCTTTTTTCACTTTTTATGATTAATCCTGACTTTTCGAGAAGTTCCTCGGAAAAACCTCTTTTAACCAGAAATTTATAAACAAGATCCCAGCTGTCTAAAGCATAGCCAATCTGGAATTTATTTATAGCATCTTCTGTAAATCCCCTCGCCTGTAAATATTCCAGGGCATTTTGACCCTCTTTTGTATTTACTAACAAATGGTGGTAGAATTTTTTTAGAAGATCATGTGCTTCGATCATTGAACTTTCAATCGGGGACTGTCTCTTTTCACCTGCATTCTGAAGATCTATATCTAATGTAATATTTGCCCGGTCAGCGATTTTCTTTGCGGCTTCAATAAAAGAAACGCCTTCTATATCCATTACGAACGTAAAGCTGTTTCCGCCTGCTCCGCAGCCAAAGCAATGGAAAATTTGTTTATCAGGCGAAACTGAAAAGGATGCAGATTTTTCACCGTGAAAAGGACAAAGGCCGAAATAATTTCGCCCTTGTTTTTTGAGCTGGACATATTCACTGATAATATCTACAATATCAACGGCAGCCCGAATCTCATTAATTTTTTCTTCTGATATACGGGTGTTTGTCATTGGATCACCTATACATACACATAGTTTCATCTGAACAGATAAAGGGGAATGCAATGTGCAGGAGATTTCACCTCTTTTATCATCAGTAATTTTCTAAGCTTACTTAGTGATGATATGTAATGAATTCGCGAGAAATTTTTAATTTCCTGCAAGGTTCGACAATATTTTTGAAAGATTTATGAGAAAATGTTCTCGATCTTCCTTTTTGAATGGCTTCGGACCTTTGGTATATTTACCTTGACGCCGCATTTTACCTGCAGCATAACGCATTTCCAGCATTGGGCCTATATTGTTTTCCGTGTATTCCTTTCCCCTGGGGGAAAGTACGTAAACGTTTTTTGGCAGAAGAGTGCCAGCTAACCCAATATCCCCGGTAATCACAAGATCACCTTTTTTCGCATGGTTCAGGATATAAAGATCTGCGGCTTCTTTCTCGTTTTCCACATACACCCATTTCCCTTCAGAAGGGCTGTTCATCATATTATTGATCGAAGTAACAAAATAAACCTGTACGTTATAACGCTTAGCTTCCTTTGTTATTTCATCTTTAACCGGACAAGCATCAGCATCTACATAAATGATAGTACCTCTTTGTAATTCTACATTGTTCTTCATATTCCTTCTTATGCAGCCTTTTCTTTTAAAAAGTAAATGGATTTGTCGAAAAATTCTATCAGGTAAAACTTGACATCTCACATTTCTTAGTTTATTCCTTATTTACCAAGTCTAAACCTTAAAAATGCTTTTTTATCACAGCTTTTTATTATAGTACATTTTTATTTGAAAATCTATTATTTTAACTTGTGGCAAATATGTGACTTTTTTTAGCCAGGCATTATTGAAAACGTTTTTTGCGATTTAAAAAACCAGGTGGGATGTTACAAGAGTCTGTTTAATGGGATACATAAGCTAAAGCTGTATAATTGCCCTCTGCAAAAAAAATAGCACATGATATGTGCTATGCTTCCGATCCTTTTTGTATGATATTTATGATGGTATTAGCGGTCTCTTCCACCGCTTTATTCGTTACATCAATCACCGGGCAATTTAATTTCTCGATAATTTTTTCAAAATAAGTTAGTTCTTCTTTAATTCTTTCAATATTGGCATAAATGGCATGGTCATTCAAACCAAGAGTTTTCAGCCGCTCTTTCCTTATATCGTTCAGTTTCTCCGGACTGATCTTTAATCCTATGCATTTATTAGGAGGCACCAGAAAGAGTTCCTCCGGCGGATCCACTTCGGGAACAACAGGCACATTTGCGACTTTTAATCTTTTATGGGCTAAATATTGGGATAAAGGCGTCTTAGATGTTCTGGATACACCAACTAATACAATATCAGCTCTTAATATTCCTCTTGGATCACGGCCATCATCGTACTTTACCGCAAATTCTATAGCTTCTACTCTCTTAAAATAATCCTCATCCAGTTTGCGGACCATACCGGGCTCATAAAGCGGCTTTGAATCAAAGCATTGCTGCAGATTATCAACTAATGGACCGATTATGTCGTATGCAAAAATATGTTCGCTGTCAGCCCTCTCCTTCATATAGCTGCGTACTTCCGGTTTCACAAGCGTGTATGCAATGATGCCGGAATTTATCTTAGCTAAGGAAATGACTTCCTCGATATTGGCATGAGTCTCTACATATGGAATGCGTTTAATGATGACTCCATACCCTTTAAACTGGCTTGCGGCAGCTTTAGTCACTAGCTCAGCAGTTTCCCCCACTGAATCAGAAACTACATAAATTATTTTACTGTTCATTTAGTTCCCCACCCCTATATGCCGTCATCAGCCAAGGCAACAAAGGCCTTAGCAATATTTGTCTTTGTAATTCTTCCCGTTACTTCATAACCCTTTTCAGTTTCTTTAACAACTGGTACGGCATCTATTTGTTTATCTATCAGTCTTTTAGCTACATCTATCAGTAAATCTTCTTTTGTGCACATAGTTACATTAGGCATTCGCGTCATTATTATATTTACCGGGATTGAAGTTAGTTCCTGCTTTCCTATGCTCGCTCTCAGCAGATCTTTACGGGAGAGTACTCCTTTAAGAATGGACTCCTTATCCACCACAAATAATGTGCCAACATCCTCGAGGAACATCGTACAAATAGCATCATAGACAGAAATACTGTCACCTACGACAACTGGGATGGATTGATAATCTTTAACAATGATTTTCTTCAGGTTGTCCGTGAGCAGCTGTGTTTCGCTTTTACCCGAATAAAAATATCCAACCCTGGGTCTCGCATCCAAATATCCTGCCATAGTCAGAATCGCTAAATCTGGACGGAGAGTTGCCCTGGTAAGATTCAATTGGTCAGCAATGTGCTCGCCTGTTATTGGTCCATTTTGCTTCACGATCTCTAAAATCTGCTGCTGACGTTTATTAAGTTCGATTGTAAACACCACCTTCATAAAAAGCGCTGGCAGCCTGCTGGAGGACTAGTTACCATATGGAGGATAATTAACCAGCCCATACGCTGCCTGCGTCATGACAGACGCTCATATTGATCTCTGCAATATGTAAAACGAAAAATGAGTTATACTGTTTTCTATAATTATATACTAATTAGAAGAATTCACAAACATTGGATTCATAAGAAAAGGCCGGTCTTTGGGATAGACCGGCCTTCACCTTTAACCCGTAATAATTTTGTTGAACTCAGCAAACTTTCGAATGACCCTAGTAATTTCAAATAATAGTGCCAGACGGTTATTCCTGACCTTCTCATCTTCAGCCATTACCATTGTGTGTTCAAAGTATTCTTCAATCTCTGTCTTCATCGAAATCAGAAGATCGAATTTGGATTCTTCATTATGCTGTTGATCATATGATTCTACTGTCTTTTGATAGGCTGCAAATAGTTTATGCTCATATTCGTTTTCGAAAAGATCCGGATTTGGAGTTACATGGCCGGAAGCCTTGTTAGAAATATTCATAACGCGGCTTAGAGTTTCAACCGATCCTTTAAACTCAGGCTCGTTCTTTTTAGCTTCCAGCACACTTGCCCTTTCCACCAGTTCTGACAGGATGCCTACTTCATTTTCCAGAACAGAGTCAATTAAATCATAGCGGATGTTCTGTTCATTCAAGAGATGCTTTATTCTCATCTTAAAGAAATGCGTTAATTCTGTATGTGTTTCGGTTCTTGATCTCTTTGCAAATCCTTCGCTCTCGATATTATCTAATGCCATATCAAGCAGGGATTCAAACGTTAAATTCCACTTGGATTGCTCCAGGATGGCTACAATACCGCTCGCCTGCCTTCTAAGAGCATAAGGATCCTGGGAACCTGTAGGAATGATCCCAATTGAGAAGCAAGAGGCAATAGTGTCCAGCTTTTCAGCAATGGATAGTACAGAGCCAATCACAGATGGAGGAACTGAATCTTCTGCATTCCGAGGCATATAATGCTCGTTTATGGCAGCGGCAACAGCTTCATCCTCACCCTTTAACCGGGCATACTTCTCTCCCATAAACCCCTGTAATTCAGGAAATTCATATACCATATGAGATACCAGGTCGAACTTGCTGATTTCTGCAGCACGGTCCGTCTGGCTTTGTTCCTTCTCACTTAAATTTATTTTCTTAGCAATCTGGGAGGCCAGCCTTCTCACGCGTTGAACTTTATCCGCCAAGGTGCCCAGCTCTTCCTGATAAACGATGGTTTGAAGCTTCTTTAATGATGCTTCGATTGTAGTCCTTTGATCTTCTTTATAGAAGAAGGAAGCATCCGCAAGTCTTGCACGCAATACTTTTTCATTCCCCCTGGCAACTGTCTCCAGATGTTCCTTATTTCCGTTCCTGATGGTAATAAAGAAAGGCAGAAGGTTCCCCTTTTGATCCTTTACCGGGAAATATCGCTGATGCTCTTTCATAGAAGTCACGAGTACTTGTTCAGGCAGTTCAAGAAATTCTTCTTCAAACTTCCCGTACAGTGCAGTTGGGAACTCGACTAGATTATTGACTTCCTCAAGCAATTCTTCATCAATTGGAATCTCCCAATTCTGAGCCTGTGCCAACTCTTTTATATCATTAATGATTAACTGTTTTCTCTCTTCCGGATTTGTAATGACAAACTGTTCCTTAAGTAACTCTTCGTATTTAGACGGGGAATGCATCACCACATCACTTCCAAGGAAGCGATGTCCCCGGCTTATTTTATCCGTCTTCACATCAGTTATGGAAAAAGGAATGATTTCTTCGCCATATAAAGCGATCAGCCATTTAATCGGCCTTACAAATCGGAGATCTTCATCGGCCCATTTCATATTTTTAGGGAAATTCAAACCCGTAATAATGTCTTTCAACTCAGGAAGAAGCTCTCTTGTCGGCTTTCCTTTAATAAACTTATTTACATATACATATTCAACACCATTAAGCTCTTTAAAGAATATATCCTCTACAGCCACACCCTGTCCGCGGGCAAACCCTGCTGCAGCCTTCGACCAGTTTCCCTCCTGATCCAGCGCTATTTTTTTCGCTGGGCCTTTTGCTTCCTCATTGATGTCCTTTTGTGATTCTGCAGCTTCTTTAACCCAGACAGCAAGTCGGCGTGGCGTAGAGTACGCGATAATTTCACTGAACTCAATTTGCTTTTCATTCAGCCATGTTTGTACTTTATCTTTCAGCTGGTTCATGGAGGAAGTCACAAACCGCGCAGGCATTTCTTCCAGCCCGATCTCTAATAAGATATCGTGTTTACTCATGAGATAGTTCCTCCTTCTTTAAAATTGGGAAACCAAGCTTTTCTCTCTCTTCATAAAACGTTTTTGCCACTTTCCGTGCAAGGTTCCTGACTCTTGCCAGATAACCGGTACGTTCTGTAACAGAGATCGATCCTCTTGCATCCAATACGTTAAACGTGTGTGAACATTTTAGCACATAGTCATAAGCTGGATGCACCAGGCCATTTTCCATCTGACGGTGAGCCTCTTTTTCATAGATGTTGAAAAGCTGGAAAAGCATATCAGGGTCAGAGGTTTCAAACGTGTATTTTGAATGTTCATATTCAGGCTGATAGAAGATATCTCTTACGGTAAATCCATTTGTCCATTCTAAATCAAACACATTTTCTTTGTCCTGGATATACGAAGCCAAGCGCTCAATTCCATAAGTTATCTCGACTGATACAGGCTTACACTCAATCCCGCCAACCTGTTGGAAATATGTGAATTGGGTAATCTCCATCCCATCCAGCCAAACCTCCCAGCCAAGTCCTGCGCAGCCAAGGGAAGGGTTCTCCCAGTTATCTTCTACAAAGCGGATATCATGCTTTAGGGGATCAATTCCAAGTGCTTTTAATGAATCGAGATAAAGCTCCTGAATGTTTTCAGGTGAAGGTTTCATAATAACCTGAAATTGATGGTGCTGATAAAGCCTGTTGGGATTTTCTCCATACCGCCCGTCAGCCGGCCTTCTTGACGGCTCCACATAGGCAACATTCCACGGCTCCGGGCCTATAGCACGGAGAAACGTGTAAGGGCTCATTGTACCTGCTCCCTTTTCAACATCATAGGCCTGCATAAGTATACAGCCTTGTTCTGACCAATGCTTTTGAAGAGTTAAAATCATGTTCTGAATATTCATACCGCACCTCCAAATAATTTAAAGCGGATGCGAACCTTACAAAGAGTGACGGTCCGTTCATACATAACCGGCACCCCAAGGTCGTTTCAACACATAAAAAAACTCCCGTTCCTATGCTTTCGCATAGGGACGAGAGTTTACCCGCGGTTCCACCCTATTTGCCGATATCATCGGCCGCTTTTGCTGGTACTCCAGCCTGCTCTGCTCGGGACTGCCTTCCCTGAAGTCTCTTTTCCCGGCTTTCACCGACCCGGGCTCGCTATAAAAGAGTGAGTTTTCAGGTACTACTTTCCTTCAACGCATCCATATAATTAAAACAAATTTTATAAGATTGAATATTACTTTGTCAATAGTTAGCACTAGATGTATTAAAATTTCTGTTTGAACGTATCCATCTGGTCCAGGAATTTCTTTGATTTAAGCTGAAGTCCAGAATATTCCTCGTAAAACGAATTGATTACATGCTCTAGTTCTTTTTTTGTCTCTGGCTTAACCGAAATACTGCCCAGCCGGCTTAAATCGAAATAATAAAACACCCTTAAAAGTTTAACTGCAGCAGGAGAAATTTTCAAATGGTAGGGATCTTTTTCAAGGCAGCGGTGGCAGATAAAACCGCCTTCCCGGATCGAAAAGGAAAAATTGCCTTCTGTTGCACCGCAAATGGCACATTGATTCAAGGTTGGATGCAGTCCAAGTACATCGAGCATCTTCATCTCAAAAATAAATTTGATAATTTCACTGTCATAGCCTTCATTTATGTAATTAAGGGATTGGTAGAGCAATTCAAATAAATAGGGATTGGGTTTTCTGTCTTCCACACTTTTGTCAAGCAATTCAACAATATAAGATGCATATGCCGTAGTGATGATATCCTCCCTTATTGCTCTCATGGAAGACACCGTCTCCCCCTGCTGCAGCCCTCCCATTCCTTTGGAAGGCTGGACCAGATAGGAACCATAATTAAATAATTGGGTGACAGCAGAGAACCTGCTGCTCGGCTTGCTGGCACCTCGCGCCATCACCGCAATTTTCCCCCATTCACGGGTATACAATGTAATAATTTTATTATTTTCTCCATAATTGGAACGTCTTATTACAATTCCCTCACATTTTTGGAGCATGATAAGGTACCCACCCTTCAGAGTGGAAGCAAGACTTACTAGGAGATAGGGAAATCTGTTTCTGCTAGCTCAGTTTCTGCCATTTCGGGTTTATCGCCATGTTCCAGCTCCAATTCTTTAAATAGGAGATAGGTATCAATATTACCTGTACTGCTGAATACTCTCCAGGTAAAATCCAACATTGTAAGCCCACCTTTCAAATGTAAAACTAGCAATTCTAAATACTATCCCAAAACCTTAAGCTTATCTTGACCATTCTGTCAGTTTTCATGTTAAACATTTTTTACTACGTATAAATCCTCTTTTACCTGTTTACATCTACAGATGAATTCACAATACATTTAAAAAATAACCAACTGTTAGAAGCAGCAATTAATATTCATCTTCCCGGAAACCGTAGTCCCTTAACTGTCCGGCCTTATTTCTCCAATCCTTCTGAACCTTAACCCAGAGTTCAAGAAATACCTTGGACCCCAGAAGATTCTCTATATCGAGACGGGCGCGCTGACCAATTTCCTTAAGCATTTTGCCTTGCTTTCCAATTACGATCCCTTTTTGCGAATCTCTTTCCACAATCACAGTTGCCATAACATGTATGGTTTCGCTGTTTCCTTCCCGCTTGATCGAATCAATCACAACGGCAATGGAATGGGGAATCTCTTCCCTCGTTAAATGCAGAGCCTTTTCACGAATTAATTCAGAAATGATAAATCTTTCCGGGTGGTCTGTTACTTGGTCAGCCGGATAATATTGCGGCCCCTCCGGCAGGAAGTCCTTGATCTGCCCCAAAAGCGTTTCAACGTTATTCCCCTGCAGGGCAGAAATCGGAACGACTTCTTTGAATTCCATCTTCGATGAGTATTTTTCAATCAGCGGCATTAATTCATCCGGGTGGATCTGGTCAATCTTGTTAATAACTAGGAAAACGGGAGTTTTTATCGTCTTTAATTTTTCAATGATGAATTCGTCGCCTCTTCCATAGCCTTCCTCTGCATTAATCATAAACAATACTAGATCTACCTCTTTAAGCGTATTCTGTGCAACCTTCATCATGAAATCACCGAGCTTGTGTTTCGGCTTGTGAATTCCAGGAGTGTCAATGAATATCATCTGAGCATCATTAAGAGTCAGCACTCCCTGGACCTTATTTCTGGTTGTCTGAGGCTTATCGCTCATGATGGCTATTTTTTGGCCGATTACCCGGTTTAAGAACGTTGATTTACCAACATTCGGACGTCCAATAATAGATATGAATCCCGACTTGTAATTCTTTGATGTATTTTCATTTATTTTATTCATGTAAATCCTCCGGTGAAAAGGCTCCTGGCAATAATTCTTCCACAGTTGTCTCTTTTATTTCCCCTTTTAAATTGGTTAAAACTACTTTCATATCTCTAGGACAGAATTCAGAAATAACCTGGCGGCATGCTCCGCAAGGAGAAACAGGCCCGTCCGTATCGGCTATAACAGCCAACATAGAAAAGTCCTTGTCCCCTTCTGAAACAGCTTTGAAAAATGCCGTTCTTTCTGCGCAATTTGTCATACTGTACCCCGCATTTTCTATATTGCAGCCGCTATATACTTTGCCGTCTGCGGTTAGAAGTGCTGCCCCTACTTGGAAATTTGAATAGGGAACATAGGCTTTTTGTCTTGCTTCTTTCGCTCTTTCAATGAGTTCCTGAATGTTCATTTATATCTTCCTTTCTAATTGCTATAAAAAAATAACTGCTTTAAGTCCAGATAAGTTCCATCAGCCGGGGAACAAAAATGACAAGCCCAATAATGATGGAAATGAATGAGAAAAATAGAACAGCGCCTGCTGCCATATCTTTGGCCTGTTTAGCCAGAAGATGATATTCTTCCGTTGCAAGATCAACCGCTCGTTCTAGAGCTGAATTCACCAATTCAAGTGAAATAGTTACACCTATAGAGAGAAAAATGAATAACCATTCTATCTGGGTCAGGTTAAGTATCCAGCCCGCAATAAGAACTAACACAGAAATTACCGCATGAATCCGGACATTCCTTTCCGTTTTTAATGCCATATAAATTCCATTGGCAGCAAAAGATACACTTTTATAAAAAGGATTCTTTCGCCCTTTATGACCTTGTAAGCCCGTATTCATCCAATATTTCCTTTTGCTTGCCAAACATCATTTTTTCATCCTCTTCTGTCATATGATCAAAACCAAGCAGATGGAGAAATCCATGGAGTGCCAGGAACCCAAGCTCTCTTTTAAAAGAATGCTTATAATCAGCTGCTTGTTCCCTTGTTTTTTCTACGGAGATAATAATGTCCCCTAGAATTCTCGGCATGTCCGCTCCTTTGATCTCTATCTCGTCTTCTCCCATCTCTTCAAGTGCGAACGATATGACATCGGTCGGCTTATCTTTGCTGCGGTATTCACGGTTTATTTCCTGGATTCTGTTATTGTCCACAAACGTAACAGATATTTCCGTCTGCGGCTGTATGGATAGCTTTTCTGCTGCAAACTGCAGCAATTCTTCTACCAGTGCCTGATCCTTATCAGTTGTTTCATTGGTTTCATCAATAAAGTCAATATTTAACAGCATCGTTTCACCTGCTATTTAGTTTTTTTGATTTCCGGATACTCGATACGAGTATGAAATATTCCTTTAAGAGTTTCACTTAATGATTTCTTAACGATATCCAGCTCTTTCATTGTTATATCACATTCATTAAATTGCCCATCCTCAAGACGTTCTACAATTATGCTTTTTATTAATTGATCAATCTTTTCAGCGGTGGGATTTCCCATGGATCTCACAGCCGCCTCAACACTGTCGGCTATGCTGATTACAGCTGACTCCTTTGTCTGCGGTTTCGGACCAGGATATCTGAATTCTGATTCTTTTACATCTTCTCTCTGCTGTGCTGCTTTATGGTAAAAATACTTCAGTAAAGTGGTCCCATGGTGCTCTTTTGCTATAGATACAATTTCTTCCGGCAGGCGGTGTTTTGTGAGTGACTCTACCCCGTCAGAAACATGAGCAATAATAATATCTTTACTTTTTTCCGGATCCAGGCGGTCATGTGGATTTTCTATGTTCATTTGATTTTCTATAAAAAATTGCGGCCGCTTTGTCTTGCCTATATCGTGATAATAACAGCCCACTCGGGCAAGCAGGCCATTTGCTCCAATGGACTCACAGGCAGATTCTGCTAGGTTCGCAACCATTATACTATGGTGATAGGTTCCTGGTGCATCCGTTAATATCCTCCTCAGCAGTGGATGGTTTGGGTTGGATAACTCGATCAGCCTCATGGTTGTTAATATTCCAAAGCCCGTTTCAAAGAATGGAAGGACACCTATCGTCAGGATAGATGATGCAAGCCCAGACACAAGTGCCGAAATGATATAAAATACAAATTCTATCTTGAGTGACCGGACATCCATAATAAATAAAAGGGCGAGTATGAGCAGGAAGTTCAGAAGTGACAAAAATAAACCTGCCTGCAGGATCTTGGCTCTATAGTTCTTAGTATACAAGAGGATGATTCCAGCTGCTCCGCTTAGCAGTATGTATAGACCGGCAGCAATATGTAAATTCGAGGCGGTTCCATCGTTAAAAATGATGGTCCCATACGAAGCCAGTACTATGGTGATCGCAATGGCCAGCCTCTCATTAAGGAGTACTTTTATCAGCATAGCTGCAAAGGCAGCCGGAAAAAAATACACCATATCGATATATTCAGCTTCTTGAAAGAGACTTACGGTTTTCATGATCAGCAGAGCAAGAAGGTATACAAAGCTGAACAGCAGAATCTGGCTTTGTTTCTTGTCAGTATTTTCTTTGTTCAGCTGAAAATAATAAAATAAACCACTCATTGTTAACAATATAAATAAGCCAAGGCCAATGAAGGGAAGGTAAGAGGTCTGCTCCTCGAGTAAACCAGCGAGCTTTAGCTGTCGGTAAATGTCACGGTCCACAAGCTGCCCTTCCTCTACAATCACCTCACCCTGCAGAATTTTAACAGGCTCGACGCCTTCTACTGCTGTCTGAACCTTTTCTTCCGACTTTTGGCTGTCATAGAACTCATTCTGAATGATAGCAAAACGGGCTAATTCAATTGCAGCGTCCTTAATATCTTTAGGAAGGCTTGAAATTTTCAGCTGTTCTGCTGCCCGGTTTTTCGCAGGTTCTACTTCACTCGCGGGAATTTTTGTGCTCATCACATTGTGTATGGCGGTCAAGGTAAGATCCCTGGCCATGACAAAATTTTGTTCATCCGCCTTTATAAGTGCCATAAAAACGTCATCAGACAGATCTTTCGTTACATTTCCTGTCAGCTTTTGCTTAGCTAAGGCTGCATGTGCCGGAGTGCCTATTTGTGTTTTGCTGGATGGTAAATCCCCCTCGTCTTTCTCCGCCTTCTCTTGCTGCTTAATTTCCAGTTCCGCTTTTACTTCCTGAACTGAGTCAAATATCGAGGAAATGAGGTCTACACGGTTTTCGGCATACTCCTTTTTCTGTGTAAATACATCTTCAACATCCTTGGCTGCTTCCTGCTTGTATTGTTCTGTTTTCTCCTTATCCACAACGGTCTGGGGTGCACGGATGGTCTTATCTGCCGGGGTAAGCAGTGAAACATTAATTTTTTCTGGCATGACATTATCAAACATAACCAAATATGTAATTAATCCTAAAAGGATAAAAAGCAAAGCTTGGAAGACCTTCATCCTCAGAAGATCTTTTAACTTAGTGACTGCTCTATAAACCCTGCTCATCTTAAAGCCCCCCTGAACAAACAATGATTCAGCTTATTCTATATATACTATGTACGTTAAAATAATATCAGTTTTTGAGTGAAGTTTCATCCTAATTAAGCAAGCCGGCCTTTTATGGGTTCTTTATCTACCTGAAAAAACCCGCCAATTGGCTTGGCAGGCTTAGTGACTTATTGATTTGCTTTTTCATATGCTCCAATGATCCTTGCTACCAATGGATGTCTTACAATGTCACTCTGTTCTAGCTCAACAAACGACATGCCCGACACATTCTTCAAGATTTCTTCAGCCGTGGTCAAGCCGGATTTTACCCCTTTGGGAAGGTCAATCTGAGAGCGGTCTCCCGTAATGACCATCTTGGAACCGAAGCCAAGCCGGGTCAGAAACATTTTCATCTGTGCTCCTGTAGTATTCTGGGCTTCATCAAGAATGACATAAGCGTCATCCAATGTTCTTCCTCTCATATATGCCAGAGGTGCAATCTCAATAGTTCCCCGTTCAATCATCCGCTCCGTATGGTCTGTGCCTAAAACATCATGTAGAGCATCATATAATGGGCGTAAATATGGATCGACCTTTTCTTTTAAGTCTCCCGGTAAAAACCCAAGGCTCTCGCCTGCTTCTACAGCCGGCCTGGTTAGAATGATCTTTTTTACACTTCCATTTTTCAAGGCATGTACGGCCATAATGACAGCTAGGTAGGTTTTACCAGTACCAGCAGGGCCAATTCCAAATACCAGATCATTTTTTCTCATTTCGGAAATATACTGACGCTGCCCAAGAGTTTTAACCCGAATCGTTTTCCCCTTGGCATTCTTCATAATTTCTTCGTTATACAGTTCCAAAAAGTACTCTATAGTCCCTTTCTGGGCCATCTGCACAGCGTACATCGCATCCCGGGAACTGATGTTAATGCCTTTTCTGATGACTTTTATCAGGGCTTTCAGTACCGTTTCTGCCTGTTCCGCAGAAGTCTGGCTGCCCGTGATGGTAATATCCTCCCCACGGGTAACTACTGACACGTTTAACTCTTGTTCGAGTATTTTTAAGTTTGAATCTGAATTTCCCAGCAAAGCAAGTGCTTCGGCAGGAGATTCCAGGTGTAAGTTGACTACTTTTGCTTCTTCTGACATTCCTTAGTCTCCTTGAATAATTGGTTGTCCGACAGCTATATTTTCTATAACTTGGTAATGTAAAGATAGTTTTACTTTACCACTGTCGGTTGTCTGGTGCAAAATTTTCTCCCCAACGATCTTGGAATCTTCAGGTATAAGTTTCATTAAGTCTTTTTTCCCCATCTCTCTTGCTTTTGAAACTGCCTCTTTTACACTATACTTGCGGGTAACGTCTTCCTTTTCTCGATGAGTTGCCGTCTTATAATGAATGGGCAGCTCCCACTTTAGAAATTTCAGAGGGCGTTCGGACAGTTCGGTTTCAAAGTTTTTATAATCTGGTTTTTTAAAATTCCAGACAGGTATCGAAAACTTAGCTATTTTTATATAATGTTTCACGCTTTCTCTCCCATTAAACACGGAAAAATTGGTTATTAAAGGAACCTCTACCTGGGATTTATACCAGGTCTCCCCCCATACCTCTCCGTCTGCTGCCACAATCTTTGGCTTATCAGGATTGCCAATCGTGCCCGATACGAGCATCTGTCCCTTTTTAACATAATCATGAACAGCAACTACTGACTGCCCCTTCACGACAAACATCTTTGAAATGACAGCTTTTTTACCGGCCACAAGATTTCTAGGCGAGAGCTTGACCTGTTCATCCGGCTGTTTCTTTTCAACCACCTGAAAATGAAAAGTTGTCCCTTTAAGCTCCACACCGATCCAGGTTAATGCCGAAATATTGTTGGTCAGCTTCCGCTGGATATCATCCGCGTCATCAAGCAGGAACTGGATTTTTCCTTTTTCTACTCCCATCTTGTCCAATTCTTTTCGGATCAAATGCTCAGTTTCTGGCTTAGCTCCTCTAATTTCAATACCCCAGACCATATTAGATAAAAGAAAAATAAGTACGACAAATGCAAGGAAACCTGCTAAAAAACCACTGTTTTTTAGCAGCCGTTTAAATAAGAATGGACCTCCTCGCCCCTCGAGAAAGGAAAGTTTACAGTCGCTGTTTCTTACCGCATTCCGAAATTTATGCATTTCTTTAAGTTGAATATTAAAAAGGATGGAATGCGATCCAGCTCTTTTGACATTCCATATATAGATATTTTGCTTAATAAGCTTATTAATTACTCTCTCTGTCCCTATCCCATCTGCTTTCACTCTAATATATCCTGCTAAAAAGTTTGTCCACTGATTCTTCATGGGTTTCCCCCCGTATTATTCATTGATAAAAAAGACATGATCTATTTTCCCCTCCAGCAGGATCTCCTCAGGAAGGATAGCCTTTATGGAAAAAGAGTTACCCTTAATTAGCAGCTGGCCGTTTTTTAACATTAATCTCAATTCTGTATCTGTGAAGGTTAAAAGTCCTCTATGGTTTTCAATATAAATATGTAATTGGCCAATCATTGTAATACGGGGCAGGTCCATTATTACATCATGTGGAAGGTCCATTGATTTCATCATAAGCTGCCGTAATTTTTGTCCCCACTTTTGTGCCATAAAAAAAGAACCCCCTTTTATCTCAAATGTATGAGCGAAAAAGGGGTTCTAGCACTGAAAAATTCTATTTTTTCAACACAGTTGCTGATTTTGCTCTTCGATAACGGGAGGTGTATCCTTTCGGTTTTCCTAAAATTTCTGCCATCATGATACCCTGCAGGATCTGATTTTGGCCAAACTCCAATTTTGGGAGTGTTTCCTGCCGAGGGTACGTTTCTTTACTATCTCCAACCGCAACTCTTGCAGTGGCAGCCTTCCTTTCAATTGCTCCACTGCTATGTTCGCTGTTTATCGCTTGTGCCAGACCTTCGTCATGGTATACAGGGAACGCAGAAGGCTCTACAGCCGGCAGCTCCTTAAGAGGGGTAGTTCCTTCTCTACCGGAAGGAGCGTTTCTTAGAGATGGACCTCCGAATGGGTCGGTCCCTTTATAAGCCTTCTTAAGCCGGCCCGCTTTACCATCCATTTTCAACCTTTTATAGAGAGAAGATAAAATCCCCAGAATGATGATGATAAAGAAAGCATTTCCAAATAAAATGTCTACTAATGCTTCCAACAGGGTTCCCCCTTTCTAATTAACCGGCAGACATCAACTCTTACCTCCATCTTTAGGATCTTTGGACATCCTGCTGATTGAGTCTCTCATATCTGTATCAGCTGTAATATTCTGCAGATTGATATAATCCATTACACCTAAGTTTCCTGATTTAAGTGCCTCGGCCATAGCGAGTGGAACCTCTGCTTCTGATTCCACTACTTTTGCCCTCATTTCTTCTACACGGGCTTTCATCTCCTGCTCGTAAGCAACAGCCATTGCCCGGCGTTCTTCAGCCTTCGCCTGCGCAATCTTCTTATCAGCCTCTGCCTGTTCAGTTTGAAGGTTAGCTCCGATATTGCTTCCGATATCTACATCCGCTATGTCAATCGAAAGAATCTCGAAGGCAGTCCCGGAATCCAGACCTTTCGATAACACAGTCTGTGAAATCATGTCGGGATTTTCTAATACCTTTTTATGACTGTCAGAGGATCCAATCGTGGAAACAATCCCTTCACCTACCCGGGCTATGACTGTCTCTTCCCCAGCTCCTCCCACAAGGCGGTCTATATTCGCTCTGACTGTAATCCTTGCTTTTGCCTTTACCTCGATCCCATTCATGGCTACACCGGCAATAAAAGGGGTCTCAATCACTTTTGGATTGACACTCATCTGGACGGCTTCCAGGACGTTTCTTCCTGCAAGATCAATCGCTGCACTCCGCTCGAATGAGAGCTCTATATTGGCCCTATGCGCCGCGATGAGCGCATTTACTACCCGATCTACATTTCCACCAGCCAGATAATGGCTCTCAAGCTGATTGGTGGTTACATCAATGCCTGCTTTATGTGCCTTTATTAAGGGGTTGATCACCCTGCTTGGAATAACACGTCTAAGCCTCATCCCAATCAATGTGAATATGCTTACCCTCACTCCGGCTGCAAGTGCAGAAACCCAGAGCATGACCGGAACAAACGTAAGTAAAACCGCAAACACAATAATCCCTGCCACAACCGCTATTAATAAAATGATCGTACTGGTCGTTAACATAGATTCTCCTCCTTATAACTGATTGACTACTTCACGTACCACAATTCTGGCACCTTCTGCTTTTATGACTTTTACTTTTGTATCCTTTGCAATAAAACTTCCTTCTGTAACAACATCAAGCCGTTCATGATCAATCAAGGCAATGCCAGATGGCCTGAGCGGAGTCAAAGCTGCCCCCTCCCTCCCTATCAAATCAATTCTATTCTTGTTAGAAACATAACCTTTTTCCGTTGCCGTCGAGTCTTTTAAGATAATCTTGTTTAGCATTTTCATTTTCCGTCCATACACCTTTACCATAATGATGGCTGTTCCTATCGAAACCGTAAGAGCGATCAGCAGCGATACTGATGTTAACACCAGATTTTCTGTTGCTAGATATAAACTGCCAACGATACAGGCAAAACCCAGCACACCCGCAATAGCTCCTGGCAGGAACAGCTCTAAAATAAGCAAAACAATTCCAACAGCAAATAAAAGAATGGATTCATAGCCTGTCAACCCGGCAACCATATGGCCGAAAAAAAATAATAAAAAGCTCGAAAAACCGGCTAGACCCGGCAGCCCGATTCCAGGAGTAAACAGTTCAATAACAAGCCCTAAACAGCCTATTGTAAGAAGAATCGGAATGACCGCCGGATGAGTAAGTATCCGGGCAGCCTTTTCAGCAAAGCTTTCATGTATAGTCGTAGTCTTTGCTTTTGCCAGCCCTAGAGTCTGTAATAATTCCTCTTGACTTTTAACAGTCCCCTTACTGTAGCCAGCTTCTTTGGCTTGCGATGCAGTCAGAGTAAGTAATTTTCCATTACCTGTTCCATATCCACTTATATGAACATTATCGCTGGCCATAGCTAATGCAAATTTTGGATCTCTTCCATGATTCTCAGCTGCTGCACTCATCGCCGCCAGCCAATAGGACTGTGCCTTTTTTGAGGCAGCATTTCCTTCTGAATCAATAATAGCAGCCGATCCCATCGTCCCGCCAGGAACCATGTAGATTTCATCAGCATGGAGGGCGATAAATGCACCAGCAGATAATGCTCTATTATTGATGAATGCAACTTTCTTAACTGGCGTATCATCCATTAATTTAGCGATTTTTTCCGCTGCTGCCACCGTTCCCCCCGGTGTATTAATGTCAAAAATAATCGTTTCCGCCCCACCTTTAACAGCGGTATCAATTCCGCGCTTGAGAAACGCATACAATCCACTCTCAACGCTATTGTTAACAGGTATGATATACGTTTTATTATTATCCGCCAGAGGCTTCTCCGGGACCATACACATGACTAATAATAATAATCCTAAGGACAGAAGCCATTTTTTCATACAAACACCTCCTCCATTTTCCGTTAATTACAATACGCCTGAATCGTTAAAGAGTTTCATCCACATTCTTAAATTATCACGACAGAACCGCCTGATCATACAGTTTATGTAAATTTATTATTACTCATGAGAAAGCAAACCATTTTTTACATAGTAAAAAACCGCAAGCAGGTAATTGCTTACGGTTTATAGTTAGTTAGTTAGTTTGAGATAAATGTTGTTGTACTAGCTTATTAACCAAAGAACCATCAGCTTTGCCCTTAACTTTAGGCAAGACAGCTCCCATAACTTTTCCCATATCAGCTTTTGAAACAGCGTTTACTTCTAAAATGGTTTGTTTAACTATTTCAGATACTTCTTCTTCAGAAAGCTGCTCAGGCATATATACCTCAACGTAATTAATTTCGGTAAGAAGTTTGTCAGCAAGGTCCTGGCGACCAGCATTTTCAAATTCTTGAAGGGAGTCTTTGCGTTGTTTAAGTTCGCGAGAAAGTACTGTCAATTCTTCCTCTTCTGTTAATTCCTGCTTCTTATGCTTAATAGCTTCATTTTGAAGAGAAGCTTTCAGCATCCGAATAACAGAGAGTTTGTCTTTGTCTTTGTTCTTCATCGCTTGTTTCATATCATTATTTAAACGCTCGAGAAGACTCATATTTCCACCCTCTCTTACCATTTACGTTTTCTAGCTGCTTCTGACTTTTTCTTACGCTTTACGCTAGGCTTTTCATAGAATTCGCGCTTTCTAGCTTCTTGCAGTGTACCTGTCTTAGATACAGTACGTTTAAAGCGACGAAGAGCATCTTCAAGCGATTCGTTTTTACGAACGACGGTTTTAGACATCTCTTTCCCTCCCTCCGAACACAACACACTAACTCATAATGCATATATACATCATGTACTTAGCCATTATAATATAAGAGTAAAACGAGGTCAACTACCAAACAGTATTTATACTCGCAGTTATCTATTTTTTATTCTTTTTATTTTTATAAATCATTTTTTTAGGCATGTCCTTCTCTGCATCTCCATATAATGTGGCGAGGGGGATCATTGATGAGAGAACTGCTGCTTTTCATAATATATCTAGCCATATTCATGGCTGGCATGGCCATCCTTCGTATTGGCCTGTTCAATATATCAGGAGATAAATTAAAGCGCGTTTTAAAAAGAGTCACTCATACACCAGTCAGAGGTTTCTTTGTTGGTATTTTCATCACAGGTATCCTCCAAAGCAGTTCAGCTGTTATGGTGATGACTATAGGCCTTGTTTCAACTGGGAGCTTAAACTTCACCCAGACAATAGGAATTATCCTGGGTACAAATATTGGTTCTACGTTTACAACTGAATTTATGACAATCCCTTTAGAAAAGTGGACCGTTCACGGCGCCTTACTTGGGGCTTTATTATGGTTGATCCCTCACATCCTGGCAAAAAGCTTCGGAACCACACTTATTGGCTTAAGCTGTGTAATAGCCGCCATTAACGGCTTTAAAACACTTGCGGTACCAGTATCCTCCTTTGATTCTGTTCAGCAATTACTATTAAGTATGGAAAACAATCTATTCATCGCCTTATGTACCGGCATGGTGGTTACCGCCATCATTCACTCCAGTTCTGCAATGACTGGCATAGCTATGGGGTTTTTAGCCGCTGGAGAAATGTCGGTACCCGCTGGGATTGCCATCATGCTTGGATCTAATATAGGAACCTGCATAACTGCATATATGGCAAGCTTAGGTGCTGGCAAAGAAGCTCGTTTTACCTCTTACGCCCATATTTGGCTAAATCTTATCGGCGTAGCCATTTTCTTTCCCTTCATCAGTCCTCTTGAACGATTAGCTGCCTTATTCACCGAGCAGAAAGATATCCAGCTCGCTCATGCCAGTGTCATATTTAATATTCTTTCATCTCTCCTGGCTCTTCCTTTTACGGAGAAATTCACAAAATTTATCATGTTGGTACATAACCGGGAATCAAAATAATAGGAAACACTCTAAAAGCTTACTTCAAGCATGATAACTTAACTAGTGTATTAAAAGCTAATAATAAAAAAGACCGTCGAGACTTGCTCGACAGCCTGAGGCTTATCCTAAAATAGGATAAGCCTTCGTCTTAATAATCAGTATCTGCTGTTAAGCCTTTGACAATGGATACTCCTGCGCTTGCTCCAATTCTTGTTGCTCCCGCTTCAATCATCTTCTTAGCGCCTTCCGTATCCCTTACGCCTCCGGACGCCTTAACCCCGATATCAGGGCCAACCGTTTTTCTCATCAGCTCAATATCTTCAAATGTTGCTCCGCCTGTAGAAAAGCCTGTAGACGTCTTTACAAAGTCGGTGCCGGCTTCAACAGCAATCTTACAGGCACGGACCTTTTCTTCATCAGTCAAAAGGCTCGTTTCAATGATTACTTTGGTCAGAGCTTTCCCTTTTGCTGCTTCTGTTACTGCTTTAATATCACGGAGCAGCAGTTCATCGTTTTTATCTTTAAGAGCTGCAATATTAATTACCATATCAACTTCCTGGGCACCATTATTAATTGCATCAGCCGTTTCAAAAGCTTTCGTTTCTGGTGTATTAGCTCCTAATGGAAATCCGATTACCGTACAGACTTTAACCTCTGTGCCTTCTAATAGTTCAGCGCACAGCTTAACCCAGGCTGGATTTACACATACTGATGCGAAACCGTATTCTTTTGCTTCCTCACAAAGAATCCTGATTTCTTTTTCAGTAGTTTGTGGTTTAAGTGCAGTATGGTCAATCAATTTAGCAATATTTTTGCTCATTTTTATTTCTCCTTTAGCCTATGTCTCTATTGATTCTATTATAACAGATCAAAATGCAAGAATAACTGGGGCATGTGCCCCAGTTATTATGTTAAACAATCGCTGATTCAAGCTCATTCATGTCTTCAACAACACGTAAAAATTGACCTTCGTTATAAGGGTAACCGGCTTTTGTAATCTTTACTCTTACGATTTCACCGATCATCTCTTCCGTTGCAGGAATAACCACCTTTAAGTAATTATCGGTATATCCTACAAATAAGCCGCTGTCTTCATCTTCTTTGAATCTTTCTTCCGGAATTACTTCAAGGACCTCGTTTTCAAACAAAGAAGCATACTCCTTTGCAAGCTTGTCCGAGAGAGCTATAAGCCTATGGACACGTTCATTCTTAACATCTTCATCCACTTGTTCGTCCATTCTTGCAGCAGGCGTACCGGTCCGCTTCGAATAAGGAAATACGTGAAGTTCAGAAAACTTATGGTCTTTTATGAAATTATATGTTTCCATGAATTCTTCTTCCGTTTCACCTGGGAACCCAACAATCACATCTGAAGTAAGAGCAAGACCTGGGAGAGCATCTCTTAGCTTTTCTAAACGCTCTGCGAATGCTTCCATCGTGTATTTTCTGCGCATACGTTTCAGAACAGTATTAGAGCCTGATTGAAGAGGTACATGCAGATGCCGCACCACTTTTTTGGAATGGCGGAGTACATCAATCACTTCGTCTGTTATTTGACTCGCTTCGATGGAGGATATCCGGATTCGTTTTAACCCTTCTACATGTTCCAGGTCGCGGAGGAGCATAGCAAGATTATAATCTTTCATATCCTCACCGTAGCCCCCTGTGTGGATCCCGGTTAATACGATTTCTTTGTATCCTGCATCTACTAGCTGCTGTGCCTGCTTAAAGACTTCCTTAGGATCTCTGGAACGCATCAAGCCTCTAGCCCAAGGAATAATACAGAAAGTACAGAAGTTATTACAGCCTTCTTGAATCTTCAAGGACGCACGAGTACGGTCTGTAAAGGCCGGAACATCTAGTTCTTCATAGACTCTTGATTTCATTATATTGCCAACACCGTTAATAGGCTGGCGTTCTTCTTTAAACTGCTCAATATACTGAAGCATTTTCACCCGGTCCTGTGTTCCGACAACTACATCCACCCCTGGTATAGCCATGATCTCGGCGGGAGATGTCTGTGCGTAACAGCCTGTAACACAAATAACAGCATCAGGATTCTTTCTTATCGCACGGCGGATTACCTGACGGCTCTTTTTATCGCCAGTGTTTGTAACTGTACACGTATTAATTACATAGACATCGGCTGTTGCCTCGTAATCAACCCGGTCATAGCCTTCTGCTTTAAACAGCTGCCAAATTGCTTCTGTTTCATAATGATTCACTTTGCATCCTAACGTATGAAAAGCTACTGTTGCCAATACACTCACCTCAATAATTCAGTATGATAGGAAATCGCGGACAGCGCATATAGCGGTGCAGTTTCGGTTCTTAAGATCCTGGGACCCAGCCCGCATGAAACAAATCCGTTTTCCTTAAATTTTTCTATTTCGTCTGAAGAAAGACCGCCCTCGGGTCCGAAAACAAATAATACGGATTCCCCATTTCTTACTTCTTTGAGAATCCCGGCAAACTGGCTTGCCTCGCCAAGCTTTGCATCTTCCTCATAAGCAATGAGTTTGTATTTATATTCATCTGAAAGCTTAATTAGTTCATTGATTCTAACAGGGTTGGCTATGGATGGCACTATTCCCCGATGAGACTGTTCAGCCGCTTCTTTAGCAATCTTCTGCAGTCTCTCGGTTTTCTTGGCTGCTTTTTTCTCATCCCATTTTACAATGGAGCGAGCTGCAATAAAAGGGATAAATCCGGCTGCACCAAGTTCTGTACCTTTTTGGATAATATAGTCTAACTTATCCCCTTTTGGCAGACCGCTGGCTATCGTAACTTTTATAGGCATTTCCTTACTTTCATCCATCCATTTTATTACGTTAGCATGGATGGCTTCATTAGTAATTTCTGTAATTTCAACCAAGGCCGTTTTTTCCTGTGGGACAACACACAAGATATGATCTCCCGGTTTTGACCTCATTACATTTGCAAGATGATGAAAGTCATCTCCTGTTATAGTGACTAAAGAACCTTCGATGCTCTCTTTTGAAATAAAGTAGCGCTGCATGAATTAAAACCTCTCTCCGCAGGTAAGATAGCGTATTATCACTATACTGGACTCGGCAAAATAAAGAAAGGAGGGATCAAATTCTGCTCCCCCTTGGTCTTTTCATCCTTTATTGTTTTTGGGCGATAATCGCAACCCAGTCTTCCATCAATATGGTTTCCTTAATTTCAAAACCGCACGAAATTAATTCTTCTTTGACTTCTTCCTTTTTCTGCTTGATGATGCCGGAAGCAATAAAGCAGCCATTAGGTTTAAGTACTTTTGTAACATCTTTCGCGAAACGGATGATAACTTCTGCAAGAATATTTGCCACAACCACATCTGCCTGGTCTTGAACACCATCAAGCAGATTATTCTGGCTCACAGAGACTACATCTTGAACTTTGTTCAACTTAACATTTAATTTCGCCGACTGGACGGCTACTTCATCAAGATCCAGCGCCTGTACTGACTTAGCTCCCAGCATGGCGGCAGCGATGCTCAGCACGCCTGAACCTGTACCCACATCTACGACTATGTCCCCGCTCTTAACAGTCCGCTCCAACGCCTGGATACACATGACAGTGGTCGGATGCGTGCCAGTACCAAAAGCCATTCCCGGGTCAAGTTCGATAATCAATTCATCTGTGTGTACGGGAGTATAATCCTCCCACGTCGGTACAATCGTGAATCTTTCAGAAATCTTGACGGGATTATAATATTTTTTCCAGGCGGTTGCCCATTCTTCCTCGTTCACTTCACTGATGGAAACATGATTTCTCCCAAGGTCGATGTCGTAGAGCAATAAACTATTTATTGCTTCCTTGATTTCATCAACGGTCTCACCCAGAAAGCTATTAACGGGTAAATATGCTTTTACTATGACACCTTCTTCAGGATAATCATCTTTATTGAGCTGGTAGATTTCACCGAATCTGTCCTCTCGCTCTTTATATAATTCAGCAGGATCTTCAATAACTACGCCGCTTGCCCCTGCCTCGTGCAGGATATTAGAGACAGGCTCCACCGCTTCGTTTGTTGTATGAATTGCGATTTCGGACCACTTCATGTTTACTACCAGCTCCTATATAAAAAATTAATCTCCCTTAATGGCACGCTTCACTTTAGCAAAAAAACTTTCTTCCTGTTCATCAGGGGTATTTTGGCCGCTTAATTCTGCAAACTCCCTCAGCAGGTGTTTCTGCTTTTCGGTAAGTTTTGTTGGAGTGACCACTCTTATGGTAATGTGCTGATCGCCCTGGCCATACCCTCGTACGTTAGCCACACCTTTTCCTTTAAGACGGAATGTTTTCCCATTCTGAGTACCTGTCGGGACTTTCAAGTTAACTTTTCCGTGTAAGGTAGGCACTAGAATCTCATCACCTAAAGCAGCCTGAACAACTGTGATCGGCATTTCACAATGGATATCGTCTCCATTACGTTTAAAAAATTCATGAGATCTTACGTGGAACACAATATATAAATCTCCAGGAGGCCCCCCATTTATACCAGGTTCTCCTTGGCCTGAAACACGCAGCTGCTGCCCGTCATCAATTCCGGCTGGAATGGTGACATGAATTTTCTTCCGTTTGGTAACCGTTCCATCACCGCCGCAGGTAGAACATTTGTGTGGTATGATTTTCCCTGTTCCCTGACAATGGTTACACACTCTTCGATTAACAATTCTGCCAAACGGAGTATTCTGTTCAACATTCAGCTGGCCAGATCCATTACAATGGGAACAAGTTTCAGGCTTCGTTCCCGGCTTAGCGCCTGTTCCAAAACAAGTTTCACATTCTTCATCACGAGGGATTTCAATATCGGTCTCCTTGCCAAATACAGCCTCTTCAAATTTAAGAGTCATTGTATATTGAAGGTCCGCTCCCTGGCGTGGTGCATTTGGATCTCTTCTGCGTCCTCCGCCGCCAAAGAACGTGCTGAAGATATCATCAAATCCGCCAAAACCACCAAAATCAGCCCCGCCAAATCCACCGCCCATATTTGGATCTGTATGCCCAAACTGGTCATAATGAGCCTTCGTTTGATCGTCACTCAATACTTCATAAGCTTCCTTAATTTCCTTAAACTTATCAGCCGCATCTGCTTCCTTATTAATATCAGGATGATACTTCTTAGAAAGCTTCCGATACGCTTTTTTTATTTCGTCCTTCGAGGCAGTTTTACCCACCCCGAGTACTTCATAATAATCACGTTTACTCATTTTAGATTCACTCCAGATTCATTCACATAAAGATAATTTTATCACTCCAACGGACTACAGTGCAATAACGAAAAACGGAAGCGCCTTGCCAGTAACGTTGAACGGCTAAAATCGCCACGTCCTGTGGCAACGCCCTTCTGACCTGCATCCTGCAGGCCGCCGATTAGCACAAGACGAGCAGGCCGTGGGAAGCGATTTTCTTCCCATGGACTGATTGGCTTGTGTCTCGAGGGTCTAGGCGCCGGAGTTAGAGCAGATACCCGATCATACACTTTTCCCCAGCTCTTTTACTGGTTTTTGTCCTTCATCAACCGTATGATGGACTTTTCTCCAGCTCTTTTACTAATTTTTGTCCTTCATCAACCGTATGAAGGACTTTTCTCCAGCTCTTTTACTGGCTTTTGTCCTTCATCACCCGTATGAAGGACTTTTCTCCAGCTCTTTTACCAACTTTTGTCCTTCATCAACCGTATGATGGACTTTTATCCAGCTCTTCTACCAACTTTCGTCCTTCATCACCCGCATGAAGGACTTTTCTCCAGCTCTTTTACTAGCTTTTGTCCTTCATCACCCGTATGAAGGACTTTTCTCCAGCTCTTTTACTATTTTTTGTCCTTCATCACCTGTATGAAGGACTTTTCTCCAGCTCTTTTACTGGCTTTTGTCCTTCATCACCCGTATGAAGGACTTTTCTCCAGCTCTTTCACTGGTTTTTGTCTTTCATCACTCGTATAAAGGACTTTCTTCAGCTGAATTATGATTCTCTGCGGCACCTTATATTGCTTCACGAGTAACTTATTCAAGCCAGGCTTGTTTCGAGAAGGCCAAAAGCAGCACCGGTACATTCACTTTGTAACCTTTTACCCACGGTTTTGCGCCCTAAGGCCGAGGTCCACCCGCGTTTAAAAAGCTGAGAGTCAATCCGAAAAAAAAGCCAAAGTCAAGATAACCTGACTTTGACTTTTTTACAAAGAGTTTTATTATTTATCGTCTTTTACTTCAGTAAATTCTGCATCAACGATGTTGTCATCGTCTTTCGGCTCGCCGCCTTCTCCTTGAGCTTGCTGAGCTTTTGCAGCCTCTTCATATAATTTAACAGTTAGATTTTGAACGATTTCCTGAAGGGCATCCTTTTTCTCGCGGATTTCAGTTAGATCGTTCTTTTCGATCGCAGCTTTTAGGGCATCTTTGGCTTCTGTTGCTTTAGCTACCTCAGCTTCATCTACTTTTCCTTCTAAATCTTTTACTGTTTTTTCCGTTTGGAATACTAGCTGGTCAGCTTCATTGCGTAATTCAACTTCCTCTTTACGCTGTTTGTCTGCATCAGCATTTTCTTCAGCTTCGCGTACCATACGCTGGATTTCATCATCTGAAAGACCTGAAGAAGATTTAATTGTGATGGTTTGTTCTTTATTTGTACCAAGGTCTTTAGCACGGACGCTCACAATACCGTTTTTATCAATATCAAATGATACTTCAATCTGAGGCACTCCGCGTGGAGCTGGCGGGATATCGCTCAACTGGAAGCGGCCAAGTGTTTTATTATCACTTGCCATTGGGCGTTCACCTTGAAGCACGTGAATGTCTACAGCAGTCTGGCTGTCAGCTGCAGTAGAGAACACTTGAGACTTACTTGTTGGGATGGTTGTGTTTCTATCAATTAACTTTGTAAATACACCGCCCATAGTTTCGATACCAAGTGATAATGGAGTTACGTCAAGAAGAACTACATCCTTCACATCTCCTGTTAATACTCCACCCTGGATTGCAGCACCCATAGCTACTACTTCATCCGGGTTAACACCTTTGCTAGGCTCTTTGCCGATTGCTTTACGGATAGCTTCCTGTACTGCTGGGATTCGCGTAGATCCACCGACAAGGATAACTTTATCGATTTCAGCAGGGGTCAGGCCAGCATCTTTTAATGCCTGACGAGTCGGACCCATAGTGCGCTCAACAAGGTTTGCTGAAATTTCATCAAACTTCGCACGGGATAGAGTTACCTCTAAGTGAAGCGGGCCAGCTTCTCCAGCAGTAATGAACGGAAGTGAAATCTGGGTAGAAGTAACACCAGAAAGATCCTTCTTCGCTTTTTCTGCAGCATCCTTTAAGCGCTGAAGAGCCATTTTATCTTTAGAAAGATCAATTCCGTTTTCTTTTCTGAATTGCTCTACTAAATAATCAATGATCACTTGGTCAAAGTCGTCTCCACCAAGCTTATTATCTCCGGCAGTTGCCTTAACTTCAAACACTCCATCACCAAGTTCAAGAATGGAAACGTCGAATGTTCCGCCGCCAAGGTCAAAAACAAGGATAGTCTGATCTTCATCCATCTTATCTAAACCGTATGCAAGTGCTGCTGCAGTAGGTTCGTTAATAATACGTTCAACATCTAAGCCGGCAATCTGTCCAGCGTCTTTAGTTGCTTGTCTTTCAGCATCGTTAAAATAAGCTGGGACTGTGATAACAGCTTTTGTAACTTTTTCGCCAAGATAATCTTCTGCATATGATTTTAAATATTGAAGAATGATAGCAGAAACTTCTTGAGGAGAATATTCCTTGCCTTCAATTACTTCTTTATGTGAAGTACCCATATGACGCTTAATAGAAATAATGGTGTTAGGGTTTGTGATGGACTGGCGTTTTGCCACTTCGCCCACCTGGCGCTCACCGTTTTTGAATGCCACTACAGAAGGTGTAGTACGATTTCCTTCTGGATTTGGTATAACTTTTGGTTCTCCGCCTTCTAGTACGGAAACACATGAGTTTGTTGTTCCTAAGTCAATTCCGATAATTTTGCTCATGTCTAACTTCCTCCCTGAAATTTATGTAGCTTGAATTATTGATTTACTTTTACCATAGAAGGGCGTATAACTCGGTCTTTCAGCATATACCCTTTCTGGAATTCTTCAACCACAATGTTTGATTCAAAGCCTGGATCCTCCACCTGCATGACTGCCTGGTGAATATGGGGATCGAACTCTTTGCCTACAGCTTCGATGACCTCGACGCCTTCTTTTTTCAAAGATTCGAGCAGGCCATTATGAATCATCTGCATCCCCTGCAGGAGAGTTTTAGTCTGATCATTGTCTGCCTCAACGCTCATAGCTCTTTCTAGATTGTCCAATGCTGGCAGCAGATCAGTAACCAAGTTCTGTGCTCTATACTTGTGTGCCGCTTCTATATCAAGACGTGCACGCCTTCTTGAATTATCGAAATCCGCCTGTAAACGAAGGTAACGATTATCCATTTCGTCTATTTTAGCTTCAAGCTCGCTTATTTTCTCTTGAGCTGCAGTTAATTCATCTTGCGGCGCCTCAGTTTCCGGCTGTGCCGGCTCTTCAGATACTTCGTCAAAGATCACTTCTGTCTGGTCAACCGCATCTGTTTCAATGACATCTTCTTGTTTTGTATTTTTCTGTTCTTCTGTCATGGATTTCACCTCCCTACAAGATTAACATATCTATGATTATATACAATCAAAGGGGCCAGTTCATATCGATACGAACCAGACCCGGTCACTTTGATTATAAACCAAGAGCTTTGCTGCGGACCTTTTTGCCGCCATTAACCAATATAACCACCGCTATTTGTTCTGATACAATCTAGTTAAAACAGAAGACAAATCATGCGAAAATAAATCCAGCAGACTTATTACCCGGGAATACTGCATCCTAGTAGGACCTAAGATAGCAATCGTTCCAACCTTTTCCTCGCCTATAGAATATGAAGCGGTAATCAGGCTGCAATTCTCCATGGCACTATTCTGGTTCTCCCGGCCGATTTTCACATGAATTCCCGCCGGGGATTTGTCTAATAAGTCGTACATGCCTTGTTCATGGTCAATCATCGATAAAAGAGTTCTAATTTTCTCGATATCATGGAACTCCGGCTGCTGAAGCATATTCGTTTTACCGCCAAAGAACACTTTTTCATGGCCTGGAACCCTCAAAGATTGACCCAATATGTTGATCACGTCGTCATAGCTTTTTATATGCCGGCTTAGTAATACAGCCACTTCCCGGTATATTTTATCCGTCAGTTCAACAAGTGGAACACCAATTAATTGTTCGTTCAGGATGTTAACCATTTTTTCAATTTCGTTCACATCCACTGAAGGCGGGATAGTGATCGTTTTATTTTCAACATGGCCGGTGTCAGTCACAATGATGGCGATTGCCGTTTCTTTATTTAAAGGAACAATCTGGAGCCGGCGAAGCTTATTTTCTAACACCCCAGGACCTAAAACAATCGTTGTGTAACTCGTAAGATCCGAAAGTATCTTCGCTGATTTTTGGACAATCTTTTCCAGCTCGTAGATTTTTTCGGCAAAAACTGATTTTACCAGCTCAATATCATGAATTTTTAAAGTGTGTGGTGATAACAAGTGATCCACATAGTATCTATATCCCTTTTCGGAGGGTACTCTTCCTGACGACGTATGTGTTTTTTCTAAAAAACCCAAATCCTCCAGGTCAGCCATTTCGTTCCGGATAGTCGCTGAGCTAAAACTGATTTCTTCTTTTTTTAGCAAGACTGCGGGATCCCACTGGCTGAGCAGACCGGATAAAGTCATCTATAATAACTTGAAGTATTAATAACTGACGATCCGTTAACATCTTGATCACCCCTGTTAGCACTCTTTGTTATTGAGTGCTAATTCTAAATAATAAATTATCAAATCATAGAAATGATGTCAACGTTTTAGATTTAATCATTTTAGAAATGATTGAAACACTTCATTTCCAAGGAATTTCCCTTGTTTCGACAGCTTAAGAAAATCTTCTTCAAGGACTAATCTCCCTAATTCCATTTCCCGTTTTATTTCTTCCCCGAATACTTCCATTAAAGGACGTTGGAACTTGCTTTGAAACCCGCTTACAGATACACCTTTTGTCTTCCTTAATCCCAAAAACATCTCTTCTTCCATCTGTTCTGTCACCGTCACTGTATTTTCTTCAATTACAGGCAGATTCCCCTCTAACAAGGGAGCGAAGTATTTTTTCAGAGGTCCGTGGTTCGCTCTTCTTTTATCAGCTAAATAACTGTGAGCGCCTGCACCAAAACCATAATAGTTCTCATTATTCCAGTATGTCAGGTTATGCTTGCTTTCATAGCCCGGTTTAGCAAAATTGCTTATTTCATATTGAGAATATCCGTGCAGCTCCATCTGTTCCATCAGCATTTCAAACATGGCGGCTTCCGATTCCTCAGGCGGGAGTGTAAGTCTTCCTTTTTGCAGCAGATTATAGAAAACAGTTTTCGGCTCGATAATCAATGAATATCCTGAAAAATGAGGAAGCTCGAGGGACATGGCCGTTTTCAGGGTATCACGGAAATCTTCGAGTGTCTGGCCCGGCAAAGCATATATGAGATCGATGCTGATATTCTCAAAGCCTGCTTCCCTGGCTTTATCTATTGTAGTAAATACATCCGCAGCCCTGTGAGCCCTGCCAATTTTCTTAAGAAGTTCATCATTGAAACTTTGAACACCAAAGCTGAGCCTGTTCACCCCGTACTCCTTCAGTATGGCAAGCTTTTCAGCAGAAAGATCCCCCGGATTGGCTTCAAATGAATATTCTACATTTTCACGTTCAAATGGGAGTGTCTCATTTATAGACAGGCATAATTGTTCCAGCTGTTGTTCATTTAAAGCAGTAGGGGTTCCGCCGCCAACAAAAATAGTTTTTAGCTGGTCCGTTTTGTATTGTTCTAATGTTAGTTCCATCTCCTTTTTTAGCAAACGAAGATACTCCTCTACCGGCTGGTTTTTCAAGAATACCTTATTAAAATCGCAGTAATGGCAGATATGTTCGCAAAAAGGAATGTGTATATATGCCGAAGAAATCATGTTTTTCCCACATCCTTTTATATGTGATAGTAAAAAGAGGCTAGATGGGCAAGCCCACTAACCTCCGCTAAAGTTTTATTTCTTTGAAGTGCCGCTGTCATCCATTTTCAACACAGCCATGAAAGCCTCTTGTGGGACTTCTACAGATCCTACAGACTTCATTCGCTTTTTACCTTCTTTTTGTTTTTCAAGAAGTTTACGTTTACGCGAGATATCTCCGCCGTAACATTTTGCTAATACGTTCTTACGCATAGCACTGATCGTTGAACGAGCAATAATTTTCTGTCCGATCGCTGCCTGGATCGGCACCTCAAATTGCTGTCTCGGAATTAAGGTTTTCAGCTTGTCTACAATCACTTTTCCGCGTTCATAAGCAAAATCGCGGTGGACAATAAAGCTGAGGGCATCAACCGTTTCAGCGTTAAGCAGGATATCCATTTTAACCAGCTTGGATTCTTTGTAGCCAATTAATTCATAATCGAAGGAAGCATACCCTTTTGTACTGGATTTCAGCTGATCGAAGAAATCATAGACAATTTCCGATAACGGGATTTCATATACGATGCTTACGCGGTTTTCATCCAGATATTCCATGTTCAAAAAATCGCCGCGCTTAACCTGGCAAAGCTCCATGATTGCACCTACGTAATCTTTTGGAGCCATCATGCTTGCTTTGACATATGGTTCTTCAATCTGCTGTATTTTTTGCGGATCCGGCATAGCGGAAGGGTTATCAACATTAATCTGTGTTCCATCCGTCATGACAACATGATAAATAACACTTGGAGCAGTCGTTATTAGATCAATTTTGAATTCACGTTCAATACGCTCCTGAATGATCTCCATATGAAGAAGCCCTAAGAAACCGCAGCGGAATCCAAAGCCCAATGCCTGGGAAGTTTCCGCTTCAAACTGAAGCGCAGAGTCATTAAGCTCCAGTTTTTCAAGTGCATCGCGCAAATCGTTGAATCTAGCAGAATCAATCGGATAAAGACCACAATACACCATCGGATTCAGCTTTCGGTAACCAGGAAGAGGTTCTGAAGCACCATTTTTCGCAAACGTGATCGTATCCCCAACACGGGTATCTCCCACATTCTTGATGGAGGCAGCCAAATAACCTACGTCACCTACTGTTAATTCCTCACGAGGAGTTGCCTTAGGTGTGGAAACCCCAATTTCCGTTACTTCAAATTCTTTTCCGGTCGCCATCATTCTTACCTTATCACCGACTTTAACCGTTCCTTCAACCACCCTTATATAAGTTACTACACCGCGATACGGATCATATAAAGAGTCAAAGATCAATGCTTTTAATGGTGCATCCGGATCGCCTTCCGGAGCAGGTACCTTTTCTACAATCTGCTCTAGAATATCCTCAATACCAATACCGGCTTTCGCTGAAGCAAGAACCGCCTCAGACGCATCCAGTCCGATTACATCTTCAATTTCTCCCCTTACGCGCTCAGGGTCCGCACTTGGCAGGTCTATTTTATTGATAACTGGAACGATTTCCAGATCATTATCAAGCGCCAAATAAACATTCGCTAACGTTTGTGCTTCAATTCCCTGCGCTGCATCAACAACCAGAATAGCTCCTTCACAGGCAGCAAGGCTTCTGGATACTTCATACGTGAAATCCACGTGCCCCGGGGTATCAATCAGGTGGAAAGTATAAACTTCCCCATCCTTCGCTTTATAATTAAGCTGTACTGCGTTTAATTTAATCGTTATCCCACGCTCACGCTCTAGATCCATGGAATCCAACAGCTGATCCTTCATTTCACGTGAAGTCAACGCATTCGTCTTCTCCAAAATGCGGTCAGCCAAAGTAGATTTCCCATGGTCAATGTGAGCAATGATGGAAAAGTTACGTATCTTAGATTGTCTTTTCAGCTTTTCTTCTCTGTTCATCACTTTCACTCCTGTTAATCGACAGAAATACACTATTTTTCATTATAACAGGCGGAAATACAAGATACAAGGAAAAGCGGAGAACGGTGCCTTTCAAAAATAATTAGATCAGAATGGCTATGATATAGAAATTAAGCAGCCTTCTAACCATAATTAAAGGCTGCGGCCCGACAAGCATAAGACGAGGCGGCCGTGGGAAGCGCACTCCTTCCCATGGCCGCCTTGGCTTATGACTCGAGGGCCGCAGTTCGCAGCTGGACAACAGGAAAGGCGGAAAGCGGTGCCTTTCCCCGAACACTTCTTTAGAGAACTATGAAATACAAGTGTGTATTCATACAAATTTAATTGAAAGGCAGATACCCAGACGGCATAAGACGAGCAGGCTATGGGAAGCGTTTTTTCTTCCCATGGACTGTTTGGCTTATGACTATAGGGTATCAGCTTGGAGCCGGACAGAGGAAAAGCGGAGAACGGTGCCTTTCAAAAATAATTAGTTCAGAATGGCTATGATATAGAAATTAAGCAGCCTTCTAACCATAATTAAAGGCTGCGGCCCGACAAGCATAAGACGAGGCGGCCGTGGGAAGCGCACTCCTTCCCATGGCCGCCTTGGCTTATGACTCGAGGGCCGCAGTTCGCAGCTGGACAACAGGAAAAGCGGAAAGCGGTGCCTTTCCCCGAACACTTCTTTAGAGAACTATGAAATACAAGTGTGTATTCATACAAATTTAATTGAAAGGCAGATACCCAGACGGCATAAGACGAGCAGGCTATGGGAAGCGCTTTTTCTTCCCATGGACTGTCTGGCTTATGACTATAGGGTATCAGCTTGGAGCCGGACAAAGGAAAAGCGGAGAACGGTGCCTTTCAAAAATAATAAGTTCAGAATGGCTATGATCCTAGAAATTAAGCAGCCTTCTGAACCTTATTGAAAGGCAGCGGCCCGACAAGAATAAGACGCGGCGGCCGTGAGAGCGCACTCCGCCCCATGGCCGCCTTGGCTTATGAATCTAGGGCCGCAGTTCGCAGCTGGACATCAGGAAAGCGGTGCCTGCTACACCGATTTTATTTATAAATTCAATGATGAAGTGTTTCCTTTCAGCACTTATGAGGGGTAAGTTAATTTTTATGAGGGGTAAATCCAATTTTAAGAGGGGTAAAGTGACTTTTATGAGGGGTAAATCAGAATGTATGGGGATTGGTAACGTTTATTAGAATTCTATGGCGGTTATGAGGATTTTACACAACTTACAGCACGGCGAACCAGAAAGAATACGGCTGGGACCCTCGCTTTAAGCTATTACTATGAAATTACTAACTAGTCTGAAGGCAAGCTAAGCCCGACAGCACTTCACTAAACATGCTCCACCCAATAATCCCCTAATTTTAAAAGTCCCGCCCGGCCTGACATTGTCTCCCATCTGTTCACTCAACAAAGAACGCCCAATAAATTATTGGGCGGACGATTTCTATTCAGCTATTTTATTCATCAAGGTACTAAACCCGGACGCAATCCCCTGCGATACTTTTTTTCCTGTCTGGGAGAAAAAGTTATAGGCTTTCATGTCTTCTAGCTGCTGTTTTTTTTCCTGGAGGTCATGGCTTGTTACTTTTCCTCCAAGTATAGAAGCTTCTTTTTGCCCTTGTGCTGTTTCATTTACAGAAAAGGCACTGTAAAGCGCAGGATCATCGAATCCCTTCATTTTTTTCATCGACTGGTTTGCATGCTGCATCCCGAGCAAGACACCGAAGAATAAAACCATTACTAATAGTAGAAATTTGAATGTGAACCTAACCATCTTTTCTCCTCCTCTTACAATCTGGTGGTTATTGTGCTTTTTTAGGAGAAGCAGGTGTGCTTACTTCGTTTGCGTTCCAGTAGATGCTGCTGAAGACGTCTGCAAATGCATCGATCGAGGCATAGAGTTCCTCGAATGTATTATCGACTCCACCCGCCTCAATTAATAAGGCATTACCCGAGAGATCCTGATTATATTTCCCATTATTGCCGCTGCCCTGTTTCTTAAATACACCCCTGCTTAATTTAGGGTATTTCTGATCAAGCGCTTTTTGTAGTTTTTCTGCAAGTGCAAAATTCTTCTGGTAGTTCGCATTGTCACCGCCCACGACAAATGCTAGCTTAGCATACGTTTTCCCTTTTATAGTGACCGTAGTCTGTTTTTTCCGGCTGGCATCTCTATGAATATCAATCAGATAGCTTATATCGCGGTTCTTTGCCATTGCTTCCTGAACTACTGGACGGGATTCCTCATAGGACTGCCAGAACTCTTTATTTTTTTTATCCAATAAACCCATTACATCGGTAGTGCTTACAGAGGTGCCGATCCCTTTTTTTTCAAGGGATGATTGCAACCTTACTGAAAGCCTTGTCACATTTACTTGGGAACTGTAGGCAAGGTCTGGGTTGGTTACACCTTTAAGATATGGAAGATATGATTCTCTCGTATGTGTGTTATAAACGTACACGACTTTTTTTCCATTCGTAGTCAATGGAGGCTTTACCGGGCTCTCTTCTTTCGGCTCTTCCTTTATAGTTTCTACATTATGAACAGGTGCTTCCTTTCCGTTTGTTTCGGGCGGAGCAGATTCATAGGGCATATTCGTATAGTTTGTTCCTTCTCCTGCAATGAGAATCTCGTTATCGTAAGCAAAGAACCCTGGCAATTCCCGGCCAAGAAGGCTCCTCGGGTCATCAAAAGATATGTTTGTAGACAGCTTGAAGATCTCTCCGGCCAGTGAAGGGGCATTCTTGTCCTTTGGCAATGACTTGGCAAAGTAGTGATTCTCCCTGCTAAGCAAGGCATACAGAAGTTCTCCGGAGAACTGCGTAGCAGCGGAATTAACAGAATCCGAAGTTAGCCTATATTTTGGCTTAATCGAAGTTAAAAGACCGCTCAATGAGAAAATAAATATCAACAGCACCACGATAAAAATTACGGTTTTAATCACTGTGCCAAGCTGAATGACGGTAATCGTTCCTGCATATCTGCTTCGTTTCATGGTTCCACCCTTTCCTAGCTTGTCTAGTAAAATTTATGACAATGCTAGAAAAAGTAGAACCAGCAATTTATCTTGTGTAAAAACCTGTATTATTCTGATTCACTGCTTCATGCAGGGCAGCATTTAACCCATTTGCGATCAAATTTGCCATATCCTCAATAAAAACATCTACTTCCTTTGGTGTAACCATTAGGTTGTGTCCAATTGGGGCCAGCACTTCATAGATTAGTTTCCGCTTCTCTTCATCACCCAGTGTTCCGATCATTCCAAGGAATGCTTTCCTTTCTTCCTCTCCAGGCAGATCTTCATCGGTGAGTACTTTCTTTTCTCCCATCGAAAAACCCGCAGGAACCAGGGAACGCGATGGAGCCTCTCCTTCTTTCATTTCCCTGCCGAAGTGCTTAAGAATGAAATCGATTGTGTCGCTTGTGATAGAAACCGCATCGACAACGGTTGGCACTCCGATGGCAATTACAGGAATCCCCAGCGTTTCCTGACTTAGCTCTTTTCTCTTATTGCCCACCCCAGACCCTGGATGGATGCCGGTATCGGATATCTGGATTGTAGAATTAACCCTCTCCACCGAACGTGCTGCCAATGCATCTATCGCAATCAGAAAATCAGGCTTAATCTTTTTAATAACACCATCTATAATGTCACTTGTTTCTATCCCTGTCAGTCCCATTACACCAGGGGATACGGCACTTACTGGACGGTACCCCTTCTCAACCTGACCTGGCTGGAGCTCAAAAAGATGTCTTGTAATAAGCAGATTTTCAACTACCGAAGGCCCCAGCGCATCTGGTGTTACATTCCAGTTCCCAAGTCCGACTACCAAACAGCTCGCATTTGGTGAAATATTCAATTGTTTAAGATAATGTCCGAATTCTCTTGCAAAAACCGAACTGACCTTTTTTTGCAGATCCGTATCCTGCTCCCGGATGCCCTGAACCTCAAAGGTTAAATAACTCCCTTTTTTCTTTCCGATAACAGACTCTCCTGCTTCGGTAACCTCTACCAATGATATATTTATGCCATCAATCTCTCTTTCTTTAATAATGACGCCTTCTAGCTGGGAGATGTTTTTTTGATCATGAACCACTCTATTTGCCAGCGCCATTTCATTGGCTTCAATTGCAAGATCTGTTCTAACGGAATACGCGCTCAAATCTAAATTTTTTTCCATAATTCCCTCCAGATTCACGACTTATTTCACATATTTATATTTTTTCCATAAATTTGCCGCATCATTCTAATAAATTTTGCTGACACCAGCACCATAACCGTGATACACTTATTCCAGACTGTCCCATAACAAATATTAAGCAATTTAGTGTATTCATCTTAAAGAGTATTGCATTATAAATATAAGTTTGATAAAATATCCTTTGTTGCGAATTGTTATGTATTTGATAAATCGAGTTCATATATATCTCGGTTTTTGTAGGAGGTGAACGGAATGCCAAACATTAAATCTGCTATTAAACGTGTGAAAACTAGCGAAGTTAGCAAAGCTCAAAACATCGCTGTTAAATCTGCAACGCGTACTGCTGTAAAAAATGCTGAAGCATCACTTGCAGCTAACGACGCAAACGCTGCTAAAGAAACACTTGTTACAGCTGTTAAAAAGTTAGACAAAGCTGCATCTAAAGGACTTATCCATAAAAATGCGGCAGCCCGTAAAAAATCTCGTCTGACTAAGAAGCTTAATTCTTTGAACGCGTAAAATAAACGATCCGTATGGGTCGTTTTTTTATTGCAGCGAAAGAAAACCAAGCATCAATAAAATGTACCCTATAGCGTAGACACTTAAAAAAGTCTACCTATAGGGTACTTTTTGTATAATGAAGAAAAATGGAATCGGGGAAACGTTAATGAGTAAAAAACTGTTTACAGAGAAAGAAATTGAGCTTCTTTCAGGTAACCCATACGTAAAAACCGTTAGTACTAATGGAATTACCTATACAGATAAATTCAAGGAAATCTTTATTAATGAAAACGAAAATGGCAAACTTCCCAGACAGATATTTCAAGAATGTGGATTTGATATAGATGTCATCGGTATGCAGCGGGTTCAATCCTCAGGAAGAGATGGCGTGCATGCCTATCGAGAGAACGGAATATCCGGATTAAGTGATACCAGAAAGGGAAACTCAGGTAGGCCTATTGAAAGAGAACTTACTCTCAAGGAGAAGTTTGAACGATTAGAAGCACAAAATAATTTATTAAAAGCGGAAAACGAACTATTAAAAAAGATTCGATTGGCAGAAGGGGGATTAAAGAAAAACAAATAACACTGCCACCAAGCCAGAGGTATATTCTAATTCGATCTGTTATTAAAAAGTTCCGACTTAAGAATATGGTGAGTTACTTAGGTAAGGTATCAGGAGTTTCAAGGAGCGGTTACAATAATTACTTCTCGGTTCAAATGCTCCGCTGAATCGTTTTTTGGTCACTTTAAAGATGAAGCGTCCATTAAGCCGTGTTTTACCCTAAATGACCTAAAACGAGAAATTAAAAGCTATATGACGTACTACAATAATTACAGATATCAATGGAATTTAAATAAGATGACCCCTGTTCAATACAGAGATCATCTTCTAAAAAATGCATAGTCTTTTTTAAACTGTCCTTTACAAAGGGTACATTTTACAAATGCCTGGTTTTCTTTTTTTATGTCCCCATCTTTAACAAGATTAATTCGATGGCTAATCTTTTTTCCGCCTGGCCGGTCTTGATTTGATAGTCGGCTTCAGCCAGTTGATAAATAAGTCTCATTAATTCTTTTTCGCTAAACCTTCCAGCTTTCTCCATTGCCAGCTTGACTCTATACGGATGCACTTTAAGCACAGAAGCTATTTTTTGCTGTCCATACCCTTGTCTGGCCAGCTCTTTTACCTGATAAAGCATTCGGATCTGGCCGGCCATCACCGCTAATATTTTTATCGGTTCTTCATTCTGCCTTAAGAGTTCATAATAAATAGATAGCGCCGGTTCCACTTTCCGCTGAAGTATTTTATCTATCAGCGTAAAGATATTCTGCTCAAACGATTTAGCAACCAGCATCTCCACCATTTGCGCATCAATCAGCTTTTCTTCAGCATATAGAGACAGTTTCTCCATTTCGTTGGCCAAAAGCATTAAGTTTGTTCCCGAAATTTCTATAAGCAGGCTAATTGCTTCTTCATGAATCTGTACACCTGCTGCTGCTGCCCTCTCCCTCAGCCAAATCCTTAAATCCTGTTCATTTAATTTTTTTGCCTCAAGCACGGCTGCCTTTCGTTTTAGCTCTTTAGTTATTTTTTTCCGGTCATCCAGTTTTTCGTATGGTGCTGCAATAGCGACAATGGAATACGGGGCAGGGTCTGCTAAATAAGCTTCAAGCCTGCTGACGTCATGTTCTACCTTTGACTTGTTTTTCTCCGCAGTCAAAAAAAAGGCATTTTGCAGAAAGACCAGTTTTCTTTCTCCCAGGAAGGGCAATGTTTCCACATCTTCGAGTGCAGCTTCTATCGGGGTTTCTTCTAGATCAAACACCGAAAGGTTAAAATCAACCTCCTCTTCGGACAGCACATGCTTTGTTAACATCTGTTTTGTTTCATTTATAAGGAAAGCCTCTGTTCCGTAAAGTAAATAGACAGGTGCAAATTGTTTCTTTTCAATACTTCTCCATATATCCATTATCAAATCAGTTCGCCTCAATTATGTAATTAAACTAAATCTTTCTCTTTAATGGTATATTGGCTGAACGAATTTGACAAGCTAAAGGGGAATTAGCTATTGCAGCCAATTCCCTATCTATATGAACGTATACCAGAAAGGGCCTAAGAAACCTGTCTTAGCATACGGAAACTTATAACAAGACTGGCGGTTTGTGAACTCTCTTGTTGAACTTTGTAATATTATGTTTGCCCCTTCATTTCAAAATATTTGTGACAACTCTTGTCAGTATAGGAAACCAAAAAGGGAGTTGTAGATTTTTTTGGAAACATAGCTTATACTATTAGGGAAACAGGAGGGGTATAAATGAACGAATTTGAAAAAAACCTTGTCAGCAAACGTAATGATGCTGTTGATTCTGGCGTTGGATTTGGAGTATCCTTTGGATTTTTTGCAGTTATGTTTATCATTGCTACTGTTTTTAAATTTGTCGGGCAATAAAGGCTCTATACATATCAGCCTGACAGGAAAATGACAACGTTTTAATTATCTTGGCATTGCAAGGATGGGGCTGCTTGTTTAGCAGCCTCATTTTAATTTTATGCTTTGTTAGATTACTGGTGGACAGCGGCCTTTCCTGGTCATTCCGGGGGGGCCACGCCTTTTCGGTATGGGCAAAGCCCTCTAACTTTTTTTTATGGATGGCACTGAAGTAACGTCAACTAAGTGCTATTCAACTCCACGCTGCATGAAAGATTTATTTGCTGATATCTTATGGCAGCATTTCCGAAAAGGTTCCATTCCGATTGAAAAACCGAAATGTAATGGCTCCATCTTTGTCGGTACGGTAAATCAAAACGTTGTGCTCTTTCAGGACATTCAGTACTTCTTGGCTGGGATGGCCATATCTATTATTTTCTCCCGCTGAGATAAAGGCACTGGCAGGGTCCACTTGGTCTAAAAATTCGCCGGACGTGGAATTTTTACTTCCATGATGCCCGGCTTTGAGATAATCAGCTTCCAGCCCAGGGTATTTTTCCATTAGGAGTGATTCTCCTTCCTTTCCTAAATCCCCTGTAAACAGCCATCGCTTTCCTGCTATTTCTGCTAGAATGACAATGGAGGCTTCGTTGGTGTCTTTTGGGTTCCCTTGTGGATTTAGTATGTAAAAGGATTCCTTTCCTGTTGTCCAAGCACTGCCCCCCTTTACAGCCACAATCGAGCTCTTTATATCATTAAGTGATTTTTTATATCCTTTTAAAGCTGCCTGGCTGATTAGAATTTGCTCTGCACTTATCTCTTTCAGCACATTGGGTGCACCTCCCAGATGATCCGCGTCCGGATGTGTAAGAATTAATTTATCTAGCTTTGTAATGCCCTTGCCTTTTAGGAAGGGAACTACTATGTCTTTGCCCACTTCAAATGTACTGCTCTTCTCTTCCCAGCTTTCCCGGTTAAATTGCAGCTGTCCTCCCGTATCAATTAAATAGGTCCCCCTTCCGAAAGGAAGCTTTATGAAGATGGAATCTCCCTGTCCTACATCCAGAAAAGTTACCTCCCCAAACGGAGTAACATATTCAGCAAAATATTGATAACAGAGAAGTATGGTCATTAGAAACACCAGTACTATACATGTAATCTTCGCTTTTATTTCCCAGCAGTAAAATATGCCCAGGATTAAACCGGTCAAAAACACCAGCACAATAAAATGCGGCTTACCAAAAACAATAGATGAAACGGGTATGCTTGAAAGCAAATCCAGCCATCCATTTACGGTATGCAAAATTATATGAAAGAAATGAATAAGCAATTTTGCAGCGGCAGCATGGACCCATATGAAACTAAAGGCCAGTATGGCTAGAGGCAAAATGATGAAGGAATACAAAGGTACGAATACTACATTGACGAAAAGGCCCGCTATTGATACCTCAAAAAAGTGGTATAGCATAATAGGAAGAGAACAGACCTGGCAGATACAGCTGATAATAAACGACTGTAGTAAAAGGGTGGGATAACGGGAAATAATTTTTGAGGAAAATAACAGGGCTGAGGTTACACTAAATGAAAGCTGAAAGCCTGGGTCAAACAGGATATAGGGGTTTAATGCGGCAAAGCCTATATAAGCGAGGCAGATTGTCTGTGCAACCGATACCCTTATATTGACAAGTTGAAGACATAAATAAATCATAGCCATTCCACAGGCTCTGATGACCGGGGGAGAAAGGCCTGTCAGCACTGCATACAGGGGCAGGACAGTGAAGAGCAGCACATGCATTTTTTTCCTGGTGATACCGGATCGAATGCCCAATAAAAAGAGACCTCCTGCTAATATAGTCACATGCAGGCCAGAGATGGACAATAGATGGATAATTCCCAGCACCTGATAATTTTGTAGTATATTTTCATTGATAAAGCCTGCTTCTCCAAATAGAAGCGCAGCGGCAATTCCTTGAGATTCTTTTGAAAAGTGTTTTTTTACCAGCTTTAGCCCTTTGTAACGTATATTTTTTAAAGAATATAGTAGATTTGGCTGTTGTTCAATCTTACAGTTTTCAAGGCTCTGCACCTTTAGCATCCAATGAATACCCCTATAATAGAGATATTTACGATAGTTGAAGCTGTTTTCATTTCTTGCCGGATCTGGCAAATCAAGCGTTCCTGTTACCTTGCACTGCATGCCAGCCTGGTATTGTTCTTCGAAATTCCGTTTTTCCTTATAATTGTTGAATATTCGCCTTACCATCAGTTTTTCGCCGCTTGCAGTCTTAGCGATTGTCTCCATGGAATTTCCATCTATCTCGGGTATATCGGTAAAAGTAATCGAAAATTGACGAAGGTCCGCATGAAGCCCAGTTTGATTTCTTTCTGTATGGACTATATATATACTCCCAGATACCGCAATCACTACAAGCTGAACATATAAAGCAGATCTGTCTTTAATCACGTACAGAAAGCCTATATATAATGCTAGTATGCATAATGATTTCCATCCCCATAAAGAAAAAGCCGTTACGGCAATGGCAGCTGAAACGGCAGAAAACACAAGATTCACATTCATAGGAACCTCCACATGGCTTCTATTCTTTAATTCAAATTATTTTCGCTGTTAAAATGAACAACATCTATATCTTTCAGAAAATAACTATTCCATTTGTTCGGGTATGGATTTCGGTACACAATCCTTTTTATACCTGACTGAGCTAGTGTTTTAGAACATTTCTCGCAGGATTCGTGCGTAATATATGCAGTTGCACCCTTTAGATCATCCCTCTCTGCATGCAGCACCGCATTTTCCTCTGCATGGACGCATCTTATGCACCGGCCATTATCATCTTTCAAGCATCCGGCCTCATCACAATGTTCATGGCCGTGAATGGAACCATTATATCCAGTGGAAATGATATGCCTGTCCTTCACAATAACGCATCCAACCCTTAAACGCTGGCATGTTGATCGAGATGACACCACTTCGGCAATATCTAAAAAGTATTCATCCCAGCTTTTTCTGACCATACTCATCCTCCCGGCTAACAAAATTCTGTCTAGAGTTAGTTTACCTTTTCTTGATCATTTTGTGTAATTATTGAACAAGAACACGGTCCTTAATTTTTTCAAATGTTTTATCTCCGATTCCACTGATCTTTTTTAAATCATCCGCATTCTTAAATCCACCATTCTGTTTCCGGAACTCAAGTATGGCTGCTGCTTTTGACGGGCCAATACCGGTCAGCGTCTGCAGCTCTTCCTCTGTGGCAGTGTTGATATTCACTTTTGCACCCTCAGAAGTTTCCGAACCTGCATCTGCCGGCATATTTTGAATCGCCTCAACAGCCTGTTCTCCTTCAAGCGGTACAAAAATGACCATTTGATCTGCGACTGCCTGAGCCAGATTGACCTTATTCTGATCGGCTCCTTCTTTAAAACTGCCTGCCTTATTAATTAAATCAATGACTCTTTCCCCCGGTTCTGCTTGGTAGACACCGGGCTTTTTTACAGCTCCTTTAATATCAACAAAGATATCAGCAGCCGGAAGCCCAGTATTTTTATCAGGTGCGGATTTTGAGTCCTGCTTCTTCTCTTCAAGATCTTCAAACATGATTGGCTCTGATTCTGATTCCTCAGAAAAGAACTCCGTTGTGAAAAATAGTAAAGCCAGCACAGTAATCACCCCGGAAATCAGGATCATTACCCGTTTATTTGACAGCAGCTTTTCCATTCAATAACATCCTCCTAAAATCGGTTCTATACAGATTGGCTTTGTCATACACTTTTATGAAATGCTACGTCCAGGAAGGGTGATAATTTAGATGAAAATCGGAGTAATTGGGACAGGAAATATGGGGACCATATTAATCGAAGCTTTACTGGATGCGGATGCAGTTTCTCCTGAACAGTTTACGATTACGAACCGTTCCCTAGCAAAAGCGAACTTAATCAAAGTGCGATATCCGGAAATACAGATAGTGGCTTCTGCAGAAAGTGTAGCAGCTAATACCGACCTTATTTTTATTTGTGTCAAACCTCTGGATATTTACAATGTCATCCAACGAATAAAACCGGTTTTGAATCGAAAGCAATGTTTGATATCCATAACAAGCCCCATTTCCGTTGATCAGCTTGAATCTTTAGTTGAGTGTTCCTGCGGAAGGATGATCCCAAGCATCACCAATCGAGCGCTATCAGGGGTATCATTGTTGACCTTCGGAAAAGAGTGTTCAGACGAGTGGAAGGATAAAGTGAAGTGGCTTGCCGGCTCCATATCAGAACCCCTTGAGATATCCAATGAAATTACACGCGTTTCCTCCGATATAGTCAGCTGCGGCCCTGCGTTTTTCAGCTATCTTGCTCGAAGGTTTATTGAAGGAGCCTGTAAAACAACTGCCATTGACGAAGAAACAGCAACGGCACTAACCGAAAATATGCTGATTGGACTTGGAGACTTGTTAAAAAAGGGGTTTTACACACTTCCAGCATTGGAAGAAAAGGTTTGTGTAAAAGGCGGCATCACAGGAGAGGGTATACAGGTTTTGGAAAAAGAGTTGGGTGAGGTGTTTGAACATTTGTTTGAAGCGACTCACAAAAAATTCAAACACGAATTAGAAAAAACCGAAGAACAGTATGAGGTACCATATATAACATAATTCGGCATGTCCGATATATTACCCTTCTTTTTTCAACAAAAAAAGGCTTCCCAATTGGAGAGCCTTTTTTTGCCTTTAGATTTTCTGAACACAATAGAATCAATTCAGCGAAAACTTAAAATAAAGCCCTGTTAAACTTGATGGGCGGACCGTAAGTCACTCGGCGATTAACATAGCAGGATTTCTCCCTGCCCGTTTCAGCGCCGGCTGCATACTCCGTTAAACGGACATCAACGTATTTTTATTTTTTACGGGCTATGAATAAAAGTCTTTCTGCTTCAGAATCATTTGGTTGTTCTTCATCTAAGTCGAAAATAATATCGAGTAACTCAAATCCTGATTCCTGCAGCCATGCTTGGTAGGTTTCTGCAGAAAAAGTCCGTTGATAATGAACCTCTTCAAAGCGGTCATATTTACCGCTCGCATGATCTAAAACAAAAAAACTAAGTTCATGATGGGTACTCAACGGTTCTTTTCCAGGAAAGCTATTCCAAATAAAAGAGATTTCTTCATCATCTTGTGCAAAAGTAGCATCATAAAAGATGTGTTCCATTTTATAAACAGAATGAACATCAAACATAAACAGACCACCTGCTTCAAGATGATTGTAAACAGATTGGAAAGCAGCCTTGACGTCTTCCGGACTTTCTAAGTAATTGAGCGAATCGCAAAAAATAGTAACGGCTTCAAATGTACCGAGTCCATTAAGATCTGTCATATCCTGCTGAAAAAAAGGCACGGACAGCCCTTCACCGGCCGTTTTGGCATGAGCGACAGCCAGCATTTCCTCAGATAAATCTACTCCTGTTACCTCATAGCCTTCCCTGGCAAATCGAACAGAAATTTCACCTGTCCCGCAGGCCAGGTCAAGTACTTTCGTTCCGCTGATTGAATACTTTTCCATCTGTTTCTTAAACAGGTGTACCCATTCAGCGTAGGGTACATCCTTCATTAGTTCATCATACAGATAGGCAAATTGCCCATAACTCATTGAGAAAGCTCACTCTCTATGTTTTCTCTTGGAGCGTCTCCCCATAACCGTTCAAGGTTATAGTAGCCTCTTTCATCCCGGTGGAATACATGTGCAATGACATCTCCAAGGTCGACAAGAATCCACTTTGCTTCATCAAAGCCTTCCATCCTTTTAACCGTGTACCCTTTTTCCTCTGCTTTTTCACGCATTTCCCTTGCAATGGCCTGTACTTGTTTATCTGATCCGCCATGGCAGATTAAGAAATAATCTGCTACAAGAGAGATACCCTTCATGTTAAGCACTAAAATATCTTCTGCCCGTTTATCATCAGCTGCCCTTGCTGCTGTAATGAGAAGCTCACGTTCATTCATTAAGCTGACTCCTCCTTATTCATAATTAAATGATTATATGCTTTAAAACTATCTGGATAAATAGATTGACCTCTCTTCATCAGGAAGAGGATCGTATTGCGCATCGCTTCCAATACCGCTTGATCGAGTTGTTCTGAAGCGGTCTTACGGACCTCATCCACACCTGGAAAATTTCTGCCTGGTTCTATATAGTCTGCCAGGTAAATGATCTTTTCAAGCAATGTCATGTTTTCTCTGCCTGAGGTATGGTACCTGATAGCATTAAGTACTTCGCTGTCTTTAATCCCTGCCTCTGTTTCCACTAGATACGCACCAACAGGCGCATGCCACAGCTCCATATTATATACGAGCAGATCCTGCGGCATACCTTCACTTATAATGATGCTCTTCATTTCTTCCTTTGGGCGAAATTTGGCGTAATCATGGAAAATAGCAGCGAGTTGTGCCTGTTTTTTGTCAGCCCCATACTTTTCTGCAAGCCAGATGGCAGATTCCTCTACCCCTAGAGTGTGCTGATAGCGCTGCTCAGTAATCTGCTGTTTAACCAGCTTCAGTGCTTGATCACGATTCATATAACTTGTTCACCTCTATATACTTCTGAACATCTTCATGGACCAGATATCTAATGGATTTTCCTTCCTTTACCCGCTGTCGGATAAGCGAAGAAGAAAGATCAATCTGAGGCATCTCTACCATTATGACCGGATAGGAAGTTTCCTCTTTGTAGGAGGGACGCTGCACTCCCACAAATTGGACCATTTTCATCAGTTCTTCGACTCGATGCCATTTAGGTAAATACTCTATCATATCGGCGCCAATAATAAAATAGAACTGTGTATCAGGCTCACGTTCTCTTAGCGCTTCAATTGTATCATACGTGTAGGAAGCTCCTTCACGGCCCAGCTCAATAGTCTCGAGACTGAGCTTCGGGTTAGAGTTTATCGAAATCCGGACCATCTGAAGCCGGTCATTAGAGGTTACATCTTCATTGTACTTTTTATGCGGCGGAATGTGGTTTGGCATAAGCCTGACCTCATCCAGGCTTAATGCTTCTAAAACTTCATTGGCTACGATTAGATGACCCAGGTGCGGCGGATCGAATGTCCCGCCAAGAATCCCAGTTCTTTTCATATCAATTAAGATGGAAGCTGCAGCTGTTTATTTTCTCTTGATTCTTTATAAAGGACAATGGTATTCCCAATAATTTGAACCAGTTCCGCACCCGTTCCTGCAGTGAATGCTTCTGCAGCTGTTTCCTTATCTTCGTCGCTGTTTTGAAGGATACTGATTTTAATCAGTTCCCTGGCTTCCAGCGCCTCTCCAATTTGTTTAATCATATTTTCATTCACGCCGCCTTTACCAACTTGGAAAATTGGATTAAGGTGATGTGCTTTAGAACGTAAGAATCTCTTTTGTTTTCCTGTAAGCATTTTTATCCTCCTAGCTTGTTTACAACAATTTGTCTCATCTTAGTTGAATCGGGAGTGACCCCTGTCCATATTTCAAATGCCAGGGCTGCCTGATAGACAAACATGTCGATCCCATTATGAGTCATGGCCCCTTTTTCTTTTGCCTGTCTAAGAAAACCTGTTTCAAGGGGATTATATATAATATCACTCACAAGGGCAGATGCTTGTAGTCTATCGCTGATTTCAAAAGGCACTTCACTGACATTGGGGCTCATTCCAGCGGAAGTTGTTTGTACAATAAGGTCATATTGAGAGATCATTTCAGCGGCCTCTTCAAAACCAAAGGCTTGGGAGGCTGTCTCGTAAGGACACTGCTCAATTAGAGACTTCGCATTTTGCAATGTGCGGTTGCAAATGTCTATTTGTGTGATGCCTTCCTTCACAAGAGAGAAGTAGATTCCTCTAGCCGCCCCCCCTGCCCCAATGATCAATGTTTTTTTGTTAGCCAAAGGCGTTCCTAATCTCTCTTTTATGCCGCGGACAAAACCGGGACCATCCGTATTGTAGCCTACAAGGCGTCCTTCTCTGTTAACAACTGTGTTAACAGCCCCTATTGCCCCGGCTAATTCATCGATTTCATCCAGGAAAGGCATTATCTTTGTTTTGTGAGGGACAGTCACATTAAAACCAGATATGTTCAATGCCCTAACACCCTTTACCGCATTCTCCAATTGATCAGGAAGAACGTGAAAAAGATGATAGTCAGCGTTTATGTCCATTCGTCTGAAGGCATCATTATGAATGTCCGGGCTCATGGAATGGCGGATGGGATCTCCCATTACTCCGTATAACTTTCTCACTTGAATCACCGCTTTATATTAAGGATTTACGCAGGATTACGTTTACACCTTTTGGTACATGGGCAATGATCTTAGCGCCTGGTTCGTTCACAGTAACCCAGCCTAATCCTGAAAACACTACATCTGTTTTTGCTTCCTTGATTGAAAACTCGTGAGGTACAAGCTCCGGGAATTCATCCATTTGGTCTTTCCTTGGAGGTGTAAGCAGCTCACCGGCATGATTCTTGTATAGTTCATCTGCCTTCTCAAGCTTAGTCCGGTGAATATCTAAATCATTCGATAAATAGCAGGTGAACGATCTTCTGCCGCCGCTTAGATAATCAAATCTGGCTAAACCTCCAAAAAATAATGTCTGCTCCTCGTTCAGCTGGTAGACTCTAGATTTAATTTCTTTTTTAGGTGTAATATACTTTAAATCTCTTTTATCAATATGATGAGCCATTTGATGATGGTTTATGATTCCCGGAGTGTCTGTCAGGTTTTTCCCATCATCAAGCGGGATTTCAATAATATCCAGCGTGGTGCCCGGAAAATGCGAAGTTGTAATAATATCCCCTTCGCCTGTCACTTCTTTGATCATCCTATTAATGAATGTGGATTTCCCTACATTTGTACAGCCGACCACATATACATCCTTGCCGCTGCGGTAATGTTCAATGGCCGCTGCGGCTTCTTTCATATTCTCGCCTTTAGAAGCACTGACTAGTAAAACGTCGATAGGCTTTAAACCAAGTTCTTTAGAAGATGCCTGCAGCCAATTAATCAATTTATTATGCTTGACTGATTTAGGAAGCAGATCAACTTTGTTTGCGATCAGTAAAACATCGTTTCCGCCTGCAAAACGCTGAAGACCAGGCAGCCAGCTTCCATTAAAATCAAAAATGTCTACAATTTTAACAATAAGGGCGTCTTTGGAGCCCACGCCGTTTAAGATTTTCAAGAAGTCATCATCTGTTAATGAGACATCCTGTACTTCATTATAATGTTTTAATTTAAAACAACGCTGGCAGATCACAGTCTCTTTCTCCAATGCCGATGCGGGAGCATACCCAAGGCCTTTTGGATCTTCTGTCTGAACCTTTATACCACAGCCGATACACACTACGTTTGTTTCGCTCAATTCTAATCCTCCCAATTAATCATACCCTTTCGTCTGAACCATGAAAGGATCCTGCGCTCGATTTTCCTGTTAAACCTTGTTACGAATCCATCTGTCTGTGCCACAGGTACGACAAGGATCGTCTTAAATCCATTTCTATTTCCGCCAAATACATCTGTGAGCAGCTGGTCACCAATTACGACCGCTTCCTCTTTCTTTATACCCATTTGGTTAATCGCCCGGTTAAAGGCTTTGCCCATCGGCTTTCTCGCTTGAAAGATAAAAGGAATTTTTAATGGATCAGCGAAGCTGTGTACCCTTTTCTCATTATTATTAGAAACAATGGTCACAAGAATTCCGTGATCCCTCATATTATCAAACCATTTGATCAGCTGCGGTGTGGCACTTGGCCTGTCCCATTCGACAAGGGTGTTATCCAGATCAGTGATGATCCCTTTGATCCCTTGCTCTTTAAGCCTTTCAGGAGTGATATCTAAAACGCTTTTCGAATGTTCACTGGGAAGAAATAATTTTAGCAATGTCTTTGCACCTCTATATTTTCCAAGAAATTTACCTTATCCATCATACCTAATATTAAGTCTCCTTTCAAAAGGAATTTTCCTTTACACATCCGTTCCTTACAAAGAATCCTATTCAAAAATGATTTGACTGCTATTTTTTGATTTTACGTCATTTATTTATAAAGCCTTTTACATGGAATCAAGCATAAGTTAAAAAAGTTTTCGACAAAAACGTGTACCTTCATATCTTGTGGATAAAACTATTCACATTATACCCTTTGAACTATATACCTCAATATTACTTTTCAACAAGTTAGTCACAACTTATCCACCATTTCTTGTGGATAACAGAACGGTTGTTCTCCGCGATTCATTCTGATAGAGTAGGGGTACAACAAGTTGAACCTAAAATTATATGCCTAATTTCATGAAAACATAACATACATCTTAACAAAATTTTATGGAGGTGAAAGGCTTTAGGCCTGTTACATGAACAAGCTTTCAGACGATTTATTGATTGAATCCTATCTTAAAGCCAGGGAGTTAAAACTAAGTCCTGAATTCATCCGCCTGATAGAAACAGAAATAGACCGGCGGACTCTTACACATAAAATAAGGTTATATTCCTGACTAGCAAGCCCAGAATATGCAGGGCTTTTTTTCTTAGGGTGTTTTCGCAAACTTTGTTGTAATTGAACAAGGAGGTAGATTGGAACGTGAGGATGCTCGCGGACCTTAGGGGCGGGCTCCTGAGCCTCCTCGGCTTCGCCTGCGGGGTCTCACCTGTCCCGCTGCTCCCACCCAGAAAAGCGGAAAGCGGTGCCTGCCCACCATATAAATATTAAAAGCTTGGTGTTAATCCCAATAGATATAAAATGGGAAACAAAGTGGCAGGCAGAGACCCGACAAGCATAAGACGAGCAGGCTGTGGGGTGTGCTTTTCTCCCCATAGACGGATTGGCTTATGACTCGAGGGTCTCAGCTTGCAGCTGGATCAAAGAGTCTCGCACCTTACGTTCCAATCAACCTGTTTAACAATAGGATAGGTTCACCGAACTATTAAAAAACAACAATCTTTTAGAAAAGAGCCTTTTCTTATAAGCGGGAAGGAGCTGCCGCTTCATTTTTTATATACCCAATTCCCTCTCCAACATGTACATCTAAAGGAAAGCTATTGCCCACAGCCGGCGTAAACGTATCTTTTTCAAACAAAAGGACGACAGTTGACCCAAAGCTGAAATAAGCGAGCTCTTCTCCCTTACGGACTTCTTTCTCTGAATGTGTCACAACGATGGAGTTTACGAACATCGCGCCGACCTTTACCAGCGATATATGGCCGCCTGCATGTCTCAGCTCGGTTATAATCCGATAATTTTTTGAAAGAGGATCTCTGCCAAATTTCATTCCCCACGCATTGACAGGGTATGATTTTTTCCCAAGCAGCCAGCGCTTTGTCACTTCACCATTAACCGGGCTGTGGATACGGTGATAATGGCTGGGACTCAGGTAAATAACCATGTAGCTTCCGCCTATATACTTTTCCAGCACTTCGCTGTCGTTTAGCATTTCTTCTATTGAATATTTTTTCCCTTTTACTATAAATTGCTTGTCTGGGTGTATTTCCCCCATATCCTCAAGCACCCCGTCTACCGGGCTCACTACAGACTGGCTGTCGGGATGGATCACCCTGGCCTCTCCCTTCAGCTTACGAATAAATAAATCATGCAGGGTAGGAAATTCATTCACATTACGTTCCACTTCATCTATGTTCAATTTATATAGTTTTACATATGATGGTATTAAAAACCGGCTAAGGGTCGATTGTGAAAAACGTCTCAAGGCACCCGAGGTGATCCTTCCGTTTGTCAGCTCGATTAACGATCTGTAAAAAGTTCTAAGCAGCAATTATAGTTCCTCCAATTGAAAAATAGTCCTTTACGAGTTAGCATAAAACGAATAAAATAAAATATTATTATATAACAAATACTAGGGTGATTTCCATTATCCTGCAAGTATTGAAGGAGTGAGGAAATTGTTTCTGTCCAGTGTGCTAGATCTGACCATAAAAAAAATAAAATCACAAACTGCAAATGTACTTACCCTCATTAACTTATCCCTAGGTGGTTTTTCAATAATTTCAGGTATGAAAGGTGAACTAAATCTTGCTCTTTTATTAATTTTTTTAGCTGCTCTTGCTGACCGCTTTGACGGCATGGCCGCAAGACTCCTTAATTCCGAGTCAGAGCTTGGGAAACAGCTTGATTCAATGTGCGATATTATATCCTTTGGCGTTGCCCCTGCCCTGCTCCTTTATGAGGGTATCATCGTTGAATTCGGGGCACCGGGTACGTTCTTTACCGTTTTTTACATCGGGTGCGGCGCATTTCGGTTAGCTAAATTCAACATTACTGAAAACAATGGGTACTTTACGGGGCTGCCAATCACTGCTGCCGGCTGCTTACTGACGCTGAGCTTTTTAGCAATCCCTTATATAGCACCTGTATCTTTCCTATTCTTGATGATTATATTATCTTTCTTGATGGTCAGTCCATTTAAACTTAAAAAAGTTTAATAAATGAAAACAGACTCCAATTTAGGGAGTCTGTTTTTTTATTATGAATAGCCGGCCAAGCTGGCACTCTTTATTAAATTTTTTCTTGAAAAGTTCCAGTGTCTCCTTTTCTATCAGTTAGGCTATTTTCGCAAACTTTATTGTTCTTAACAAGGGGGCTGATTGGAACGTGAGGATGCTCCCTTTCCGCGGGGCGGGCGCTGAGCCTCCTCGGCTTCGCCTGTGGGGTCTCACCTGTCCCGCTGCTCCCGCAGGAGTCTCACACCTTACGTTCCAATCAACCTGTTTAACAATAGGGTAGGTTCACAGAACTATAAAAACAACAATCTTTTAGAAAAGAGCCATCAGTTAAGTGCGATCGGGCACCGCTTTCCACTTTTTAGTTCACTTTTACATTCGTTAGTTCAAGGAATTCTTCTACGTCCTTCATGCACATAGACACTGCTTCTTCCCAGAAATCTCTCTTAGTCAAGTCCACACCTAAATGTTTCATTGCCAGTTCCTCAACCTTCATTGAGCCTGTATCCTGAAGGAGCTTAATATATTTCTGCTCGAAGCTTTCCCCTTCTTCAATCGCTTTTTTATAAATGCCCAATGAGAATAGGTACCCGAATGTATAAGGGAAGTTGTAGAAAGGCACTCCCGTAATGAAGAAATGCAGTTTTGAAGCCCAGAATAATGGATGATACTCTTCAAGAGCATCACCATAGGCTTCTCTCTGTGCTTCTTCCATCAGCTGATTCAAGCGGGAGGCACCGACAACGCCTTGTTTTCGTTCTTCATAGAAGTTTGTTTCAAAGATAAATCTTGCATGGATGTTCATTAACAGCGCAACGGACCGCTGAACTTTATCTTCTAACAGTGCCAGCTTTTCTTCATCGCTTTTTGCCTGTTTCACAGCTGCATCAGCCACGATTAATTCTGCAAAGGTTGATGCCGTTTCCGCAACATTCATTGCGTAGCCTCTGTTTAAATAATGCGAATCCTTTAACGCATATGAGTGAAATGCATGGCCCAGTTCGTGTGCCAGTGTTGAAACATTCGAAGGTGTACCGGAATAGGTCATGAAGATCCGTGACTGGCCGCTTTGCGGGAACCCTGTACAGAAACCGCCAGGAGATTTATTATCTCTATCCTCAGCTTCGATCCAGCTTTCCTTGAATGCTCTCTCTGTGAATTGGGTGAGTTCTTTGCCAAACTTTGAGAACTGCTCCAATATGAACTCTGCGCCTTCTTGGTACGGCATTACCCCCGCCGACTCTGTAACAGGTGCATCCAAGTCATACCAGCTCAGTTTTTTAACGCCTAACAGCTGGGCTTTGCGGTTTAAATATTGTTTCAGCGGCTCTTTTTGCTCTGCAATGGCACTCCACATACTATGTAAGGTTTCTTTAGACATTCTATTATAATCAAGAGGTTCTTTTAGGACATCATCCCAGCCGCGCTTCCCATATACATTTAATCTAAAGCCCGATAAATGGTTCAGGGTATTTGCAAACAGGTCAGCTTTTTCTCCCCAGGCCTTTTCCCAATTTCTAAACACGGTCTGCCGCACTTTCCGGTCAGGATTAGAAAACTTATTAAAGGCCTGTCCAACAGATAATTGCTTCAGCTCCCCCTGTTCTTCGACAGGCACCTTAACCGAGCTGACTAAAATATCATACATTTGTCCCCAGCCATGATATCCGTCAATAGACAATTGATTAATTAATGATTCTTCTTCGACAGAAAGCTTTTCCATGACCCTTTCTCTGCGCTCTTCAAGAACAAAACGAACTTCCTTTAAAAAGTCGTCCTTCAGAATAGCCTGGAAAAATTGCTCATCCAACTGTGCAAGCTTTACATCAAATCCATTGAGTGCTGTAGAGAAATCAGCACTGAACCCTGTAATCTTCCCTCTAAGCTCTCTTGCCCTGTTATCTGTAGTATCCTGCGCTTCCAAACAGCCGATGAAGGCTCCCGCCTGCCTAAGCTTTGCACCGACTAAGGCAAACTGTTCCAGGATATGAATGATAACATCCTTGTCTGTCGGCTCGGATGTGACTTTCCAGCTGGCAATCAGGCTCTTAAATTTAGACAGATCCTGCTGTACATCGGATAAATGTGCAGCAAATTCCTCAGAGTGGCTTCCGCCTTGAAAAAAAACATCTAAATCCCATTTCAAAGAATAATTCATATTCTTTCTTCCCCCTTTTTCTTCTTATATTATAGGGCTTTTTTTAAATTTTTTCTATTTTTAAATAATAGGACACGCGTACGTGAACGATATAGCTTCAATCACACGGCTGCCGGAATGACCTCATATTAAATCTGCGGACACCGCCCATTTTGACATTCTTCCCAACAAGTGTGGTGACATATTTTTCTATTTCAATGGTTTGGGGAGTGATTATGCTTTTAAACTTATTAATCCAGATCCTGGTTAATGTTATCGTGGCTCTTCCTCCATAAAATAGTATTTTGATTTATAAATGTTACCATTAATAATATATCTGACAATTTAGTGACACAGTAACCATATTAGTTCGTATAATTGGACCATGGATGGTTTTTATCAATTAGATAATTAAATCTGGAATATGCAAAGGGATAGGAATTTGTAAATCAGGACAAAAACGGTACCATGGAACTAGGAAAACAGCAATGCCGTGATCGCTGTTTTTCCCTTTAAATATTTGACTACTTACTTTTGTTCAATACCTTTATCAGCGTAGCCTCAATATTTTCTGCTAATGTCTTTTAACTCTGGATCTTTAATCATTCCCACCATCATTGTTGGTTTTGGCAAACCGATTTTCGTTGTTCCACCAGAGCGATATACGGTAATTTTGCATGGGAGAAAATAACCGACAAGCTCATTAATTTCAATAACCCTCGCAGCTTCCTTTGGATTACATACTTCTAATATATGGTAAGGGTTATCGTAACTATCTACGCCTTTTTCATGCAATTTGGAGGGAAGGTCAAGTTGCCACAATATACCGAATTTCTCTTCCTTTAATTGAGTCTCAAGTGAAATAATAGCTTCTTCTACTGATTTGCTGCTCTCAACTGTATAATGAAACATCTGACGTTTTCACTCCTTCAAAGCGATACCTTATAAGAGGATATCTGCCCAAATCTTAACTGTGGTAACTAAAATCAAAAAGGTTAAGGCCCATTGCAGTACCTTGCTGTTTATGTTTTTACTGATTTTCACTCCAAGCGGGGAAGCTACCACGCTAACTGCTATCATAAGCAGGGCTGGAAGCAGGGAAACTTGTCCAGTCGTTACCTTTCCTATCACTCCTCCCGCAGAAGAAACGAAGGTAATGGCCAGTGATGTAGCGATAGTAATTCGCATTGGAACCTTTAGTACCACAAGCATCATCGGAATGAGGATGAATGAACCGCCAGCTCCTACCACTCCAGAGGTTAGACCTACAAAAAAAGCAAGGATGGCTGCCAGCCATTTATTAAAATCAAATAACTCTTGATTTGATTCTTTCTTGGGAACAAACATTATGATTCCCGCTGACAGTGCTAACAATCCATAAATGATGCTGATGCTGTTTTCAGGAATGGATTGGGAGAAGTATCCCCCAATCAGGCTTCCCACTAATATGCTCGATCCCATAACCAGAAACAGAGGTTTATTAATATATCCCCCTTTACGATAAGACCAGACTCCCCCAAGGGTTGCAACGAATACTTGGATTGCGACTATTCCAGATACCTCATGAGCCGTAAATCCATCGAAACCCATTAGAGGCGGAATATATAAAAGAATGGGATAGTTAACGATGGCTCCCCCAATTCCTAACATACCTGATAAAAAGGAACCAATAAAGCCAATTACCAAGACGGTGCCGATAAACCCTATATCCATATTCTCACCAACCTACGTAATTTCGTCATGAAGTTATCCTTTTTTCAAGTAAAACTTCAAAACCCCATTCTCTTCATTGTGGTCCACAAGTTCATGCCCACCTGATTTTGCCCAAGCTGATAGGTCGTTTTTTGCTCCTTTGTCTGTTGCATGTATCTCTAAGATTTGGCCGTTTTCCATTTGATCCATCGCCTTTTTTGTTTTTACGATCGGCATAGGACAAGCGAGACCCTTTGCATCCAAGAATTTATCTGCTTTCATTTGTAAGATCCTCCTTTTTATTTTTGGACCGCACAGCGGTTTGGCCCAATTTCCATTTCCCTTTGTTCTTCTTCTTCAGGATTCAATTTCCCCATATTGGTTTGGCGGATCTCTTGATATGAGTTTGGCTGTGGAGGCAAGTTATCCGTAACCAGGCTTCGGAATTCATCAGTCTCTAAACTAAGTCCTTGATTACGCTCATACAATTCTTTTAAGCTGGCCATGACTTCCCCGTTTTCCCCCAGTTCAGAAACCTTGGAAAAATGGGCAGGCAGAACAGTCAAGCCTCCGTCTAACTTTGTGTATTTGTCATAAAGGGATTCTCTTAAATCTGTGACCCAGTCATCGGCCTTTCCAGCCAAGTCAGGACGGCCGATGGATTCTACAAACAAAATATCACCAGTTAACAAATATTTATCATCAATTAGAAGTGATGTGCTTCCAATGGTATGGCCAGGTGTGTATAGCGGTTGGACAATTACCTTTGTATCACCTACATGGATTTCTTTGCCTTCTTGTAAACCCTCAAAATCAAACACTACTTCTTCGGCATCTTTAGGAGGGATGTAATACGTACCTCCCACTTTTTCAGCCAATTTTTTTCCTCCAGAAATATGGTCCGCATGAAGATGGGTATCTGCGACATGCTTAATGAGAATGTTATTTTCATCGGCAAAAGTCTTATAGTGTTCTGTCATTCGGGCAGCGTCTACTATTAACGCTTCTCCTTGTGACTCAATCATGTACGATAAACAGCCTTTTCCGATTCGGACAAACTGATAGAGGCTGCCGCCGTCTTTTAGGTCACCTATCTTAACTGGCTCTAAATATTCACTCCATGCCTTCATGCCGCCTTCTAGATAGAAAACGGAAAGACCTGCATCCGACAGCATTTCGGCTACCATGACAGATGATCCTTCTTTTGCACACACGACAAGGACTTGTTTATTTAACGGGAGTTTATCCACTATATCTTCCACACCGTCAAGCAGATCAAAATAGGGTACATTCAGATACTCAAAGTTTTCACCTTCAATTTTCCAATCACCGTAGGCATCATGGTTGCGGACGTCTAAAATAAATAACGGATCCTTATTTATCACTTTTTTTGTTACTTCTTTAACCGTCATAGATTTTACAGTCATTTAATATACCCCCCATAGTATAGTTTTTTGAAAAAAAATATTTTTATTATATCGATTTCTCCGTGTTTCCATTCCATTCGCTCATGCCTGGAACCACGTTGGTTACTTTTTTAAAACCAGCTTCGTATAATTTTTGTGCGGCCAAATCGCTTCGATTCCCAGTACGGCAAACCACATATACTTCAGCCTCTTTATCAAGTACACTCATTTGTCCCTCTAAATCTCCCAAAGGAATAGATACTGCGTTCGGAATATGGTTAAATGCGTATTCAGCTGATTCACGAACATCCAACACCAGCATGTCTTTTTTTTCTTCCATCAGTTTAATTAGTTCATCATTGGAAACTACATGAGGGTGTCGCTTTTCTTCCAGTTCTTCCCCGCCTGACTTACGGACATAATGCTTAAGAATGTCACCATCTTCGATGGTTCCCAGATAATGGTGTCCCATCCTGGTCGCCCATGCCTTTAGATCAGCCGTTGAACCTTTATCGGTTGCCTGAACTTCAATTACCTGTCCTGCTCCTAAATCGTTCATTGCCTTTTTTGTTTTAACAATTGGCATCGGACATGCCAACCCTTTCGCGTCTAAGATGATGTTTGATTGTATCATCGTTTCTCCTCCTATTTTATACCTCTAGGGGTATTTAAATTTTAAAAAAAATTTACTCAACTGGCCCCTTCCATTCGAGCATTCCGCCTGACATGTTAATCACCTTATAACCATGGTTTTCAAGCAGTTTGAATGCCATGGAGCTTCTTCCTCCTGAACGGCAGACCATGATATATTCTTTTGATTTATCCAATTCATGCATACGGAACTCAAGCAGCCCCAATGGAATATGAATAGCGTTTGGAATTTTACCCGTCTTTACTTCATCTACTTCTCTTACATCGATAATATTGGCTGGCTGCTTGTTGGTGAGTAGCATTTCAACCTCTTGCGGTGTCACTTGCTTCAATTAGGTTTCCTCCTTATTCATGCCATGCATTCATTCCGCCTGATATATTAGTAATGTGTTCAAAACCATTCTTTTTTAATAACTTGCTCGCCATGAACTTCTGATGCCACTTTGGCAAATCACATATATAACTTATTCCCTGATACTATTAGATAAATAAGTTCACATTTCCTTCTGAAGCCTCACCTAGGTAAGCGGCAACTCCAGCATATTCAATGCCTTCCAGCAATTCCTCTTCCTTTAAGCCCAGTAGATCCATGGTCATGGTGCAGGCGATTAAATTGACTTCTTGTTCTTGTGCCATTTCAATCAGTTGAGGAAGAGTCATTGCATTATGTTTTTTGATGACTTTTTTTATCATTTTAGGACCCATTCCTGCAAAGTTCATTTTGGATAATCCCATTTTGTCGGCTCCGCGAGGCATCATTTTGCCAAACATTTTTTCGATAAATCCTTTTTTCATGGGTACCTGTTCGTCTTTACGGAGGGCGTTCAATCCCCAGAACGTGTGAAAGATGGTTACTTCATGATCATACGCTGCGGCTCCATTTGCAATAATGTAAGCAGCCATTGCCTTGTCATAATCACCGCTAAATAATACAATGGTAGTTTTTTTCTTTTGCTCTTTCATTTACATTTCCTCCTTGATGTTAGATTCTTGTATCAGTATTTTCTCTACCTATACGGGTAGGGGTATATTTTTATTCAAATGAAAAGTCCGCCAACCATTGGTACACCAGCGGTTGATGAACTTTTTACCTACTTTTGATTAGAAGCTCAACTGCCTCTTTAACGAGGTGCTCTGTTGACTCTCCTTTTTCAACACTTTCCCTAACACACTGTTCAAGATTTGTACTAACTATGACACCCATGGTTCGATCCATGGCATTCCTTGCAGCGGATAGTTGGGTCACGATATCCCTGCAATCCTTACCTTGTTCCATCATCGCCAGAACACCTTTAATTTGCCCTTCAATTCGTTTCAACCGATTTTTCACACCATTATCATACTCCATTACTCTCTACCTCCTTACATGGGCATTTTGTTAACATGTAGCTGGAAACATCAAATCCCTTCGCCCTTAGGAACCTTATGCCTAATCGATATTCCAGCTTGTCTGAAGCAATCAGATGTAGCTTTCTATAAGGAATTTCACCATAGTACCGATATAAATACGCATATGGGATATTAATCGAATCTTCATCAGAATGGGTTCCCCTCTGATTATAATCCCTTATGTCCAAAACCGTCATATCATTATGCTTTAAATCAATGCGATTTTCTATGCATGCAGTCCCTTTTACAGGATAATAACGTTTATATAAAATCGGCAGTAAGGAAATTACCAGTAGGATTAAGATCAGCATAATGAACACCACCAATCATTATTTAACTTGTCTGCTACCGATATAATATACCCCCGTGGGTATAAAGTCAAGCCTTAATACTTTATCATAAATGAATCCCGTACTAGCAGATGCCGGAATGCTTTAAATTTTCCTTCCTTAACATAAAAGGAAGTTTATTAGCATTAGTTCTTTCAGTCAATCGATTTGTAGGGCTACCCTTAAACAACTTGTTTTTTAACTAGCACAGCTTTAATTTTGAATATGAATTGATGAGCCAGCTTTATTGTCACGAAATCACAATAATTAAAGAATGCTAAAATAAAGATCAACATACACATGATAAAAAGAATAGATGGGGGATAACCATGAAAAAGAATCATGTTATCAGCTTATATATATTCGCTGTCCTGCTCCTTGCCTTACTCCTTTTTATCGGACTTGAACTTAAGAAGGTTAATAGTAACCTGGAAGGGGTCCAGAACAACCTAGCAAATATCTTTGAGAGTCTCATTAACTTTGATCTTTGAAATACTTAGAATAACCTGCCGATTAAGAAGATATTGCGGCGAGTGCATAAATATAACCTTTCCAATTCGGCAGGGGTTTAGGATTATATGCCTTACATGCGATATTATCCACCTTGTATATCTATTACTTCTCCATTCTTTTTCCTCTGTGTTTATTGTGGACCTAAAAAAAAAGACCTATTTAATGTCTTTTCCAGATAAGAGATGATACAAAACTTTTGATTCTTTTTTTGGCAGTTTCACATATTTATTTTGGTCTTTATACATAATTTCTAACTCCTCTTTGCCTGGTTGTTTCCATAAGTAATAACTGGCCGCTTTCTCTGAAGCATTAGAATTGCTGGTATATATCATAAAGTCGGCTTGCCGATTCATCTGAACCTTACCATTCACCCATTTCACGTGATGCAATATAGATTGAACTGTTTTCACATCGTCCTTTTTGGAAATATGTCGTTCCGTCCTGAAAGAGCTTTCATCCCCTTTAACAGGCGTTAAGACATCATAAAATGTTTTCTCCTTATCTTCCAGAGAACATCCTGCCAATATAAATATTGATACAAAGCTAACCAACAGAAATGCATAATTTTTCATCCTACACCTCCTTGTTAATTTTATTCTCTCAAGCAAACGTTTAGTCTTTAGTGACCGTATTCTAAAGATTTAACCAAAAATACAAATCACAAAGTATATACAAAAAAGGAACGCCTGTTTTGGACATTCATTTTCTTAAATTGTTTGTTTAAAAATGTTTACTGGTTATCACTACCAAAAACGAGAATAAAATATTCGTCTTTCTCAAGTGTCAGATTCGCTCGCTCTTTTTTATCAGGAGTCTGGCTATATCAAGGAGGAATTCTAAATTTCAGTTGACTCAGGTTTATCAAGCTCAGAAGGCACCGCTCTCTTCATTTACCGCTTTAATAATTAGAGAATTTTTACATTACGAAAAATAAAACAATCCGTACAGACACAGACAAGGCCGTTCCAACATACACATGTTCATAGGCGCATGCCCAAACTAACGGAGGTGTTACCATGCCAGGCATACTGACTGCAATCAGTTATATGGTCAAAGAATTCTTTGTATTAGTTTCATATGTTAAAAACAATGCATTTCCTCAGCCTCTGTCAGCAAAAGACGAACGTAAATATCTTCTGCTGATGGCGGAAGGGGACAGCGAGGCACGAAACATTCTCATTGAGCACAACCTTCGTCTTGTGGCACATATTGTGAAAAAGTTTGAAAACACAGGAGAGGATACAGAGGATCTGATTTCCATCGGCACGATTGGCCTCATTAAGGCTATCGAGAGCTATTCTGAAGGGAAAGGCACCAAACTCGCTACCTACGCAGCCCGCTGTATTGAAAATGAAATCCTTATGCATTTAAGGGCTACTAAAAAGACAAAGAAGGATGTGTCACTCCATGATCCAATTGGACAGGATAAAGAAGGGAATGAGATAAGCTTAATTGACGTGTTAAAATCTGAATCGGAAGACGTTGTGGATACGATACAATTAAACTTGGAAATTGAAAAGGTTAAACAGTTTATCGATGTATTGGATGACAGAGAAAAAGAGGTTATAATAGGCCGGTTTGGACTCGATCTGCAAAAGGAGAAAACACAGCGGGAAATTGCCAAGGAGCTTGGGATTTCCAGAAGTTATGTTTCGCGGATAGAAAAGCGTGCTCTGATGAAGATGTTCCATGAATTTTACAGGGCAGAAAAAGACAAAAGGAGAGGCTGATTCAAGCCCTCCTTTTCTCTATAAAACATGTATAATACATACAGTTTAATTGTTCAGCTATGAACTCCGGAATATTTATAATAATCCTGTGTATAGTACGGCTGAAATCCAGACGATGTATACAGACGCAGTGCGTGCTGATTCTTTGCTTCTACTTCCAGAAAAATCTCATGTCCTGATTCCTGCTCCTGCCGGATGACCGCTTTCAGAGCCTGCCTCCCAATTCCCTTTCCCTGATACTCAGGAAGTACGGCAAAACCATAAATCCATGACTCCTTTTGGTCCATGCATGATACGCGCATCTTTCCTACTGCTTTTCCTTCGTGTTCTATAATGTAGGATTGTTGATTTCTTTCCTTTCTGTTTTCGGTGTGAAACTTGACTGCTTCATGTCTTAATAAGCCAAAGCATTTGACATCCAGCTCAATTTCCAGCTCAGTGTCTTCCTCTGTTCTTTGACGGATTGTCACTTCCTGTTCTGATTCCAGCGGACTTTCATGCCATTTCATTTGGTATTCAGAAATAGCATACTGAAAAGGAATATGGTTCAGAAACAACTTTGCCGTTTGTGAATTTGAGGGAGCGTTAATCAAAATTTCACGGAACTTCCTCTTTTCTGCCTCTTCCATTGCATTCTGATATAGTTTAGTGAAAATCCCTTGCCGGCGGTATTTGGGATGTACCATACCGCAGATTTCAACCTTGCTGCCAAAATCGTAAAATCCAATAAAACCGACTAGTCTGCCATGAACGAAGACGGAATGCTCTCTCAACTCCGCTTCACTTCTTTGCTCTAGTGTATCCCAATTAAGCTTTAATTGGATCTTCTCTTCCTCTTCGCATATCCTTTGCAGCTTTCTTAAATCTTCTAGATACTGAATAGTCATATCCAATCCCCCTAATCACTAGACTAAACAACAAAAGATATCCTACCTTAGCCGGTATCTTTATAAATCCATAATAGTCCTTTGCGATTTAATAATTTAGTCATATCCATCTCCACCTTTTGTTTGTTTTTTTATTACATGATATTTCCGATTGTCATCACTCTGTCGATTTTTTTATCGTGCCACTCCCTTATGGATTCCTGATGAAAGGCCTCTTCACGCGTTAAACTTTTTTTCTTAATACTGATTGTAAAAAAGAGCATATGAATTGTCATACTACCACCTCCTGGTTCTTCCTGAGTTACATAACATTATTCATCTCTGCCCACTTGTAAAGCTTTTGTTCATGCCATTGCTGTATCTTTTCCTGATGAACATTCTGTCTTCTGCTCATCCGCTTCTGTGTCATAAAAATACTGAAAAACAACATTTGGATCATATTCCTATCACCTCATTCCTGCTACATAATGTTCTGAAGCTTAGCAATACGGTCTCTATTCTGATCATGCCACTGCCTGATTTGTTCCTGATGAAAAGCTTCTTCCCTGCTTGTTTTAACGTGTTTAATGATGATGGTGAAGAAAAGCATATTAATAGTCATATCTACTACCTCCGCATTGTATGAGTTTACTTCTACTGTCTACATGACATTGTGGATATCAAGCATCCGGTCCCTATTCCGGTCATGCCATTTTTGAATCTTTTCTTGATGGAACGATTCTTGCCTGCTTAATTTTATCTGTCTAATGCTGATTGTGAAAAAAAGCATATTTATAGTCATACAATTCACCTCCCTTAATTGATCTTTCAAACGCCTTTACATGACATTGGGAATCTGGAGCATCCGGTCCCTATTCTGGTTATGCCATTTTTGTATGTGTTCCTGATGGAAAGATTCCTCAGGGCTTTTTTCCTTTGGCTTCACAATGATCGTAAAGAAAAGCATATGGATTGTCATACATATCACCTCCTTCGCATTACATGCAGACATAAAAAGGCCGCAGAAAGCTTCTGCGGCCCGAAAAAAACCGCAGGAAATCCATCCACGCGGCATAAAAAGGCCGCACGGAATATTCTTCCCTGCGGCCATATCGAATGATTGCATTCTTAACATTAGTATTAAGAGTTAACCGAGCCTGCCAGGTCGAATATATAACTTTGACATATTAAGTTGTAAGACTGTAGTAGCTTTTTGGTTATATAACATGTCATTCGACCTCCCTTGGTTAATTTTGCTCTTTATCAGAGCTTACATTGGTAAGTATATCCAACTAGGTGCGGTTTGTAAACCTGTTTTTTGCCTAATTTTTCTACAAATTTCGAGAAATGTGTTTTTTGCCTGCAAATTTTAAAGGCTCCTATCTCTAAAAAACGCCATAAAAAAACGTCCTTTCTTTAATAAAAAGGACGTTTAAATATCGATTTCCTCAGATTTCATTACGAGTTTTCTATATTTAGCCGACAGATAAAAGAATATCGCTGCAAGCGCAATGAAAAGAAGGGTCGCTCCCATCATGACATAATCAGGATTTACATGTTTTGCGTAAGAAGAAATCATTACGCCAAGATAAAAGAAAACACTTGCGCACATCAAAACGAAAGCAAATCTTTTATAATCTATCATTTTTTCACGGTAAACGGTCACCATAGATTTCTTTTTCTCGTTAAAGGCCACTATATCCCACCTGCACTTTCTAGTAAAGACTAATTACAACAATAACACAAAAGCAGGTGTTATTAATTAGTAAATTACTGTAAATACAGATGGGATTCACATTATTTCAGAGCGTTAGCCAAGTCCTCAATTAAATCCTCTGCATCTTCCAAACCTACAGAAATGCGGATCAACCCTTCTGTAATACCAAGCTCCGCTCTTCTTTCCTGAGGAATAGAAGCGTGAGTCATTCTTGCTGGAATTGAGATCAGACTTTCTACAGCTCCAAGGCTCTCAGCAAGCGTGAAATATTTTACTTTACTGAACACTTCATCGGCCTTTTCGGCGCTTCCCACATCAAATGAAACCATACCGCCAAAACCGGATGCCTGCTTTTTAGCAATTTCATGATTTGGATGTGTTTCTAGACCCGGGTAAAAGACTTTTGTTACAGCCGGATGTTTTTGCAGGAATGCAATAATCTGTGCAGTGTTATTTTCCGTTTCTTCCATCCGTACCCCTAGTGTTTTAATTCCTCTGATCAACAGCCAGGAATCCTGGGGTCCGAGCACGCCGCCTGTAGAATTCTGGACGAAATGAAGGTCCTCACCTAACTGTTCACTGTTAACCACCACTAAGCCTGCTACAACGTCACTGTGGCCGCCGATATATTTTGTAGCACTGTGAAGCACGATATCCGCACCCAAAGCTAAGGGATTCTGCCAGTATGGTGTGCTGAACGTATTATCTACTATTGTCAGAAGACCGCTGTTTTTGGCCAGTTCTGCAATCGCCTGGATATCCGAGATTTTTAATAGCGGATTAGTCGGCGTTTCCAGATAGATTGCTTTTGTTTCAGGACGTATCTCGCCTTTGATGTTATTGATATCGCTTGTATCTACAAAGGTAGCTTCAAGGCCGAAACGGTTCAGGACCTTTGTGATGACCCTGAAAGTACCACCGTACACATCATCAGTCATGATGATGTGATCGCCTTTATCAAAAAGCATCATGACGGCAGTGATGGCCGCCATGCCAGAAGCAAAGGCAAACCCGCGCTCTCCGCCTTCTAGATCTTTAATCAGTTCTTCAAGAGCAAATCGTGTAGGATTGCCGGTTCTGGAATATTCAAAGCCTTTGTGTTTTCCAACGGACTCCTGTTTATATGTGCTTACTTGATATATAGGCGTAGAAACAGCACCTGTCGTTTCATCGCCAAAAATCCCGCCGTGTATGAGCTGTGTTTTCTTTTTCATTTTACATTCCTCCCTGATATATCTTCTTGCTTAAATATCTTTCACTGGAATCCGGGAAAATAACTGAAATATTTGTACCGGCTTCCGCCTTCTCTGCCTCTTTTAATGCCGCGTAAAATGCCGCTCCCGAGGAACTGCCTACAAGTAGCCCGGATTTCAGTGCCAATTCTCTGACCAGATCAAAAGCGTCTTTGTCAGGTACCGTATAAATCTCATTAAAATAGCTTTCATCCATATATTCAGGAAGAAATTCCATTCCGATTCCCTCTGTCTTATGAGGGCCTGATACGCCTCCGTTCAAGATTGAGCCTTCAGGTTCCACGATTACCGTTTTCAATGATGGTTTTTTCTCCTTTAAGTATTTCGCTGTACCCATAAAAGTGCCGCCAGTGCCCGCTCCTGCGACAAAAATATCTATATTTCCTTCAAGCTGGCTCCATAGCTCCGGACCAAGCGTTTTATAATAGGTGTCCGGATTCGATGGATTTGAAAATTGAGCCGGGGAGTATGAATCCGGGATTTCCTTTAAAAGCTCCTCAGATTTTTTGATAGCTCCTTTCATCCCTTCCTCTGTAGGTGTATGGATGATTTCAGCTCCCAGTGCCCGCATAAGCTCCTGTTTTTCCTGGCTGAATTTTTCCGGGACGCAGAAAATTGCTTTTATCCCTGACTGTTGGGCAGCCAAAGCCAGGCCTATGCCTGTATTCCCGGCCGTAGGTTCTATGATGGTGCCATTTTCTTTTAATTCTCCACTTTTAAGAGCAGCGTGGATCAATTCTTGGCCTAAACGGTCTTTCACACTTCCGCCTGGATTAAAAAACTCCAGCTTAGCGTATATATGGACGTCTTCAGGAATTCCGAAACCTGTTATCTGAACAATTGGTGTTTTTCCCACTAATTCATGAACATTGCGGTATACATTCATACTTAATCTCCCTTTATGTTTATTGAAGAAAACTCATGATGTCCGTTAGATTAAGCTGCATTGCTCTCTATAAATTTCCCCCAAAAACAAACATTCACACGTTATCGCTGTGAATGTTTGTTTTTTTCTCCATATTAACGGTTTATTCTGTCTACAATCTTGATGACAAGCTCAGAAGAATTTTCGGCTGCTCTCACAAGAAACTTTTCGAAAGAAATATCCGATTCTTTGCCTGCAATGTCGGAGAGTGCACGAATGACTACAAATGGTACATCGAATTGATATGCTACCTGAGCAATGGCTGCTGCTTCCATTTCAGCTGCATAAAGCTCCGGGAACTTTCCTCTAACAAACTCTACACGCTCTTTATCGCTCATAAAAGAGTCACCTGTCGCAATCAAACCTGTCACAACCTGAATCCCGTTAATTTCCGCTGCTGCTTCCTCAGCTGCTGCAACCAGCTTTTCATCTGCTGCAAATGCTGCAGGAAGCTGAGGCACCTGTCCGTATTCATATCCGAATGCAGTAACGTCCACATCATGATGACGGACTTCAGAAGAAATAACTACATCCCCAACATTCAATGAAGAGAGGAAGCCACCTGCAGAACCTGTGTTTATAATTACATCGGGCTTATATTTTTCCAGAAGGACTGCCGTAGACAAAGCAGCGTTTACTTTCCCTATTCCTGATTTTAGCAGCACAACCTCTGCTCCATTCAATGTTCCTATATTAAACTCGCAGCCTGCCACTGTTTCCTGTGTAACATTCTCTAGTTTGTCTCTTAAGATGGTTACTTCTTCTTCCATTGCCCCGATAATTGCTGCTTTCATAGTACAACCTCTTTCTTTACTGTTTAATTGCCTCCAGGATCCATACAAATCCATTGCACTTCTCAAAGGTTACTAAAAAACCATTAGAAGTTAAAGCTTTTTCTAGAAAAGGAATCGTTGTATAGTATTCCCTGCGCAAATCAGTCGCCAATTTCACGTATCCCGCGTGTTCTGCATCGGCTATTGCTTTTTCATAGGCCTCGACGGATTCATAGATCGTATCTGCAAAAATTATTTTTCCACCTTTTTCTAAAAAGCTGGCATAAAGTTTAATAGCCCTTTCTTTTTCCTCATCCGTCAGATGATGAAACGCATAAGTACTCACAAAGGAGTCAACCTGCCCAAGAACTTCGAACTCAAGGAAGTCCCCATCCTTAACTTCAGCTCTACCTCCAAGCTTTACCTCTGCTATCTCCCTCATGGATGGAGACGGTTCTATACCTGTAACCCGGCACCCGGACTGCAGCAATTTTTCAGTAAGATTCCCTGTACCAACACCAAACTCCACCACATACCCCTGGGCTTTGGAAGCCGTTATATTAAGTATCTCGTTGTAGTTTCTGAATACTTCACGATATTCTATATCATGGCCAACTACAGTATCATCATACGTTTCAGACCATTCATTGAATAAATCTATAAACTCTCTGCCCACGAAATAATCCACCTTTTCCAAATATTAATTATTCCTATGAGCATAGTATGATATAACTATGAAACAGTTCTAGAAATATAGCAAGTAATTTATTCTTTCTGGTAAAATTATAAGCAAGGGATGAATGAGGAGGATACAACTTTGAACTTTCACTTAGACTTAATTGAAGACAAGATTGAATTTTTTGAAGCGGAGAATATCAAGGACCTTGAACAAAAAATACAAGCCCAAATAGAAATTAATAAATCCATTCTTCTTGAGGTGTCTTCCGTTTCACATCAAATGCACGTTTCTGAAGAAGGCAGGAGGTTCTATAGTGCCGTCGTTCATTTTAAAGCGAAGAAATAAGCTTTATTACCTGTATAATAATTTTTTAGAAAAGAGCCTTAGGAAAAAAGGGAAACAGCATTTGCTCGAGGAGCCGGCTGTTTCCCTTTTTTATGCAGATATCATTTTTTATCATTTACTTTTAATTCCTGGACTTTCACCGGTTTCCATCCCTGTCCATCTACCCATTCAATATGGACCCGGTATGCCTGATCATTATCCTTGGCTGATACTGTTCCCACAGCACTGTTAGGAGTACCGTTATTTTCGATCCACCATACAGTTAAGTTAGCCGGATCAATCTTTGACCCATAAGCAAGAGCTTTCTCCATTTCCTTCCAATCAACAGAACCTTGATCGTATGATGCTGTATGTTCTCCCTGCTGGGTTGTACCGACCGGCTTCCAGGATTCGTTTGTATAGGCTCTCTTCACATTAGCATCATTATCTGACACCTCGGTCACCTTGTCCGGGTCGCTTTCCTTGGCACTCTCAAGATCGCGGCTGCTTAGATCTACTTTTTCTTCTTCATTTTTTTTGGCCGCTTTCTCTTTCTCTTTCCTATTGTCATCCTTCGATGCTGCCTCCGTTTTGGGAGTTTCGCTCTTTGTCTCCTTAGAAGCTTGATTGCTCCCGCCGCCAAGAAAAATAAAAGCAGCAACAGAGAGGATAAGCACGGATACGATAACAATTAAAATGTTATAAATGCGGTTCGCTTTTCTTTGTTTAGTTTTATCAATACGCGTAGTAGTTTTGTTTAGGTCTCTATCCATCTAATCCCCCCACCATACTTATGCGGACATTTCATTGTTTATATAGTAACATGCCGGCGCCCTTCAACTGAAGAATAATGTCCTTCCATTTTATTCTGCCAGCCTTTGGCCCTTCTTTCCATGGTGAATTAGTCATTTTTATTTTGGTCAAGACGGTAGGCCTCCCTCACCATTTCCTGAAACAGTGGATTGATCCCCCCGCTTTCTTCAGGCACTTCCAAATTTACAGCCACTAGTGCATATTTCGGATTTTTATAAGGAAAATAACCTGCAAACCACTTATTATATAATTCCTTCCCATCCCTCATTTTTCCTGTCTGTGCTGTTCCAGACTTTCCTGCAGCCTCATATGGCATTCCCTGCAGGAACCTTCCTGTACCCTTTTCGTCCGTCACAACCCTCCTAAGCATGGTTTGAAGTTTCATCGCTGTATAGGGCGATATAGATTCGGACTCTAGTGTTTGTTCCGGAAAATCCACAACGGTTGAGCCATTCTTGAATGTAATCTTATTTACTGCCTTCACCATCATGGATTCACCTCCTCTTGCTATCGTCGCCATCATATTGGCAGCTGCGAGAGGCGTTACCTGGACATCCTGCTGACCTATTCCGGTATGAGCTGCCAGCCTTTTGTCTTTTTTATCAGTACCATTCTCCCAGACTTTTCCCGATTCTTCCTTAAATAGTTGTTTGAGCTCCGTATGAAAGATCTGTCCCTGCCATCCGGATTGACCTGTAATATGTAACTTTCGTGCATAGTTATCGAGAATATCAGGGTTAATTCCAGCTAGTTGGATGGCCAGATCCCCGAATGTCCGGTTACAGCTCTGGGCAAAACTTTCTTCAAAATCTAGTGTCCCCAGCTTTCGTTTTACATCGGGTGTACCATTGATGGTCAAGTTGCAGTCAAACAACCTGCCTGGCTTTATCAGCTGATAATCGATCGCAGCCGCTGCGACTACCGTTTTAAATACCGATCCAATCTTGGCCTGTGAAAACATTTTATTCTCCGAACCGACGTTTGGGTTTTTCTTATCGATAGACGGCCTTGAAACAAGTGCCCGAATTTCACTCGTCGCAATATCCAATAGAATGAGGCCTCCGTTCTGGATTTGGTATTTATCAGCCAGTTGTTCTGCAGCCGCCTGCAGGCCTGCATCCAGAGTAGTCACAACACGGACAGGGTATAATGGATTGGCAGGCTCTACATATTTTACATCTATCCCGAATAAAGGACCTCCCATTCCATCGACATGATATACAAGTTTGGACTCGCCCTCGGATAAAAGAAACTCATCAAAGGATGCCTGAAGCCCTGTATTCCCCACCTGTGCTTCAGGAGATAACTTCTGATCGGGATAAAGCTGTTTCTTTCGATTCTCCCATTTTGTTAACGTTCCAATAAGCTGTTCTGCGGGCATCTTTTTTGCCACACTTTGGCTGATGGCAAACACTCCAGGAATCTTTAAGGAGTTGATTTCATCCATTTGGGCCTCAGTAAGATACAGAGGTGTCTTCCCTCCATATGTGAATGGCTTTTCTGCCTTTTCTACCGCCGAAAGGAGATCTCTTTCGCTTATCCCCGCTGCCTCTGCAACCGTTTTTGAGGGCCAGGGCATTCCTTTTAGGAATGGGAATAAAACAAGCGCCGGTACTTCTTCATGCCCAAGCGGCTCCCCATTTCGATCAAAGAACTTTCCTCTTCCGCTGTCCACAGATAATACCTGTGTTCTCTGATTCACGCTGGATTGAATTAAGTTTATATGATGATCCGTAAACGACTCAGTACTTACAAGCTGGATCTGGACCAGCCTGCCGAGTAAGGCGAATAATAAAATCATAAGAAGTCCTCCTATGATCTTGATTCTTTTAACTGGCATAATAAAAACACCTCATCCACAGTGTTGACGAGGTGTTTTTATTTAAACACATAAAGTGTTTTATTTAATTGTTACAATTCGGACGAACATATCTCCGCCAGGTGTTTGAACCGTTACTTCTTCGCCAACCTTTTTGCCGATCAGGCTCCGGGCAATTGGTGAATCATTCGAAATTTCACCTTCGAACGGGTCTGCTTCTGCACTTCCTACAATTGTATAAGTCTCTTCTTCTCCATCAGGCAATTCTACAAAAGTAACGGACTTTCCAAGAGACACAGTATCTGAATTCATTTCATCTTCTTGAATGATTTTCGCATTGCGGACCATATTCTCTAAAGTTGTAATTCGTCCTTCCACAAATGCCTGCTCTTCTTTGGCAGAATCGTACTCAGAGTTCTCAGATAAGTCACCGAAGCTTCTAGCGATTTTTATACGCTCAACTACTTCTTTTCTTTTAACACTCTTTAAATATTCAAGCTCTTGCTCAAGCTTTTCTTTTCCTTGCTTTGTCATTGGAAAAACTTTTTCTATAGCCAAAATCCTTCACTCCTTCTAGTCTTTCACCATTCCCCGAAACCTATTGGTGAGTTTCAACGTATGTATGAAGAAATCCTTCATAAAAAACACAACCTGCGCGTCCTCTGGAAAGGACGCGCCTTTGTCTCTCATTTGTAAGATTATTTCCTTTTTTAGGATTTGTCCACCTTTTTTGAAAAAAACTTCTCAGAAAACTTCTATCCAGAAAAGGCTTTCATCCAGGGACTTAATCTTTATTTATGCAATAGTATTATAAAAATGACTTTTCTTCAAGGATTGTTTTAATTTTTGTTACCATTAAGTCGATGGCGACATGGTTCTGCCCGCCCTCAGGGATAATGATATCAGCATACCGCTTCGTCGGTTCAATAAACTGGTTATGCATTGGCCTTACCACGCTTAAATATTGATCGATGACTGATTCAATCGTCCGTCCCCGTTCATTGATGTCACGAACCATTCTGCGGAGAATCCGGATATCTGCATCTGTGTCGACAAACAGCTTCATATCCATCAAGTTCCGTAATCTTTCATCCTCCAAAACCAGAATTCCTTCTAATATGATGACATCCTGAGGCTCAACATCAATGGTTTCCTTTGAACGTGTATGAATCGAATAGTCATATACCGGTTTTTCAATCGGTTCATATTTCAACAGTTTAAGAATATGCTCGATTAGCAGATCGTTATCAAATGCAAGCGGATGATCGTAGTTGGTCTGTAAACGTTCCTCATAAGGAAGCTCGCTTTGGTCTTTATAATAGTAGTCCTGTTCAAGCATGAGAATGGAATGCCCCTGAAAACTCTTATAAATTGATTTCGTTACACTGGTCTTTCCAGAGCCTGATCCTCCTGCAACACCAATTACTACCGGTTTTTTACTCATTTCATTTCTCCTTTTCTCTTCATATGCGCTAAAGGCATAATAGGGAGGAAACAGGTTTTGGATATCAAAGCTTATCTTTTTTGCTATGGTACCCAAATTTTTACTGTTTATACCCTTTCGCTGTAGTGCTCTCCTACTAGTTTCCTTCGCGGGAACTGGACTCTATTTATCCGTTATAAGCGCGGCCGGCCTGCTTGCTGATAGCCACTCCATCACCGATAGGAAGAATCACGGTGTTGTAAGATGGATTAGACATGAGCCAATCATTAAAATCCTTGATCTTTCTGACCAGGCTTTTTATCCTTCTTTGCTCTATTTCTGATTCATCAACGGCTACCAAGCCTCTAAACAGGACATTATCAGTGATGATGATGCCATTTTGGTTCAGCAGCGGTTCATAGATTTCAAAGAACTTTCGGTACTGCCCTTTCGCCGCATCGATAAAAATAGCATCAAACGGACCGCAGCTTTCCACTTCCTTAAAACTCAGCAGAGCATCACCCTCAACCAATCGTATGGTATCCTGCTTCCCTGCTGCCTCTATATATTCACGTGCCCGAGCTGCTCTTTCCTCGTCACGCTCAAGTGTAACAATTGTAGCACCCGGCAAAGCGTCAGCCATCCTTAATGCAGAATATCCAATCGCCGCCCCTACTTCGAGAATCCTTGAAGGCTGGTGCAGCCTTAAGAATTGAAGTAAAGCTTCCATTCCAAGCTTATCCATGATCGGGACATTATGTTCAGCCGCAAACTGTTCCATCCCGGCAAATAAATCTGAAGTATTGGGTATTAAGGACTGAAGATATTCTTCAACCTTATCATTCATTACATTTCCTCCCAAACCAAACTTCGGTTTCAAAATAACTTTTTGTGACAATAGCAGGTATGCAATATACTCTGTACATTTTCACTTCGAATATTTTAACATAAAAGAATGGGGAAAGTGAATGATACCTTCCCCATTGCTCTTATGTTTCTATTTTTTATTTGTAATATGCTCCGCTTTCAGCTTATTGTGTTCTTCCAGGCTTTTAGAAAAATAGACCTTTCCATCGGAGGCTGCCAGGAAATATAGATACTTTGTATCAGATGGATTTAATGCTGCTTCAATCGAACTCGTACCAGCATTGGCAATCGGTCCCGGAGGCAGGCCAGTATTCTGATACGTGTTATATGGCGATTTCACCTCTAAGTCCTTGTATAAAACCCGTTTCTGATGGCTTCCTTTAGCATATAAAACCGTTGGGTCTGTCTGCAGCGGCATGCCCGTTTCTAACCGATTGTAAAACACGGAAGCAATAGATTCCCTATGTGTTTTTTCAGTAGCCTCTTCCTCAATCAGTGAAGCCATTGTCAGCAGCTTATGAGGAGATAATTTCTTCTTAGCCATAGAATCCCTGTATTGAAGAAGGATCTCATCCTGCTTTTCCAGCATGGGGGTTATTAAATCTTCAACAGTAGGGTGTTTTTCATGATAAGAATAGGTAGCAGGAAACAAATAGCCTTCAAGAGGGTATTTAATATTCTTGCCGTAGATATCCTGCTTTAACAGTTGTGGATATTGCGACTGCATCTTTTTAATAAAGGCCTTATCATTTAAGGTCTTCCAAACGTCCTGCTTCTTAAGCTTTGCTTTCTCGGCAAGTATACCTGCTATCTGATCAAGCTGCTTACCTTCTGGAATCGTAATTTTCAGCGCCGCGCTCTGCATCACTTTCCCAGTTTTCAAACTGGCTGTAATCTCGTTTAATTTCATGGATGGAGAAAATTCATACTCGCCTGCCTGAAATCCCGATTCATTTTTAAATTTAGTATAATAGCGGAAAACACGTGCATCCTTTATGATTCCTTTATCTTCAAGGATATTCGATATACCTGACACACTTGAACCAATTGGGATGGTCACCTTGGTCACTTTCTCGTTACCTGGGTCAACTGGCTTTAATGCTGATTGAATGTAAAAGTATCCGCCTAGGGCTCCAGCCAAACAAAGTACAAGAATAGATGCTACAGATATCAAAACAATCTTGCGTACCGTCTTCGCTTCGCTTTCCCTCTTTAGAAGCTGCTCTTTTATGTATTGCTTTTTTGTATCTTTGTCACTCATTTTTTCCCCTCCAAGAAACCAATCAAGAAGTGTTCAAATCCTTTTGCCATTTTTCTTTCACTCGAATCATTATACTACAAGAGCAGCATCGGGACATACAAAATACCCAAATAAATTACAGGATGCTACAAAATTAGGGTTTATACGACTGATTTTTATGGCATTATTTCTTAAACCTGGGGAGGCTGGTAAAATTAGTTGATGGGATTTTGTAACTTTATGGGGGAATCCAAATATATGGGGGCAATCATTTTTTCTGAGGGGTAAAACATTTATGGGGATTCCGCCTGACTTGTGTTTTACACAGCAGCGAGGTTTTCGCTCAAGCAAGGATCCAGCAACATATATGAAAGAAACCTGCCAATAACATTGGCAGGCAGTGTATCAGAAAATTACTCTTACAGACGGCTTATTCTTCGTCTCCTTCTTCAGCTAGGAATGTATTCAGCATCTCTTCAACCATTTCCCATTCCTCTTCTGTTTCGATCGGCTGAAGTTCGCCATCCTCATTGTCTGCGCTTGGCACGAAAGAAGAAGCATGGATTTCGATATCCTCTTCATCTTGATCGGATCCGATTGGATAGTACAATACATAAGACTTCCCAGTTTCGTCAGATTCAAATGTAAATAAGACTTCACATAGTTGTTCGTTGCCGTTTTCGTCTACTACTGTAATATTCTTTTCACCGTTTTCCATTTAAGTACACCTCTTATAAATTAGTTTGTCTATCTAGATACCCCTGCAGGATCATGACAGCTGCCATTTTATCAATAATTTTCTTACGCTTGCTCCGGCTAAGGTCAGCCTCAAGGAGAACACGTTCTGCAGCCATCGTAGTCAGCCGCTCGTCCCACATTTCTACAGGAAGTTTAAACTTAGATTCAAGAGTCTCCGCATAAGACTTGCTCGCCTCAGCCCTTGGGCCGATGGTATTATTCATATTTTTTGGCAGTCCGACTACGATTTTTGAAACTTCATATTCCTTAATAAGTTCTCCAATTCTCTTGAAGCCAAACATATTTCTATCCTCGTCAATTTTAATTGTTTCAATTCCTTGAGCGGTCCAGCCCATGGCATCACTAATGGCAACGCCTACGGTTTTTGAACCAACATCAAGACCCATTACCCTCATACTATTTTCCCTCACGCTGATGCTTAAGATATGATTTCACTAATTCTTCAATGATTTCATCCCGCTCGAGCTTACGAATAATGCTCCTTGCATCATTATGTCTCGGAATGTAGGCAGGGTCACCAGACAATAAGTATCCTACAATCTGGTTAATTGGATTGTATCCCTTATCCTGGAGTGCATTGTGCACCTGGAATAAGACCTCTTGCACATCCCGTTCAAAAGGCTCTTCAGGAAAGCTAAATTTCATTGTTTTGTCAAAGGAACTCATACTCGCACCCCTTTTTTGAATTGTGATGACCGTCGGATTTCTTCGTCAGCCTCACTTACCTGTATCCTCATATCAAGTCTGAGGTACCTGAAAGACAAGAGCCTTAAAAATCCCCGGTCCGCCACAATTGCAGTTTTATATTTACATATTCAATTGCTGCTTGTTATTTCCCTGCTTGGGCTGCTTAAAAGATGAACAGATTCATCTAGATTCTTATATAGATTTTACCCATTCCTCAACATAACTAAGCGCAGAATCCAGCTTGTCCGGATCTTTTCCGCCTGCCTGGGCCATATCTGGACGGCCTCCGCCGCCTCCGCCGCAGCGTGCAGCAACTTCTTTGATTAATTTTCCAGCATGGTATCCCTTTTCCATTAAATCATTTGTTACACCAGCAATCAAGTTTACCTTCTCGCCTTGAACGGATCCCAGTAGAATTACAGCTGAGCCAAGCTTCTGTTTTAAGTCGTCTGCCATAGAGCGGAGATTGTTCATATCCTGAGCTTGAACCTTGGCTGCTAGAACAGGAACACCATCAATCTGTTTTACTTGATTAACAAGATTCCCTGCTTCAATATTGCTCAGTTTAGCAGTAAGAGATTCGTTTTCTCTTTGGAGCTCTTTCATTTCAGCTAATACCGATTCAATTCTTACCGGCAGTTCTCTAGGATTAGCTTTTAATTTAGCAGCTGCATCCTGAAGGATGTTAATCTGCTCTTTCAGCTGTCCGTACGCAGCTGCGCCCGTGACAGCTTCAATACGTCTAGTCCCTGCTCCGATGCCGCTTTCGGAAACAATTTTAAACAGTCCGATTACGGATGTATTTGGAACATGGCATCCCCCGCAAAGCTCGAGGCTGTACTTTCCAACTTGAACGACCCTTACGATGTCGCCATACTTTTCGCCGAAAAGAGCCATAGCTCCCATTTCTTTAGCTTCGTTCAGGTTTTTGTAATCAATTTGTACAGCTAAGCTGTCCCAGATCTTTTGATTAACGATTTCTTCAATTTTTTCAAGTTCGTCTGGTTTAACCTGTCCAAAATGGGAAAAGTCAAAGCGCAGGCGGTCGTTCTGCACAAGCGATCCAGCCTGATTAACATGCACTCCGAGAACGTCCTTCAGTGCTTGGTGAAGGAGATGTGTAGCAGTATGGTTCTTCGTGATCTCTGTGCGATTAGCAGCGTCAACAACTGCATGGACACTTGTTCCTTTTTTAAGGATTCCAGATTCAACGATCACTCTATGAATGTTTTGGCCGTTTGGTGCTTTTTGGACATCTTTAACGGATAGCTTTACATCAGTGCCGGTAATGATTCCTATATCTGCGATCTGGCCGCCGCTTTCTGCATAGAAAGGAGTTTCTGTTAAGACAACTTGGATTTCCTCTCCAGCTCCTGCCTCTTCAGCCAATTGACCATTCTTTACAATTGCTTCCACTGTTCCATCGGCTTCAAGATGATCATAGCCGACAAATTTACTTTCTGCTGTTATATCTCCAAGCACTCCGCCCTGAACCTGCATGGAGCCGACATCCTGTCGGGCAGCACGGGCACGCTCACGCTGTGCCTCCATAGCCTGCTCGAATCCTTCGTGGTCAACCTTCATTCCTTCTTCTTCTGCATATTCCTCAGTAAGCTCTACAGGGAAACCATACGTATCATATAAGCGGAACACGTCTTCCCCAGGAATAGTACTGCTGTTTTTCTCTTTTTCTTTTTTGATGACCTCTGCAAGAATGTGAAGGCCGTCATTCAGTGTTTCATGGAAGCGCTCTTCTTCATTTTTCACAACGGTTTCAATGAATTCTTGCTTTGTTTTTACTTCTGGATAGAAATCTTTCATGATTTCTCCAACAACAGAAACCAATTCAAACATGAATGGACGGTTGATACTGATCTTTTTAGCATGTCTTACTGCTCTTCTAAGCAGCCTGCGGAGAACATAACCGCGCCCTTCATTAGAAGGCAGTGCTCCATCGCCTACCGCGAACGATACAGTACGGATGTGGTCGGCAATCACCTTAAAAGCCATGTCTGCTTCTTTACCTGAACCATATTTCACACCAGAGATTTCTTCCGTAGCCTTGATGATTGGCATAAATAAATCAGTGTCAAAGTTAGTCGGAACTTCCTGCACAACGCATGCCATTCTTTCAAGTCCCATTCCGGTATCAATATTCTTTTTAGGAAGCGGTGTATAGCTTCCATCAGGATTATGGTTGAATTGGGAAAACACCAAGTTCCAAACCTCTAAATAACGTTCATTTTCGCCGCCAGGGAATAACTCGGGGTCGTTAGGATCGTCGCCATATTCCGGACCGCGGTCATAAAAGATTTCAGTATTTGGACCGCTTGGGCCTTCCCCGATATCCCAGAAGTTCTCTTCCAAGCGGATGATCCTTTCTGTAGGGATACCAATTTTCTCATTCCATAGCTTGAACGCTTCATCATCCTCAGGATGAATGGTTACAGACAGCTTTTCTTTAGGGAAATTGATCCACTTATCATCGGTCAAAAATTCCCATGCCCAAGTAATGGCTTCCTCTTTAAAGTAATCACCGATTGAGAAATTCCCAAGCATTTCAAAGAACGTATGATGGCGGGCCGTTTTGCCCACATTCTCGATATCATTAGTCCTGATTGATTTTTGAGCGTTTGTAATTCTTGGGTTCTGAGGAATTACACGGCCATCAAAATATTTCTTGAGTGTAGCAACCCCTGAATTAATCCAAAGCAGGGAAGGATCGTCATGCGGAACAAGCGATGCACTTGGTTCGATGCTGTGTCCTTTCTCCTGAAAGAAGTCTAAATACATTTGGCGGATTTGAGCTCCGGTCAGCTTCTTCATCTTTATTTCCTCCTTTTATATAAAAACCTTTTTTAGACACAAAAAAACCCTCATCCCTTGACAGGGACGAGAGTTAACTCGCGGTACCACCCTGATTATGAATGCCGATATGCAGGCATTCATCACCTCATCAATAACCTTAACGCGGCAAACGGCAGGAATTAGCTGCACTTAGGAGTAGCATTCTGTTAACCTTCATTTAGAATCTCTTTCAGCCTCGGGGATTCCTCTCTTATGTGCGGACAGCACTCAAATGGTCTTTAACATACTCGATCCATCATAGATTTCTTTTATTTTCGATTTCCTTAATTATTCATGATTATATTAATATGAAAAGTATTTGTCAATGCTTTGTCCTCTCGCGTTCTTTCATTTTCGCTCGGAGTCTGGCATTCCTATGGTCCTACTCTTAGCAAAATGCTCCTTTGCGTGAATTACGGCTACCTTAAGGACAGCTAACACTGGTACTGCGACTATTAATCCCGGGATCCCCCCTATTTCGCCGCCAAGAAGAAGGGCCGCCATTATGACCAGAGGATGCATAGCAAGACTTTTTCCTACAATCAATGGAGAAAGGACATTTCCTTCTAAAAATTGAAGTCCGAACACAATGACAGCCACGGTCGCCACCATCTTCATTGAAGTCGTTGCGGCAATAAGCATGGCGGGCAAGGCACCGAATATCGGTCCAAAGTAAGGGATGATATTAGTGATACCGATGATCACACCAAAAAGAAGAGGATACTTCATCCCAATGAACCAGAAAATCACGGAAGAAAGCCCGCCGATAGCGGCACACACAATAAACTGCCCTCTAATGTAACTGCCTAAGGAATTATCAACATCCTTTAGGAATGATACTCCGTTATGCCGCCATTTTTTCGGGGTGAAATACCAGACCATTCTCTTGATTCCATCTATATCCTTCAGAAAGTAAAAAGCTACGAAGGGAATAAGTGCAATTAATAAAACAAAGTCCAGCATGCCCATGATTCCGTCCATGACCATATCAAACAGGCTGTCCAGCTTCTGTTCCAGGAATATAATTCCTTCCTCCAGCCGCTGATGCAATCCAAATGGCCAAGACACGGTTTGTTTATGCATGCTGCTGAACCATTCCCGGTATTGTTCGGCAACCGCCGGGGCACTTTCTGAAAGCTCCCTGATCTGCCCGATAATAGCGGGTACTCCTTTATATATGGCATATCCTGTTCCACCGAAGAAAATCAGGTAGATTATGAAAATCGATAAGCCTCTATGCAAGCCCTGACTGTGAAGTTTCTCCACTACAGGATGCAGTAAATAGGCGATAAATCCCCCAATAATAAAAGGCAGCGACACGGCAATGAGTATCCGGAATATAGGCATCCATAACGGCCGCAATATAAAAAACACACATACAGAACGATAAACAGCAACAGTAAAAAGCCCAGACGGTAATACCACTTAAGCTGAATATTCAATTCCCGTCCTCCTTTTTCCATATGGTTTGTCTTTCTGCATAAATCCATACGGAAAAGCTTATGAGGTGGTATATACCTTACGTTTTTTTGAGGAATGATCTTATTATGATTTTCAGTGTTTATAGGATTCTGCCAGGGGTTAAGCGTTTATATTTTAGGCTGTTTTCGCAAACTTTGTTGTTATTGAACATGGGGGTTGATTGGAACGTGAGGATGCTCGCTTGCCGCGGGGCGGGCGCCCGAGCCTCCTCGGCTTCGACTGTGGGGTCTGACCTGATCGAAAAGCGGAGGATGGTGCTTTTCAAGAAAAGATCCATCCAACAACAACCTTTTAGATAAGAGCCAAGTTTTAAGAGGGTCTTTGTACATCTAAGAAAGGATTTCCTATTTTAAGTGCCCCTTTTTGAATTTAAGTGCGTCTTTTCGAATTTTAGTGCGAATTTTCGAATTTAAGTGCGAATTTTCTATTTTAAGTGCGTCTCTTCAAATTTAAGAGCGGATTTGCAATTTTAAGTGCGTCTATTCGAATTTAAGAGCGGATTTGCAATTTTAAGTGCGTCTTTTCGAATTTAAGAGCGGATTTGCAATTTTAAGTGCGTCTTTCGAATTTAAGAGCGGAACTGCAATTTTCAGAGCTGATTTCCTATTTTAAGTGCATTTTTTGGAATTTAAGTTGGGATTTCCAATTTTAAGTGCGGTTTTCCAATTTTAAGTGCGTTTTAGAATTTAAGTGCTCATTTCCAATTTTAAGTGCGTTTTTCAAAATTTAAGAGCGGATTTGCAATTTTAAGGGGATTTTTACGGATTTAAGGAGGATTTTCTTTACTAGGGGGACTTGCCGAGCAGCTCAGTGGTCTACTCAGCAAAAGAACCCTCGAAAATCCAGTTCCGTCTAACAAAAAACCCGAACCAAGTTTTGATTCGGGCAAAGCCTTGTATTCCATTCTAAAATTCACCGCTGATACGCCGGTTATCTTCTTCAAACAAGTCATCAAGGGAGCTTAACGATCCGTCCTCCTCCACTTGATGAGTAAAAATCATTCCTTTTGAAACTGATAATTCGATAAAGCAATTCCAGCAGTAGAATTGATTGACTCCTATTTTCCCTATATCTTTGCTTGAACAATTTGGGCACTTCATCTGCAAAGTCAGACACCTCACTAATCATTTACATTTATAATGATGGCATCTTTCCCTATCGCAGCAGGCAGGGTGGTGCGGGCTATATGCTTTCCTTCAGTTATGTCTGAAAAGAAGCCATCCGAAAATTCGTACCCTACGATTGTGCCCAAATCCTCTGTGAAATATACATCTTTTACAATCCCAAGATCCTCTCCCTTTGCAGTTAACAGCCTTTTTCCATCCACATTCTGGTGATAGGAAATCGGCTTGCTGGTATCAGGGGAAGGTGATTCAGCTATATTTTTGACCAAAATACCATCAGGCCCGCAAGTGAAAATTTGCTTCACCCCAATGGTTTTTGGTTTCTTAAATAAATGCTTCTTGCTTACAACCACTTCGTTAATCTGACCATTTCGTGAAATCATCAGGTCACAAACCTCACCGATTTTCTCACCCTGTTCTGTGTAAACTGGCAGGTTTTTCAGGACAGAAAATGTTCGCAGGAGGATACACCACCCTTCTTAGGAAGCAATCCTTACATGAACATTCTTATTATTATTCTTCTGCCAGGAAATCATAAGGTGAAACGTTTTCCATGCCAATCATGGGATTCGTACTCATTAATTTGGCAGTAAAGACTCTTTCCTCTGAGTCTAAGCTCTGCTCTCCGCTTTTAACATTTTCAGCTGTTAATGTTGATTGAACTCGATCACACAAAGTGGTTTTTCGCTCCAGCTCATTATTTCTTTCAACACCAAGCCGAAGTGCTTCTTCTTCCCCGCAGAGTATGAGGAATTTTTTGCTTCTGGTGATTCCGGTATAGATTAAGTTTCTTCGGAGCATCCTGTAATAGCTTTTTACCACAGGCATTATGACGATTGGAAATTCACTTCCCTGTGATTTATGGATGGAACAGCAATAAGCGAGCGTAATTTGGGATAGGTCATTTTTGGTATAGGTAATTTCCAGGCCATCGAACGAAATAATCACCATATCCTGTTTCTCGGTATTTTCCTTAGCATAGATTATAGACACAACCTGGCCGATATCACCGTTATAAACGCCGCTTTCCGGCTGATTCACGAGCTGAAGAACCTTATCGCCGACTCTGTATATGACGTCCCCAAATGAGAGCTCTCTTTTCTTCCCATCCTGGTTTGGATTAAAAATCCCCTGAATCAAGACATTCAGTCTGTCAATTCCTGCTGGCCCGCGGTACATGGGCGCAAGTACCTGTATATCTTTTGAGGAGTAGCCTTTTTTCTTGGCATTCTCGACAACCTTTTGCACCACTTCGGCAATCTGGGCGGTACTGCATGGAAAAAAGGAACGGTCAGGCTGCTGTCTGCGGATATCTGCAGGCACCTTGCCCTGCTTAATCTCATGAGCCAGGCCTATGATGGAGGAGCCATCTTCCTGCCGGTAAATATGCTGAAGCTGAACAGTCGGAATCCGCTTCGAACGCAGCAGATCTTTGAGCACCTGTCCCGGACCCACTGAAGGCAGCTGGTCTTCATCTCCCACCATGATCACTTGAATCTGCTCTGGAAGCGCTTTGAACAGCTGATTGGCGAGCCAGGTATCCACCATCGACATTTCATCGACGATCAAAATTTTACCTGCAATAGGATGATCTTCATTGTGGGAAAAGTCTCCACTGCCATTCCATCCGAGAAGCCTGTGGATCGTTACAGCGGGGAGTCCGGTGGATTCTGTCATCCTCTTGGCTGCCCTTCCTGTTGGTGCAGCCAGAACGAATGGAAATGGGTCGTCCTTCTTGTAATCCTTTGGGTCAAGTGAAACACCATGGAGCTCAGAAAATAACTCTACAATCCCTTTTATTACTGTGGTTTTCCCGGTTCCCGGTCCTCCAGTCAGAATGAGCATAGGCGACAGCAAGGCTGTTTGTATGGCCTCTTTTTGGGCAGGAGCATACTCAACACCCAGTCTTTCTTCAAGGCTGCCTAAGGACAGTAAAAATTCGGACTCAGGGAATTGTTCAGCATATTCTGTCTGCATCAGTATTTTTTCAATTTTAGACGCAAGCCCTTTTTCCGAAAAAAATAACGAAGGCGTATACACCCGATCATCTTCTACCATAATTTTGCCTTCTTCGCCCAGCTTAATGACCTCAATTGAGATATCATTATAGTCGATTACATCACGCTTATTTTCTTCGAGCAGTGCTTTTACACTTTTCAGGAGCTGCTCAGTTTCAAGAAACACATGCCCTTCCTGGAGGCAGTCCTGTTCAAGCGTATAAAGACAGGCAGCTTTAATCCGGTCTTGATGATTGCCGGCAATTCCAACCTGGAAACCTAATTCATCCGCTCTTCCGAAACCGATCCCCTCGATATCCTCTACAAGCTGGTAGGGATTTTTTTGGATAATGGTCAGTGTTTCCTGCTTATAGACCTGGTAGATCCTCATGGACAGCTGGGGTCCGAATCCAAGCTGATTCAGGGTAATCATGACTTTTTCAAGACCTTGATGCTCCATTAAATTGTCATAGAGGTCTTTAGCTTTTTCAGGGTTAAGCTTAGGAATCGAATCTAAAAGGGATGGTGTTTCAAGTATCCGGGAAATGGCGTTTTCACCTAGGGAATCCACGATGCTTTCTGCGGTTTTCTTACCGATTCCCTTAAACAGCTCAGATGATAAGTAGTTGATGATCCCATCTCTTGTATGAGGAATGTCCTTTCTGAAATGCTCAACATGGAACTGCTGTCCAAATTTAGGATGATCCTTCATCTGGCCGAAAAAGATATAGGTTTCATGCTCATGAATTCGAGGGAAATATCCAGTCACAACAGCTTCTTTTTCTTCATAGTTCAGATTCGTATCATCCAATCGGATTCTTACAACCGAGTACAGGTTTTGTTCATTATGAAAGATCGTAACCAGATGGCGGCCTTTCATATATTTTTTGTCCTCATCAGTGAAAAGTTTTAGTGAATCTTGCTGAAGCATACATTCCCCTCCCTTCATGATTATAAAATGTTATTGCTGCCCTTCTTCTTCTAGAATAGCTTCCATCTGCTTTCTTCCGTGTGCTGCAAGCATATGGTCCGGCTGTACTTCTAGCGCCTTAATCATCTGTTCCAGAGCTAGAGGTACATTGTCTGTCAGAGCATAGGCAACTCCTAAATTGTAGTAGGCATCCCCATGTTCGGGATCTGCTTCTAAAACCAGTTTCAATTCCTTAATTACCTCTTCGTAAAGCTCAGCGTGGGCTAAACAAAGAGCGTACTGGAATCTCGCTTCGGCATCCCCAGGATTCAATTCTACACTTCTTTGCAGGTAAGGCATCGCAAGCTTTGGCTGGTCCAGCTGCATCAGTGTCAATCCGAGCATAAAATAGGCGTCCGCATTGTCAAGGCCTGTCTTAACCGCCTTTTCATACATATCTTTTGCTTCCATAAATTTTTCTTGTTCAAATAATAGATTTCCCAGCGAATAATAAGCAGCTGAAGCATTGGTGTCTATTTCAAGAGCTTTTTTAAAAAAACTGGCTGCTTTGTCATTTTCGCCGACAGCGGTCAGTACGTTTCCAAAGTTGATATACCCGACAGGATCTTTCGGACTTTCTTCGATTACTTCCGAAAAAAGTTTTACTGCCTCTTCATACTTTCCTTCTTGCATATATTGAATGCCTTGCATGTTTTTGTCCACTGTTTTCACTCTCCAATATTCTATAAAAAGAAGTATAACATATTTAATAAAAGCCCTGCTTCAGAGCTTTACGGGCATTTGGATAACGGCTGATCCAAAATGTCCGATGACATATGAAAATAAAACGGGCAGACCTAAAAAGGCCTGCCTGATTTTATCCAACGTAAGTTAATCTTTCGCTGCCTTTATATACTTCATCGATGGTGCCTCCGCCCAAACACTCGTCGCCATTATAAAAAACAACTGCCTGGCCGGGAGTAACGGCACGGATGGGTTTGTCAAATATCACTTCTGCCGAATTGTCTCCGGTTAAGCGGACCGTTACTTCATTATCTTCCTGCCGATATCTAAATTTAGCTGTACAGGTGAATTCCTGCGGTTTTTCTTTAGCAGAAACCCAGCTGACATTTACCGCAGAGATAGAAGTGGAGTAAAGGCTGTCATGATCAAAACCTTGCTCTACGTAAAGAATGTTATCAGCTAAATTTTTGCCTACAGCAAACCAAGGTTCACCGCTTCCGCCGATTCCAAGCCCATGGCGCTGGCCGATGGTATAATACATCAACCCGTCATGTCCGCCTTTTTCTTCACCGCTTAACGTCTGCATCACACCCGGCTGTGCAGGAAGATAGTTTCCGAGGAACTCTTTGAAGTTTCTTTCGCCGATAAAACAAATTCCTGTTGAATCTTTCTTCGCGGCTGTTGCCAGGCCTGCTTCCTTAGCGATTTCACGTACCCTTGGCTTATCGATGCCGCCAAGCGGGAACATCACTTTTTCAAGCTGTTCCTGTGTCAGCTGATTTAGGAAATACGTTTGGTCCTTGTTCTCGTCGATTCCCCTGAGCATTTTATACTCACCGTCCTGGAATTGGACCTGAGCATAGTGGCCAGTTGCAAGGTAATCCGCACCAAGATTAACGGCATGTTCAAGAAACGCTTTAAACTTAATTTCTTTATTGCACATTACATCGGGATTTGGCGTTCTTCCTGCTTTATATTCATCGAGGAAGTAAGTGAACACTTTGTCCCAATATTGCTTTTCAAAGTTAACGGCATAATAAGGAATCCCGATTTGGTTGCACACACGAATTACATCATTGTAATCCTCCGTTGCCGTACAAACGCCGTTCTCGTCTGTATCATCCCAGTTTTTCATGAAAATGCCGACTACATCGTAGCCTTGCTGCTTTAACAATAATGCAGCTACAGAAGAGTCCACTCCCCCTGACATACCCACAACAACCCGGGTATCTTTAGGTGATTTATTCATGCTTTCACCCCTTTATGAAATTACCTTAGCGGTAAGTTTTTTAATGATTTTAGCTGTCTCTCTGGCAGCTCTTTCTATTTCTTCATCTGTATTAGTGAATCCAAAACTAAAACGGATGGAATTTTTTGGCCTGTCCGACTCTTTTCCAAACATTGCCACCAAAACATGCGAAGGGTCAATTGAGCCAGCTGTGCAGGCAGAACCGCTCGATACGGCAACTCCCGCTAAATCAAGATTAACCAGCATAGCTTCAACCTGAGTGCCTTCAAAACTAATATTTAATACATGTGGAAGAGCATACTCCTCTGAACCGTTAATTGCAAATTTCACGTCTTCTTCATCAAGAATTTGGCTCAGGGTTCTTTTAAAGTCCTCATATTTTTTCCTTTTTTCTTCAGCAGTGCTTTGTGAAATTCTGACCGCTTCTGCAAATGCGGCAATGCCCGGGACATTCTCAGTACCGGCGCGCCTTTTTCTTTCCTGCTCGCCCCCAAATGAATATGGGGCCAATTTTATTCCGTCTTTTGCATATAAAAAGCCGATCCCTTTTGGCCCATTTATTTTATGTGCAGAGACGGACAACAGGTCTATATCCATTTCCTTTACATCTATCTTTTCCATGCCATATGCCTGTACAGCATCCGTATGAAAAGCCGCCTGATGGTCTTTTAAAAGACCTGCTATTTCTTTAATCGGCTGTATCGTTCCCACTTCATTATTTCCGTACATAATGGTGACAAGGATCGTATCATCTCTTAGTTCCCTCTGAAAATCCTCTATAGCAATCCTGCCATCACTGTTTACTGGCAGGTATGTGACTTCATAGCCCTGTTTTTCAAGACTTTGGCAGCTATGTAAAACAGCGTGATGCTCAATCACTGTGCTGATAATATGCCGCCCTTTATGACTGTTTGCCTGAACAATGCCCATGATGGCAAGATTATCGGCTTCCGTACCGCCGCTGGTAAAAATGATTTCATTTTCTGTAGCGTTAATGCTTCTTGCCACAGCGGCCCTTGATTCATCTAAAATGTGCCTGGCTTCACGGCCAAATGAATGAATGCTTGAAGGGTTGCCGAATGTATTCTTCATAGCCTGTGCATATTTTTCTATAACGTCAGGATGCATAGGTGATGTTGCTGCATGATCCAGATAAATTTTTTCCAAAACAAGCGCCCTCCTCAGGGGTTAAAACAATTTAAATGTAGAACATATAAGAATCTGTATTTCCGTCATCCGAATAATTGGCAAGGTCCTGCAGCGTAGTATTATCTAATACATTTTTTACTGCATCGCGGATTCTTATCCATAATTCCCGCTTAGCCGGTTCTTCATCCTCAATACCTTCAACAGGGCTGATCGGGCCTTCTAGAACGCGGATAATATCTCCAGACGTAATTTGTTCGGGCTCTCTCCCAAGCAGGTAGCCTCCATAAGCACCACGGATGCTTTTCACAAGACCTGCATTCCTCAATGGGGCAATCAGCTGTTCAAGATAATGCTCTGATAAATCATGTGTCTGAGCGATTGCCTTTAAAGACGTCGGCCCTTCACCATGCTTCCGTGCAAGCTCAATCATGATGGTGAGCCCATAACGGCCTTTTGTCGATATTTTCATACCCTACACCTCTATTAAAAAAAGTTATATTTTCTACTACTAGTTAGTCGTTAAGTAACTGATTTTATTCGATATTACTATTCTCTCCCGGAAATGCTTTTGAAATTATAACACATTCAACAATTCAATGCATTTTAAGTTTACCATATTCTATGTTAAAGTAAGGAAAACAACTAAGTCTAATCGGTTTTCTATCTGACAATACATTTTCCGGAGAGATTTCAATGAGTATAAAGCCTTTGGCGTTTCGTATGCGCCCAACACATATAGACGAAATAATTGGCCAGGACCACCTGGTGGGTGAAGGAAAGATAATCAGGAGAATGGTAAAGGCAAAACAGCTTTCTTCTATGATCCTATATGGTCCTCCGGGCATAGGGAAAACATCCATTGCCAGTGCAATTGCCGGCAGTACAAAGTTTGCTTTCCGCAGCTTAAATGCGGTAACCAATAATAAAAAAGATATGGAGATTGTAGCTCAGGAAGCAAAAATGTCCGGAAAAGTCATTTTGCTCCTTGATGAAGTCCATCGCCTCGATAAAGCTAAACAGGACTTTCTCCTTCCTTTTCTTGAAAATGGGATGATCACTCTCATCGGTGCGACCACGAGCAACCCCTACCATGCGATCAATCCGGCCATAAGAAGCCGATGCCAGATATTTGAATTGAAACCGCTGGAGCCTGAGGATATCGTAACGGCCTTAAAAAGAGCAGCTGATGATCCAGACCGGGGACTTGGCGGCCTGAAATTGGACATCGCTGAGGAAGCATACCTTCACCTCGCATCGGCTGTCAATGGCGATGTACGAAGTGCTTTAAATGCGCTCGAACTTGCAGCAAGGTCAACTGAACCGGATCAAGACGGCGTCATTTCCATCGATGTGCACACAGCTGAAGAATGCATCCAAAAAAAGAGCTTTTCCCATGATAAGAACGGAGATGCGCATTATGATGTTCTTTCCGCCCTTCAGAAGTCGGTCCGGGGCAGTGATGTCAATGCTGCCATGCATTATTTGGGCAGACTGATAGAAGCAGGGGATCTCGTGAGCATCAGCCGCAGACTTGTTGTCATGGCCTATGAAGACATCGGCCTTGCAAATCCGCAGGCAGGCCCGCGGACTCTTGCAGCCGTTGAAGCTGCAGAAAGGCTCGGTTTTCCAGAGGCAAGGATCCCGCTCGCAAGTGCAGTTGTAGAATTGTGTTTATCTCCCAAATCCAATTCAGCTTATATGGCTTTGGATGCCGCACTTGCAGATATACGAAGCGGGAATTATGGTGATATACCTGATCATTTGAAGGATGCCCATTATAAGGGCGCTAAAGACCTGGGAAGAGGAATTGGCTATCTTTATCCGCATGATTATGAGAGTGGATGGGTTAAGCAGCAGTATCTTCCTGGAAAACTTTCAGGAAAGAAATATTATAAACCGAAAAAAACAGGAAAATTCGAGCAGGCACTCGCAGCCGTTTATGAAAAAATAGAAGGTTCAGGCAGTATTCCAAAAGGGAAATAAGCCTGAACCTTTTTTTATTTTATTGCACTGTTTAGCCATGGCTAATTGTTACCGTTTTGATTTTTCTTCATTCACTCTTTGAATATGAATATCCTTCACAATGTCACGAATGACCCAGCTTGCCGCAATCAATCCTGCTACTGATGGGACAAATGCATTTGATGAAGGAGGCATTTTCGCCTTTCTGATCGGCGCCTGGTCGTTCCCTACCTCTTTACGAACCTCTTCGCGGATTACAATGGGACTTTCATCTGAGAAAATCACGGGAATTCCCTTTCTGATTCCCTCTTTTTTCAATCTGGTGCGGATGACTTTTGCGATAGGATCGGTATGAGTTTTGAAAATATCTGCAATCTGGAACCTTGTTGGATCCATTTTGTTGGCAGCACCCATACTGGAAATGATTTTAATATTTCTCTTCAGACACTCTTTTATTAAGTGAATTTTATAAGATATGGTATCTGAAGCATCTACTACATAATCCAAGCCATAGCTGAAGAATTCTTCATATGTTTCTTCTGTATAAAACATTTTTAAAGAAATAACTTCACATTCGGGATTGATATCTTTGATTCTTTCCTTCATTAAATCTGCCTTAAATTTCCCTATCGTTGATAAAAAGGCAATATTCTGCCTGTTTATATTCGTGATGTCCACGTCATCCTTATCGACGAGGATTAATCTGCCTACCCCCGACCGTGCAAGCGCTTCAGCAGCAAACGATCCTACTCCACCGATTCCAAGCACGGCAGCTGTTGTATTTTTTAATGTCTTCAGTCCCTCTTTGCCGATCGCCAGCTCATTCCGGGAAAATTGATGAAGCATTTGTCTCACTCCAATTATTATGATCTTTTCTTTGTAAGCCTGTTAAATTTGCTTGTTGATTGCATCGTCCGCGGGCATCCCGGGAGCTTCCTTTGACAGGAGAGTACTGCTGGGTCTCCCTTGGCCCCTGATTCCGCATATTCCCGCGTACCCGTCTATCCCATAGGACGAAAACCAACAATGAATTTTAACATAGCATTTCTTCTAGTAAAATATATCATATCTATTTAATTACACAAAAAACAGCATAAAAAAACCTGTGTACATATGACACAGGTATTATCTGATTATGTAAGGTGCAAGAGCCCCAATTGTGCCGTCAGTGCCATAGTTTTGAACCCGCTCTCAGCAGGTGGGTGCCCTGTTCTAGACATTTGTAAGTCCTCTTCAAGGAAAGGCATGTACGCAGCCATAGAAACTCGTGCTCCCGAAACTATAAGTGTTCGGTCAAAACGTATAGAGGTTTTAACGAACACATCAGGACTCTTGCTTATTGATGTAATTCTAACACAGAGAACACTATTGTTTCAACAAAAGTGAAATAGGACTTTATTCGCTTTTTTCTGTTTTCAAAGCAAGGTGAAGCTCGTCCAGCTGTACTTTGCTTACTTCCCCAGGCGCCTGTGTTAACAGGTCGCTTGCGCTGGCTGTTTTCGGGAAGGCAATGGTATCTCTCAGGTTCGTTCTGCCGGCAAGAAGCATGACCAGGCGATCCAAGCCAAGAGCAATTCCGCCGTGTGGAGGTGTACCGTAATCGAAAGCGTCTAGCAGGAAGCCAAACTGCTCTTTTGCTGATTCTTGGGTAAAGCCAAGAGTTTCGAACATTTGCATTTGAATATCTCTCTCAAATATACGGATAGACCCTCCGCCTAATTCATAACCATTCAATACAAGGTCGTAAGCCTGTGCTTTCACGCTGCCCGGATCTGTAACCAGTTTATCGAGGTCCTCACGGAAAGGCATGGTGAATGGATGATGTGCAGCGAAATAACGCCCGGATTCTTCGTCATATTCAAGCAGCGGCCAATCTGTCACCCAGAGGAAATTAAATTGTTTTTCATCAATAAGGTTTAACTCTTTCCCTAGCTTCAATCGGAGCGCCCCAAGAGAGTCGGCAACCACATTCTTTTTATCAGCAACAAAGAGTAAGAGATCTCCTGTTTCTACTGAAAGTGCTTCTTTAAGGTGAGATTGTTCTTCTTCACCAAAGAATTTAGCTATTGGCCCTTTTAAGCCGTCTTCTTCAGCTTTAAGCCAGGCAAGCCCCTTTGCTCCGTAGATCGCTGCATACTCGCCCAGTGCATCTATATCTTTTCTGGAATATTTTGAAGCTGCTGACTTTGCATTAATCGCCTTTACTTCCCCCCCGGAAGCAACAGCACCTGAGAACACTTTAAAGCCGCTGTCCTTTACAAGATCAGATACATTTACCAGCTTCATTTCGAATCTTGTATCTGGCTTGTCTGACCCGTATGAACCCATAGCTTCCTCATAAGTCATGCGCGGAAGCGGAAGCGTTAGCTCGGTACCTTTTACTTCTTTCATCACTTTACTCATCATTTTTTCCGTGAGTTCGATGATGTCTTCCTGGCTCATGAAGCTTGTTTCAATATCGATTTGCGTAAATTCCGGCTGTCTGTCAGCGCGCAGATCTTCATCACGGAAACAGCGGGCGATTTGATAATAGCGTTCAAAGCCGGCTGCCATCAGCATCTGTTTAAAAAGCTGCGGAGATTGTGGGAGAGCATAGAATTCCCCGTCATGAACACGGCTTGGCACAAGGTAATCACGGGCACCTTCAGGAGTGCTTTTTGTAAGGATCGGTGTTTCTACATCCAAGAACCCTTCACTATCCAGGAAACCCCGGATTGCCTTCGTCGTCTGATGGCGCATCTTAAATGTTTCATACATAGCCGGACGGCGAAGATCTAAATAGCGGTACTTAAGGCGTACATCCTCGGAAACATCCGTACTATCTGAAATAATAAACGGAGGGGTTTTCGCCTCGTTTAATATAGTTACGCTTTCGGCCTGCACTTCAATTTTGCCAGTTTTTACGTTGGGATTGATGGTACCCTCTTCCCGGGCAACCACAGTCCCTTGAATATCAAGAACATATTCGTTTCTGATCCGTTCTGCTGTATCTAATGCATCCTTTGAATGTCCCGGGTTAAATACAACCTGGACAATTCCCGTACGGTCACGAAGATCGATGAAAATAAGTCCGCCCAAATCACGTCTTTTTTGAACCCAGCCTTTAAGTGTTACTTTTTCGCCGATGGCTTTTTCTGTTACTTCTCCACAGAAATATGATCTTCCAAACATTTCTTTTTTTCCTCCTTATGCCTGCAGTCTGCGGAATTCATCCACAAATGAATCAAGGCTGATTGCAGTCTGTTCTCCGGTTGCCATATTTTTCACACTAATTTTCTTTTCTTTGAGTTCGTCATCACCTAGGACTGCCACGAATTTAGCATTTAGGCGGTCTGCAGCTTTAAATTGCGCTTTGACTTTTCGATCCTGATAATCACGGTCGGCAGAATATCCCTGTAAACGGAGTGCTTGAGCCAGTTTGACTGTATAATCCTTTGCTGCATCTCCCAAAGCGACAAAATAGCAGTCAAGCTGGGTTTCAACCGGCAATGTTACGTTTTCTGCTGCTAGTGCCGAAATTAATCGTTCAATACTTAATCCAAAGCCGATTCCAGGAGTTTCGGGACCTCCCAATTCCTCAACTAATCCATTATATCTGCCGCCCCCGCAGAGAGTAGTTATTGCGCCGAATCCCTCAGCATCACTCATAATCTCAAAGGCAGTGTGATTATAATAATCAAGTCCTCGAACAAGGGTTGGATCTACCACAAATTCTATTTCCAGGTCGGATAAGTATTGTTTCACTTTCTCGAAATAAGCGGAGGACTCATTATTTAAATACTCCAGAATAGATGGAGCGGTTTTCATAAGCTCATGTTCTCTATCCTTTTTGCAATCCAGAATCCTCATTGGATTTTTCTCAAGCCGATTTTGGCAGTCTGAGCAGAATTCACTAATTCTTGGTGAAAAGTGAGACATGAGTGCATCACGGTGTGCCGTCCTGCTTTCCTTATCTCCCAGGCTGTTTATTACAAGTTTTATTTTCCGGAGTCCCAATTCTTTATATAGATTCATAACAAGTGAAATCACTTCTGCATCTATGGCCGGATCTGAACTTCCGAGCGCTTCCACACCAAATTGAACAAACTGGCGGTATCTTCCGGCCTGCGGTCGCTCATAACGGAACATCTGGGCAAAGTAGAACAATTTCACCGGTTGATTTGGAAGACCGAACATTTTATTTTCAACATAAGAACGAACCACGGGTGCTGTGCCTTCCGGGCGAAGCGTCAGGTCCCTTCCTCCCCGGTCCTGAAAGGTATACATTTCTTTTTGTACAATATCAGTGGTGTCCCCTACCCCACGTAAAAACAGTTCAGTATGCTCGAATAGAGGAGTACGGATTTCTGAATATTGATATCTTCTGCTTAAGTCTCTTGCTTTACTTTCGATATACTGCCAAATCTCGGACTGGCCTGGCAGAATATCCTGTGTACCTCTAGGTATCTGAATGGACATATAACCGTTCCTTTCTTTTTGTATCCAAGTATAAGTGCTGGATTAACAACAATAAGGGAGGCTCGACAAAAATAAAAAACTCCCATCCCCTGTAAATAAATTACAAGGGACGAGAGTTTGGAATTCCCGTGGTGCCACCCTGGTTGAAGCCATTTCTACGCTTCCACTTTTAACAGTTAACGCCTGTATACGTTCATCTCCTACTAAGGATTATCTTTTCAGAGCGAAGCCTAAGGAGTGTTCTTTCATCAAGCCATCAGTAGAAATGCTTTCAGCCTAAGGCATTCCCTCTCTTGTCATCCGGTTCTTAATTACTCTTCTCCATCATTGGTTTTGCAGTAAATATGTATTTTCATATATTTAATAATAATACGTACCGAGTTTTACATTGTCAAGGAAATTCAAGATCTTTCTATTCGTTTTTTCAACTGTTTGACTTCTCTCATATTCAATCCGAACTCAGAAGCCAGCTCAACCATAGAGGAGCTTTCCTCTCGTTGAATAAAGTCATGAAAGTCTACGCCGAAAATCTGGCTGGAGCCATTTGCACTCATCGTTCCTTTATCACTAAACCTCAATGGAAATCCCCCTTTATTTTTTCACAGTTTATCTCTTACTATCTTGTCCGATTCTTTGAGAATTTATTTGCCATTTTAGGAGGTTTTTTTTCGTTGCTTACCGAATTTCATTACTTAACTGAACTATAATCAGTTAGCTCAGGGTAAGGTGGAATGATTCATGAAAAAAACGATAATCCTTTGTCTTATACCTATCCTCCTGCTCATAACAGCCGGCGTTTTTCCTGCTGAACTGAAAGCGAGGACTGACAGGGGAAAAATACAGGTTATCACCGATGTACTAAACGTTCGGGCTGATCCCGATTTAAACGCTCCAATCGTTTCAGAAATTTCTTATGGGGAGAACTATTCGATTACAGCTGAACAAGGTGATTGGATTCAAATTTCCCTGGGGAACAGCAGCGGCTGGGTAGCCGGATGGCTGGTCAGCAGGAACAAAAAAACGGAGAGCAGTGAATCTTTATCCTCATTGAAGGAGTCAGAACTGCCTGCTTCTGTGACAGCTGTTGTATCAGCAGATACACTAAGAATACGAAATGGACCTGGAAAACAGTTTCAAGTAATCGGCAGCCTTACAGAAGGAAAAGAAGCCGAAATTCTCGAAAAGAATGAAAATTGGGTTAAGATTCAAACGGACGAGATCATAGGCTGGGCGGCAGCGGAATTTCTAACAAAAAGCGAAGCTGACGAAAAGGAAAAAAAGCCAAAGACGAAGAAGACGAAGAAGGCTAATTTGAAAATTGCAGTGGTTAGAGCTGATCAGGTAAATGTCAGGGAAACTCCTAGTAAAGACGGCAGCATTCTTGGCAAGGTGAATAAAGGTACAAGCTTGCCGATTGAAGGGAATGACGGTGACTGGATCAAGGTCAATTATCAAAGGGGAACAGGCTGGATACATTCAGCATTTGCGGAGGTTAACTCATTCGCTGACACTGACAGCCCCACTTCCAATGAGTCCCAGGACACGATTGCTACCATTACGGCAGAACGCCTGGTTATCAGAGATACGCCATCATTAAATGGGAAGGTGGTTGATACCGCTGCCAATGGTAATCAATATACCATTTTAGATGAAAAAAACAGCTGGGTAAAAATTCGATTACAGCCAGGAAAAACCGGGTGGGCTGCTGGATGGTATATAGAAAAAAATTCTAGTAATGAACAGCAATCAGCTAAAAAGGTAATCAAGGGAAACAAAATTAAAATTTTATATAACGGAACAAGTTTAAGAGAAAAAGCAGATGCAAATTCTAATGTGATTAAAAGAGCAGAGGAAGGAGAGATATACACAGCTCTTTCCATAAAGAATGATTGGTATCAAATCAAACGGAACAACAGTCAAACAGCATGGGTTGCCGGCTGGATGGTTTCTATTGACGGCTTCGGTCCTCAAGTGAAAAAGCCGGGTGCAGACCTACATTTAAAGAACAAAACGATCATTATAGATCCAGGACATGGCGGCAGAGACAATGGGACCACAGGATTAAAAGGGAACCTTGAAAAAAACATTACTCTCCGGACAGCATCTTTATTGTACGACAAACTAAAGGCGGCAGGAGCAAATGCCATTCTCACAAGAAGCACCGATACATACATATCCTTAGAATCTAGAGTAAGTATATCTCACCGTTACAGTGCCGATGCGTTTATAAGTATCCATTACGACGGATCTCCCGAAGATAACGCAAACGGATTTACCTCTTATTATCTTCATGGCTATCAAGAAACCCTGGCCCAAGAGCTGCATTATTCTCTCAGTCAGTATGTGAAGCTGAAGGACAGGGGAGTAAGAGAAGGTGATTATCATGTTCTGAGGGAAAACAAAAGATCAGCAGCGCTATTGGAACTGGGCTATCTAAGCAACCCTGCGGAAGAAGAGACCATCGTCAGCGGCAGGTACCAGGAGGCAGCTGCGACTGGCATATTTAATGGACTGGCCCATTATTTTAAGGATGAATAAGCGTGCTGGCTGCAGCCGGTCGAGTCAGGTGAGACCCCGCTAGTGAAGAGGAGGAGGCTCACCGCCCCGCGGAAAGCGAGCATGCCTTGCGCTCCAATCAACCTCTTTTTCAGGTAGCAGCCGAGTTTGCAAAAACAGCCTATTTCAAAGACTAAGAGAAATGGTGTCCTATTACTTTTTCGGGATGGACTCTTCACCATACGAAAAGCCAGGTCCCCTAAAGAACCTGGCCTTACACAATCTATCTTTCTTTACTATCAACAATCAATGTTACCGGGCCGTCGTTGACCAGGCTCACTTCCATCATTGCTCCGAATTCACCTGTTTCGACTGTAAAACCATTTTCCCGAAGCTTCGCGTTAAACTTCTCATATAACCTATTTGCGGTATCAGGTTTTGCCGCAGCCATGAAGTTTGGCCTTCTGCCTTTACGGCAGTCTCCATATAAAGTGAACTGTGAAACAGAAAGAATCGAACCTCCCGCATCGTTGAGGGAAAGATTCATCTTTTCATTCTCATCCTCAAAAATACGGAGATTTCCGATCTTTTCTGCAAGATAGACTGCGTCCTCCTCTGTATCGTCGTGAGTAACCCCGACAAGGAGGACCAGGCCTCTATCTATTTGGCCGATTATCCTGTCATTTACTTTGACAGACGCTTTTCCGGAACGCTGTAAAACGACTCTCATACATCTCTTCCTTCTTCATCTTTAATTCATAATTCTTCGAACGGCATAAATGTCGTGAATTTGTTTGATTCTTTCGACAACCCTCTGCAGATGATTCACATTGTTTATGGAAATGGACATATGGATGGTAGCCACTTTATTCCGGTCTGATTTGCCAGACACTGCAGATATATTGGTCTTAGTTTCATTTACTGCCTGCAAGACCTCATTCAATAAACCGCTTCTATCATAGCCGTTTATCTCAATATCCACATTGTACTCTTTGTGGTCATTCAGGCCGCCTTCCCATTCAACTGGTATTAAGCGGTCTTCCGCTTCTTCACTCTGAAGATTTGTACAGTCGGATCGATGGACTGAAACTCCTCTTCCCTTTGTAATGAAGCCGACAATATCGTCTCCAGGTACAGGGTTGCAGCATCTGGACAGACGGATTAAAAGATTATCAATATCACGGACCCTGACACCGGATTCCTTTTTCCTGTAATTAGGGAACGTTTTAAGATCAGCTACTGATTCTTTAATGGTTGTTTCCTGTTCTTTCTCTTTTTGTTTGCGCCATTTTTCAGTAAGGCGGTTTGCGATCTGAGCGGCAGTTATGCCGTTATACCCTACTGCAGCATACATATCTTCCTCATTAGAGAAATTAAACTTGTCAGCAACTCTTCTAATATTGTCTTGTGTCAAAATTTCTTTCAAATCAAAATCCATATTGCGGATTTCTTTTTCTACTAGCTCTTTTCCTTTTTCAAGGTTTTCATCTCGTCTTTGTTTCTTAAAGAACTGACGGATTTTGTTCTTGGCCTGGGAGGTCTGGGCAAGCTTAAGCCAATCCTGGCTCGGTCCATATGAATGCTTAGAAGTTAAAATTTCAATGATGTCCCCTGTTTTAAGCTTATAATCAAGAGTGACCATCTTCCCATTGACCTTCGCACCAATCGTTTTATTCCCGATTTCCGAGTGAATTCTGTAGGAGAAATCAATTGGAACGGACCCTGAAGGAAGCTCTATAACATCTCCTTTAGGGGTGAATACATAAACCATATCGGAAAATAAATCGATTTTCAGGCCTTCCATGAATTCCTCTGCATTCGTTGCATCATTCTGGAATTCCAGGATTTCTCGGAACCAGCTTAGTTTATTGCCAAGCTGTGAAGGTGAATCTGCTTTTTTGTCTTCCTTGTATGCCCAGTGGGCAGCGATCCCGAATTCCGCTATACGGTGCATTTCTGTTGTACGGATCTGGACTTCAAGAGGGTCTCCCTTAGGCCCTATGACAGTTCTGTGAAGCGATTGATACATGTTGGGTTTGGGCATGGCAATATAGTCTTTGAAACGGCCGGGCATTGGCTTCCAGCATGTGTGGATAATCCCGAGTACTGCATAGCAGTCTTTAATATTGTTCACAACAATCCGGACTGCCAGCAGATCATAAATCTCACTAAACTGCTTATTCTGCAGGGCCATTTTACGATATATACTGTATATATACTTCGGCCGGCCTGAAATTTCAGCATGGATATTTACATCCGTTACCTGGGACCGCACTTCTTCTATAACGTCATCGAGATATTCTTCACGCTCAGCGCGTTTTTTCTTCATTAAATTAACAATCCGGTAATATTGCTGAGGATTCAAATATCGTAATGCGGTGTCTTCAAGCTCCCATTTAACTTTTGAAATCCCCAGACGGTGTGCCAGCGGAGCAAATATTTCAAGTGTTTCATTGGAGATCCGGCGCTGCTTTTCCAGCGGCAGATGTTTAAGGGTCCGCATATTATGCAGCCTGTCTGCAAGTTTAATCAGGATCACTCTAATGTCCTGGGCCATTGCTACAAACATTTTCCTGTGGTTTTCTGCCTGTTGTTCTTCCTGGGACTTATATTTAATTTTCCCCAGCTTCGTAACTCCGTCAACCAGCATGGCTGTTTCTTTGCCAAAGGCTGCTTTAAGGTCATCTAAAGTTACCTCTGTATCCTCCACCACATCATGCAAAAAACCGGCAGCTATAGTAGACGCATCCATTTGCAAATCTGCTAAAATGCCTGCTACTTGTACCGGATGGATAATGTATGGTTCACCTGATTTACGGAATTGGGTTTTATGAGCGTTTTCAGCGTATCTAAAGGCTTTTTCCAAAAATTCGACATCTTCAGCGCCTAGGTATTCCTTTGCTTTCTGAATTACCTGATCTGCACTTAATATTTGTTCATTTGCCATTCAATCACCTTTTTATATATAAGAATTATCCGCACAAAGATAAGTTGTAGTATATTCCATTTCGAAAATCTGGTTTGAATTTATTTTTTCTGATTGTAACTATTATCAAAGTAAAAGTTCAATCTGTAAAGGGGAAATAACCGGTTTTGCCATTCTTCTCATAATTTCCCTGTCAAATTCGGACATTTTTTGACCAATAAGTGTATATCTTATCATTTTAACAGAAAAGGCACTCTATTTGCTAATAGAGTGCCTTTACATTTTTTGTAATTAATATGTCATAAGAGTTAAAATATCATAGTCGTTTAACTTGTTTCTTCCATCAAGGTAAGAAAGTTCAATAAGGAAAGCTATTCCAGCTACAACGCCGCCAAGCTCCTCTACCAATTTAATCGTAGCTTCAATAGTACCTCCAGTTGCCAGGAGATCATCCGTAATCAAAACACGCTGTCCAGGCTTGATTGCATCTTTATGAATAGTGAGTACGTCTTTTCCATATTCAAGGCCATACTGCATTTTAATGGTTTCGCGAGGCAGCTTTCCTTCTTTTCTCACAGGAGCAAAGCCAACTCCCATCGCATAAGCCACCGGACACCCGATGATAAAGCCCCTAGCTTCAGGACCCACTACTACATCGATCTGCCTTTCCCGGGCATACTCCACGATCTGGTCTGTTGCGTACTTGTACGCTTCGCCATTATCCATAAGAGTAGTTATATCTTTAAACTTAATTCCTGGTTTTGGCCAATCTGGAACGATTGTAATATATTGCTTTAAATCCATTGTTTATGATCCTCCTCAAGGACTGCGGTTTCTTCTATTAATTGATTAAACTTATCATATAATTCACGGTAAGAGGAATAAAGCAATTCCTGTTCTAATTCAAATTGCTCCTGCTTTTGGCGATATGTATCTGAATCGCTCAATTCCCGTTTATTCACATTCTTATTTAGTGTAATCAATCCATTGTCTATTCTAACAAATTCTAATTCAAAAAACACCTGTGACATAAATTCAACGGTTGCTTTCGTCCAGCCTCTGTATTTTGCCAATTGATCGCCATGTGTTTTCAAATCGAATGTTCCTCTTTTAGAGAGGAATGCATAATACCATTTAAAATGCTCCCTGGTCGGCCTGGTGCTGAAAAAATGGCTCTGCTCTTGGTGGAAATGTGCATAAATCCGTTCCGGCCGGCGGCCCTTTAGTAATTTTTCAAGAACGGCACTGCTTTTCGGCATATCAAATAGAACGATGTTTTTGCCATCCAGGAATTCCATGTTATCATGGCTCCCATCAAAAAGAACCGTCTTGTTCTTTAAATCCTCATTAAAACTGTCTAATGTATTCTCATTAAACACAATAACATGTAATGTGCTCTCGGGAATATGGGAAAGCCATTTAGAAGCTGGGCGGACTCCCCGGCAGTCAAACAGCTGCCACTCGGATACAGACAGATCAGCCAGAAAAATCTGGGGCTTTCTGACATTATTCCACTCATTGATGGAAAGCTCCCCGATTACCGATACCCTGGAATACGGAGAAATATGATCATAGTGGACCCCGAGTCCAAAGCCTACTCCGTCCAGTGCCGCAGACCCATTATCAAGGATAATTTTAAGATGGCTTTGATCGGCGCCAATTTTTTTTATAGAATTCATTGGAACTGATTCAATTAATATACGCGGTTTTGGATTGCCCATTCCAAAAGGTGCGAGCATCTGCAATTCCTCAATCGCGGGAAGCGTGATTTCTTCTAGTGTAATCCTGCTGTCGAGCTTTGTGATCGGAGTGAAATCCTCTTCCGACAGCTGTTCACCCGCCAGCTTATTCAGCCTTGTTCTTAGTTCTTCCACGTCACCAAGCGCGAGTGTCATTCCTGCAGCCATTGGATGGCCTCCAAAATGGGGAAGGATGTCGCGGCACTTAGATAAATTAGCAAACAAGTCAAAGCCTTCGATGCTTCTTGCAGATCCCTTGGCAATACCTTTCTCTTGATCAAAACTCAGAACGATCGCAGGCCGGTAAAATTTATCTACAAGCTTCGAAGCTACTATTCCGACGATTCCCGGATTCCATCCTTCTTTTCCAATCACAAGAATTCCATTGCTTTCAGGCGGATAGTATTCTTCGACTTCCCGGACTGCCTGCTCAACAGTCTCGCTCACAATTTTCTGCCGTTCTTTATTCATCGCATCTATTTCAGCAGCAAGGGACTCAGCCTCTCCACTGTCATCCGACAGCAGCAGCTCCACTGCAGGGTATGCACTGTCAAGCCTGCCAGCTGCATTGATTCTAGGTGCAAGACCAAAGCCGATTGATTCTTCATTAATCTCACTTTGTTTAATATTAGCCTTCTTGAACATCGCCAGGAATCCTGGCCGGTTTGTTTGTCTCAGCTTTTGGATACCTTTCGCTGCAATCAGCCTGTTCTCTCCAAAAAGCGGAACCAGATCGGCAATTGTTCCGATAGAAGCAATATCTAAGAGCTCTTCAGGAAGCTCTCCCTTCAGGGCATGGGCCAATTTAAAGGCTACCCCGACTCCCGCCAGATCCTTAAAGGGATAATTGCTTCCCGGGAGCTTCGGATGAATAATAGCCAGAGCAGCCGGAAGCTCGGCCCCCGGCTCATGATGGTCTGTAATAATATAATCAACGCCTGCATTCTGTAAAAATTCAGCTTCCTTCACTGCAGAAATACCTGTATCCACAGTGATTATCAGCCTGAAGCCTTTATTTACAGCTTGTTCAAATGCAGGGATGTTAGGTCCGTACCCTTCAGTAAATCTATTTGGAATGTAATAATCTACATCGGCGCCCATTTGTTTCAATGTAATCATCAAAACAGAAGTACTGCTGACACCGTCTGCATCGTAGTCACCAAAAATTAATATCTTTTCCTTATTAGCTATCGCGCTATGTATTCGATCGACAGCCTGTCCCATATCATCAAAGAGAAATGGATCGTGAAAGGGTTCTTCGCTATTAAATAAAAAAGACCGTGCAGATTCAGTATTTGTTAACCCACGGTTCACCAGTAATTTTGCAACTAGAGGTGTTATATTTAACTGCTGAATTAGTCCATTAATAATCTCGCTGTCTGTTTCATTTACGATCCAGCGAGTTTTTGATTTAAGCATACCATTCACCCCTTAACCTTCCTTATTATACAAAAGTGGCTAAGGGGTTTCAATGTGTATTAGAATTCAGGGTCTATCCAATGTTTGGTCACCCTGCACATCTGTTTCCATCGAACGTTCTGCGAGCTCAATCTGAACTTCTTTTTCATCCCTGTCTCTCTTTAGTTTTCTAATATCCCTTCTCAAAGAAAATACTTTAAGAAGGCCCAGGCATCCCACGATAACTCCCCCCATCAATGCTGAACCTAGGATCACAACAATAAGAGGAAGCTTCGAGGTGCCGGCGAAATAGTCGACCGTGACGTTTTCAATATTTATAGCAGCAAAGGCAGACACAAGCAAAGCAAAGGCTAAAGCTATTATGAACATCCATTGTACCTTCATATTAATTCCCCCTTTACAAGCAGTATGACTATGAATTCATTTTCCCTAATTCCGATAGATAAAACTCTTGGAACAAGAAAAGCCGGACAAGGGGCCTCTTTAAAAAAAACTTTGCAAAAACAAGAAATGCAAATGATTATTAGAGCCTGCCTGTCTACCTAGAAAAGCGGATAATTGATAAAAGAGGCTTGATGACTGGGTGGCAGTTCGCTGCTGAGAACGAGATGAGCGGGGAATGTGTTAATAATTTTTAGGTATATACAATACTAGAATGGCTGACACAGTTAAAGAAGACTTGCTGACTGGAGCAAGGCAGTTGGAGATCTCCCCCAGGCTGACTGGGTGGCAGTTTGCAGCTGGCAGCGATATGCGGAGAAAGGTGTGAAGGATGATTTTACCCTTCACTTATAAAAGGCAAACACCGTAAAAAAGACTTGCTGGCTGACGAAGGACTTGCGTAGACAGAAGAATAGACGTATTTACCAAGTTCACCCACGACACGTGGCAATTGGCTGGCTTGTACAGTCTCTGCGGTCGTGCAGCATAAAACTTGGAGTTCTTTTCATAAGAAAAAGGAGTTTTTTTGAGAAGAATTATAATTTTTTCTCATTTTTTTTATTCTGCAGTTCAATAGGCATTTATAAAGAGGTGGTTTTGGCGGGGTTTGGAGGTGTTTTACAACGAATATCGGATAAGCCGATGGGGTTATGCTTATGTTTCAGTATTTTATGATTAGGTTTTTGGCAGTTATGCTTATGTTTTCCTTCTTTATGCTTATGTTATTTAGTTTTATGCTTATCCTGCCGAATTGTATGCTTATCTTATCAAGCATATGCTTTTCAAATGGGATTTATGCTTATCTTATCGAGTATATGCTTTTAAAATAGGATTTATGTTTATCCCATATGTTTCATGCCTGCTCCATATTGTAATGCCTTATCCACAAGCTTAGTTTACCCTTTAGGGTAATTCCTCATCAAGCAACTTTTATGCTTATCAAGTAATAAAAAAACCTGCAGACTGATTTCTCAATCTGCAGGTTTCGTATGATTATACTTGTGGTTCAGAGCTGCTCTTTTTCTTTTCTACATAAGTGATAAGACTGCCTTTTTCTTTAATTTCCTTTTCTTTAAGGTCAAGCCAGATCTGGGAAGCAATAAATAGGGATGAATAAACTCCGCAAAGCAAGCCCAATAGTAACGCGAAAGAGAAATTGAACAGCGTTCCGCTTCCAAAGAACAAGAGGGCAATGACAGGAATGATTACCATTAATACAGTGTTAACTGAACGTCCAAACGTCTGTCTTAAGCTCAGGTTAACAATGTCTTCAAGTTCTTTGATGTCTTTAATTTTTCTTTTCTTCTTCATATTTTCTCTTATCCGGTCAAAAGTAACAATCGTATCATTTATAGAATACCCGACGATCGTCAATACAGCAGCGATAAAGGTGATATCTACTTCCATACGCAATAGACTGAAGACCGTAATGATAAAGAAAGCATCATGCAATAGGGCCAGAACGGCTGGGAAGGCCATCTTCCATTCATAGCGCAGGGTCACGTAAATAATGATTCCTGCAGATGCAATTAACAATGCATAAATGGCATTTTTAGCTAATTCCCTTCCAATTGTTGGTGATACCGTGCTTATAGCTGGCTCAGAACCATATTTGTCTTCAAAGTGGTCTTTCACTTTGGAGATTTCTTCCTTAGTCAGGACATCCTGCAATCTGGCTACAGCTGTGGTGTTATTATTTCCGGATAAAATGACGTCATCTGTTTCAAAATCAAGGCTCTTAAACTCCTCCTCGATTTCAGTCGCAGTCAGACTTTTATCTGCCGGGATTTCAATCCGGGTTCCATTTGTAAAATCGATTGCAAGATTCAGCTTAAACACCAAGAGGAACACAATCCCGATCACCGTTATAGCTGCCGAGAAGATATAGAATTTTTTACGATGTTTCACAAAGTCAATTCTATCAAATCTGGTTGGCATGCTGAATGGATCACCAGAGTCTTTCAGATCATGAATGTCTTTCTTTCTAACTCCAAACCAGCCGGCTTTTTTATTTAAGAATCCGCTTTGCACCCATAATCCAAGCAATATTCTAGAGAAGAATACATTGGTAATGAAGCTTATAAGGATTGCAATGATTAACATTGTGGCAAAACCTCTGACAGAGCTTGTCCCAAAAACAAAAAGGACTCCGGCTGCCAGCAAGGTGGTTAAATTGGCATCAAGAATGGTGATAAAGGAATGCTTATTACCAGCTGCGAATGCTGATTTAATCGTCCTTCCTATCTTGATTTCATCTTTGATCCGTTCATAGGTGATGATGTTGGTATCAACTGCGATCCCGACTCCAAGCACTAATGCCGCAAGACCCGGAAGCGTCAATACACCATTCATTAACTGGAATACAAGTAGTGTCAGGTAAATGTAAGCAGCAAGTGTTATGACCGCAAGCACGCCCGGGAAACGGTAATATGCCATCATGAATAAGAATATTGCTGCTATTCCGATTATCCCTGCTTCAATTGTCTTATGTAGCGCTTCTTCACCAAACTTGGCACCAACTGAAGTTGAATACTTTTCATCCAATTCAACAGGAAGTGCACCTGCATTAAGAAGATTGGCAAGCTCAGTGGCTTCTTCCATTTTGAAGTTACCTGTGATGAACACCGTATTTTGATCAATGACTTTTGTAACGGAAGGCGCAGAAATCATGTTATCATGCGTATCCGTTTTCTGGAATGAATCTTTGCCTTCTTCAAAATCAAGCCAGATTGCCAAGACATTGGTAGGCGCCGGCATCCCAGAAATGGTTTTTGTGATTTCTCCAAACTTATTTGCATCCTTTAGGGTTACTTCAACAGCGGGAGTATTTTCATAGAAAGACTGCTTCGCTCCGTTTGCTTTCAGATCCGCCCCGCTCAGCATAACCTTATCATTGAAGTCACGGAAAGTGAGTTTAGCCTGTGTGGACAGGATTTCCCTTGCTTTATCCTGGTCTTTTACACCTGCCAGCTGTACACGGATGCGGTCTTTTCCTTCAATTTGGATATTAGGTTCACTCACACCTAATACATTGACACGCTTTTCGAGTGCACTGGCGGTGCTTTTCAGCGTAGCCTCTGTTACTTTCTTGCCTTTCTCAGGCTTTACCTGGTATAAAACCTCAAAGCCGCCCTGTAGGTCTAAACCTAGATTTATCTTTTTTAATATCCCATTTGATGTGGTTCCTATAGTTGCCAGTAATGCAAGCAACAAGATAAAAAAGGCAACGATTCTAGCTCTTTTTACCATTATGCTTTTTGCCCCCTCTTTACTTTCTAAAAAATAGTACTTACCTATAAGTTTTTCACAATAACCCCGCATCACTCCTAACATTTAAGTGTATCTCATTATCAAGAAACCTGGCATGTGCCAGGCATATTATTCTTGGAATATGTGGCAGGAAAAACCATACAAAGACCATTATGAGTTAATTTAAAAGCACTGTCAATTTGGTTTTTCGCGCGCCTATCGTTTAGAATAGCAGCTCTTTCAATTCCTTCTTCCCTTCTTCACTAAACCAGGTAGGCTGTTTAAACGCCTCAATTGTCGTGAAATTCATATATTCCCCTACACCCAAGGAAAGGATGTCCTCCACAACTTCAAACAAGTATACTTCTTCCTTAGGTCGTTTCCACTTTTTCTTTGTTAAAAATAACCACAGTTCTTCTTCTTTTACATCTCCGTAGCCAAGCAGGGAAAACTCATCCAGTTTACATTGCAGTGCGGGCTGTACTTTTTCTCTAAAATGCTGGTATGGATGCACATTCGTCATAGGAAACGCCCCAATCGTTTAGTATTCACCTTGTAAAACATCATTACGAACTGCCGGTCTTTAAGAGAAAGAGAGCTCTGCTGCTTTATCTTTTTCCTTTGGACATGTCATGCTTTGTCCACCTGCCTGCATATAGTTAATTGTATATGAAATCACTATTTTTGAGAAGGCAGGGATTCATGTTGTCAAAGTTTCTAAAAGGAACCATGATTCTTTTGGCCGCTGGCTTAGTTACAAGAATTCTAGGATTTATAAATAGAATTGTTGTCGCTCGTTCTATAGGTGAAGAAGGTGTAGGCCTATTCATGATGGCATTTCCGTCTTTGATCCTTGTAATATCCATAATTCAGCTGGGCTTGCCAGTCGCAATTTCGAAATGTGTTGCCGAAGCATTATCCAAACAGGATGAGAAGAAGGTAAAGAAAATATTGGTTGTTTCATTAAGTACAACCGTAGGCTTATCCATAATTTTCACACCGCTCCTCCTATTATTAGCTCCTTTGCTTTCAGACTACTTGTTTACGGATTCAAGAATTGTATATCCACTCTTGGCCATGACTCCTATTATACCAATAGTGGCCATTTCCTCTGTATTAAGAGGGTACTTTCAGGGCCGGCAGAATATGAAGCCTGCCGCTTATTCCCAGGTTCTTGAGCAGATAGTCCGAATTTCGCTTGTTGCTTTTCTGACTGCTAAATTCCTTCCATACGGTGTAGAATATGCAGCTGCGGCGGCTATGTTTGCTAATGTGGTCGGTGAATTAATATCATTGTTTTACCTATTGACCATGTTCAAGCTTAAGAAGCATTTCAAATTCCGAAAAAATTTCTTTCAATCTGTTAAATCCGGGAAAAGCACGTTCGGGGAGCTGATGGAGGTTGCCTTACCGACGACCGGAGGAAGGCTGATAGGGTCACTTTCCTGGTTTGTCGAACCAATTGTCGTCGCACAAAGCCTTGCAATTGCTGGAGTAGCCTCTTCCCTGGCAACCAAGCAATATGGGGAATTGACCGGTTTTGCACTGCCGCTGTTAATGCTGCCTTCCTTTGTTACCTATTCTTTATCAACCTCGCTGGTACCGGCCATCAGTGAAGCCAATTATATGGGCAACACCAGGCTGGTGGAACACCGCCTTCAGCAGGCTCTACGGTTTTCGTTTATTACAGGAGCACTTTCAGCATTGGTTTTATATATCCTGGCTGATCCGCTGATGGAGGCACTATACGGAACATCCCATGCTGCAGTATTCATTAAATTTCTTGCTCCCTTTTTTATCTTTTCCTATTACCAGGCGCCCCTGCAGGCAACTCTTCAGGCTCTTAACTTAGCTAAAGCGGCCATGTACAACAGTCTGATCGGGGCAATTTTGAAAACGGCTGTGATTTTCATTTTTGCTTCTCAGGAGCAGTTTGGCATCATGGGTGCAGCAGCAGGAATAGCAGTCAGTACAGTCCTGGTAACGATGCTTCATTACGCAACCATCATGAAGAAGATCAATATGAGCATTCATATCCGCCCCTACTTATTTACCTTTTTGATTATGGTTCCGGCCGGGTTCATCGGACACTATAGCTATTATCAGTTACTGTCAGGAATGGATTCTAATCTAAAGCTAATTGCTACAATTCTGATTATCACAATCCTTTTTGTAAGCCTGACTTTTCTCTTTAAATTAATCAGCAAGGAAGAAGCCAGAAGAATCCCTTTATTCGGAAGGCTGCTGCTTATTGTTTTTTTTAGATAGGATTTTTTGACCTTACCTTGTTCTACATATTCACATCGGGGAATATGCTTGTACTGACATATAGAAAGTAAAAATTGTACGCGTATAAAGATATATACTATAAAAGGAGTGGAATCCAGATGGAATCAAGGAAAATGGGGAGTGCAGTATTATATGGCGTTGGTTCTATTTTCATATTAGCGATTCTTTCAAGTTTTATTTTTTCTATTTTGCTTCGCTTCACATCCATGACAGAGTCTTCCCTGACGTACCCCATAATGATCATGTCATTTATCTCTATGTTTGCGGGCGGTTTTATCAGCGGAGGAAAAGGTAAAAAACAGGGATGGCTGCTGGGCGGCGGAACCGGTCTTGCCTACGCAGTTGTGGTCCTTCTCTTTCAATATCTTGGACATGATACTCTGTTTACTCTCAAACAGCTGATCTATTACATTTGCTTTATCATCACTTCGATGATGGGTGCAATACTCGGGGTGAATCTAAGCAGCGGTTCTGATTAAAAAAAAAGCGGCTACCCTTACGGGATTGCCGCTTTTCTTGTGGACCAGCTCCAGGCTGCCTGCCTTATGATTAGTTGTTACCTTGCTATCACTTATCCATTCAGCAGCAAAAGTAGTGCCAGGCTGGATCTCTTTACTTATTTTTCTAGAGAAACATTCTTCTCTTGAGCTTTTTCCGTTACTTCACGGACAGCAGCCCTATCGTATGTAAGTCTGCTTCCGTCACCGCAGCGGATGATCATTTTGTTTTCATCAAGAGAATCCACGATTCCGTGAAGCCCTCCGATGGTAACAATTTTATCTCCTTTTGCTAAACCGCCTTGCATACTCTGTACGGCTTTTTGACGTTTTTGCTGAGGACGGATTAATAAAAAGTAAAACAAAACAAACATTAGCAGCAATGGTATAAGTGATCCTAATGAACCCATGATATTTCCTCCCTTCTATCTCAATAATTAAAAGTTTTTAGCATCAGGCTTATTAAATCCATAACGCTCGAAAAATTCTTCTCTGAAGTCTCCAAGGCGGTCTTCCCTGATAGCCTGTCTGACTTGCTCCATTAAGTTTACCAGAAAGTGAAGGTTATGGTAAGTCGTTAAACGAATTCCAAGCGTTTCTTCACAACGGATCAGATGGCGGATATATGCCCTTGAATAATTCTGGCAAACATGACAGCTGCAATTTTCATCCAGCGGCCCGAAATCTCTGGCATATTTAGCATTTTTTATTACTACACGGCCATTGCTTGTCATTAATGTGCCGTTTCTGGCAATCCGCGTAGGAAGCACACAGTCAAACATATCAATTCCTCTGATCGCACCATCGATCAATGAGTCAGGAGAACCTACACCCATTAAATATCTTGGTTTATCAGCTGGCAATAACGGTGTTGTAAATTCGAGAACTCGGTTCATGACATCCTTTGGTTCGCCGACAGAAAGGCCGCCAACCGCATATCCAGGAAAATCCAGTGAAGTCAGGTCCTTAGCACTCATTTTCCTTAAGTCTTCATATTCCCCGCCCTGTACGATTCCGAATAAGCCCTGATCCTGCGGGCGGTTATGGGCATTCAGGCAGCGTTCTGCCCAGCGTGATGTCCGTTCAACCGACTTCTTCATATATTCATGCGTGGCTGGGAATGGCGGACATTCATCGAATGCCATCATGATATCCGATCCAAGGTCATTTTGAATGTGCATTGCTTTTTCAGGCGAAAGAAAAAGTTTATCTCCATTCAAATGATTTCTGAAGTGGACTCCTTCTTCTTCAATCTTACGGAATTCACTTAGTGAGAAAACCTGGAAACCGCCTGAGTCGGTTAATATGGCTTTATCCCAATTCATGAATTTGTGCAGTCCGCCTGCTTCCCTTACAATATCATTTCCGGGTCTTAACCAGAGATGATATGTGTTGCTGAGAATGATTCCTGCACCCATAGCCGTTAACTCTTCAGGCGACATGGTTTTAACGGTAGCTAATGTTCCCACAGGCATAAATACCGGTGTTTCAAATGAACCATGCGGGGTGTGTACAATACCCAGACGGGCACCGGTCTGTTTACATGTTTTAATATGTTCGTATCTTATCGGATTCAAGTGGTGTATCTCCTTCCAAAGGGATGCATGTTTATCAGCGGATAAACATGGCATCTCCAAAACTAAAGAAGCGGTATCTCTCTTCTACCGCTGTATTATAGGCATGCAATATATGGTCTCTCCCGGCAAGCGCACTCACCAGCATGATAAGAGTCGATTTTGGCAGGTGGAAATTAGTAATCATCCCATCTATTGCTTTAAACTCATACCCTGGATAAATAAAAATATTCGTCCAGCCGCTCTCTTCTTTAAAAACTCCCCCATTCTTTGCTGCAATGGATTCTAGAGTCCTTGTAGAAGTTGTGCCTACAGTAATGATTCTATTTCCCTCTTGCTTTACTTGATTTAAAAGGCGGGCGGTACCTTCAGTCATAATGTAATATTCAGAGTGCATTTCGTGTTCATCAATATCCTCCACACTGACTGGCCTGAATGTACCGAGACCAACATGCAGAGTTATGAAAGCGATATGAACTCCCATTTCCTGAATTTCAGCCAGTAATTCCTCTGTAAAATGCAAGCCTGCTGTCGGAGCCGCAGCAGATCCTCTTTCTCTGGCATAGACGGTTTGATACCGGTCTTGATCTTCCAGCTGTTCTTTTATGTATGGAGGGAGCGGCATCTGGCCCAACTCCTCCAGTACTTCATAAAAAATGCCTTCATAGTGGAAATTCAGGATCCTTCCACCATGCTCACCTACATCCTCACAGACTGCCCTTAACTGGCCGTCTCCAAATAGGATTTCCGTTCCTTCTTTGATCCGTTTAGCAGGTTTAACAAGTGCCTCCCACTTATTACCTTCCTGCTGTTTCAAAAGCAAAACCTCAATTTTAGCGCCGGTATCCGTCTTGATTCCGAATAATCTTGCTGGAAGCACCTTCGTATCATTCAAGACCAAGACATCACCAGGTGTTAGGTAATTCTTGATATTTTTAAAAATTTCGTGGTTAATTTCGCCGGTTTCCTTATCCAGCACCATCAATCTGCTTTCCGCTCTTTGTTCAAGCGGTGTCTGTGCAATCAATTCCTCCGGTAAGTGGAAATCAAATAAATCTACTTTCATGTTTACAACTCCGTTCTTCAAAGCTGCTCTTTCATCTGAAACGAAAGAAATATACATATAAACTAACTAAACTGACTATACATGATCCTTCTTCTGGTCAATATACAGCTGGCACGCACTCGCTGTCCGCTAAGTTTCGCACTTTCCGCCATCAACATTAGGCAAAAACCACAATGGACTTTAATGTAGCCTTTAACAAGATAATATATCTCGGTTCACTCTGTCATTATTTTAAAGAAGATAATTCCTGTGTGTGCAATAGTCCGCATGGTAAATCATTGCGATGGAACCTCTATATTAAAATGCTCGTATACAAGATGGGTGGCGATCCGCCCGCGGGGAGTCCGCTGCAAAAATCCGATTTGCAGTAAATAAGGTTCATATACGTCCTCAATGGTATGCGATTCTTCACCGATGGTAGCTGATATGGTATCCAGGCCGACCGGGCCGCCGCGGAAGCGTTCAATAATCCCTTTAAGTAATTTATGGTCAATATGGTCTAATCCTAAACGGTCCACCTGCATTAATTCAAGGGCATGGTCTGCAAGAGCAACCGTGACAAAGCCGTCTCCCTTTACCTGCGCAAAATCACGGACCCGCCGGAGAAGCCGGTTGGCGATTCTAGGTGTCCCTCTTGACCTTCTGGCAATCTCGTCTGCCGCCTCGCCAGCAATATCTGTATCCAGTATTTCTGCCGTCCTGATTACTATTTGTTTCAGCTGTTCTACTGTATAATATTCCAGCCTGCTAAGTACACCGAAACGATCCCGGAGAGGAGCCGACAGAGAACCAGCGCGTGTAGTGGCTCCTACCAGAGTAAAAGGCGGAAGGTCAATTCTTACAGACCTTGCCGATGGCCCTTTCCCGATGACAATATCGAGGCAGAAATCTTCCATGGCGGGATAGAGCACTTCTTCAACAGTTCTCGGCAGTCTATGAATCTCATCAATGAACAGAACATCTCCAGGCTGCAAGGCGCTTAATATGGCTGCCAGGTCGCCGGGCCTCTCAATCGCCGGGCCGGAAGTGGTCCGTAAATTGACTCCCATTTCATTCGCAATAATTGCCGCGAGTGTCGTCTTCCCAAGCCCAGGCGGCCCATATAAAAGAACATGATCCAGCGTTTCTTCACGGATTTTGGCAGCTTCAATGAACACTTCAAGATTAGACTTTACTTTCTCCTGTCCAATGTACTGCTTGAGATTCTGAGGACGCAGACTTAATTCATAGGATAATTCAGTGAGGTCAGCTTCTTGTTTAACAATACGATCCTCCATGCCGATTCCCCCCTATTTCAGCAGAGTCTTTAACGCTCGTTTGATATACTCTTCGGTAGACAGATTCTCTTTGCTGAGCTCTTTTGCAGCTTTCTGTGTTTCCTTGTCCGAATATCCCAAGGCCTTTAAGGCCAGCAGCGCTTCTTCAAGCTCTTCCGAAAAACTCCCTGTTGAGAAAGATTGGCTGCCTTCATTGAACAGATTAGGAAAGAATTCCGGAACGATATGTTCAAGCTTCCCTTTCAGATCCAGAATCATCTGACGGGCCGTTTTTTTGCCCACACCCGGAAATTTCACCAGGAACTTCTCATCTTCATTTTCTATCGCCTGGACAACCTGCTCTACCTGACCGGAAGCAAGGATCGCCAGCGCACCTTTTGGCCCGATTCCTGTAACGTTCAAAAGCTTTGTGAATAAAGCCTTTTCTTCGCGGGAACCAAAGCCGTAAAGTGCCGCAATATCTTCTCTTACATAATGATAAATATAGACAGTGACGCTCTCATTCCCTTTTTTCGTAAAAACAAAAGGATTAGGTGTCATGATTTGATACCCGATTCCATTATTCTCAATAACTATGTATTCCGGTCCGACATAATCGACCGTACCTTTTATAAAATCGTACAAATACGTTCGCTCCTCTGATTTGCTGTACATCATTTTACCATACAATTCAGAAGAAGTTTATAAAAAGATAGTCAACCCATGAACATTTGTTCGATATGAACATAAGCCAAAAGGAGAAATCGATCCAGGTCAAAGAAATGGATTTGGTCAAGAATGGTGAAAAATGGGGGGATTTAAAGTCAGCACCATAATCTGCAATATCAATAAAGGCTGCCCGCCAGCAGCCCTTATTTTGTATACATTTTGAACGTTTCCAGCACGTCATTGTAATGTTTTTTGTCAGATATCTTAATCCCATCATACAGTTTTTTCTGGGTCCTGCCTTCAAGCTTCTTTATATCAAGCTGGAAAAAGGATTGGATAATATGAGACTCGCTGGGTCTGCCGTTGAATATGGTTAATGTACCATCATCACTTAAACCGAAATAGCCATTGGTTTTTAACAGTGGAGAGATGTCATTTATTTCTTTTTGGAAGACGATCTTCTTATCATTTTGGGAAATCAGCTGCCAGCCTGTGTACTGAGCCCGAAAGTCCTCCATGGACCAAATCGTTTCCATAATTGATTCTTCACTGATATCCCCGTCCACATAGACACGCTGTAAAATAACTTCCTTCTCAACTGGCTTGCCGCTGTTATGCTTTGAAATCAATGTTGTGGAATCATTGGTCCCTGAAGATATCTCACGAATGGCTGCAGCCGAGACTGCTTGTGAAGAGCTCATCATGATAAAAAAGCAGCTTACGATAATGGTATATATTTTCACCTTAGATCACCTTTATACATAGGACTTTTATGAGTATCTTGCCCCTCATTTCAAAATATATCCATTAAGTTGACTTACACTTAATTTGAATCTCCTTTCCGGTCAGTACATATATTGATTACTAATACCAGGAGAGGAGGGGATGTCATGCAGACTCGCGTTAAAAGAGAAAAGCATCCTTCTATAAGAGTGTACGGAATAGGCGCTGTTATGGTTCAGCCGGATAAGGCTTCTATAACTGTAGGAGTTATTACAGAAGGAAATTCAGCAGCAGCAGTTCAAGCTGAAAATGCAGCGAAAATATCTGCGGTTATTGCTGCCATTATTAAAAACGGGGTACAGAGGGATCAAATACAAACTAGTGAATATAAAATGGATATCCTCTATGACTTTGCGGAAGGAAAACAAGTCTTCAAGGGCTACAGAGTAACTCATCTGCTTAGGGTTTCGAATCTCAGGACAGAGCTTGCCGGGACCGTTATTGATGCTGCGGCAGCCAATGGAGCCAATTTTTTTTCAAACGTTACCTTCCAAGTTTCTCAATCTTCGGTTCATTACCAAAGAGCTCTTACACTTGCTGTGCAGGATGCGCAAAATAAAGCATCATCGATCGCTAAGTCAGTTCATGCAAAAATCATATTGGAACCATTTGAAATCATTGAACTGACAGACAATGAACCCCAGCCTCGAGTACTCGGCCTTCAGTCTGCTGCCGTAGCAGCCACATCTATCGAACCGGGCCAAACACAGATTGCTGCTAGAGTATCAGCTCTCTTTCGCTACTCAGGATCACTTCAGCCCTAAACATAAAGAGCAAGGCCGCTTAAGCTTTGCTCTTACCCACGTTATTGACTGGATCGGTTTGGGATATTCCGGAATAAATCTTTCAGATCCGAATCAACCATACTTCTTGGTCCACCATCCCTTAATTCATTGTCAAGGGTATCAATACGATTATACGTCCCAGGGTCTGTCACAACGGTAACCGCTTTTCCTTCAGCTGAATACTGCAAGGATTTTTCCAGCTCTTTGCTGGTTTTATCTTTATTTGAATTTTTAAACAGAATAACAGCAACAATAACTCTGTCCTGATAAACAGCTGCTCTTGCAGTACTTACATTATGATTTTGAATCGCTGCTCTTTCCAGTCTTTCTGTCAGTTTCCCTTCATAAGCAGTGTAGTAAGACGAACGGACATCCATGCCCCCTCCCTGCTTATTATTTCTCCCCAGATGCTCGTGGTAATTTTGATCCCTTCTACTGTGTCCATCTCCCTGATAGACGGCATTGTCCGTATGAGAAGGGTAATCTTGCTCATCTCGATCTCGTTTGCCTGTTCCTCCAAACAAAAGCCGGGGCACAATTCCATCCCTGCTATTGGTAACAAAGTCTCTTTCTGTATTATAAACTGGATGATTTCCGGCAGCCCCATACTCCGTTTCATTTTTTCCGCATGCGCTGAGGAGCAATAAAACTGAAGCTGCTGCTGAAAAGCATTTTATCTTACTCAACTAAAAAACCTCCTCTATAGACACCGAGCGAAATGCTCACTTTTAGTATCTATAAAAAAGGCAAATTTAGTACAGCATTTCAACGTTTCCCTGTCATATGAGCGATCCTTTCCATAAGGTGCTCCTGAAATTTAATTCTGTTGTCAAACCCTTCCACGGTCAGTTTCCATACTGAGTGTATATGTGACTGGCTGGCAAGAAGGTTCTCCCTCACTAGCCTGTTCCATTCCCTGAATATGTCTGAAGGAAAGCCTAATCCGTATAAAAAGGCAGGATTATTTTTTAGATTTCTAAAAGCCGGATATGACCATAACTCTTTATAAGAGTAGTTGATCGATGGAAGAATTCGGTTGGCAAATTGCAGATAGTCGATGATAGGCGGTGCCTTGGAGATCAAATCCCAGTCAATCAGATAGACTTCCCCGGTTTGAACCCGTAAAAAGTTGTGGTAAGCTACATCTCCATGTGTGATCACATCAGGTTCTTGATATAAGTGAATTTCGTGTTCCTTAGCACCTTTGATAGCCCATTTGCCCCACATGATCGCTTGGTTTATAACCTGCTCTGGAACATACTGGGCAACAATATGTGAAACACTCTCAAACTCTTCAAGTCTCTGCTTCCATTTCGCAATTTGATTATACTTCGGGATGGGATAGTAAAACCGCTGGTCATTCATTATTTTTCCAGTTGCCCGGTGGAGTTCTCCCAGCACCCTCAAGCCTTCTGCCCGGTTCTTCCTTGTATTGAAACGGAATTCCTCTTTATGAGGCTTCAAATATTCAATAAACCCATAATAATAACCCTTATGTTCGAAAGGCTGGATATCAAATAAAAATTTATAGGTCTTATAGAAGCCGTATTGCCTAAGAAGTTTAGTTAGTGCTTTTTGTGTTTCATATTTTCTAAAGCTTGAAAACCCTTTAAAAAAATAAATCCTTCTTTGAGTTTGAATCTTATACACGTTTTCACGAATTTTGTTTATCTTTTTCACGTCAAATCCGTGATCCTTTAAATAAGCAAGGAGACGAGTGCGGAAGGCACTGTCTCCTTTAGGCTTAGCGCTCATGGTCCGCACTTTCATCAGCATATTTTGAAGAACTAAAGGGCTTTTGCTGAATGAATGGACTGAGCTGGGAAAAATCAGCTGCCCCCAAAGAGGGCGGATGCCCAGGCTGTGCACCCCTGCTTCCCTGCGTATCAGGAGGACTCATTACATTTTCAACTGGAATTCCCTGCTGTACTGATGGCTGCTGCATACCATAAATCGGCTGTCCCTGCCCACCATAACCTTGGGATCCATATCCCGCTGGGTCCTGGCCACCAAAGCGTTGTGTTCCATATCCCGACTGGCCCTGGCCA
>NZ_PGUY01000106.1 GCF_002863585.1 Peribacillus deserti | reverse complement strand
CCATTTTTCATTCACCATAAGTTTTCGGTTGTTGCCTTCTTTTGCTTTTGTGCATGATGAACGGAATGGGCATCCTGAACAGTCTTCGCACTCATAAATTTTAAACTCCCTTTGGAAGCCTGTACGGTCATTGCGTACAGAATCATGATGAAATTCTAGGCGTTTCTGATTAGGGCATGTATATGTATCTGTTTCTTCATCATAGTGCCAGTTATCGGGGTTAAGTGTGTTTTGTTTGTACTTTTTCTCTTGTTCCTTCAAATACAGGTTATAGGTAATAAGCGCTTCTCGTTTTCTGTTCGAAAGGATATCATTATAGTTTTGTTCACTGCCGTACCCTGCATCTGCGACAATGTGTTTCGGCAACTCGAAATAATGCTGCTCGATTTCATCTAGAAATGGGATTAACGTACGTGTATCAGTCGGATTTGAAAATATACTATAGGCAAGCGAGTATTGACCTTCCGTTGCGATTTGTACATTGTAACCAGCTTTCAATTGACCGTTTTGCATATAATCATCTTTCATTCGCATAAATGTTGCATCGGGATCTGTTTTAGAATAACTATTACGTGTGCCAAAGATTTCAAAGTCTTGTTGGTATTTCTGTTTTCGTAAGGCCATATCCATCAACTGTTTACGCGCTTGTTTCGGGTATTTACGTTCGTTTCTTAAGGCCTTTCGTTCTAAAACATCTGATGATGTTTCAATTTGTTGATCATACTCGGTGACGATATCGTCCACTTGTTGAACCAATTGAGCGAGTTCTTCCAATGATAACTGTTCAGCGCTTTCCCGTTCCATTTCAGGGATGATTTCATTCTCAAGCAGCTCATTGTACAGCTGGTTGGACTTTTCAATTAAACTTTGATGATAGTTCTCAATCGATTTCTTCCAGACAAACGTAAATTTATTCGCATTTGCTTCAATCTTTGTGCCATCGATAAAAACCGCTTCTTGATCAATCAGGTTTTCTTCGACCAATCGACAACGGAATTGGACGAAACATTGGCGAATTAACTCTTTCACTTCTAATTGAACACGGAATCGGTTGATCGTGCGGTAGCTAGGTTCATGCCCTTGAGCCAGCCACATCATTCGGATACTGTCTTTTAGTAAGGCTTCAATTTTGCGACCCGAGAAGACTGATTGCGTGTAGGCACATAAGATAATCTTGAGCATCATACGTGGATGATAGGCAGGACATCCCTCATTTCGAAGAAATGGTTCGAACGCTTCATGGGGGATACTCTCAACTAAATGATGGACATGGAAGGCAATATCATTATTTTGTAATTTTACTTCTAAATCTAAAGGAAAAACTAATTGATTCATGGTATAATTTTTAAACATAAGGACACTTCTTTCTGTATGGATTTTGTGTGGTAACTTAATTTTAACAGAAGGTGTCCTT
>NZ_PGUY01000105.1 GCF_002863585.1 Peribacillus deserti | reverse complement strand
CGCAGGAGTCTCGCACCTTACGTTCCAATCAACCTGTTTAACAATAGGGTAGGTTCACCGAACGATTAAAAAACAACAATCTTTTAGAAAAGAGCCTTTTATTTTTATTTTCATTTTTTAAGAGAAGCAATTTCTGCTACTATTTCGAAGGATCTTAAGCGTGCTTGATGGTCGTAAATCTGTGCGTTCACCATCATTTCATCAGCTTGTGTCAAGTCTAAGAAATCCTGTAATTTTTCTGTAACGCCAGCATGGTCTCCAATAATGGAAGAACCTAATTGCTGCTGAAGGGCGGCTTCTTCATAAGGACTCCATAGCTCATCCATACTGTCTACAGGAGGCTGCAGCGGTACGGGATTATTCCTGATAAGATTAAGGAACTGCTGCTGCATGGAAGTTGCCAGGCGGCGTGCAACCTCTTCTGTATCTGCTGCAATTACATTTACACCAACCATTGCATATGGTTTATCCAAAACATCCGAAGGAGTAAAGCTTCTGCGGTATAAATCCAAGGCTGGGAGAGTATTATCCGGTGAAAAATGGCTGGCGAATGCAAATGGAAGCCCCAGCCTGCCCGCCAGCTGTGCACTGAAGCCGCTCGAACCCAGCAGCCACACAGGGATATTCTGGCCTTCACCTGGTATAGCACGGACATGCCTGCCGCCGACAGCTTCTGAACTTTTAAAGTAATTACGAAGCTCTTCCAATTGTTCCGGGAAATCCTGGCCATCGCTTCTGCGGTCGCGGCGAAGTGCATGGGCAGTCAGTTGATCAGTTCCTGGAGCCCGGCCCAGTCCTAAGTCGATACGGCCTGGATAAAGGGATTCGAGTGTACCAAATTGTTCAGCAATTACCAGCGGAGCATGATTGGGAAGCATAATGCCGCCAGAACCCACCCTGATTGTTTCAGTTCCCCCAGCAACATGCCCGATAACAACCGAGGTTGCTGAACTGGCTATGCCGGGCATATTATGATGCTCAGCAAGCCAATAGCGCGTATACCCCCATTTTTCAGCATGCTGTGCCAGGCTTAATGTATTCTTAAAGGAATCGGATGCCGTTCCGCCTGCCAAAATAGGGGATAAATCCAGTACGGAAAATTTAATATCACGCAGCTGTTTATGCTTTGTAGTTTCCTTCATTTATTTCATCTTCTTTCTATATATATTCATCGGTATACACAGGTCTTATACCAGGTCTATTCTAACAGCCTGAAGTTTTGTCTCAAAATATTATGTTTCGAAATCAATATAAAAGGAAAGGGGTACTAAGAATAGCCTTTAAATATTAGCTTATATTAATCCATACAAAAATATTTCTTCACAAATCGAAAGAGCGCAGGCAATAGCGTTTTATGAAAGGAAGGGAATAAATGGAAAATCAACTTCCGCCTGGACAGTTTGAGACAGAAAACTGGCCCATCCTCCACCAGGGTGATGTATATGAATTTAATGAAGATACCTGGAGATTCAGGCTATTTGGCAATGTGGATAAGGAGGCTGTGTTAACTTATGCCGACATGTTAAATCTCCCTACTACCATTTCTGCCATCGATATGCACTGTGTAACAACTTGGTCCAAATTCGGCACAGTTTTTGAGGGGATTGCAATGAGAGAATTGCTGAATCTCGTGGACATAAAGGATGGAGTTACTCATATTAAAGTGTATGGGTACTATAATGGTGATCCTTTTGGCTACTCAGCTAATTTACCGATTGAACCTTTAATGGGAGACGATGCTCTATTTATCTACCGCTGGAAAGATGAAAAACACGATTGGCAGGATATCACGCCAAAGCACGGGTACCCGCTCCGTTTTATACCCCCAGCCTCTTTCTATTTATGGAAGGGTACAAAATGGGCTACGGGCCTCCGCTTTATGAAACAAGATGAAGCTGGTTTCTGGGAAGAATTGGGTTACTCTATGACTGCGAATCCTTTTAAAGAGGAAAGATACAGATAAAGGCTGTAATGACTCCAAAGTCCAGAATATTTCATGATGTTCCATGTTACTGCCATGTGTTTTAGATTTAGTAGTGATCCTATTGTTTAAAGGTAATAGCATTTTTCAGAGGACCGAAAGCCACACTAATAATGTACCGGTTTACTTTAAGTCTATTTAGGGAAATACTGTCCCGTATAGTTGACTGGAATACTTTTCTCGACAAAAAACCAGTCTTCATTCTAATTTTTTAAGGAGAATACTCTTGGAAAATCACACAGCTATGAAACAACAACTTTTGGAAGCATTCCAATTCAGGCATGCAACAAAAAATTCAACCGCGAAAAAAAGATTTCAGATGAAGATTTTCAATTTATCCTTGACGCTGGAAGGCTCTCCCCAAACTCGGTTGGTCTTGAGCCCTGGAAATTCCTCATTATACAGGATATGAAATTAAGAGAAAAACTTCGAGAAGTTGCATGGGGAGCACAAGGTCAGCTTACAACTGCCAGTCATTTTGTAGTAATTCTGGCAAGAACGAATCTACGCTATGATTCAGATTACTTTATCAATCACCTTAGAAATGTGCAGAAAATGCCTGAAGACATTATCAAAGGTTTTTCTGAGAGATATCGTGATTTTCAACAGGAATTTTCATTTATTAGAGGACAAGCGTGCTATTTTTGATTGGTCGAGTAAGCAGACTTATATAGCTTTAGCAAATATGATGACAGCTGCTGCATTGATCGGAATTGACTCATGCCCGATTGAAGGATTTGACCCTGATGCTGTTAATCGGATACTCGAAGAAGAAGGACTTCTTGAAAATGGGGGTTTTAATGTTTCTTTTTGGGCGGCATTCGGATACCGTGCTGAAGATCCACATAGGCCAAAAACAAGAAACGACATGGAGAATATCGTTAAATGGGTGTAAAAATACAACTGGAGGAATCATCATGAACTCAAAATATGAACCACTTTTTCAAACTTTTACCCTTCCTAATGATGTGGAACTGAAAAATCGTATCGTTATGGCTCCCATGACTAATTTCTCGTCCAATGAGGACGGAACCGTTACCGAGCAGGAAGTAGAATATTATGTGCGGCGCGCAAGCGGTGTAAGTATGGTCATTACAGCATGTACATATGTGACTCCTAACGGAAAAGGCTTTCATGGAGAATTTGGGGCAGATCGTGATGAACTGATACCTAGCTTAAAGCAGCTTGCACAAGCCATTAAAGCAGAGGGGGCAAAAGCCGTCTTGCAAATCTTTCATGGCGGCCGTATGTGTCCCCCGGAACTCGTTCCTAACGGAGAAGTCGTAAGTGCAAGCGCAGTAGCAGCAGAAGGCGAAGGACATCCGGTGCCGCGTGAATTAAATAACCAAGAAATCGAGGATATCATAAAGGCGTTTGGAGAAACCACTCGCCGAGCTGTGGAAGCAGGATTTGACGGCGTTGAAATACATGGTGCTAATGGATATCTTATTCAACAATTCTTCTCACCACATTCAAACAGGCGCGATGACCGCTGGGGCGGAAGTTTGGAAAAGCGACTGTCTTTCCCGCTTGCAGTCGTAAGCGAAGTAAAAAAAGCGGCAGCTGCAGCAGCCCGCCCATTTATCGTAGGGTATAGATTTTCCCCGGAGGAGCCAGAAACTCCAGGGATCACCATGGCAGATACGCTGCAATTAATAGATGCTTTATCAGACCAAGGATTAGATTATCTTCATATCTCATTACAGGATTACACGTCCGTTCCGAGACGGGGAGTCGAAGATACACGTTCACGCCTTGAAATTATCCAGAAGCGTGCGGGCAATAAAGTTCCTGTAATTGGGGTAGGTTCAATCCTTACGGCAGATGATGCAATAAAAGCCTTCCAAACTGGAGTTCCACTCTTAGCATTGGGACGGGAACTTATTATGGACCCAGACTGGTTACATAAAATTGAACAAGGTAAAGAGGATGAAATAGTTACAAAAATTCTTAAAGATAAACAGCGGGAACTAGTTGTCCCTGATCCGCTCTGGCAGGCAATCGTCAATACGCCAGGCTGGTTCCCAGGTGTGTAAAATAACAAAAACTTCGTGGCGGGGCTAACAGTCACGAAGTTTTTTTGTTGATGTTTTGTTTGTGGTTAATCTTCTATAGAGAAAAACGACATTTTATTAATTATATAAACTTGTGTTACTTCTGTTGATGCGGGCTAATAATATAGCAGTAATTTTACCCGCTGTGTTTAAAAGCTAAGTAACAAGGGGTATATTTATAGAAGGGAGTCTTGCATACACAACCATTTTAGAACTATAAAAAACATATTGACCGAATGAACATCGCATGTTATTATTTAAAAGTTGCTCTTAACAAGCACAGACAGTCATTGCTAAAAAAAGTCGTTGACGTGTTCCTGAAAGTTGTGATATTTTAATTTAGCTGTCGTTGAGATACGCTGCTATTAATTACAATGATTGTTCTTTGAAAACTGAACGAAACAAGACGCCAGATATTTTCTCTATGAGAAAATAAAACAAGTTTTAAACTTTTAAGAGCTATATCAAACATTCTTCGGAGAGTTTGATCCTGGCTCAGGACGAACGCTGGC
>NZ_PGUY01000013.1 GCF_002863585.1 Peribacillus deserti | reverse complement strand
TAATCAATAGGGTAGGATCACATAACTATTAAAAAACAACAATCTTTTAGAAAAGAGCCTTATGCTAAGATCCACAGGACATCTGTTTCTCTAAATCCTAGTTTTAACCCGATACTATTCCAGATAAAAATGCAGTCCGGGATTGCCAGACTGCATATAAATGAATGATTAATAAAGATTTTTAACCAGCCGTATCCATCTTCCGTTTTTTAGAATGGACAAGTGAAAAGGATTCTTCTTCTAAAGATAACGTTTTTCGAGCGTTTATGGATTTCTTCCTTCGTTTGAGCAATTTCGGGACTAAAACACCAACCTTACGCTGCTGCACCTCTTTAATCCCCTGAATCATGAGCTGCATGGCAAATATACTTAACATAAAGGCACCGAGAGTCGGGAGAATGATCCAGTACTTTCCGGATAAAAAAGCTTCCCTTGTTGACCCGATCATGCCTGACCATTCATACGTCGATGTTGATGGCGGATCTGGAAGGATACTATCAGAAATAATCGTTCCACCGAGGAATAGCTGGAATAAACCAAGGTGGACAAATATCAGCATCACTTGAATAAATTGCTGTCCAAACAAAATGAATAATCGCGGAGCCAGATGTGGAAATATATGTGTCCACAGAATATGCTTGTCGTCACCTCCCAGTGTTTTTGCACTTAACACAAAGGTTTCTTTCGATATCTGTCGCATCTCGTTCCCGATCAACACGGCAGTCAATGGCACAACAAGGATGGTCAGAATCAGCACTTCTAATGTAATCCGTTCTGTAAAGCTGTAAACCCAGATGCCAAAGCCCTTTCCCCAGAGGATCGGCCTCAATAATAGGTAAGCAATCAAGCTCAATGGCAGGAAATGAATCGAGTCTACTATCTTTTCTATTAACATCCGTGTATGGTCCTTAAGCATGAATGCGTATCGTACAGCAAACATAAATCCGCCGGCAACCCGGAGTACAGCTATTAAGATCCCAAAGAAAAGCGTATACCGGGCACCTACTATAATAAGATCCAATATGCTATTACCATAGCGGTCGGAACCAAGTAACATCTGCGAGGATAGGGGATGCGGCGGAGCACTGACTATCTTCCCCTGTGCATCCTTCACAAAGGTAAGATTTTTAATAGGCACATCCGCAAGCAGATAATAGAAAACACTATAAAGCAGGAGACCGGCAATAAAGGTAAATCCGATAAAGAATTTCGGGTTCTTTAGGTGGATAAATAGAATGCTTCCTCCCTGGCGAAGTCTCCGCCAAAGCTTCCATTTTCTTATGCTCGCTATATCTTCTTTAAAAAGTCTCCATTCAATGGACGATTCTTCTTGTTTAATAAATAAAGAAGCTCCCTGGTAGATGATGAAGAAGGGGGTGAATATCAATAATAAGGATACTGCTATCACAATTGGCCGGAAATCCTGGGCTATAAAAGCTGTGATGCCCCTCATATTGAATAGCGTTTCGACTATAAATAAGCTCGATAATCCTCCCCAGATGATAATTTTAGAATGATAATAAATCGATGTGAAAATATTTCTAAATATATGTACCAATAGGATACGCATTTTCCCAATGCCTTTTGACAGCGCGAACTCCGTATAGTTTTTCAAAAACTCTTCTTCTACCAGTAATAAGAAAAGCCGATACAATGAGATCATGGGTAAAATGGAAAGAGTCAGGATTGGGGCAAAGTAGATTTTCTCTTCACCCAATGCCGTGAATTTGAATAGCTCTACATCAATCTTTTTAAACATATAAACAACAAAAAGCTGGAGCATGAATGCGAACATTAAATCAGGCACCGTTTCTAGTATGCTGAGCAGCCGTTTTATCGGAACAATGATAACATTTGGCAAAAAGTGAGTAAGAATCGTCAGGATAAGGGCGGCAGCAAAACCTATCGCCATAGCACTTAAAAAGATTTGAGCGGAATAAACAAAAGGCTCCCTCAGATAATCCAATAGAGGAAAGTGCTGTTCCTTATACATGTACACCCAGTTTTCCAAGCGGATAAACTCGGCAGCAAACAGAAAGTATCCTTTTACATAGGCAAAGACATTATATATGCCTTTCGATTGAATGACGGAAGGAATGACACTGATGAATGTGATGCCTAACACTCCCAGCATATAATAAAAAATAATCTTAAGAAATCTCATATATCCCCCTACACCATTATCTGTCTTTTTTGAATATTTAATATTATATCCTAAAATAACCAGTTCGGGGGTATAATTTACTAGGAATAGCAGCTTTGGAATGGCTTCCCTAGAGGAATAAAGGTGTTTGTTATTTCCAGGGCGCTGAGCTCTTAAAATTCCATTGCCTGATCCTGCCGCTTGCTTGGGCCGCCCGCAATTTTCCATATTGGAAGGTAAATATGATATTTTATGGGCAAATTACTTTTTTTTGGAGCTGAACCTTAATATTTGTGCACTACCGCTAAGTTAATAGAGTGTTTTTGTAAGTTTTTTTGCAGATTCAAGGGTGTTGTAGTGGTATCTGAATGGTTTATGCTTATCTTTAAGGAACTTATGCTTGTCTTTAAAACATTTATGCTTAGGTTTTAAGGGTTTATGCTTAAGTTCTCAAGGTTTATGCTTATCTATCAAAATCCTATGCTTATGTTTTCTGCTTTTTGCTTATCCCACTGCCTTTATGCTTATCCAACTGCCTTTATGCTTGTCTTTCTATCAATGCTTATCCTCCTGCTTTCATTCTTAATTTCTGCCTTTATGCTTCTCTTCTGATCACTATGCTTGTCTTCACATGAAATTCTCCTGATAACCGTTTCAACGATAAGACAAAACAGACTGCCCCCTGCAGCTTTGTGTCAGTAACCAAATAAGCCGACATTGGTCCCAAAATAAAATCAAAACCGCCGAGATTTCCCCGGCGGCCAGACCCAATAAAGACTTATTAATTCTATTACAATCGAAATTTAGCAACCGTGCTCTGCAGCTCTTCTGCCAGGTGGGCAAGCGATGAAGCGGCAGCACTTACTTCTTCCATTGAAGCCAGCTGCTCTTCTGAAGCTGCAGCTACTTCAACTGAATGGTGCGAGGCACTCTGGGCAACGTGAGACATTTCATTGACTCTTTCCGATACCCTTGAAATATCCCCGCTGATTTTAGCAGAAGCATGTGTAACTTCCTTTATTTGTTCAGTCACGTTCTGGACAGAGGATAATATATCATCAAAGCGAACCTGTGTTTCGCCGGCAATTTCAAGTCCAGCATCCACTTTTTCTTTCACAAAGAGAATGGACGATACGCTCTTTTTCGTATCGTTCTGCATGATGGAGGTAATTTCAGAAATATGGGTTACGGAATTTCTTGTTTGTTCGGCAAGCTTTCTGACTTCAGCGGCAACAACTGAGAACCCCTTTCCGGCCTCCCCTGCCCTTGCAGCTTCAATGGCTGCATTCAGTGCCAGGAGGTTGGTCTGCTCCGCAATATCCGTAATCAATCCAAGAATATCCCCAATCTCTGCAGAACGCTTGTGCAGACCGCTCAGTACTCGATCTGTTTCTTCTACCGATCCATGAATGAGATTCATAGAATTCAGGGTTTCGCTAACAAGCTGTGAGCCGAGATGGGTCTGATCATTCACTGATGCAGCCAGCTCCAGAACAGCCTCAGCATTATCAGCAATTTTTGATACGGCGGAGGTGGTTTCCTGTGCTGCCGATGCGGATTCTTCCGATTTCCGCGTCTGCTGCTCCGCTCCAGCCGAAACCTGCTGGATGCTTGCGGTAATCTGCTCGGTACCGCGCATCGTTTCATCCGCACTTGCCATTAGCTCCTCTGCTGATGCGGCCACTTGGCTGGCGCTGGTGCCTACCTGGTCAATCAATTCGCGCAAGTGGTCCACCATGGTCGTGAATGATTGATTTAATGCAAACACTTCGTCTTTTGTTTTGACATGTATTTCTGGAACGCCCAGATTCCCTGACGCGATTTCTGCTGCGTTACTCGTAATGAACCTGATCGGCCTCACAATTTTCTCTGCATAAATCACTGCGGATACCGCACAGATTACAATTAGAATTAGAACTGCTGTAATAGAAAATGTGACCATCCAATCGATTTGATTTTTCAGGTTCGTCTGCATGATTGTATATTCCGCATTTATCATCTTTTTTAACTCGATGACGTCATTCACTATGCCTTTTGTACGCAGAGACTGGCGTTTTGCTTCTGATTGGTTTTCTTCATTTAGGATCTTAGCAGCAGTGACCGTCAGCTCCTGATATTTTTTATCTATGGCCTGAAGCGTCTTTTTCTGTCCCTGGTCCGTTACTTGTTCCTTAAGTTTTTGGTAGCCGGCCTTAGTCTTTTTTAAGTCCTCATTAATATCATGTGCATTGCTTGCTGAGACATTTATTGAATAGGCGCCAAGAGACTTAGCTAGACTTTTGGCAGAACTATTTAATTCTTCCACATTCACCAGCATACGAACAATGGTCTCTGTTGAAGACTTTAAAGATTTAAGCTGCAATATGTTAAAAGCAATAATACAAGAAGATAAGAGCAGAGGAATAAGGGAAAGTAATAATATCTTTTGCTTAAGCTTCATGCTGTATTTGACCCCTTTCTGAGTTTAAGGCTGAATTTGAATGGTGCCTTCTGATATATGTCTACGAAATTCGTTTAATTTGTCCGTTTCTGCAGAAGTAAGGGTAATGACACGAATGGGTGCAGTGTCTATTCCTTCTTCCTTTATTCCAAGCTGAGTCTTCTTTTCCGATAGCTTTCCTGTCTTCACGAGCTCTTTGGCAATATTATAAACTGCAACGTCAACACGTTTCAGCATCGAAGTGACAACCGCTTTCTCAGCCAGATAAAATTGGTCAGAATCCACCCCGAATGTATATATGCCGGATTTTTGCGCTTCATTCAGTACGCCAACGCCAGTAAAACCGGCAGCTGGATATATATAATCAGCTTTTTGCTTAATCATATACTTGGCGATCTGCATACCCTTCTTGTCGTCGTCAAAGCTGCCAGCAAATGTGGAGATGACTTTGGCTTTTGGATTCACTTTCTTGACGCCCTCTGTAAAGCCCTTTTCAAACTTTCTGATCAGCGGCACATCTACTCCGCCTACGAACCCGACAACATGGCTCTTTGTCTTCATCCCAGCTATCACACCTATTAAATACGAGCCTTCCTCTTCTTTAAAGGTTACGGAATGCACATTGGGCAGTTCTGATTCGGAGTCTATCAATAAAAAGGTCTGATCTGGAAACTTTTTTGCAACGGTTTCAATCGCTTCCTGCATCGAAAACCCGAGACCGATAACCACATCATTTCCTTGATTGACAAGCTCCTCAAGTCTCTTTTCATAGGTTTTTGCATCTTTAATTTCTCTATAATCAAACGATATGTTCAATTCATCACGTGCTTCCTCAAGTCCCTTAAAGCCTGCATCCGAGAAGGATTGATCACCTAATCCGGCATCAGACAGCATAATTCCGATCCTGACCGGTTTTTCAGCATCCACCGAAGATGCAGATTGTAACGAACATCCGCATCCTGCAATAAGCAGTAAACTCAGCCATATAAAAACTAAAACTTTTCTCAAACTCAATCATTCCTTATTTTAAAAATTATGGAGTAGTCTTTATTACGGCTCCAGTCCTATAAATCTTAATAGCCAGGACTATATTCAGAATTAACTTTCTATTAAACAGATAAAAAATTGCAGCTAATTGCTAAGAGAAAATGCAGGCTTTTTTTGAACTGCACCCACATTGTTAGAACAACAATTTCTGGAGTAAGAAAAACCATGGAAATGGCTAAGCCCCGCGATCTCGTGAAACGCCAGCCCGCCAAGCACATTCATATTGAAAAATAAAACATATTGCTTTTTTTGTACAAGCACTAGTTATTCTGCCCTTTCGAACATTTAATTCAGTGCATACTCTATATCATTAAAGGACAAAGGGGGTCTGGATTATGGGATTTTGCGGCTACGGTGGCGGATGCGAAGGCTATAGCGGAGGCGTTGCAGGAGGCTTTGCCTTAATCGTTGTTTTATTTATTCTGCTCATTATTATTGGAGCTACATTTGCTGGCGGTTATTAATAAGTTATTTAATATCACTTTGTGAAAAAATGGTGTTGAAATGCCTGTACCAATAAGAAATAAGTTCCATACAATATATTGTCCAAATCCTAATACAGGCCATAAACCTCTGAGGTTTTTCTTCAGGGGTTTCTTTATTGATAGTAAGTGCCATAACCAAATCATAACCAAATTTCACATACGTAATTTTTTTCAAATTCATCCGCTCCTGCATATAAAGGTAAAATCTCCTTAGTTCTTACGGAAGTATATAGAGGATTGGTGAAAATTTAAAAAATGTATTTAATAAAAAAAGCCCGGAAGATAGTACATCCGGGCCACCATTGACTTTTATAAGAAATAGAAGCTTCTCAATTAATATTATTCAGGCTGAGTCAGCTTTAGATTAAAAATGCCAAATCCGTTAGCATCTGTTTTTCCTGTATACGTGATATTGCTGTCTTTAGTCAGGTACTCTTCGCCTTTAGGTGAAGAAGTAAAAGTAACATTCACGTCAGAGTAAATTGGAGCAATCGACCAGTTGTTGTCGGCAGTTGGATTAATTTCTTTTGCCTGTGAGATGTAATCCATCAAAATCTGGCGGTTTTCATCTGGTGAATCAACCACATATTCGCTGCCTTTTACTCCAGGGAAATTACCGCCGCCTGATGCACGGTAGTTATTCGTCACAACGACAAAGTCCTGGTTCGGATCGACTGGCTTTCCGTTATACGTTAAACCTTTAATTCGGCTTGAATCAGAAATTTTAACGCCTTTTTCATCATAACGTGCCGGTTTTGTTACATCTACCTGGTATTGAACTCCGTCAATTACATCGAAGTTATACACCTGGAAAGCAGGATTCAATAATGCTTGTTCTGTTGTTTTGGCTGGATCAATCTGGTTGAACTTGCCCGCAGACATTTCAAGCCATTCTTTGACTACAGAGCCTTTTACTTTGATAGCCTTTAACGTGTTGTCATACAGATATAAATCCCCTGCGCTGCGGATCGTTAAATCGCCTTGTTTAATCTCGGTAAATTCTTCTACACCGTTTCGTCCTGCTTTAAATGGCGCGCCTACGGAAAGGATCGGCAGGTCTTTATACTGCGGACGGTTATTTTTGATATAGTTTTCTACATACCACTTCTGTGCAGCTGTAACTACCTGGACAGATGGATCATCCTGCACAAGTGCAAAATAGCTGTGAATCGGTGCTGTCGTTTTTCCGATAGGCGTGTTCACATATTTCTGGGTTGCTGCATGGTCTGTCTGGACAGCTTTTACAACACCCGCATCATCAGGTGCTTTAACGCCTGTTGTTTTATTAAAAGTGGCCTTAGTTGTAGATTGGGACTGATAAACCTCCCATTTGCCTTTAACGAATTGCACGTCAAGATCGATAATCCCAAGGGTATTGCCGCCGTACCCAGCTTGTACCGCTGCAACGCCGTTAATGGTACCTTTTTGATTATCTACGCCCGGAAGTACATTTCCTTTTGCATCTTTAAAAAGACCATCGAGTGTCTTGTCATCTTGGGTTGGGAAAACTTTGTGAGTGTGTGAGAACGTGATGGCATCGATTCCTGCAACCTTGCTTAAACCATATACCGTATCTTCTGAGTTCGTTGTATCCGCATTAAAGCCGGAGTGAGTAAGCGCAATGACAATATCTGCCCCTGCTTTTTTCATTTGAGGTACATATTTCTTAGCTGTTTCAATAATGCCTTTAGTAGTGACTTTTCCTTCTAAATTGCCTTTATCCCAGTCAGTAATCTGTGGGGTAACAAGGCCGATATAGCCAATTTTGACAGTTTTGGATTTGCCGCTGACGTCATAGACTTTCTTTGAAACAATTTTATAAGGGGTAAATTTATTCTTATCATTATTCGGATTTTTATCTTTGTCTTTTACATAAACGTTCGCATTTACATATGAGAAATTTGCATCATTCGTGGCTTCATTCAAGAAATCCAGGCCATAGTTAAATTCATGGTTTCCGTATGTAGCCATATCATAACCAAGCTGGTTCATGGCTTTATATACAGGATGGACTTCACCTTTTTGCAAAGGCTTGACTTTCGCCTTATATGTTCCAAGAGGAGTTCCCTGGATTAAGTCGCCGTTATCGACCAGAACGCTGTTTTTCACTTCTTTCCTTGATTGTTTGATCAAGGTTGCCGTTCTTGCAAAACCAACGGCATCAGAAGGCGCGTCTTTAAAATAATCGTAGGCTAATAGATTTGTATGAATATCAGTTGTTTCCATAATGCGCAATTTGAAAGGTGCACTTGTTACCGATGTCGCAAGGCTTGTGCCTAAGCGGTTCGTTTCTTCATTGAAGCTGGATACCACATACACTTGAACCCAGTTGTTTTGATCGCTTGAGTTAAAATGTGCAGAAAACTTTTGCGGAGTCTTTATGTCTGCCTCTACAGCAGCCTGGGAAATAAGATTTTTCCCATTCATCAGCTGAAACACAACCGTTTCGGCTCCTGAATGGCCCTTTTTAGGCGCTACAGTTACAGAAGCATTTGTTCCTTTAGTAATACTGACAAGAGGTGAAGAAATGACAAATGGAACAGCAGGAGTTTTAGCTGGTTTTGCTTTGCTGGCCTGAGCCCCTAGAGCAGGAGAAGCCATTTGAGTTGAAATCAGTCCGGCAGCAACAGTAGTCGCCAGCATCCTCTTAAACTTTCGTTTAAACGACATAAATTCACGTTTCCCTTCCACATATTATAATTGCTAGAATAATATACCACAAAAGTCCCAAAAATCTAACTGAATTTATAAAACATTTACGATATTTTTACTATTGCGAAAAGAGTTACCCTGGAGCTTGACAACAAGAAAAAACCACTGGATGTCATTTCAGTGGTTTTTTCACGTACAGAATTATAGCGCTAGATCTACTTAATAAATTACAAAAAAAATAGCAGATTTTCTGCTACTTTTTTGCGACTTCTATATCAGGCATTGAGACAAGCTTCGTGTAGATAATATATCGATCAGGCGCATCCCCAATAAAATCGAATGGATAGCATGTTGAAAGAGTTAAGGTTTCATAATTTTTCGCAACATTAACGGTCTGATCGTCGGCTGGAACAATTTTGAAGCTCGTTGCTTCATAGACAAAGTCACCATACTTGGTTGTAAAAGTAACTTTATCGCCTTTTTTCAAATGTTCCAGTTTAGTAAATACCGTATCACGGTGACCGCTGAGGAGTACCTGTCCGCCCTGTCCCGGCAAGGCACTGCCGGCAAAATGTCCTGCTCCTTTTTTCAATTCCTCATCATGAGTACCTTGAACCACAGGAACGTTTAATTTTAGAGACGGAAATGTAAGCTCACCCAGGCTTTCACCGGGTGCAGGAAGCTCTGGCCAGGCTTGTTCGAATTTCTTCTGCGGTAAATCTGGTTTATGTTCTGTGGTAGCTGCACGAGCAAGCATGACGGTCTGCTTCGTTAAATCTAAACCAAAGTATGCAATAATCCCGAGGCCTAACAGGATAATGGAGATGGGAACTCCTAAGAGTACCCATCTCCATTTTTTACTTCTTCTTTTCTTTTTTTTCTTCATTGAAGATTAAGCTCCAGCAGGCTGTTTAGTCTTTCTTGTATAGATGACTGCAGGTACAAGTGCTGCCCCGCCTAAAACAACTAGCAATCCGCCTAATGCTATCATTGTTGGTAATTCAGTAGCTGTATTCGGAAGTGATGCACTTGGCATCGCCACGAACTTGCCGGATTCGCTCATCTTTTTCACTGCTTTTACAGCCTCTTGAAGAGCATTAATCTTAGCAAGCAATGCTTGTGCATTTAAATCCGCAAGAGTCGGGTCAAAAGTGGCAAGAAGTTTGCCATTAAGATCAGTTAATTGAATTTTTAACCCTGTAGTACCAGGTCGATAGTTTATAAGGTCCACCGGCTTACCTTTATCATCAATAGCGACAGCCTTTAGCTGAAGCAGTTTAACATTCTCCATCATAATACGAAGAAGCTCTACTTTTGCTGAATTTGGAAGGTTTTCAACATCATTAGTATTCCTAATGATTTGATTAGCACGATTCGTATTTTTTACGATTTGGCTGTATTCCTTGCCAGATAAATTGACTGATTGCAGATATGCGTAAAGATAATCTACATGATCCAGTTTAAGCACATTCAACGAATCTACTAATTGCTGAGCTGAATTGTCTGAAGCAGCAAGTGCCGTAGTTCCAGGAGCAGTTGACATGAATGTAATTCCGAGGCTCATTGCAGCGATGAGGGTTCCTTTTTTTAGCTTGCTTTGTAAAGTCACTTTGTCACCTTCCAATTCTGTTTCTGTGAATAGTTATACTAATTATAGTTATTTAGAAACCAGAATTCAACATTATTATTATAAAATACCAATTTTATAAATATATAAAATAACTTAATTAATAGAACCAAATCTTTGAAATAGATCATAGGGCTGAGGTTGCGGTCATATGTAAATCTTATATATCAAACATTGTCTTATTTTATCACTCCTTCCAATATTATGGAATAATTTTAATGTTTGTTTATTACCACTGAAATTGGGTATTAAACTAGGTTTAGGTAAATTCCAAACCATATTATTAAAAACATATCTTATGACCTATATAAACATTATCTTAAATAATTATAAATAAATGGAAATATTCGGATTTAAGTGATGGAAGTGATCCTTCATACCCACCACCTGTCTTAATGACCTCTTTTAATATTGTAAAAATCCTACTCATTGCTTTTTAACATCCAAATTCCTTTACTTACATATTTCTAGTATGCAACAATTCACATTAAAAATTATAATATATCCCCTAGTGCTATTCCATACAAATTAAGGCAAAGTAAAAGGCCTGATCCTGATACGATACCGGGTCAAGCCTGAATAGCTGCATAGAAAAGGCGCCTAACTTTTTAGATTCACTTCAAAAGCAAAGAGCCTCAAAATATACCAGGGTCAGCGCTGCCATCTGAAAATCCTTTTACTATTCGTTATTACTGAGCCTTATCTCTTGAGAAGTTAATCAGCCAGTTTAGCTTGCGCCTCTTCTTTAGTAATTGTTCCTGTGCGTTCCTGCTCTATAATTTCCTGGGACTTCGCTTTGGTATCATCTTCTAGATTGGAAAACATATCAGCACGGCTGCCTCTGTCACCTCCTGGACCTCCGCCGTGACCGCCGCCAGGGCCGCTGCTTGGAGGAGTTGTTATTCCAGTTTCATTTAACCATGTAATAGAATCCTCGATTGTAAATTCTACTACTTTAGTTCCTCCTGAATATTCTTCATCCGCATAGTTTCCATTTACTTCACTGCCAGTGGAGGAGCCACCTGAATACAGTGTATAGGTACTACCCTTCTTAAGCTTGGGCGAACTGATGCTTACTGATTGGGATTCTTTTTCAGGTCCGAGCGTTGCAATCGTATGTCCTTTGCTGTCTTCCAGATGAATAATGGTTCCTGCATTCTTTAAAGAAGAAACTATAAAGAAATTCTGACGATGAAAAAAGGGAGCGTAATTAAAATTAGTATCATAAAAAGGGACCTCTGAATTTCCGTCTCCAGATTGGCAATAGTAATATTATGATCATTTAAAGCAGGAGGTTCAAAATGAACTTACAATCCGGAGAATATTACTGGCCATCTACGTTTCGTGATGCCCCCTCTTATCAGTCCTTGAAAGAGAATCTAACATGTGATGTTTTAATCGTTGGAGGCGGAAGCTCCGCTGCACAGTGTGCTTATTACCTTGCTGGCACACCTTTAAAAGTAGTTGTAGTGGAAAAAGGCAAAATAGGCAGCGGAAGTACAAGCACAAATACCGCACTCATCCAATATTCAGGTGAAAAAATGTTTACCGACTTAATTAAAACATTTGGAGAGGATTACATCAGCAGACATTTACAACTGCTGAAAGAATCCATTAATGAAATTGAAAAAGCTTCGAAGACTGTTGACATCGATACAGAATTCAGCCGAAGAGATACGCTTTATTTCGCCAGTTCCAAGCACGACATCGCCCGGCTTAAAAAAGAGTTTGAATTTTTAAAGCAAAACCAGTCTAAGCTGGATTTTTTGGAGAAACACGACATTGAAGCTAAATACCCTTTTAGCAGGGATGCCGCGATCTATTCATATAACGATGCAGAAATGAATCCATTTAAATTTACCCATGCTTTATTTGATTATGCTGCAAAAAAACGGACCCAGATTTATGAACATACAGAGATGAAGGGCTGTCATTATGATCAGCAGCATAAGAATATGGTTATTTCCACCAATCACGGGTACTCCATTTATGCTCGGCACGTTATTTTTGCGGCAGGATACGAAGGACTTGATATTAAACAAGAAAAGAAAACCTCTTTTGTGAGTACATACACCGTTACCACAAATCCTATAAAGGATCTCTCCAGCTGGTATAACCGGACGCTTATTTGGGAAACAGCCCGCCCTTACTTTTATATGCGTACAACTGCGGATAATCGGATTATCATCGGCGGTCTGGACGAAAATACAACGAAATCCGGGGACCGGGACAGCAAGCTGGTTGATAAGAGAGCTCAACTTATAGATGAATTGAATAGAAGATTTCCCGATATCCAGGCAGAGCCTGAATATTACCTGGCAGCATTCTATGGCGGAACCAGTGACGGTCTCCCTATCATAGGGGTCTATGATGAGTATCCCAGCAGCTATTTTCTATTCGCATTTGGTGACAATGGGACTGTCTACAGCCAGTTGCTGGCTAAGCTTATTACACAAGATATATTAGAGGGTAACAATCCTGATATAGCCCTGTATCTGAATGACCGACCGCTTTTGAAAAAATAAATATACATACATATTAATGAGAGGTGTTTGAATTGGGGTATCTATATAAGAACTGTGATAAGACCGATCATATTTATGGATAAAAAAGCAAAACTTGAAAAGAGAAGGGATGAAATAATAGCACAGCATAAAAAAAGTTCAAGGAAATGGTAAGGGAGATGAGTTGATCCCGTTCTCCGACATATTTATATCACCATTTAGTAAAAGCTTTAGCTTTATAATTTTCTTGGCAATATCCGCCCCTATGATCAAAGTCTGTCCAGTAATTTGTTGAATACGTTGATTCTTTTGGTCTTTTTGCTTATACTTCATGTGAAGCGTCCTCCTCTTTAGGGAATGAATGTCGGTCATTCAAAACCCAGCATACAGGAGGCGCTTTTTTTGTTCAAACCTCAAATTCTTTTAATACAGGAATTGCTCTTAAATTTAAAAAAGGAAGATGGTCTACCCCCATCTCCCTTTGTTCTTAAGCGTGACCTTTAAAAGGAACTCCGTATTCATTAAAAATTTATACCGCCTGCCGCTTCCTTTGTTCCTGAACGACCAGGACTCCAAGCTCATGATGCTCACCCTCGTATAGGGCCCTCTGCACAAAGCGGATTTGTGCGTTATTATCGAGCACTTCCAGTTTACAATGTGCTCCGTTGCGCTGTAAGGCTTCGTATAGCTGCTGCTCGTTCTCAATTTTGACGCCGTTCACTTTTGTGATCATTTCACCAGCGGACAAACCCATTTTATCAGCTGGTGATTTTGGAATGATACCCAGGATCAATAATCCGTTCGAACGTCTGGAAAAGTAGAATGGCTTCTTTTTTTCTGACACATTTTGATAGATATAAAGAATCTCCCTGCCAAGGATGGCAGCTCCGGCTGCTGCAATCGCAGCAAGGTCAAACCAATAACCGGCAATTGCAAGAAGGGTGACTATCACGCCAAGTCCGGTGACACGTCTTCCATTTAAACGAACCGCATCTTTAGGAAGCATTCCCTGAATCTGCTGGGTAAACCCAATCAGAAAAGGTACCAGAATAGGAGTGAATGTGGATTCCCCTAGATGAAACACCGGCCACCAGTCAAATTGGACCTCAAGTACTCCGCCCGGAACGAAAAGAAATAGAGGTACCATCCAAAGCCTTTTCGATTCATGCGCACCGACCGTTGAACCCCGCTTGGATGGAATGAGCTTTGGCGAAGTCGCCTTGTGGCCATTTCGCTGGATTAACAGGCCTTCGATGGTAATCAATACACCTATTAGTATAGCGACTGAAGGATATATTGAACGATCTATGCTATTAAAAGCCTGTTTGAAAATAGGAAGAATTAGTGTTTCTCTAGATAGCAGCATCAAGAGAAAGAACGTAATCCCAACTGTATAAGCTGGTGATAGAAACCTGACTTTCAGTGTTGCAGCCGCCACTAGCGACAGTACCGCGATTAACAGGATGGCAGCCATAGGCACAACCAGCCCGGAAATGACAGTCACTAAAGATAAAATTAGTCCCATGACGATTCCAGCTGGAAGCAGAAATCTTAATTCTAAAAAAAGATCTTCAACTCGTGTATGAAAATCCTGCCGCTCCCGCTTAATCCGTGTATTCCCGATCACTAAACATAAAATAAATGACAAATAAAACAAAGGATGAAGAAGGACCTTCCCAGCCCCTCCCAAGAACTCACTAATCCAAACCTGCGACATCCTTCTACCATCCTCCTCACGACAAAAATAGATAACTCTATCTTATCAAAAATTATGGGGACTGTCCCTATTTCCCTATTAATTCCCGAGATATTGGACAGAACAATTATTGGTTGGAATCTTTAAACCTGCTACTTGAGCATGCTGTTGGATGCTTATGCAGGATTATGGAGCCTATTTGCAGGATTTCTGAAACATTTGCAGGATTTTTGTGTCTTTTGCAGGATTATTGAAATTTATGCAGGATTATTTACTTATTTGCAGGATTCATATTGCGCTCACGGCGCCTCCAGCTTGATTCACACCCCTATACAAGAAAAGCCAGGCAATATGCCCAGCTTGTTCGCAGATTCAGGGAAATAATTAAAGCTAGTGCAGAACCCTTGCCCCACAAGGGTTCCACCTCCGGGAAATGGGGGACTGTCCCCATCAGCCCGTGATCTGGCGGTTCTTGAAGTTTTCCTGCAGAGACTCAAGGCGTTTTTTGCCTTCTTCGCGCAGGCGGACGTTTTCGTCTTCGATGGCTTTGGTTTCCTGCATGCCTTGGATGATGATCTGCCAGGTTTCTTCAAGGGTTTCGGCCTTGATGCTTGGCTGCCCGGCTAAGCGTGCGATGTCGACGCTCTGCTTGGAAATATTCTGCGCATTTTTCAAGAGCATTTCGTTGGTTCGGCGGTCAAGCTCCCTCATGGACTGAGCCACAAGATTCTGTCTCTTTGCCGCGATCGCGTTGATTAACCCTGACTTGAAAATTGGAATCGTTGTAACGAAGGCTGAGTTGATTTTTCCGATCAGCTTGGTGTTCCCTCTCTGCAGCATCCTAATTTGCGGTGCAGATTGATAGGCAACCTGCTTCGCCATCTCGAGATCATATACACGCTGGTCAATCAGTTCCACTGCATTACGGAGGCTGTCCAATTCCATCATAGCCAGCTGATTTCCAGTTGCTGCACGCGCTTCTAATTCAGGAAGCTGCTGCTTTAATTCCTCAGACTTCATTTCCCCGGCTACAATGTACTTTTCAAGCTCCATAAAAAATCGATAGTTTTGCTCGTACAACTGCTCAAGAGTGGTTGTTGACTTTTTCATTTCGTTTTCATATTTTACGATTTCTGCATAAACTTTATCAATTTCAGAGCCCATCGTCTGATATTTGGACATGATCTTGTCCATCATCTTTTGGCCTTTGTTGAACATCTTGGAGAATAAGCCGCCCTTTTCCTTCGCAAAGTCTTTAGCATCGAACTTGTCCATAATCTTTCCAAGATGCTTCAGAAGTGCGCTGGATTCTTCCATGCTGCTGGATTTTATGGTGTTAAGAATCCTGCCGGAAAAATTGGAGATTTCATTGGCAGGCTCCTTGCCGAATTCTAAAAGGGCAATCTGGTTTTTGTGGTCAATCGCACGCGCAAGCTGGGTTACTTCCGGACTGTTCCTAAGCTGCAGCTTAAGTTCCGATGGCTGCTGCTCCAAGGTTTCCTCCATTTTATCAAGATTAACCGTTTGAAGAGAGTTTGTATTGGTCATCTTTATTTCCCCTTTTTAGAAGATTTTTTTAAAAATTTTCTTAAATAGTGACGGCTCCCTAAAGTCCTGTTCGAAGCTGACCTCTTCCAGCCAATGAACATCATAATATTCTTCATCCACAAACATCTCAATATCATTCTGGCCTGTCGGGTTCAGGATGACGACATCCACACCCAATTCATTCAGGAGCAGAAGCAGCGCCGCATCTGAACGGCTGAATATCGAGCCGCTCTGCTCTGATTTGAATAACACAATCCTCGGGACTTCCTGAGCATAGTCAAACTTCTGCAGAAGCCTTACCGCATCCAGCGGGATATCCATCGCCTGATTAAACAGATACATCTGCAGCGCGCCCCTGTCCTCATGCGGCAGCGGCTTGAGCCTAGGGCTGTCACAGTAACGGGATATCGCATGGGCAATTCCAAGCTGAAGGCCTGTCGGCAGCTGCTTGTATCTCCACCAATTGCCCTGGAGCATTTTCTCAGGATCCAGAGTACCATCACTGCCTAGCGAATTTTGGTAATGAAACAGATTATTGGCCCTGACTTCACGCGAGAACGGATAGGACCGGATTGTCAGGGACAGCTCTGATTCCGAAAGACCCTGTACCCGGTCCCAATATTCGCGCCGGTTCTTAGATATTCCGGAAACCTTTGCAAAAATATTGGGAATCCATACGGTTTCATCTCTCACTTCAAAATTCGGCCGGATAAACGCCCGTTCCTTTATGATTAAGAACAATTCATCGTACGTGGTTTTCAGGGTCAGGGCCGCTGGCGTATAGGATCTAAACTGCCATGGCTTATACAGCATCGAATCGTCGGTGTGCAGGACCCGTTCAATTTCTTTCGATGCTCTAAACGCAAGTGTCGTTCTCCTGATGGGTTTTGTCTTAGGAAAAGGTTCGAGCACTTCGGCCGCCGGCCCGAATTCCAGCACTGGAACAGCCTCCTCGGTGTCTGCCGCCAGCAGATCATTTTTACCTGCTGGGTGAAAAATCAGCACATCGAAGCCTAGAGTAATTAGAAAATAGAGAAAATACGCTTCGCTTTTTGACGCCTCTCCATACCAGAGGATTTTGGGGGCAGAAGCCAGATAATCCTCTGAATCCATCCATTCATAAGCGTGATTCCACATCCACTTGACCATGTCAACGGCCACACGGCGGAAATCAACGTCCTGCAGCCCGTTTTTATGGCTGCTGCTGAACTTTTCAAAGACGACCTTTAACGCCTCGCGTATTTTCTTGGTGTATTCAGGATTCTGGAAATGAGGTATGAGTCTTTCTCCTTCCATAAACGCAATGAACCGGTTCATAGAAAGCTTTTCATTTTGAAGGATGAGCAAAATTCTCTGGATCGCCTGAAAGCGGGCCGTCTCAATCTGCTTATTGAGGTGTTCGCTTAACATATATATGTGTATAGAAGGATCATGGGCAAGCTCATATAAAAACTCAAGATAATCATCTTTGTCTGGATGCATCCCAAGAAAAACGCCTGCAGCCTGGCTGTATGCAGGCTGCTCCCCCGCAGAAGAGGAAGCCCTCGATTTGACAGGGGTCTTTAGGATGCTTACCCAGTTCTCTTGTTTAATATCAATGAATTGAGAAGAAAGAAAGTTAGACATTTGTTTCAGCTTCTTTCTGTAAAAATCATTCTATCCTTATTTTACACCAGTTGGGTCTATGTTCACACGGCTTTTCGTGCTGCAATTTCAAGAATGGTTTCTAGTATTTCTTCACCTGCGAAAATTCCGGACTTTGAAGTCACCCTGACTCTCTCTGGCAGCTTCATTTTTTTCACGAATATTTCCCCGTGCCGGGGCGTGAACGCATAATCAGCTACCTCAAGCATACATACATCAAGCAGAGAATCTCCAGCTGTAATCACCGTTTCGGCTGAGAGCTTTTTCTTAAGATACTCGACTGCCGCCCATTTATTGAGCGGATTCGGAAGCATGTACAATTTTTTCTCCTGCAAGGACAAGCTCCATCCGTGCTGTTGAAGCCATTCCCCAAATACCTGCAGCTCGTCAATTGGCACTTTTTCATCCAAGATGCTGGCAAAGCAGAACAGATCATCGCATACCTTAGAGCCTAGCACCCAATCACCCTGGTGGATGTCTTCAAACTTTTTTAAAATATCATGATGAGGTGCTGATTCAAGGGCGAGTCTGCTGGTTAAAAAATCCGTCCATTCCAGATCTGGCTTGCCGTCAATCAGTACGGTCCCGCCATTGCTGACCACAGCATATTTAGGGATAATTTCATCTCGAAACAGCCCTATGCGGTTATATAAATCAACCGTCCTTGTACTGACCGGAATTAAATCAAACGTTTGATTAACTTTTCGAAGCAGTTCAATGGCGGCTTTCGTCATATAGGAAATCTGCCGCTCAGGCGTTTCTTCCACCACTGAAATCCCCGGGTCACTTAACTCTATCCCGCAGGCACGCTTTGAATAGATCAGCGTGCGGTCCAGGTCGGTTGCAAAAATCATGATTCTCCTCCATTGATGGGTTTGATTAAACCGATGCATGAGTACGACATATCCGGGAAAACGTTCACTTCCACATTCCGCTCTCCTGCCAGATACAGAATGTGTTTCAGCTCTGGCATCGAGGGGTCTTTGACCAATATCCTCCACGGAACTCTTCTTAAGAGGACCCGCGTCGTTTCCCCTACACCCGGTTTGATAAGATTGATATTTTCAATACCGAATTCTTTTTGGATCGATTCAATATCCTTGAGACCCTGCCAAGTTTTGCCCCCATCTTCTTTCGCACCAGGGGCCTCTTCCGAAAGTTCAGGAAATAGCCTGGAAATCCTATCAATAAAAAAGTTGGATAAATCCGCTTGTTCCAGCTCCCTATAGTACTTAGCACCGTGAAAGTCATTAGGACCAATATACTGCCGGTTGAGCACGGTCCTGGATACAAGTCCGGAAACCGTAGAGTTTAAACAGGCGCTTGGAATCAGAAAATCCTCCCTGGTACCATATATATCCGCACATTCCCCCGGGTCGGCAAGAACTGCAAGGCGATCACTGACATTCTCCCCTTGCTCTCGATTGAATGCAGAAACGGATTTGATCAGCTCTTTCGTTATAGCTCCTTTTCCCGTCCAGCCGTCCATAAACTGCACAGCCTCGCTGCCATGCTTTTTTACAATATAGGAGAGGGCATTCAGATCCAGCCCACGTCCCCTAATAATAGAAACGCTGTAATGCGGAACTGAAATTTGATAGGCAAAGGATAGATATCGCTTGATTAGAATCCCGACCGGAGTGCCTGCACGGGCGAGTGAGACCAAAACAAGCTGACTGCCCTTGCTTCTATAGATCTTATCAGCAACCGTCCGGATGGCTGCGGCCATTTTCCACTGATGCTCATCGAGAGACTGGTGAAATAAATCAAGATACTCTTGCGTTGGCTGAAATTCTATAGGAAGAGATTCTGAATAATGCCCCCCGGTCTGCATGGACTTCTCCCGCTCTTCTGTCTTACTCTCCAGATCGGCATCACTGATATCCTTCAGCAAAAAAACAACATCATCTCTTGAATAGCTGCCGAATTCTTCATCAGCACTCTTCATATTATCCCTCCTTTTCAGCAGCACTTAATGGCACTAGACGAATCGAAGGAACCACTTTTTTCAGCTGCGAAAGAAGGGGCTCTAGTTTTTTCTCTGGCATTTCTCTTTCTAGGAATACGAATACCTCATCATACATGCCCGGCTCAATATTATAAAAATAATTCATTACTTCTTCGGTTTCGGGGCTGATGTAAGAAAAAGCATGCGTAATGGCATATCCTAGGCGGTCCGCTGGATGGATCGGGCTCCTGGTTGTAGATTGATAGCTGACTCCTTCTCCCATTTGCGAGGCAATCTTCATTGGAAGATACATAAATTCCCCGGTCCCCAGGCACAGCGTTCTTTCCCCTTTTCGCTGGCTCTTCAGATGGGATGCCAGCGGATCCATCCAATGATAGATATCGAGTTTATCGTAATCATATATACCGAATCTCCCAGAGTTCTGCAGATAAGGGGTATTCTGATCTGTAACTGAATAATAAGAAGACAGCGGGATATGCTGTTCCGATAAATCAATGGTTTCAACGGTAGATTCCAATTGCGGGAACAAAGATGCTTCCTGTTCTCCTTCTATGGAACTGCCTTCGGTTTGAATCGTTCCGTAAACTAGTGAAATCTCATGGATGGTAATTCCCAGCCTTCTTTCCAGCTCACGGAATGCCTCCCTATTTTCTTCCGTACGCCAGTCCAGAATCGACACAATGGTGTACGTGCGCCTTGGGAATCTAGCCTGGATGCTCTCAATAATATTGATTGCTGTTTTCCCTGTTGTCACTTCATCGTCAACGAGGACAATGGGATGATCATTGTCTATAAGCGCCGGGTCTACATAGCTTCGGTGAGATGTCGCATGCGAATGCTCTTCTTCAAAATTGATAACAGACGGAAGACCGTCGATCTGTTCTCGAGTAGTATGGAAGAAAGCTGCATTATCACACACTTCAAATACAGAATGTCCAAGAGCTGTCGCCGTTTCCGCAAAGCCAATGAACAGCGTCGGTTCCGGAAGCTCAATATGATAGTCTAAGAGCCTGATATTAGGATCAAGTTCGCCGGTAATGCCGCTGATGAGCTCCCCCATATAAGGATGGGCCATCCCATATACTTTCTCCGCATAACGGGCTGCAAGAGCTGCGCCTATCAAAAGAGAGACTGCTGGATCAACAGGCAAATGCTTGCCAAGAACCTTGCTTACAAATAAAAAAGAACGCTTTTTATTCATTCTGGCAGCCATGCCGAACAGCATGTCCAAAGGGATGTTATAAGGATTATCCAGAATATCTATATCGACTTTTATTTTATCTAATATGTTATATGAATAGTTTTGTTTCAGATCTGGCTGTAAGGAGATCAAGGAAAGATTGTTGTTCATGAAACACTCCATAAAGTTTTGACTTAAGAATGATTTTCTTTGCCCAATTATAATGAGGCTTAATTTCATTCATTTTATTGGAAAACCCACTTTTAATGACACCATTAAAGCTGCCGGCGCTTTCGATGATTGCGGATGCATCCATATATTCCTCAAGACTGACTACATGAAGAGAGTTAACGGCTTTAATATGTGAAGGATGAATAATCGTCTTACCAATAATACCGTTGGAACGGTCCAATACGATTTCATAGATAAGGGCATCGTCATTCCGGCTGATCATGGCGTCCCTCAGTTTGATGCCGTCATTGATCACTTCGAAAGGAGTCTGGCGGATCCGCGGCTTCATAATCCGCTGTTTACCGAAATACTCCCATACCGGGCCGGAAATCACATACTCATTTTCCCTACCAAAAATATTGATGATGTCCGTGATGCAGTCAGAAATCACACCAATATTGTAAATGGTCGTATCTCTGTCTCTGCGGATACCGAATAAACCGGAGAAATCGGTCGCACCCATTCTTACATTTAAAATCAGATCTTTATAACGGTCAAGCAGTTCTTTCATTTCAACCAGCGTTGAGATTCTTGTTTCTTTATAAATCACTTCAGGTGTCTCAAGGATAGGCATCGCATACAGACTCTGCGAATAGGCTTGATTGATTTCGGTAAGTGCGCGTAAATAGGACTCGCCTTTCTCGATGTTAAACTTTGGAAAAACAAATCCACTGACTAGTTCCAAAGCAGTCCCCAGGTTTTCCGCTAGTTTATGCAGCTGTTCCTCGCTTCGTATCCTGATGAAAAGCAGCGGCACATCCTGGAATCGGAACAGCCCGCTGTCGACCGCACGCTTTATTTCCTGCAGCTGCAGAACCAGATTGAGCTCTGCATCTCCTACCTCGCCATCTGAAATCGAATCCTCCAGACAAATAACCATGGATGTCAGCCCCTCATGCCCGCCTGACAAAAATTTACCAGATAGTACATCATTAGAAATCCTCGATCGCGTTCCAGGCATGTACAGAGTGGCTCCTAATGCATAGGACACCAGCTCTTTATCGGAATTCTTCGTGAATTCCACCGGTTCATGCGCAAATATTTGCTTTCTTTCCTCTTTATCCAGATATCCAAAGTGCTTCACCGGCACATACCTCCTGGTCTAATCATCTACTATGCGGTAAATGTATAAGTTTTACCAAAATATTATATACTCACTACCCAATACACAACCAGCAAACTACTAAAATTTTACAATAGATATAAATAAAAAAGAGGAAAGAGACAATGTCGTTTCTTCCCTCCTGTATAAACCATGCTTACTTGCTGACTTCAGACGATTTGGATCTGTTCTTCCTGATTTTGTGTACAATGAACGTGCTTAGGAACACAGCGATAAGAAGACTGAAGAATACTAGCTCTTCAACGTGGAACCAAGGGCTTGCGATCATCTTGATACCAATCAATGCTATCATAACAAAGGCTGTTGTTTCAAATTCTGGAACTCTCTCAATAAGGGCAAGGAATACCTGTGCGACACCGCGCATCATAAGGACCCCAAGAATACCGCCAAGGAAAAGAACCCAGATTTGATCGGATACACCGAACGCAGCGATTACGCTGTCGATACTGAAGGCAATGTCCATGATTTCAACCGAAAGAACGGTTCTCCAGAAGCCCATTGGCTTGTTTTTGACTTCTTCTTCTCCGTCTTCTTTATTTTTCTTAATAAAGTAGGAAACGGCAAGCCAGAGCAGATATAAACCGCCGGCAATTTTAATCCAGGTGATTTTAATTAAGAATACACCTAAACCGATAGCCAGGAAACGGAATAAATACGCTCCTAAAATCCCGTAAAATAAAGCTCTTTTTTGTTCTTTCTTCGGAAGGTGTTTAACCATGACGGCTAAAACTAATGCATTATCTGCAGATAAAAGGCCTTCAAGAATAATCAGGGTACCGATGACACCCCATGCTGCCGGGTCAGATAATACCGTTTTAATCGCATCCCAAGAGAAAAACGATCCATAACTTGATAATAAATCTTGTATAAATTCCATTTAGTAAAATTCTCCTTCTAATACAGGCTCGCAGCTTATTTTTCTAATTATAGGCTGATTCATTTCTAAACGCCTGTATAGTTTTTGACTAGTTTAGTAGATAAGGGGTTTTATATTCCACAATGTCGTTCCAGTTAAGAGGATTTTGCTCGATTTACCACGAATCAACGAAACAAGTTAAACTTCTAAACCATAGTTGCGGCAAAGGTCGGCCAATCCGCCTGAAAATCCGCTGCCAATCGCGTTAAATTTCCAGTCTGAACCGTGTTTATATAGTTCACAGATGACAACAGCTGTTTCAATCGAAAAATCTTCCCCAAGGTCGTAACGCAGAATCTCTTCATCATTCTCTGGATTTACAACACGGACAAACGCATTAGAAACCTGACCGAAGTTTTGTTTTCTCGCATCTGCATCATGAATCGTTACGGCAATGCCGATTTTTGTGACGTGCGCAGGCAGCAGGGAGAAGTCCACCACGATTTGCTCGTCGTCTCCGTCACCTTCACCAGTCCGGTTATCCCCGGTATGCTCAACTGCACCTGTGGGGCTTTTTAAGTTATTGTAGAATACAAATTCTAAATCATCTTGTACCTTTCCCTGATCGTTAGCCAAAAACGCTGACGCATCAAGGTCAAAAGCAGAACCGCCTGAGTACTTATTGGTATCCCAGCCTAACCCAATGATCGCTTTTGTAAGGCCAGGGTTGGTTTTGGTTAAATCAATACGCTGGCCTTTCGCTAATTGAATCGCCATATTCTTCACCCCATACATTATATTACAATTGTTTTTTATCAAAGAGAAGATGCTTTTGTTTTCCAACAAGGCGGAACCCGCTCCCAGCAGATTCCGCCCCGCAACATGTTTACAAGTATTAAACGTTTAATCCATAATCGCGTACAAGTGAAGCAAGTCCGCCCTGGTAGCCGCTTCCGATTGCGTTGAATTTCCACTCGCCATTATGACGGTATAATTCTCCAACAACAACAGCTGTTTCAATAGAGAAGTCTTCTCCTAAATCATAACGGATCAGCTCTTCACCGTTTGCCGGGTTAAAAATGCGGGCAAATGCATTAGATACCTGGCCGAAGTTCTGGTTGCGTGCTTCAGCTTCGTGGATTGTAATTGTGAAAGTGATTTTTTCAATATTGGCAGGAACCTGAGAAAGGTTGATCTTAACCTGCTCATCATCCCCATCACCGTCTCCAGTTAGGTTGTCGCCCGTATGTTCAACGGCACCGTTTGCTCCAACAAGATTATTGAAGAAAATGAAATCTTTTTCAGAATCACATTTGCCAGAAGCATTTAAAAGGAATACTGAAGAGTCAAGATCGAAATCATTCCCTCCATCGTACTTATTTACATCCCAGCCTAAGCCTACAACGATGTTTTGAAGCCCTGGGTTAGATTTTGTAAGATCTACTTTTTGTCCTTTTGATAAAGAAATTGCCATTAATATAACCTCGCTTTATTATAATTTTTTTATTTGTTCTATTAAATTTCCTCTTGATTGCAGCGAAGGGCGCCCGCTTTCCGCAGGCGGTCCGGGGAGCCTAACCGGCGCCTATACGCCGGGGGGGTCTTCCCTGTCACATAATCCCACACCTGCAGTGAAGATTAACATAGTGCCCAACTCTACAATGAACTTAAACATAGGCTTTTATTAAAAAGGCTGTTTTCGCAAACTTTGTTGTTATTGAACAAGGAGGTGATTTCCACTACAGGATGCTCGCTTTCCGCGGGGCGGGCGCTGAGCCTCCTCGGCTTCGCCTGTGGGGTCTCACCTGTCCCGCTGCTCCCGCAGGAGTCTCGCACCTTACGTTCCAATCAACCTGTTTAACATAGGATGAGTTCCCAGAACTAATTAAAAAACACCAATCTTTTAAAAAAGAGCCATTAAAAATGCTTGATTAACGATAACGGTTTGCGATATCCCCGATTGACAGGTCACTTGTGCCTTGTCCTACAGCCGAGAACTTCCACTCGCCATTATGGCGGTATAATTCACCCGGGAATAAGGAAGTAAGTCCTGAATAATCATCTGTCAGATTGAATTTGATTAATTCTTCCCCGCTGCTGGAGTTGACTACACGGATAAATGCGTTTTGGATCATACCGAAATGCTGTTTTCTCTGTTTTGCCTGATAAATGTTCACTACAAAAAGCAGCTTATGTACATTCGCAGGCACATTTCGCAGATCAACAGTGATTTGCTCATCATCACCTTCGCCTGCACCGGTCAAGTTGTCACCTGAGTGTTTAACGCTGCGGTCTTTACTAGTTTTGTTGCCAAAGTAAATCAGGTCCTTCGGATCAGACAGCTTGTCATTCTCATCCAGCATAAGAACGGATGCATCACAGTCAACATCTGCTCCTCCGCCTAAAAGCCCTCCGAACAGGCCTCCCTTTTTCACCGGATCCCAGCCTAAACCAACCGTAATATTAGTTAAACCGGCCCGGCCCTTAGTCAGGTCAATTTTTTGCCCTTTTTGTAATGAAATGGCCATTTCCTGCACTCTCCCTTAAACAATGACATACTTGAATTTCTATTAAATTTTAACATTTCCGGACAACTAGTTCCAAATATAACCTACAGTTCCAATTAACCTTAAAGCTCTTCTTAGAACCAGTAGTACGGGCATCCCGCCTACTATATACGGAGCGAGTGTTAAAAGGTTTCAAAGTTTTTGAAAAAAGGTGGAGGGAAATATTTACTTTTTTGCAGATCACACATCCCCAGCAAAAAGGTCCTTGAGCAGACCAACATGAAGTCAGCCTGTCCAAGGACCTTCTTACTATATTCTTGATGGTAATCATTCAATGGTGAATTGCTCACTGATTTGGTTAAGCTTCTCAGATAATAAGGTCAAATTCTCCGCTGAAGCAGCAATCGTGCTGATCACTCCTACCTGCTCATCTACAGACGCCATGATTTCTTCAGAAGAAGCAGCCGTTTCTTCTGCAACAGCAGTTATATTTTGAATGGCTCCCATAATATCATTACCGTTTTCCGTAACCAGCGTTACTTCTTCGCCCATCTTGTTGATGGCAGCCAGAATCTGGTGCATAGAATCCGATATAAGGTTAAATTGGCCTTCAGTCTCGCTTACAGCCTGATTTAAGTTTTTGGAGATATCTGCTGAACCGGCCATTGTCATTACGATATTTTCGGTATCCATCTCTATCTTTTCAATCATGGAATTGATTTCGGCAGTTGCGCCATTAGTCTGCTCTGCGAGTTTGCGGACTTCCTCGGCGACAACGGCAAATCCTTTTCCATATTCTCCGGCTCTAGCTGCTTCTATGCTTGCATTCAGGGCTAATAAGTTAGTTTGTTTTGAGATGCTGTCTATTGTTGTCAGAATGGTAGATATATCTCTAATCCGGTTATATAGCTGGGTAATTCCTATACTGACTTTTTCACCAGAATTCATCGATTCCTGGTTTGATTCCTGCAGGAAAACAACTTTTTCTTTTCCCACTGCAATAGAGCTGGAAGATTCCTCTGTCAGCATAATCATTTTTTTGTTCTGCTCATTGATTTGATTGATGGCAGCTACCAGGGCATCTGTTCTCTGGCTCGTTGTTTCGATGTCAGAAGCCTGGGCAACAGTTCCTCTAGTAATCTCATTAATTGCTTTGCTGACTTCCTCGCTAGTGGCAGAGGTTTCTTCAGATAGGGCCGAAAGCTCTAATGAGGAATTAGAAACTTTCTCACTCATTTCCTGTATGTTTGTAATGATACTCCGTAATTGGTGAGTCATCTTATTGAACCCTTTGCTCAGCTGGCCTATTTCATCGGCAGATTCCGGAAGATCCCTTTCTTTAAGGATCCCTTCTGAAATGTCTAAAGATGCCTGTGTCACTTGCTTCAATATGTTAAATTTACTTCTTGCCCCCAGATAAAAGAAGAAAGCACCAAGTGCCGTAATCACAAGTGACGTTATTCCTACAATCCATTTAAGCTTATCAAGCGAAGCATAAAATTCTTCCTCATAAGCCCCCATCCCGATATTCCAATCCCATGGTGCATAGTAGCTTAAATAAACTATTTTATCTCTTTCATTCTTTTCGCCTGTATTCTTCCAGCTATATGAGTAATAGCGGTCACTCGGATCTTTAGCCTTAGCCAGCTTTACAATATTTTTAACAACATGCTGGCCCTTCGAATTTACAACGTCCTTTTTATTTTCCCCGATTGGAATAATAGGATGAAGCCGGGCATTATACTGTGAATCATAAGCCATCAAGTAGCCGTCTGATTTGTAAACAAAAGCTGACTTTGTATAGTCGTATGTCTTTGCACCATCTTTCACCACAGCTGGACCAACCAGAATTTCTCTAGCCTTTTCCTGTGCTTCATCAAGCGTGAGAGTTCCATTCTCCACCTGATTGTTTAATTCTTCAAGTGTAGCGATAGACGTATTCACGATATGCTGAAGATCTAATTCGCCGCTCCTCACTAACTCTTCTTTTGCAAAATAATAACTGATCGTGCCTAAGCTCCCCGTTGCTAATATTGCTAATAATGTAACAGCGAGAATCATTTTTGTCGAAATCCTGTTGAACACTGGTGCTCCCCCTAAATAAACCCTATTTTTAATGATATCGGCAGAAAAGAAGCAAATTATATAGGGCTGAAATTTTTTTAGGGGAATGTCCCTATATCCAGAGGTGAAATGGGGTATGCTAAGCTGTCTTTGTGGACACTGAAGTCAGACACGCTGGAGAATTCCGCCGTAATTGTAGATTTTTCCGCCGTTGCTGGTAATAAATCCGCTGTCACATTCGAATCCAAAAAATCCTCCCAATTTCCGGGAGGATTCTTCATTACTTTGTTAAGTAACTCATAGCCATTCGCAGCTGAAGATCGTGCTTCTCATCTTTGATATATTTAAGCACTTCGTCTGCCAGTGCCTTCGCCGTTTTACTGTCCAGGACACCGCTCTTTTTTAAGCCATTATGCGACTGGAAGGCTTTTACGGCAATTTCGGTTTGTTTATCATAATATCCATCATCCCTGCCTGTCTCAAATCCCAAACTCTTCAGCATTTCCTGTGCATGCTTGACCTGCTCGTCGTTGCTGTCTCTTTTGAAGGATTTTTCCACATTAAGCGGTTGTGCCTGGAAAGCCTGCGGCTGGCTGATTTCAATCGTTGGTTCGATCCCTTTTTTATGAATCCAGTTGCCTTCCGGAGTCAGCCATTTATAGAGAGTCAGCTTGATATTGCTGCCGTCATTCATCGGGACAGCCTGCTGTACGGTCCCTTTACCGAACGTTCTTTCACCAATGAGCTGATAGCCTTCTGCCTCATTCAAAGCTCCTGCCAGTATTTCTGAGGCTGAAGCACTTCCCTTGTCAATCAGTACAGCGACGTTATACGGCTTTTCCTTTTTCAAAGTCGTATAGTATTCTTTCTTTTCGCCTTTTCGGTTCTGTATTTGAATGTACGGCTTATCTTTCGTTACAAACTGCCCTAGAATTTCCTCCACGGATGATAATAGGCCGCCCGGATTGCCGCGGACATCAATGATGAGCCCCTTGATCTCCTTCTTTTCTAATTTAGTAAGTTCCTTTTTAAAATCCTTGCTGGTATGTTCGGAGAATGAAGTGATCGTCAGGTACCCGATTTTCTCGCCGCGCTGCTCCTTCACTTTGGAAACCACGGTTTCAATCGGTATCGTATCGCGGACAATCTTCATCTCAATCGGGTTCGAAACGCCGGCCCGCTTGATTTCCAGCTTTACGGCGGTGCCCTTCTTCCCTCTGATTTTCAGGCGTGTATCATACAAATTCAGCCCTTCCACACTCTCGCCATTCACTTTAATGATCTGATCCCGGGGCTTTAAGCCGGCTTTTTCAGCAGGTGAATCCTTATAAGGAGAAATAATGATCACTTTCCCATCTTCCTCACCAATCTCTGTACCGATTCCTTCAAAGGAGCTATCCAGTGCTTCATTAAACTGCTCGGCAGTTTCCCTATTCATGTAGACTGAATACGGATCTTTTAACGTAGAAAGCATCCCCTGGATTGCCCCCTCTTCCAGCTGGGTTTCTCCTACCTTTTCGACATAATTTTCCTTAATCAGCTGATACGCCTGATGGACCTTTGTTAAAGAGCTGCCATCAACTGGATTGATTTTTTCATCAGGCTTTTGTGAAAAACCAGGAATCGTAATATCTCCTTCATTAATCTTAATTCCTGCATACACGCCACCGGCAGCTCCTGTCGTAAGTGACAGAGCGACCGATAGCGGCAGCACCCATTTTTTCCCCATAAAAAAGCTCCTCTCTTATAAAAAAGCCTGATATTCGGCCCGCATCACTAAACCGTATACTTGTCCTTATTTATATATGAGGAGCTTGGACGTATTATGTTTTATATGGGAATTTTCCGGCGGGTTCTGTGAGAGCGCTATATGGAGAAAGTGAACTTGAGGCGTATGATGAGTCTAAATGCAGAAGGGAATTAGCCCGGCATTCATGATCTGCCACTGCAAGGGGAAGGAGAATACAAAAAAGACCGGCACTCATTATGCCGGCCTTGCAATTTATACCTTTAAAAACTTACGTACAGACATCAAGCTTCCCCAAACACCGATCACTGCACCTATCAGCAGCAGAATCAGCGATATTTGCCAAATGAATGGATTGAAGTGAAGCAGCTCTACGAACTTAATTTTGATTCTTGGTGATGCAAAGTCATAGATATAGGAGTAGGCGACAGCGATGAACGCGATCGGTAAAATCGACCCCAGTATGCCCAGCCAAGCTCCCTCAAGGAAGAAAGGCCAGCGGATAAAGCTGTTGGTGGCTCCTACTAATCTCATAATCTCGATTTCTCTGCGTCTGGCAACAATTGTTATTTTAATGGTGTTTGAAATCAGGAACATTGCGGTAAATAATAAACCAAGGATTAAAACAATCCCGATGTTCCGTGCAACATTCACTACATCAAACATTTTTTCTACATAGCCCTGTCCATATTTCACGGATTGAACATATTGGAATTTTTCGATCTGTTTGGCCGTTTTAACGACGTCTGTCGGTTTCTTTGTTTTGACTACATACACATCATTCAGAGGATTATCCTGTTCAAAAAGTTCAAACGTTTTGCCGTCCTCACCCATCTCATCGATCAGGTTCGTTAACTCTTTCTCTTTTGGGGAGAAAGCAACCGTATCAACTGCCGAAATTTGTTCGATTTTCTTGCCGATTAAATCCTTATTATGATCATCTGCTGCGGGATCAAGATGGACCCTGATTTCCACATCCTTCTGGATGTTCTCAGCAATATGGTTCAAGTTCATCATGATTACAAAAAATACGCCAACCAATAGAAGAGTCACCGTTACCGCACTGACGGATGCAAACGTCATCCAGCCATTCCTTGTTAAACTCTTTCCGCTCTCTCTAAAGTGGCGGCCAACGGTTCTAATACTCATATCCGTATTCTCCTCGCTGCTCATCACGTACAATCTTCCCATTATCAATAGCAATTACGCGTCGCTTTAAATTATTTACAATATCCCGATTATGCGTGGCCATTACAATCGTGGTCCCGCGATTATTGATTTCTTCTAAAATATTCATAATTTCCCATGACGTCTCAGGATCCAGATTACCAGTCGGTTCATCAGCAATCACAACCTGAGGAGAATTAACGATCGAACGTGCGATCGAAACACGCTGCTGCTCCCCGCCTGAAAGTTCAGTCGGCACCATACGCGCCTTGTGCTTCAAGCCTACTAAATCCAGCACTTCCATAACACGCTTCTTAATTTGCTTTGGATGTTCTTCGATAACCTCCATCGCAAACGCGACATTCTCGTAAACCGTAAGAGTTGGAAGCAGCTTAAAGTCCTGGAATACGACACCTAAATTACGGCGGAAAATAGGAACCTTGGTATTTCTCAGTTTAGACAGCTGAATACCATTAACCGTGATGCTTCCCTTTGTGGGCTTTTCTTCGCGGTACATCATTTTTATAAAAGTCGATTTACCAGCACCGCTTGGGCCCACTACGTAAACAAACTCGCCTTTATTAATTTTTACAGAAATCCCATTAATGGCCGAAACTCCATTGGGATAGGTTTTATATACTTCAGACATTTCTATCATGAACATTCCACCTAACCTTCTTGTTAAAACTTTGTGCTCCTTTTATATAAAAATCCAATTAAATGAACTTAATTTTCCCTCGGAAACAACAAAAAACGACAAAAACCAAGAAAAAGTCCCAGCCTTTTCTTCTTTTCGTCTCCACACATTATAACATTCAAGTTTGTCAGTTTTAAGAATAATTATATTACAATTTCATTTCATTAGAGATACAGCGGAGGAAATGTCATGATGCTTTATATCTATTTCTTGCGGAAAAACAATAGGAATAAAAGACTAAAAAGCAGAATCCCTGGCAGGATTCTGCTTGTACCAATTATTTAGGTATATTGTCCATTGGCAGTGTATTATGAAGGTTAGGCGGTGCTGGTTTAAGCACCGGCTTTGCTCCTTCTGCCTTTGGAGTAGATTCATAGTTAAACTCCGCATGGCCGTCGATGCTTGGCCCCTGTGCCCAGCGGCCCGCTGCTGCTTCTTCACCTTCAGAGAAATTATATAGCGTGTATGCCACGTCCAATCTTTCTTTTTCACGAGGGAAGGTGCTCGGAACCAGGAATCCTTCCGCTTCTTCAAGCTCAGCGATGGCTGCAGCCCACTGGTTCTGGTGATAAGAATCACGGGCAATCAGCACAGAAAGCAAATCTTTCACGCCTCTGTCCTCACTCATTTCATAGAGACGGACAGCCTGCAGACGTCCCTGAGATTCAGCGTTTAAGTTTGAGCGGAAGTCAGCCAGAAGGTTCCCGCTGGAAATAATATAGCTGCCCATCCATGGATTGCCGACGCTGTCAGCCGGACGTGCCCCAAGTCCTGACACAATCGCATGCTGCGGATTCATGCCGCCCATAGCAGCAGCAATAATTGGATCCTTCGCCGCTTCTTCCTGAGCGCTTACCGGTGCGCCATCAAGCAGTCTTGAAACCATGGTAGCAAGCATCTCAATATGTCCAATTTCCTCTGTTCCTATGTCTAAAAGCAAGTCTTTATATTTTTGATTTCCGCGGACGCTCCAGCCCTGGAATAAGTATTGCATAGCCACTGACATCTCACCAAACTGACCGCCGATTAATTCCTGGAGCTTCTTCGCAAATAACGGATCCGGTCTATCTGGCTTCGCTTCAAATTGTAGTTCTTTTATATGAGAAAACATTAAAAAAACCTCCTATGCCCTATTTTATTCCGGGTGCGCACCCTACAGATTGAATATACCCTTGACCCTTTATATGAAACTATAATGTTTACTTTTTTAGAATTTTTATGATGTAGGCGGTTTAAGATTGGCAGCTGCAGCAGTTTAAATGCTAGGTGAATGCTTGCTGGCTTGAATTTTTAGGGCCGGGGGAGGTTTATGAGGGGTAAACTGGTTTTTAAGAGGGGTATATCGAAATTTATGAGGGGTAAATCAAAAAATAAGAGGGGTAACCGGACTTTTATGGGGCATATCAAACCTTATGAAGATTTCAGCAATTTAGGAGGATGAGCATATGGGTGCAGTATTCAAAAAAGCAGCGCACCCCAAAGAGAAATGCACCGCCTCCCATATGTACTTACTTTTTCCCGGCCAACCAGTCCGCAACCGCTTTGGCATCGTCACCTTTAACAATATTCGGCGGCATTTGGCCTTTACCGTTTTTAATGATATTACCGATCTCATCCTCTGAATATGTAGCTCCTACATTTGTCAGCTTCGGTCCGAAGCCGCCTTCAAGGTTACCGCCGTGACAGCTTGAACAGTTCTTCTGATACAGCTTTTCTCCTGAACTTGCCACTGAACCAGCATCTTTTGAATCTTTTTCGCCGCTATTATCATTTCCACACGCTGCCAATGCTAGGGAAGTTCCAAGCAGAAGCATTGCAAATTTTCTTTTCATATCCATACCTCCTTAAGTCGTTCAGCCTCTCATTGAAATAAAGGCCAAAACACCGGAAGTATTTTGGCCATCTTGAAAGAGTTATTCCATTTCCCATTATACCTGTATCAAACTCGTTTGAAACCCTCTCCGAGCACTTCTGAAGCGTCCATAACGACCACAAACGCATTAGGGTCAATGCTTTTCACGAGTTGTTTCAACTTTATGAATTCTGTCTGATCCACCACACACATCAGCACAGGGCGTTCATCATCTGTATATCCGCCCATGCCTGACAGCTTCGTCACGCCGCGGTCTATCTCATGAATGATGCCGTTCCTGACTTCTGCTTCATGGGCAGTAATCACCATGGCCATTTTCGAGCGGCCAATTCCCACCTGCACAAGGTCAATCGTCTTGCTGGTGACGTACAAACCGATTAACGCATAAAGCCCAAGCTCGATATCAAAGAAAATCGCAGCTGACAGGACGATTAAACCATCAATAATCGCCACACAGGTCCCAAGCGAGAGGCCAGTGTATTTATTAATGATCTGAGCTGCCAGATCCGTTCCTCCTGTCGAAGCTCTGCCCCTAAACACCACCCCAAGCCCAAGGCCTACACCGATTCCGCCAAAAAGCGCACCGAGCAGCGGATCATTTGTCCACGGTTCCCAATGGCTCGTCAGGAATACAATAAAGGGCAGGAATACCGTTCCAAGCAGTGTCTTGGCACCGAACTGTGCACCGAGAAAGACGAGTCCCGCAATGAAAAGAGGCACATTGAATGCCCACTGAACATAAGCAGGCTGCCAGCCGACAAGCGCATGCAGAATCGTACTGATCCCGCTCACGCCGCCAGAGGCGATCTTATTAGGCAGCAAAAACACATTAAAAGACACTGCCACAATTGCCGAGCCCAAAAGAACATAGCCAATCTCAAGCAGCTTATTTGCAACCGGGTGTGAATAGGCCATACCTCTTCTTTTCCGCATCCATAATCCTCCATCATCTATTACAAAATAGTATCTATTAAATTCGCCGAAACATACAAACGCGCACAACAAAATAGAGTATACCATGGCCTTACGGGGACTGTCCCTATTTCCCGGCAAAAATTTGGGGATTGTGCCCATTTCCGAGGAGCTAACCCATTGCGAGCACTGAATACCGGCCAGGGGCAGTCCTTATTTCCCAAGGCAAAAAACTAGGATTGGGGGACAGTACCCATTTCCCCTATATCCCGATATAAGCTTTTCCAAAATAGGTGCACCAAACTTTTATTACAGGTTTTACAAGGGTATGTTGGGAATAAGAATTTTTTACATAAAAAAAGAAACGGAGAATGCAGCCCCGTTTCTTCGTATAATGTTATGCTAATTTAGAACGCAAATACGCATCGATAAACGAATCAAGGTCTCCATCCATAACACCCTGGATGTTTCCGGATTCGTTGCCTGTACGGTGGTCTTTGACCATTGAATACGGATGGAATACGTAGGAGCGGATTTGGCTTCCCCAGCCGATTTCTTTTTGCTCGCCGCGGATTTCATCTAATTCCGCCTGCTGCTGTTCGATTTCTCTTTGGTAAAGTTTCGCTTTCAGCATTTTCATCGCCTGTTCACGGTTTTTGATCTGTGAACGTTCGGATTGGCAGGTAACCACAACATTTGTTGGAATGTGTGTAATACGGACAGCTGAGTCAGTCGTATTGATATGCTGACCGCCGGCACCGCTCGCACGGTACGTATCAATTTTTAGATCTTCTGTACGGACTTCAATTTCAATTTCATTATTGAATTCCGGCATCACTTCACAAGAAACGAAGGAAGTGTGACGGCGTCCTGAAGAATCGAAAGGCGAGATACGAACGAGGCGGTGAACCCCTTTTTCAGCCTTTAGATAACCATAAGCATTATGGCCTTTAATCAATAGCGTTACACTCTTGATCCCTGCTTCATCACCTGGCAGATAATCCAGCGTTTCCACCTTAAAGCCTTTTTTCTCAGCCCAGCGTGTGTACATGCGGAGCAGCAATGAACCCCAGTCCTGGGACTCAGTACCGCCGGCACCCGGGTGAAGCTCTAGAATCGCATTGTTTTTATCATATTCTTCACTAAGCAAAAGCTGAAGCTCATACTGATTTAATTGTTCAGTAAGGTCCATCAATTCTGACTCAAGCTCAGCCTGAAGCTCTGCATCATTTTCCTCTTTAACTAATTCAAAGGTTAAATCTAGATTCTCATAGTTCTCAAACATGGCTTTAAACTGATTAGCAGCATCCTTAATCCCGTTTAATTCATTGATGACAACCTGCGCTTTAGTCTGGTCGTTCCAGAAGTCCGGATGGGACATTTCATTTTCCAGCTGGGCAATACGGGCTTCCTTCTCTTCTAAGTCAAAGAGACCCCCTAAAGTCCGCTAATTTCTTAGCTGTTTTCTCAAGCTCGTTACGAATTTCTGATAATTCCATGCTCGAACACCTCTTTTAAAAATTTTATATATCTATACATTTATGTGAATACATTCAATCTGACAGTAACAATCTATTATACCGCCAATAAACATTTGTTTCAAACAGGAAAAAGGCGGTAAACCCTTGAGCTTACCGTCCTTTCTCTAAACACAGAGGTTATTGCAATTGTCCGTGGCAGTTTTTAAACTTTTTGCCGCTGCCGCATGGACAAGGATCATTGCGTCCAACTTCGGCTTTTTTTCGTGCAGGCTTCTTCTTCACCGCTTCGCCGTCATCCTTAGGATTCACAGCTTGTCCCTGCGCCACTTCCTGGCGCTCAAGATTGTTGCGGATCTCAGCTTTCATAATATATTTAGCAACATCATCTTCAATGGCAGCAATCATGCCGTCAAACAGAGCCAGTCCTTCTTCTTGATATTCACGGAGCGGATCGATCTGCCCGTAAGCACGAAGGTGGATACCCTGGCGGAGCTGATCCATGGTGTCAATGTGATCCATCCATTTGCTGTCAACCGCACGAAGAACGATGACCTTCTCAAACTCCCGCATCTGTTCTTCAGTAAGCTGCTCTTCTTTTTCATCGTATCGGTTTTTAATTTTTCCAAGAATGAATTCAACCATCTCTTCTGGATCTTTGCCTTTTAGATCATCTTCCGTTAGATCGCCTTCAGGAAGAAGGTTTCCGTGAATATAATCAATCAGGCCGGTGAAGTTCCAGTCCTCTTCGTCTTCATGAGGAGAAACAAAAGCTTCAAAGTTTCTGGAAAGAGAAGTACTGATCATTTTTTCAACAATGCTGCGAAGGTTTTCACTGTCAAGCACTTCGTTACGCTGCGCATAAATGATTTCACGCTGCTGGCGAAGCACATCATCATATTGCAGAAGCTGTTTACGGGCATCAAAGTTATTGCCCTCAACACGTTTTTGCGCAGATTCAACCGCTCTTGTGACCATTTTACTCTGGATTGGCTGAGAATCGTCCATTCCAAGGCGGGCCATCAAGTTCTTCATGTTATCGGAGCCGAAGCGGCGCATCAATTCATCTTCCATAGAAAGATAGAACTGAGTGACACCCGGGTCTCCCTGACGTCCGGAACGTCCGCGAAGCTGGTTATCGATACGTCTGCTCTCATGGCGTTCAGTACCGATTACGGCAAGCCCGCCCAGCTCCTTCACGCCTTCGCCAAGCTTAATGTCTGTTCCGCGGCCAGCCATGTTGGTCGCAATCGTAACAGAGCCCTGTTCGCCGGCGTGAGCGATAATTTCAGCCTCACGTTCGTGATTCTTCGCGTTCAATACATCATGTTTAACGCCTTTTCGTGTTAACAGATGTGAAATCAGTTCAGATGTTTCTATTGCCACGGTACCAACAAGAACAGGCTGTCCTTTAGAATAGCGTTCAGCAATTTCCTCAACGACTGCATTGAACTTCCCTTCCATCGAAGCATAAATCAAATCCGGACGGTCATCACGGACGATTTCTCTATTCGTCGGAATCACAATAACATACATATTATAGATATTGCGGAATTCCTCTTCTTCCGTTTTAGCTGTACCAGTCATCCCGGAAAGCTTTTCATACATACGGAAATAGTTCTGGAACGTAATCGTCGCGAGCGTCATGCTCTCGTTTTGGATTTCAACGCCCTCTTTAGCTTCAATCGCCTGATGCAGTCCGTCGCTGTAGCGGCGTCCCTTCATAAGACGGCCGGTAAATTGGTCAACGATGACGATTTCATCGTCCTGTACTACATAATCCACATCAAGCTGCATGCTTGTATGAGCCTTTAGGGCCTGGTTGATATGATGGTTAAGCGTAACATGTGAAATATCAAATAAGTTATCGATGCCGAAAGCACGTTCAGATTTAGAGATACCTTCTTCTGTCAGCTGAACACCTTTTGTTTTCTCATCGTACGTATAATCAACATCTTTTTTAAGGGTACGAACGAACGCATTCGCCTGGATATAAAGCACATTCGATTTCTCGGCAGTGCCGGAAATGATCAGAGGTGTACGAGCTTCATCAATTAAGATCGAGTCAACTTCATCGATTACGGCGTAATAAAGCGGACGCTGAACCTTTTGTTCGCTGTAAAGAACCATGTTATCACGAAGATAATCAAACCCGAGCTCATTGTTGGTGCTGTACGTAATATCAGCAGCATATGCTTCCTGCTTTTCTTCCTTTGTCATGCTGTTCAAGTTAAGGCCGACAGTCAACCCAAGAAAATGATACAGTTTGCCCATTTCTGAAGCATCACGGCTTGCCAGGTATTCGTTTACCGTAACAACGTGAACACCCTTGCCCGTAATCGCATTTAAATAAACCGGCATCGTGGAAGTCAAGGTTTTACCTTCCCCGGTTTTCATTTCAGAAATATTTCCGTCATGAAGGGAAATACCGCCCATTAACTGCACACGGAAAGGATACATACCTAGCACACGGCGCGAACCTTCACGGACAACCGCGAATGCTTCAGGCAGAATGCTGTTCAGCTTCTCGCCTTTTTGATAGCGCTCCTTAAATTCCTCAGTTTTTGCTCTTAATTCATCATCTGACAAACGTTCCATATCTGATGCTAAAGCTTCTATTTGATCGGCCTGTCTCTCAAGGCGTTTTATTTCGCGTTTATTCTGGTCAAAAACTTTATTCAAAATCCCCAGCATGATAAGCGCTCCTCTTTTATAAAAGTAAGTGAGCCCAACTGCGTAGCGGGCACTCTTGATGAATATAATAATGGAATATATTTATTAGGAAGAAATTCACCAAAAAAGCCGAAATTCCTCTACTGAATATTTAAAAGTACTAGATATAATTTTACCACTTCTTGTCCACCGGTACAACCAGAGCCAAATAACCTGCCATTAAGGACTTTTTCCGGATAAAAAAGTAAGAAAAGCACTATAAAAATGACAGAAATTATAGTAAGTTAATATAGAGTTCAGTATAAAGTACATTTGTTAAGTTTTCATTAAGATACAGTTGATACCATACATATTAAAGCCTGCGGGATGTGATATTCATGATGATCGGTGATCGAGTAAAAAATATAAGAAAAGAAAAGAAAATGTCTATGTCAGAGCTTGCTGAGAAAGCGGGCGTGGCGAAATCTTATCTCAGTGCTTTAGAACGCAATTTACAATCCAATCCTTCTATCCAATTCATTGAGAAAATTGCGGTGGTGCTGGAAGTGCCGCTGGATTCTCTTTTATATGACCAGCCGAAGAAAGACAGCCTGGACGCTGATTGGATGAAACTGGTCCAGGAAGCTATGAATTCAGGAGTATCAAAGGATCAGTTTCGTGAATTTATCGAATTCAATAAATGGAGAATCAATAAAGAATAAACCAAACAAGGTGCTGTGGGTACCTTGTTTTTTCTTTTGGTTAAAAGGCTCTGTTCAATATTATTGTTGATTATGACAAAGAAAAGGACCCCAATTGGGAGTCCTTTTTCTGACCTCTCATTTAAACAATCAATTTATTCATTATCGAACTTGTCGTAACCACCAAACGTCATTTCCCACAAACAATGGGCCAGAAGACTTTCAGCACTCATTGAGTGTAAAGTGTCTGAGTCGATATAAAAATTTAACCATTCATTAAAATTATAACCGACTAGAGAATATCCAATATGCTCATCGTCTCTTCCAGAAACATCAAAATAAAGGTCCTTATTATTTTCATCGAAAGATTTTATCCAAACTGGTTCATCATTTTCATCTGTCTCAAACGCATCTATGTAGATAAACATATTAGAATGATTTTCTTTAAGACCAGCATAATGCAGTTTTTTATATAACTCTCTAAAATCTGCCTGAATATACTCTATTTTGCGTTCTATTCTATTTGAATAATGCAAAACGATTTTCTCCCAAACTTCATTAAAAGGGCTTAATAAAACTAAATCCTTTAAGGTAGTCATCAAAACCTCCATACATAATAATTCATAGTTTAATAAATTCAGCTTATCATACGTTAAATCGATGGTTACAGAAAATTTCATCTTAATTTACTTACTGTTATGATTATCCAGTATCGATGTAATTGGTTAAACAGACCCTTTTTAAAAAATAAAGCCCTTAAAAAGAAAGCCTGTCAGGCAAGCTCACTTTTTAAGGGTAGGTTTTTACCTTTATCTTAATTCCCCATTCAGGTTACACGGCTTCTATCTGTCCCTGAGCACTCTGCAAAAATTCTCTGACTTCGTCCAATTTCATTCCCATCTTTTTTGCTTGAAGCAGCAATTCAACCCACTCTTGATCCAACTCAGGTACAGTTATTACCAATCTCATTACCCTCCTAAAATACCTTATGTATTTCAGGCAGCCCAGCCGCCATAGTATCTATTACCGTAGACCTGTGACTTTGCGTCCCTGCCTTTCAGCATGGTTTGCCTTTTTCTGTAGTGCTTATCTCACAAATTTGATTATAAACAAAGCAACCGAATTACTTTGTTGCTTTATGTCAGTTGAAAACTAAATTTTCAGTCTTTTTATCTTCAGGAAATCGCATTTTTCAGCCAATTTTTGTAAAAAAATCTACTTTGCAGTATGAATCCTTCAAAATATTTGTCTATATTAGTCGTAATTGTAAAAAATTTATGGAAAAAGTATTCACCTTTTTTTCGAGTATACTTTAGGTTCGGGAAACCTTGCGGATCGCCTTCCCACCTTTTCCATTGTCATTGCATTAAACAACCTCTGACCCGTTAGATCTTCCCCGCAAACTGGACACGTCCATTGGCCCAATTCCGAACTGCTAAAAGAAGGTCTGTGACATTTATAACAATTTTTACGGAACACCTTGGTTTCCCCCTAAAGTTTATTCATCCTCTTCTTTTTTCCTGCGGTTATTTACAAACAAAATTGATCCTCCAGATAACGTTAAAAAGACACCAACTAACAGGTAATTATAATTGTCCGTTGCTGTGTCTGGGAGCTTGTTGTCGTCATTCCTGCTGGTGGTACTTGGTGTTGGATTAGAATCAGTCGGTGATACTGTGGGATTTGGGACTGGGTTTGGTTCCGGATCAGGCGCTGGTGTTGGTTCAGGATTTGGTTCCGGCTCTGGACATGTGTTGGTTTCTTCACAGCTTAGTAGTTCTGGACACGCGTTAGTTTCTTCACAGCTTGGCAATTCTGGACATGTGTTGGTTTCTTCACAGGTGGTAGGTGGTGCATCCATACTCGATGCTACAAACTTAAACTCTACTTCAGCGGATGAACCCTGAAATTCGTTACCTAACTCCAAAGGTATGGTCACTGTAAACACAATAGCTTCTCAGCTTCTCAGATTTTCAAGTTTCCAAGTACCTGGGGGGAATCCCAGTAAAACTCTTTAATAGTCCTGAGTATAAAAGATTACTACTTTGCTCGATTTTCAGAGTCAAATTTTCATATAAATCTATATATGATTTGTGGATTCCAGTGACGAATGTGTATTGAAAATTTTTGGTTCCCGAATTCCAAATCGTAATCTCTTTGGATAACACATCACCTGGAGCTGCTTCAACTACCTGAAACAAGGATTTCTGAGGATCTGTGGTAATATTGATTTCATTGTTCGCTGCGTTAACTCCTTTTGGCGCTAAGAAACTATAAAGCACAAATATAATCATTATTATTACTACAGGCTTTGCCAAAAGTTTCTTTTGATACATGGCATAACCTCACTTCAACTTTTTTATCTAATATAGAATGGGATGTTTACCTCCACAGCTAGAAATTGATGACTTATTGTCTATCTCTCTACACCTTAACCAAATAAAGTAACTACCTACTTCTCTATTAAGATGCTTTTATTTTGTTCGTTTTAAAGAACTAACAACTTTAGTATAATTGATAAGTCTCGGTAATGAAAAAACTTAAAATAAGCTAAATTTTCTTAAAAACGAACATTTTCTATTAATTATCTTATTTTTTCTCATGTTAACTCAGCATTCCTTATTTTTTAAAGAACTTATTGTTCTATATAATGAATTTACAATTATAGTACAAGGGGATTTATAACTATGGATGGTGAAGCTTTTCGGAGGATGCGGATTAGGAAGGGATACTCAATAAGCCAGCTTGCGGACCGATCGGGTATTTCTAAGTCGTATTTAAGTTATATAGAAAGAGGACTGCAGCAGAACCCTTCAATAAACATTCTTACGAAGCTTGCCCAGGTTCTTGACTGCAGTATGGACGATTTAATGGGAGATGGTATGAGTGATATTACTCTTGATGAAGATTGGGCCAATCTTATCATTCAAGCAAAGCAGCAAGGTGTGAGTAAGGAGGAATTTAGATTGTGGCTGGAATTCAATATTTATAAGAAGGTACGAATTAATGAAGCGGAAGAGTAAGGTTTTCTGGATCGGAATAATCATTATGTTAGCTGGATTTGGATTTATCGTCCATTCCTTATTTCAAATAAGCAATCAAAGTCACCTACAGGATCAAGCACTTAAAAATGCTAATAAAATTGTAAATTCACCGTCTTCAAAGGATAAAACCAAAAAGGAAATAAAAACAGAGCAAACTAAAACAATTAACTCCTTCCAAACAGGTGACATTATTGGAATACTAACAATCCCTGTATTAAAATCAGAACTCCCAATAATCGAAGGAACACATGAAGATGACCTTGCTAAAGGGGTCGGCCACTACAGTAAATCTGCGCTGCCTGACCAAGAAAATCAGATTCTCCTTTCTGGTCATCGTGACACTGTTTTTCGCAAGTTAGGAGATTTAAAGAAAGGAGACATTTTAGAAATTAAAATGCCGTCAGAAACCTATCGTTATGAAATTTACAAACTTTACATAGTGGACAAAGACAACACCACTGTTATCCGTAACACTGCTCCTAAAGAAATACTCACCCTCTCCACATACTACCCTTTCTACTTTGTGGAAAATGCACCAGAACGGTACATCATTGAGGCAAAAAGAATCCAATAAAAATGCCTGACTCCGCTAAAAGGGAATCAGGCATTTTTTATTATTCTATTTAACTGGGCTCAATTAGCCCGTATCGTCCATCATTACGCTTATACACTACATTCGTCAAATTGGTCTCAGCATTCGTAAATACGAAAAAACTATGTCCCAGCATGTTCATTTGGAGAATAGCCTCTTCACTATCCATCGGCTTTAAATCAAAGCGCTTATTACGGACAACCTCCAAATCATTTTCTTCCTCAACATCAACAAGCGTTGCACTTGCTTCAGCTTCACTAGAGCCGTTAGTAAATAACCCCTGGACACTTCCCTTTTCACGAAATTTACGATTGACCTTCGTTTTATGTTTACGGATCTGCCGTTCTAATTTATCAGTAATCAAGTCGATGGCAGCATACATGTCATTATTAGATTCTTCTGCACGAAGCACGAGATCCGACATCGGTATAGTTACCTCAACTTTGGTAGATTTATCGTTATAAACCTTTAAATTAACATGCACATTTGCATCGGGAGTATCATTAAAATATCTCTCTAACTTGCCAATCTTTTTCTCTACATAGTCACGCAAAGCTTGAGTTACTTCAATGTTTTCACCACGAACGTTATAATTCATCGATGAATTCCTCCTTTAAATAAGGTATGTACTATACATTCAACGGTACCCTTTACAATTCCTTCATAAACGTGAAAAGAATTATGTCGAATTTTTAAACTTGGTGCGGTTAGCCATTTACAAAGGGGTTATCTACATTATAATTCTGGTGAACTTAAAAAATACCTTAAAGAAATAATTTATATATATACATCAGTTATTGATTTCCTTTAGTTTTAAGAACGGCCACCTGAAAAATCAGATGGCCGTCCCTGTTTACTTTTTAATTAAATCGGAAGTCAGCTGAACTCTACTGAACTTAACTACTTTGCCCTGCGAGTCAACTTCGTAAAGCCCGAGCCAATAATTCTCAGTAGCTGCTATCTCAGAAACTGAACTTATACTTTTCAAACCAGGTACAGACTGTTTCACTTCTGAATTTGGTATGGTTGTTGCTATCTTGTACTTAAAAGTGTTACCGCTAATAGGTTTTTCTTTAAAAGTAACTTTCGTTTTTCCTACTTTACTGCCTTGCTCTATACCGTAAGGGACCTCAGGAGTTGAGTAATCAACAACTGAACCGATATCAACTACACCAAATCCGACAATATGATCCTGTTCATCTACTTGATACAAAGCAAGGAATTTTTGCGGATAGACAACTGTTATTTCTTGTCCTGTAAACTCCTTTGCATTCGCTGAGACATTAGAGCCCCAGATAGGAGTAGATGGCTTTTTATAGGATTCTAAATACTTAATTTTTCCTGAAGCAGGAGGTGTTACAGTAAAGTTTACTGTATCCTGGGCAGAACCAGCAACCGGTTTACTGCTTGAAACTCCTGTAAGTGATATAACAGAAGAAGTTGCTTTCAAGACAGATACCTTCACAAGTCTTCTGTCACTATTCAATTCGTATATAACGATTGTATTCTTTATCGGTGTTATACCGCTGATTTCAGCACCTAAGTTATAACTTTGTAAGCCCGACTTGACTGGCACAACTTCTCCGTATTTAGGGAGTACCTCTGCTGAATTTGCTTCAACAATTTCATACTCAGAATGGTTTCCAGCTTGAAGGGAGGCTCCTGTGATTTTGACTTCTCCAGCCGTATTTCCCTTCTCAAGTTTAGCTCCTGCAATAGAAGAAGCCGCAAGAACGGAGCTCTTTATTTCCTGAGTAAGAGGCTCTGGATTTACATCATATCCTTTTACTTCAATCTTGAACTCATAAGATCCTTCGTAATATCCGCTCTTCATAAATAGCTGAGGCGAAATGGTCAATTTTCCTTTTGCAACCGTGTAGTCAGCCGGTGCTTTAGGATCTGTTGTTTTTACTAACAGCCTTTCACTTTCTCCTTCTTTATTAAACCAGACCTTTAAGTAAGGTGTTGAAGCTACTGTATTGGTTTTATCATCAAAAGTTAAATCTAGGGCTTTACCAATTGTATTGTCTGTATCGTCCGCAGCAAAGTTTATCACTGCCATATCAAATGATACTTCAGTGCTATAAGCATTTTGTGCTTCATCTACAACCTCAACCACTAGAGTGCTTCCTGGGAAGCTGCGTGGAAGTTTAACATTAAAGCTTGCTGCACTGCTCTGTTTGCTGGCCGTTGTTTTTCCAGACGCTATATAAACTTTTCCTTCCGGCCGCTCTTCATAAACATTGATTACCGCATTTTGAGAAAGTGTAACACCCTTAATTACGGTATCCCCAGCTATTGGTTCCTCAACCTCAAGCCCTTGTGTATTATCTCCTGAAGTCCAAGCAAGATCTCCTACTAATTCCTCAATAGGTGAAGAAGCCTGCCCTTTTACTACAGAAATCTTCTTATATACTGTATTTTTCTTTCTATCTTGATTTGCGTTTTGTTCTTTTCCAACAATAATTAAATCATATGCTCCCGGGGGAACCAGCAAAGTAAACTGCCCCTTAGCATCTGTGATCGTTTCATATGTAAGTTTGGGAGAAATGGCTCTGACCGTTACCTCCGGAAGCGGATCGCCGTATTGTGAACGGACGATATCTTTAATTGCACCAGTCTTAGTGGCATCAAAGGAATCGGAATAAAATTTTACGGTAAGCGATGTTGGTGCATTGCCAGTTTTTACAGTCACAGGAGCTGCCACTGTATTTTTCCCACCTGTAAACTGAACCTTATATGTACCAGGAACTAAATTTGATGAGGATGTGTATACTCCGTTACCCTCATACACAACACCAGCATCATAAACATTGCCGCCTTGATCCAGCGTCTTCACAGTTAGGCCAGACATGCCTGCCGGCTTTTTCGAACTGTCCAGCCAGTCACCGTCTAAGACTGTAATCCTAAATTGTGAAATCGTTTGTTTCGCTGCTGCCTCTACCTTTTCTTCTTTAAAAGGAGAATGACTGCCCATTGTGTTGGCCAGTACGATAATAATGATAAAAAAGCTGGCCAAAAATTTAAATTTACTCATAAAATCCCCCTTTTTTCCTTGTTTCGAATATATATATCGGTAAAAATACCCACTTATTTAGATTTTTTTGTAAAAAAATAAGCCCATAGAAGTATGGGCTGGTCATTATTTACGCTTATCATAAAAATATCCATCTGTTGCAAGAGACTGATAGGGATTAACATATGCTTGATTCCCTTGTTTTTTGGATTGGAGTTGTTTGATATCTTTTTGGATATCCCGTTTTATGGTAGAAAGCTTTTCGGTTACCTGTTTTTCCAGACCCAGCAGCAATAAGCCTGTAGTCTTTTCCTCATCCGAAAAAGGAGGTATGGCGTTAGCCAATACAGCTTGACGCTCTTCAAGAATTCTCTCTATTTCTTGAATCTGTTCATCCCGTTTTTCTTCGCTAGAAGTATTAATCAACTCAATAAGCTGCAGGGAAAGAGAGCGGTAAGGCAGCAGACGGTTCATTAAATGGAGCCACCTTGAACAAATTGCTTTTGGCGGTTAGTCTGGATCACCTGTTTCCACGTATCGCGAAACTCGGTGACCAAGCCTTCCACTTCTTCAAGGATAGCAAGATCATTATTAATATTAGCCTCCATGAGACGGCGGTTCATATAATCATAGAGGGACATCATATTCTTGGAAACTTCCAAGTCCATGTTTAAAGTGACCATCAGCTCCTGAATGATCTTTTGAGCCTTTTGGATGTTAGTATTCTTTGCTTCTATTTGCTTCTGTTCAACAGCCGTTTTAGCCTGGTGAATAAATTTAATGCACCCGTTGTATAGCATTAAAGTAAGTTCCCCAGGGGATGCCGTATTTACACTATTGTTTTGATAGGCCTGATATGGATTATGCACTGCCATTAAAATGTCATCCTTTCTTAGTAGCCTCCGCCGAATTGCTGCATGAGGTAGGTGGATTGAGAATTGGATTTTTGTATTGCTTTTTCCATTGCTGTGAATTGGCGGTAGTAGCGGTCTTCGGCTTGGACAAGACGGTCTTCAAAAGAATTAATCCTTGTATCTAAGCTATTGAGATCCCGGCCAATTGTAAACTGGGAATTTACTGATAAGGCGGTCCCTGCTTTTATCTTCACTTTATTCCAAGCTTGATCGACGGAATCATACAAGCGCTGAACAATACCTCTTTGTGAAGATGTCGTGCCGTTTGCTGTAAATAAGGCTTCAACGCCTTCTGGATCTTCCCCAATAGCTTTTTTTAACTTTGCCTCGTCAATTTCAAGCTTACCGCCCTCTAAGTAGTTGGAGGTGGTTTTAATTCCTAGATTACTTAGCTGCTTGTATAAGGAGTTAGCTGCTGAGTTGACGGGTGTAGAAAGGTCGATCCGCATTTTGTTTAACACATCACTTAAGATAGGATCTCTCTTAATTAACCCGCTTTTAGCTTTTTCCTCCCACTGTTCCTGTTGCTTATCAGTAAGAGATTCTCTTTCCTCATCCGATAAAGGCTGGAAGTCCCGATATCTTTCTTGTGAAATCTTTGAAGAAATCTTTCCAATCAGCTCATTGTACTTATCGACAAGGCCTTTTATATTATCATAGATCTTTTGGCTATCATTTTTGGTAGATATGGAGACCGTGTCATCAAAAGTTTGTTTAAGAGTGAATGTTACACCATTTACTTCAAAAGAGTTAGAACTCCTATTCGTTTCTAGACCATTCAGCATGAAAACGGCGTTTTTCCCGCCTTTTTCTACTGCCGTGGAAAACTTTAATACATCGTTGATAAAGCCTCCATCTGTAACTATTTCTGGGTCTGTTTCCTCACCATTAAAATTTCCGGTTTCTTTACGGGTCATGGACATTTTATCACTCGCCGTATCGTAAAACATAGTCACGCCTGCAGTGGAACTATTTACCCTGCTGATCACATTGTTCAAGCTTTCAGATCCTTGAACACCAAACTTTTCCGTAACGATTCCTTGGGAAGTATGTGATGTGATACCAAATGTAAAATACTTTTGCTGATAAGATGCTGTTATTTTTGTTTCTTCGGAAAATGCATCATTTAATGTGACCTTCCCCGTATCAAGATCGATTGACCCCTTTACAGTCTTCCCATCCGCCTCGTCCACTAAGTCTACCTTTCCAGTTGTTCCGCTAATAATAGCTTTTAAAGTTAATGATGTGCCGACTTTAATGTTTAACGAGCTTGCATTAATCGCAGCCTTTGATAACTGAAACTCTTTAGCATCTTTGCTAAGTGTCAATTCATCTACTTTAAAATGGGTATAATAATCTACATCAATAGTGCTGCCTTTATTTATATCGTTTAAAAACATTAAATTTCCACTTTCATCCAACCCGACCTGATTATCATCGGCAGGTTTTCCGGATACAACTTTGTATGCTTTACCATCTACTTGTACTACAGAGTCTGTTGTGATGTTTTTTAGAGAGACAGTCTCTGGAAGATTTAATTTAAACGTCTTTCCACTTTCAGGGACTGCGATTTTTTGATACTCAACACTTCCGTACTTCCAGTCAAAATCCGCCCCTGCTGCAAATTGTCCTGCAGCCTGATTAAGACTTTTTGTCAGATCCACCTTCCCACTCCCAGCCGATATCCCGGAGACACTTGCCTTTGTAGCTGCTTCCGCCAGCTGAGTTACCTTGGAAATAGTATAGCTGCCGTTTGAAGCACTCGCACTCGCCGTGGCAGTTACCTTTGATTCAGTCGAGCTGGACGTTTCTTTGGCACGATAGGAGGAAGATAGTTTCATATTGAAGAGCTGGTTTCGGAAGTCATATAGAAGAGTATTCATTGAACGGCAATCTTCTTTTTGCCATTCAAGAACCTGCTTTTTCTGCTTCATCTTATCCATCGGCAGACGTTCAGCCTTCATTAAATCCTTAACCATCGTATCGATATCCATTCCACTTGCAAGACCGCTGATCCTAACCATGAAGTACCACCACCACTATATTTTCTTGTCCACCATAATACCTAAAAACTCAGTCATCTGAGCATATAAATCCAGCATTTTTTTTGGCGGAATCTCTTTTATTAATTCATTCGTATTACTATCTACAATCGTTACGTAATACTCGTGTAGTTTCTCGTGAAATTCAAACTTTAGCGCAGTTTGGGTTGGGTTGAGAAATTTGTTCAAGCTCTCAACCATTTCATTGACTTTTTCTTTTGTTGGATTAGGCTGAATCGTATCATCAACATTCTTAGGTTTATATTCAATTTCTAATTCTGCTATATTTTCATTTTGGGTGTTAGATGCAATTGTTGTATATCTTGATGCAGCAGGTGAAAGATTAAGTGTTCTTTCGATCATGGGAAACCTCCGCAAATACATATTAATAACATCACTACTAATATCGGAACAACTACGAATATATTTAACTATTTATAGGATTTTATCTGGAAAGGTAGAAAAGAAAAAAGGATGGATGTCTATAAAAGACGATCCGTCCCTTATTGATAATTATGATTAACGAAGAAATTGTAGAACCCCTTGTGGCTGTTGGTTCGCTTGAGCCAGCATAGCTTGTGCTGCTTGAGAAAGAATAGGGGTCTTAGTTTCAGTCATCATTTCTTTCGCCATATCTACGTCACGTACACGAGATTCAGCAGCTGTTAAGTTTTCAGAAGATTTACCTAAGTTGTTAATAGTGTGCTATAAACGGTTAGTATAACACCAATTTTTAAACGCTCTGCAGATACTTTTTCTATTGCAATTTGAATTTTGGTAATAGCAGCAGATGCAGTTGAAGCACTAGTAACATCCAATGCTGCTTCTGTTGTTCTATTGCTTTTTCCATCAGTAACAGAATTAGCAGCGGTAAATCCTGTAGCTCCTGCTGTACCTGTAATACCTGAAGCAGAAGAACGCATGTCATCTAGATCAAGAGTTAAGCTTTGGCTTTGGTTTGCACCAATTTGAAGATTAACTCCACCAGGTGTAATAGTAGCGCCTGTACCTACAGTAGCAAGAGCGTTACCTACAGCACCTTTAAATGTCTTTTTCATTGTTCCTACAACTAGTCTAAATACATCATCTTTTCTCCTCCTAAAATAAAAATAGCCCCTACTCCGAATCTTGAAGTAGAGGCTCAGATTGCTTACGTGTTGAACATCTAATGTTCACATAGAAAATTTACGTTAATTATAATATATGTCTCAATATTGGGTTATTACTGGTTATGTATGGGCTACTTTTGGTAGGGACTTTCAGGGGATAAATCAACTTTCCTCATTTTCTCTCAAAAAGAAAAAGAGCAACGGGGTTACTCCAAAATGTCTCCTCTATAATTTTAAATCTATGTTCCCACCCAAATGTGGCTGAGCAGCGTGTTGAATAGCAGCTATGTTATTTGTACTCATCAACTTTTGAAGAGCCTCACCTTGCTGTTCGGCATTGCCCATTGCCATTTTCATAACTGACATCGAAGCTTGTTGCTGGACTTGTCCTTGACTTAATGTCATTGACAGATGCAATATCCATGAAAACATCACCTTTCTAGTGCTAATGAACAATCGAATGTAACTGCTCTTCTAGGGAATGAATTTCTATTTTCAAATCATTCAATTTATCATTCAACTTGTCAACTTCTTTCGAAGTAAGTTCATGGTCACGGGTGTATTCAGCTATTCTTTTCATTTTTTGAAGCCTTATGTCTATCTCTTCCAAGATAGAATCTTGTTTCCTACACCATTTGAGCTGTACTTCAAGAAACTTTTTATGTTCTTGGGCATCTTTATCCATCGAGTTTCCTCCTGTCGAACAGCTTTAAATGAAAAGAGACCCTAGTAAAACTAGAGTCCCTTCCAAATAATCTAAAATTAACGAAGAAGTTGTAGAACTCCTTGTGGCTGCTGGTTAGCTTGAGCAAGCATAGCTTGAGCAGCTTGAGAAAGAATTGAGTTCTTAGTTTGATTCATCATTTCTTTCGCCATGTCTACGTCACGTACACGAGACTCAGCAGCTGTTAAGTTTTCAGAAGAGGTGTTCAAGTTATTGATTGTATGCTCTAAACGGTTTTGGTAAGCACCAAATTTAGAACGTTCTTGGGAAACTTTTTGAATTGCTTCATCAAGTACCTTGACAGCAGCAGTAGCTTTTTTAGCATCCGTAACATCCAAAGCGTATTCAGTTCCAGTATTGTCTGTTCCATTTGTTACTTCTTTACCATTTGTATTCGCACGATAAGAAGCATCGATGTTATTTCCTAAGCTATCTTTTACAGTTTTTGTAGCTCCAGCTGTAGTATTAGAAATATCCAATGCATCAGCACGCATATCATTCATGTTTATAGCAAATGTTTGACCCGCGCTTGCCCCAACCTGCATTGATAAAGAATTGTCTACTGTATCATTTTCAACTTTAAATTCTGCCTTATCTCCAGCGGTAACATTATTTGATGTTTCTAGTGTTACCCCATTGCCAAAATCAAGTTTATCTCCCTTATTGAAACCAATTGCCTGACCTACATTATTATTAGTTGTTGTATTTGTTAGTTGCGCTTTAAAGTTATCAACACCAGCTTTTACCGAGAAGAATACATCTCCAGCGGCTGACAAATCTGCCTTGTCATACTCGAACGAAACTCCATTGCCTAAGTCAATGCGAGAATTGTCCCCAGCTCCATTTAGAACCTTAGATCCTTGTCCGTTAGTCCCGTCCGCATCTTGTATTTCTGCAGTATATGTTGTTTGTGAAGCTACTGTAAAGTCAACATTTTTACTTACAGTTCCAGCAACTGGCGTCATAGCAGTAAGACCTGCTGAATTTAAATCAACGAATATACCGTTTCCTGCAGCTCCTAGTGCGATATTCTTCAATTTATTTGGATCAGCTAAATCAGCTTCTGATAATGTTTTCGTAGTACCAAGTGCTTCACCAGCATCAAAATCATTACCTGCATCCGCATCTTGATAAAGAGTTACGTCATAAGTAGTATCGACATCCACTGTTGTAGTTTGGGTTTGCCCACCAGCTAATTGTGTTGCATCAATGGTCATGCCTAAGTTTTGAGTTCCTAAACCATTCATATCAAAGGTAACTGCACCATCATCAGTACCATCTTGTTTAAAGGTTTTAGTTACTGCAGTACCTCCGTCTTTTACAACAGATACTTGAGTCCTAATTGCATTAGAACTTAAATCTAAAACATCACCGCTAAAAGCACCTGCTGTGCCATCATTTTTTGTTGCATCACTTGCATACATTTTTGCTTTATCCACATCAAACGAAATGTCTCCAAGAACAATTGTTTGAGCACCTGCCGTGTTAGTAAAGGTAGCTTCAGCTGATTGTACTACTGTATCACCAGAGCCAGTATTACTTGTTAAATCAAAGCGCATCTTGACGTCGTCTGTAGTATTGGTAACTGCTGACGATGTACCCCCTAGTGCCAATTCATTTGTACCACCTATAGTAAACGTACTACCTAATGCATCATCACTACTTTTAATCGTGATGCCTGTCCCTGATCTTTCAACCGTAAAAGTTAAGCCATTTTGAGCTGTACCATCAAATGTATCATTGATATCACTTTGTAAAGCTGTAACTAGTGCATCTATCTTAGTAGTATCGGTTAGATCATAAGTACCTGCTCCAGCTAAAGCTTTAACATCTGTTAAGTTGATAGTTTGTCCATTAAGGGTCAAACTATCATCTGATAAATTGGCACTATTATTCGTATAAGTCGTTGAAGATAATGATGCTTGAGTGTCTCCTAGTTGAGTCACTTTAACTTTATAATTATCGGCCTCAGCATATGATGAGTTTTTCGCTATAGATAAATTTTTAATCGCACCACTCGTATTATCAGCATTGAATACATCACCTGCAGCAGTACCTACACCAGTACCATTCACACTAGCTTTATCGATAACTGTGTTCACTGCTATGTCTAATCTAGTATTATCCGCAAGTGCTGATACATCCAAAGCACTGATACCAGCAGCATTACTTCCTGTTGCTGTTTTTGTAACGTTTTTAGTTACGTCAATACTATATGTTCCCGCCGTTAAATTAGAGTTACCGGCAATTTTAATTGCCTCGTTACTATTTGCGTCATTTAATAAGTTGTCTGTATTTGTAGGTGTTGCCGATAACGCTTGTACCGTTTCTTGTTTGACAGCAACCTTATAGCTTCCCTCAGCTAAAGTACTGGATCCAACTGTTAGTACGCTGGCATCAGTAATTTCACTATTCTGAGCTGATGAGATTACGTTTTGTGCATCATTTGTGATTGTTACTTTATAATTTCCAGAAGCTAAATCAGAAGTTTGGCCAATCTTTGCGTTTGTTAATGCCCCTGCTGTGCCCACAGTATACGTGTCAGTCGTTACTTTGCGTCCATCTCCAGTTACTGCTACGCTACCATTCAATAACTTTTTTGTATTAAATTCAGTAGTGTTACCGATACGGTTGATTTCAGAAGTTAACTGGTTAACCTCTTTTTGAATTTCTTCACGGTCATCAGCTGTGTTTGTATCATTTGATGCTTGTACAGATAGCTCTCGCATACGTTGAAGAATGTCATGTGTTTCAGATAATGCTCCCTCAGCAGTTTGTACCATAGAGATGGCATCTTGTGAGTTACGAGAAGCCTGATCTAAACCGCGGATTTGCCCACGCATTTTCTCAGAGATAGCAAGACCTGCTGCATCATCTCCAGCCTTGTTGATACGAAGACCTGAAGATAATTTCTCCATAGATTTTGCTTGACCTGTTGAAGCACTATTTAACTGACGATACGTGTTAAGTGCAGCAATATTATGATTAATTCTCATTAGTAATTTCCTCCTTGAATTGTATGGCTCACGTCCTTGTGTGCCCGTTTAAGGTCGAAAGTCGGCCGCCTTTCAACCTTTACACTATTATTATCGGAGGAGTTAGGATTGTTTTAATAGTATCCCTAAGAATTAATCATTTTTTTTGAAAGAATTTATCAAAACACTTAAGTTGTCCTCGGTTGATAGTGCCTCCTGGTTTTCTTTTTGTATTTCCACATACAGTTCTTTTCGAAATACATCTATATGCTTAGGGGCATCTATCCCAATTTTAATTTGGTCGCCGCTCACCGAGATTATCTTTATTTCAATATTGGAACCTATTTGAATGGACTCCCCTTTTTTTCTAGTCAGTATCAGCATAGCTTCTCACCCCTTTTTTCCTAAAACTAGTTCTGGTAATGGAGTTCTAATAGAGTAGTCCGTTTTTTGCAAGATAACCTGTTTTCCTTTTTTATGGGTTACATTTATTACGACTGGAGCCGCTAGATTGATCGTTGATTTATTAAAAGGATGCTTTACAGACATAATGGTGAAAACCTGAACCTGTTCCGACTTTTCTATCTTTAATTGCTCAATAGTATTCTCATCCAATGTAAGGTCATAATCCTTAAAAGAAATAAAAGGGTTGATAATAATAAAGGCGACTTCCTTTGTTTTTATTGATTGCAGGACATGAAGTTCTTCAGCCAAGGAAAGTAAAACAAACTCTTTTTCATCTAAGAATCCAGGAATGCCATCTTGAAATTGTAAGATGGCCTGTTCTTTAATCTCAACTTGATCATGGTATTTCGTTTGTATGAGCATAGGGTATCTCCTTAATATTTTTTGTCCAAAGTCGGATCATGATTGGTAAAGTCAATTTTTAATGAGGGATATTGTTTTAAAGATACTTCTGTCCTGCCTGGCGTATATTCATGAAAAGGTTTATTAACATTCACATTTATTCTCGGTTTTTGTGGATCAGCCTCAATGCTTACTTTTGCAGGCTCATAGTTTATTTTGACACTGCCTTCAGACGGAATCCAGCCAATATTAAAGTCATATATAGGACTTTCGCTGTTACTTTTTGCTTGATTGGCAAGCGCATGAAAGCCGTTCTCAATCTTCATGAGCTCTTCCCCATCACTGGCAACACGCGCTAATCCGCTCAGCCAATCCTGATACCCCTGCTGGGCAGCTTCTTCAGTCCGCTTGAACATACTTTTTAAATCAACGTCTTCCCGCGCCTTCGCCTGGTCGATTGTCAATCTTCCAGGAGTGGTTTTTATCCGGAGCTCTGCTTTTGGCTGTTCGATAGAAAGATCGGCCGGCTTTTGTTCAATAGACTGTTTTGGCTGGATTGTCCTTAATTCAATCTGCCCTTTAGTAGATTCAAGGCGTATTTGTGGAATATTCACTATACCACTCCTCTTATTTAAGATAGTAAAAAAAGCTATTCAATTTGAATAGCTTATCTTAAAAAGTCCATTAATGTCGGTTGAATAATTTGTGCCCCTACACTTAATGCTGCTCGGTGGACACTTTCCTGTGTTTTTAAGTCGGTAATGACTCTTTCGATATCTGCATCTTCATTATCCGAGAGGACCCGGTTAGCAAAAATCTCTTGGGTATCAATACGGGAGCTTACCATTTCAAGCCGGTTATAGCGTGCCCCTAAATCAGCTCGTTCTGAAGAAAGATTATCCATATGATCGTCAACCTTTGTAAGCAGGTTATCGAGATCTGAGGTATTATCTGCTTTCAAATCCGTTACAATTTTTTCTATATCCCCGAACAAATTTTCAGAGAACACATTACCCGGGTGAATATTAGCCCTGATTTTGACACCCGGTCCAACTTCTACATTAAAATCTTCATTGTTTTTGCTTACCACAGCTTTGCCATCCATCAGGGTAACCGGTTCCTTGTTTACATCTGTGCCATTAAAGATAAATTTATCCGCTACTTTAGAGTTTGCTACGTTAACTAAATCTTCTTTTAACTGGTTAATTTCTGTAGCGATAGCGGTCCGTTCGTCTACCGTGTTGGTACCATTCTTTGCTTGGAGAAGCAGTTCCCTGATTCTTTGCAGGGATGAATTCGCCTGGTCCAGGCTGGCATCCGAGTTCTCCATCCACAAATTCAGCTCTGAAAGGTTCCGCTTGTATTGCTCAACCTCAGTCAGGTTCGTACGATAGTACATCCCCTTCATCGCCACAACTGGATCATCAGACGGCCGGGTGATCTTTTTCCCTGTCGACAGCTGATCCTGGTACTTCCCCATCCGCTGATAGCTGTTGCTGATATGTTTGAGAGAAGAGTTAGCCAGCATATTCTGTGTTACGCGCATTTATCTTTCACCTCACCTTCCGCCGGTACCCATGCCGTTAATAATTTTGTCTAGCATCTCGTCTACCATTGTGATATTTCGTGCAGCTGCGTTGTACGCATGCTGGAATTTAATCATATTGGTCATTTCTTCGTCTAAAGAAACACTGCTGACTGACTGCCGGCGCTCTTCTACTGATTGCTGAAGAACACTGCTGTTGCCGGCCATTCTGACAGCTTCTTGTGACTGGACGGCCATATAGCCGATTGCTCCTTCGTAATAGCTTTGAATGGTGCTGGTCTGCCCGCCAACACTTAAGGTATTATTTTTAACCGATGCCAGTGCAAGCGCATTTCCGCCGTCTCCCAAGTTCCCTTTTGAGGCTGCCGCAATATTATCAAGGGACGCTAAAATGGACGAATCAACTGCAATTAAACTAGCCGCACCTGCCGCTGTTGTACCGATACTGAAAAATGCATTAACTGTTGTAGTCGGCGGTGTATTTTTAATACCGTTAACATCATACCCTAGCATGTGCTGCTTGTTAAATTCAGTAGCGAAGGTGAACGCCATTTGATCAAGCTTATCCAGCATTTCAGTATACAAGCCTTTTTTAGCCCCGGATGTCTCTTGGAAGCCATAGGAATCCACTAAACTGCGGAGCTTTCCGCTTGAAGTAAAGCTATTAATAGAAATCGGACTGCCCTTCACTTCTTCTGTTGGACTCCCATTTGCGTCCCTTACCCGAGACCCGACCGTAATACTTTCCACCAGCTGGCTGTCAGGATTCAAGTTCACTTTGATCTCATTAACAGAATCAGCAGAACCGCTGACTAACGGAATGGAAGTACCATTAGCATTGACCAGCTCAATCGTATATCTCCCAAGCGCCATCGGAGTTCCATCCGCTTTAGCTGCCGGCATTCCGCCAACAGGTACGGATTTTACGGATATATTGACAAGTGAAGATAACTGGTCCACCAGAAGGTCTCTTTGATCATATAAATCGTTTGGAAGCATACCATGCGGTTCTACATCAGCAACTTGCTTATTGATGCTATTAATCTGATTCAATAGTGAATTGATCTCTTTAACTGAGACCTTAATTTCATTTTTCAGATCCGATTGCACACCTTTAAGAGTGGAACTAACGTAATTGAAGGTCTCCGCTACAGAAATTCCACGCTGCCTTACAACGGAGCGTGCACCTGAGTTATTCGGGTTAATCGATAGATCCTGAAGCGACTGCCAGAATTGATCCATAACAGCCGACAATCCGGCATCGGACGGCTCGTTCATGACCTCTTCCATCTTTTGAAGTGCATCGGCCCGGGATTCCCAGTATCCGAGTTTCGTAGATTCATTGCGGTACTGGATGTCAAGAAAGCCTTCCCTGATCCGCTCAATGCTGCCAGCCTTAACACCCGTACCCATTTGGCCCGGTATCTGCGGCCGGTTCATGGATGCAGGAGGATAGGCTTCTGTTTGTTCGAAGTTAACGCGCTGCCGGGTGTAGCCTGGGGTATTTGCATTCGATATATTGTTGCCGGTGACGTAAAGGGCATTCTGCTGGGCAGACATACCGCGCTTGGCCACTTCTAAGCCATGAAAAGTAGAAATCATGAGATGTTCCTCCGTTTGTTAAGCTTTCGAATTAAAATATGATCTGTTTCCAGTCTGATATTGCCCTTTTTGCTGCACCGGCTTTTCGTAATTAAAGACTTGCTGTTTTGGCCGTACCATATCGAGCGATAGATTGATGAATTGAAGAGATTGATAGATGAGCTGCTGATTGAGATAATTAATCTCTTTTAAGCTAAGCACGCTTTCCAGCAGGCTCTGCTTTAATACAGTCAATGTTTCTTTCTCACTGTGTTCAGCCAGTTCTATACAAGCCGATACATTGGCTGAAGGCATAGAACCTTTTTTCTGCAAAAATTCAGAAACAGCCTGCTCCCTTTCACGCTCGATCATCCCAATCGCCTTCACATGCTTCTGTTCATCAATCATGATTTTGTTAAGGGCTTCCATGCTGCCCGCCTTGATGATATTCGTTTTTTTCTCAGCCAGGTCATGCAGACTTCTATGAAGCTTCACCAGCTTTTCCATGGCTGTTATGATGTGCTGGGCAGACATGTTCCGCTCCTCCTTGCAAGTTCAAAAAAGTAATCAGTATGGGTGCATACTGTTTTATTTATCAAAGTAATACTTAATGATGCTTTTAGCCGTTTCACCGGCATCTATCTTATAGGTTCCGTTCTTAATTTGTTCCTTTAGGGCCTCAACCTTTGCTTCACGCTGGGCCGGGATCTGGGATGTATGCTGAAGTTCTTTTGCAGACTGTGAGATCTCCACTTTATCTGATTTGAATGAGCTTTGTTTCACTTCATCCATCTTATTTAATTGACGTTTGTATGGGTTCATTCCTGCAGAACCAACATGGTTGATTTTCATAATAGATAACCTCTCTTTCAACCGTTCAATTTTGTCCCTATCTATTTTATCGGATGGCACAGAAAAACTTTAAATTTTTCTGTGTTACTTTTTGTTGACAAATTTTTCAGGAATATTACTTAACATACAAAAAGTGCCTGCGGGTATCCGCCAGGCACTTATCGTTTAGTAAAATAGGTACTTCGGTGCTCAACACTTTGTTTCCTGGTTTCTTCTTTTTCGAGCGCATTCAGCTGTCCTTTTAAAGCTGTGTTACAGCTGCTGCACAGCTTGCCTTCCCTAATTAAATCGCCGCATTTCGCACAGGGATATCCCAGGTTAGGAAACTGTGCTAGTTTAAGTTTGCCTGTACGGATAAATTTTAAAAGGAGTTCCTTTTCAATGCCAGTATGATCAATCACCTGGTCAATCGTGGCGGTCCTGTTTTCTCTCTTTTTTATATAGGTATAAACAGTCTCAAACTGGACCTGTTCCGCCTTATAGCATGCTTCGCAAACGTCGCGTACGCTGTTTTGTACGAAAAGGGCATTGCAGTTTGGACAATTCAGCAATTCAGCCATATTTATTCTCTCCCTTAGTGTAGGTATGAGTTATATCGGCCGAAACGCTTTGCTTTTTAACCTCTTGCCAATGTAATCGAGGAAACCTCTTCCGCACCTGCCTCTTTTAACATTTTTGCCGCATGCCTGAGGGTTGAGCCGGTGGTATAGATATCATCCAAAATGAGGACACGTTTCCCTTGGATATCCATTCCGCTTACTATTGAAAAAACCTGTTCATGTTGGATACGCTCATGCCGGGTCTTCTTCGACTGTTTTTCCGAATGAATCCTTGTTAATGCATGTACGGGATCTAAGCCTATTGTTATCAGCCCGGCCTCGGACTGGTTAAAGCCTCGTTCCAGCAGTCGTTCACTGCTCAATGGTATAGGTACAGCTATATCAAAGGTTAATTGTTTGGAGACTTCGAAAAGCATCTTTTTAAAACCTTTGATTAAAATATAATCCCCTCTGTATTTAAAACGTGCGATTAAATCTTTCAAAAAATCGTTATAGGTGTAGAGAGATAAATTTTTGTTCAACACACGCTGCCATTCTGGCTCCCGTTCCCAGCGGTGGCAGTCCAGGCACAAATCCTCGATGATGAAAGATTCATCTAACCGGTCTAAAGAACGGCTGCATACCTTGCATCTTTCACCGGATATTTTCTCAAGCCCAGCCGTGCACTCCTCACAGAAGCTGGGATCCTTGCTTTCCCTTCCTAATATGGACACCCAGGTTATGTTATTCTCAAGCTGATTACCGCAATATAAACAATACTTCAACCAAACAAACCCCTCTCCTCCGCATGTTTATTCATCGTTCGGATATGCCGTACTGCAGCGAGCATGGCTTCCGTTTTCCCGTAGTGAAAGAAAGTCACATTCCCGGTAGGAAAATCAGCTTTCCTTCCCACCCGGCCTGCAATTTGAACAAGGGCACTTTCGGTAAAGATAAGACTTTCCGCACCAAGGACAGCCACTTCCAGGCGTGGAATGGTTACTCCCCGTTCTAAAATGGTGGTGGTCAGCAGGCCCGGCACTCTTCCTTCTCGAAGCGAAACTACTGTTTCTTTTCGATTGGGATCCTCTGCGTGGACAGCTGCTATATCCTCATGAAGACTTTGAAATAAAGGCAGAGCTAGTTCCATGATTTTTATCGTAGGAAAGAATATGAGAAAGGGAATGGAGTTGTTTTGCAGGCGGAAGGAAATCCAATTTAATAGTTTCTTAGGAATTCTCTTTTTCCGAAGACTTTTCTCCCAATTACCGCACCAGACGATTCGGGGTAAAGGGATGGGGTTGCGGTGGAAGCGCGCAGGAATAATCGTGGACTCTAGTTTGCCGCTCTTCACTTCGTTTTTTAATGCAGCAGAAGGTGTTGCGGTTAAATAAATGCGGGAGGAGATATGTTTGCGGGATTTTTGAGAGGCAGCCTGCAGGGAATAATCCGCTGAATAAGGGAAGGCATCCACCTCATCAATAATAAGGACGTCTAAGGCATCTTGAAACCGAAACAGCTGGTGGGTGGTGCTGATTATGAGCTGCCCGGCGAGGTTCCGCTCGTCACTTCCGCCATACAGCGCTGCTATTTCTGTCTGAGGGAATGCTTTTCTAAAGCGAGGCACCAGCTCAAGCACCACATCCGTACGAGGCGTAGCCAGGCAGATTCTTTTCCCAGTCTGTAACGCTTTTTCAATAGCCTGAAATAGTATCTCGGTTTTTCCGGCACCGCATACCGCCCACACGAGAAGTTCGTTATTCTGCTCTACGGCCTCGATTGCTTTTTGTGATGCAGCAGCCTGGGCCTCGGACAGGGTGCCAGTCCATGCAAGCGAATTCTGCTTGTGCGAAAACTCATAGTGCGGCCCTGTCCAGGTATACAGCTTTGAACAGGAGCTGACCCTTCCCATCATGATGCAATTCCGGCAATAAACACAGGAGTTTCCGCATCTGCTGCAGGGAAATTCAGCAAACAAATGCTTTGCCTTATTACCGCAGCGGCCGCAGGTATACTTTCCATTTGGATCATGAAGTCCTTGATACCAGCCGACATACCCATGTGCAATATGTTCTTCTAACATTTCATGAAAAACAGCAAGTTCATCAAGGAGAAGAGTCCTGCCGGTGAGGTACTTTTGCAGCTCTGGAGAAAAATTAAATGGAGTTAGGGGATTCCTTGTTATAGAAGAGAGCTCAAACGGAGCAGTTTGCGAAGAATAAATAGGCAACTTTTCACCTCCAAAAAATCCGGTGCCAACACATAGTAGTTCGGCACCGAATGGAAATATCCTTTAATATCTTTTTGCCCAGCCAAGACCCATGGCACCTTCGCCAATATGAGTCCCAATCACCGGGCCAAAGTAGCTGATAGAAAATTCTACGTTTGAAAAGTGTGGTTGGAGCTCAGCCACCCAATCCTTAGCTTCCTGTTCTCGATTTGCATGGATAACGACGGCCTGCATCGGTTCTCCTGTTTGTGCATTCTGAAGTATTTCTTCAATTCTCTTCATCGCCTTTTTGCGGGTCCTGATTTTTTCAGAAGGCACGATCACCTTATCTTCAAAGGTTAATAGCGGCTTAATCTGCAGCAGGCTGCCGATCAAAGCCTGGGCACCGCTGAGACGTCCTCCCCGCTGAAGATGTGAAAGGTCATCCACCATAAAATAGGCATCAGAAGTCTGCTTCATCTCATTCAGGCGCTCCATAATATCGTCGGGGCTGCGGCCGTCCAGTGCCATTTTAGCCGCTTCAATCACATAAAATCCCTGAACCATGCAGCTGACTTCCGTATCAAAGCTGTACACCTTGATATTCTCAGCCATGCTGCCAGCCGTAACCGAACCCTGGTAGGTGCCGCTTATGCCGCTTGATAAGTGAATGCTGATTACTGCATCAAAATCCTTAGACAGCTCCTCATATTTTTCAGCGAGCTGCCCGATTGAAGGCTGTGAAGTCGTCGGGAGCTTATCATGATTTTTGACCTCTTCATAAAACTGCTCCGCAGTAATATCCACTTCCTCCCGGTAAGATTCGTCACCGAAAATCACATTAAGCGGAACCATATGTATATCATACTTTTGTAGAATATCGTGAGGAATATACGCCGTACTATCCGTAACGACAGCCGTCTTCATAGCAAAACCTGCCTTATCATAAAATAACACCATAATCTATCCCCATTCTATCCCAAAACGGGAAATGGGGACAGTCCCCAATTTCCCGAATTATTTCCCGCAGCAATAAAAAAAGGACTGATTTACTCAGTCCCGTTTCCTTTACTCATCTCTTTATAAGCAATCACTTTTAATGCTGTTATTTCTTCTTGGGACAGCTTGCTTTGCAGCTCCTGCATAACTTCTTCCTTGGAGAGATGTCCTTCCTGCACGTCCGCTCGTATTTCATTCAGCTTTGAAATCCCTACCTTTTTGATCACTACTCTTACATTACTCTTTAGTAGTAAAAGGGGGATTGCTTTCGTCGACTGAATTGACGTCACCCTTTGTTTCTGCTGATGCTTGTTGAGAAGCTTGTTCTGTATCACTCACCGTATCGTTGTTATCAGTTGACGTATTCTCCTTAGAATCGGTTATTAATTTTTTGATTTCAGGGTCATTTTCAATTGCCTGTTTCACTTCTTCAATTTCACCGCTATTTTCTAAATCTGTAGTTACTTTATCCATAATTTTTTCAGACGCTATGTTCGTACCATAATGATAAACTCCATAACCTATGGCACACAGAAAAACTAAGGGTAAGATTAGAAATTTGACCACTTTCTTAATGGGGTGTATCCCTCCTTAGTCAGAAATTTCACCCCACTCCCTGGAAAATAGTAACTGTCGAAAATCACAAATTATTACAATATAGTACAAAAAAGGTAAAAAAAGACCATCTTGGATATAAAATAGATTCATTGCACTCCCGACGGCCGGGCAAGGTTTACTATTTAGTTCGCACGGAAGTTCCGCGTCCGTAGAGCTTGCAGGTTCCACCTTTGCCGGAGCCAAAAACAAGCCGGGAAATAAACACTGACCCTCTAGCAGACTCAAGAATGCCTTGGGTTTAGGTCTTGGGAAATGGGGGACAGTCCCCCGATCGGGATCAGTCCCAAACCGCAAAAAAGGCACCTTCCAATAGAAGGCGCCTTCCCTATTATTTTACTTCAACCCAGCCATTCTTAATGGCTAATACTACAGCCTGGGTACGGTCGTTTACGTTCATTTTTTGTAAGATGTTACTTACGTGGTTCTTTACGGTTTTTTCACTGATGAACAGCGTTTCACCAATTCCGCGGTTGCTCTGTCCGTCCGCTAATAGCTGAAGAACCTCGCACTCACGGCGTGTCAGCAAGTGAAGCGGTCTGCGGATGTCGTAGGTAGGTCTGTGACCTTGATCCTGCCCTTCTTCAGCAGCAAGCCTGCGGTATTCAGCCACAAGGTTGTGTGTAACCTTAGGATGCAGGTATGATCCTCCGTCAACGACCACTTTAACAGCTTCAACTAACGCATCGGCATCCATTTCCTTTAACAGATATCCGCAGGCACCTGTTTTCAGTGCATGTGTTACATAGTTTTCATCGTCATGGATCGATAGAATGATAACCTTTGATTCAGGGTATTTTTCTACCAGCTGGCGTGTTGCTTCAATTCCATTAGTTGTAGGCATATTGATATCCATAATAATAACGTCCGGGTTATTTTCTTCAACTAATCTCATAGCTTCAGAGCCGTCATCGCCTTCTGCAAGAACTTCGAATGATGGTTCAAAATCCAGTATGCGCTTAACCCCTTCGCGAAATAGTTGATGGTCATCAATAATGATGATTTTTGTTGTCAACGCCTTCGCCTCCCTATTTTTGAGTACTTTTTATTTTTATCGTGTTAGTTTTTATATGAAACTCCAAGAATGTGGAGATCTTCAAAATTTACATAGTAGCAGCCGTCGACACTTTGATCGGAACCTGAATGATGATCACTGTACCTGCACCTATATTTGAATCAATGCTCAAATTCCCTTCAAGCAGCTCCACCCGTTCTCCCATTCCTATTAAACCAAAGCTGCCCTCTTTCTTAGCAGATGAATCAAATCCGACTCCATCGTCTTTGACTACGACGGTGACCCGATCCTTTAAGCTTTCCATTTTAATATGTATAGTGTTCGGCTGGGCGTGTTTTAAAGCATTCTGAACCGATTCCTGAATAAGCCTGAACAGAGCCACTTCCATTTTGGAAGGAAGCCTTTTTTCTTCACCTAGATTCGTAAACGTAATTCTAACGGTATTGTTATACTCTTCGATGGTCTGCAAATATTTTCTGAGGGTCGGAACCAATCCAAGGTCATCGAGAGCCATCGGCCTAAGGTCATAGATGATCCGGCGCACTTCATATAATGCATTGCGCACCATCCGCTTCAGGTCCTTAACCTCCTTCAGCCCCTCTTCAACACTTCTTTCCCGGAAAACCCGGTCAATTAAATCCGAGCGCATCATTACATTCGCCAGCATCTGTGCCGGCCCGTCATGGATTTCACGTGAAAGTTTTTTACGTTCCTCTTCCTGCGCCTCGATTATTTTCAGGCCGAATTCCTGTTTTCTTTTAGCATCAGCCAGCGCTTCACCGACCATGCGGAGATCACTGGTCAGATAATTCAAGACTACGGATATTTGGGAGCTTAGCTGCTCCGCACGATCTATGGTTTCCTCAAGTCCATGAAGGCGGCGTTCCAGATCATCACGCCTTGCTCGAAGCTGCTTCTCCATCTGCCTGTTCATCTGCAGATCGACCTGCAGGGAATGAGCCTTTTCGTAAGCCTCCCGCACCTGTTCCTCATTAAATTGGTTAAAATGGCGGCTGACCTCGGAAAGCCGTTTGCGGGCAAACCTCGCATTGATCTCCAGCTTATCGCCTTGATCAATGACCTTCAGGACAGTCGTTTTAATTTCTTTTAATTCAGTGGACAGAGATACGTAATCCTGGCGGCACTGTTCGCCAATATGGAAGATTTCATTTTTACTATTCCCGACAGTATCGACCATCGTCTGTAATATAGAGTCCAATACATTGGAATCCACTTTTTTAAAAGGCATCCTACTCCCCCACCGATTACGAATTCAGACCCAGCTGAATCAAAAATATAATTAATCATTAGTACCCAATTTTCATACTCTACTATTCTACTAGATTCTATTATGTATTTTTCTCATTAAATTCCATTTGTTCTATTATTTAGTGATTTTCTCTACTTATATTGTAACAGAAATTTTCAGAATTCAGCGAACTTTGAGGTTGGGAAAATATTGCTCTGGGTAAAAGAGTGAAAAGGACCTAAAGACACATCGGAAAATGAATAGAACCATTTTCTTATGATAATTTCTTTTGTATACCTTTTTAACTATCCCTTTTTTCACCTTATTCGCGGCAAACCCTGATTCTCCGCCATTTTCAAGAAAAGCAAAATGAAACTTATGTATTGCAAAATAATAAAAATTATCTATTAGAATATTTTTCATTATATCATGCTATGTCTTTAGTAATATTAAAATCTCTTTACAATCTTGCATAATTAAAGTTACGAAACGTGTCGTTTCATGGAATATTCCAGCTTTATTAAACATTAACAGCTTACCTAACTTCCTCCATTGCCCTGTAAGCGGTAAAATATTATAATAGGTGTTTAGGATGTTGGGAAATATTTTACTTTTCCTGGCAAGGCCTGTAATAACTACGGGAAATTGGGGACTGTCCCCATAAAGGGTGAGAGTATGCTTGCGAGTTATTTGACGGTTAGAGGGTACGGAGAGCATGAGATTGTGATTCAGAAGTCTCGGTTTATTGCATATGTCGAACGTGCGGAGACGGAGGAAGCTGCCCAGGAGTTTATTGCTTTGATTAAGAAAAAGCACTGGGATGCAAACCATAATTGCTCTGCTTATTTAATAGGTGAAAATAATTTGATACAGAAGGCCAATGATGACGGCGAGCCGAGCGGTACAGCCGGAGTTCCGATGCTGGAGGTCCTTAAAAAGAAGGATTTAAAGGATACAGTAGTTGTGGTAACCAGGTATTTTGGCGGCATTAAGCTTGGGGCAGGCGGATTGATCCGTGCTTACGGGAAATCAGTTTCCGAGGGGCTTGAAGCAACCGGAATAGTCGAACGAAAGCTGATGCGTGTCATGCATGTGAAAGTCGACTACACCTGGCTGGGGAAACTGGAAAACGAGCTCCGTTCTTCTGTTTACACATTAAAAGATATTCATTACAGTGACTTGGTCGAAATTGAAACTTTTGTTGAAGAAGGTTCAATCGGCACCTTTACAGATTGGATGACCGAGCTTACAAATGGTCAGGGCATCATTACTAAAGGCGAAGTCCTTTATTTAGAGCAAGATTATAAATAAGTTTTATTTCATAGATACAGTCGTTTTACAATAGGGCCATTTTCCCGTGAAGAAATGTTGTTTACGGATTTTGCAATAAATTGTAAAATATGATAAGGAATCTGTCGATAAATATACAGAGCCTTTACACAATCCATAAAAGGAGAAACTATCATGTCTTCTACGAGAAGAGTTTATAAAGTTTATAAGAAAAAGAGAAAGCGTAAAAGGCTTTTATCTTTCATACTCGTTCCTATTTTCGTTTTAGCTTTAGTAGGAACAGGCTATGCAGCCTTTTTATACAACAAAGCAGAAAATGTTTTAGGCGGAGCCTACGAATCTATCGGTAAATCGTCAAAACGGGTAGCAGCTGTCGATCCTAGCGAAGATAATATCAGTGTCCTGTTCATCGGGATTGATGACAGCCAGAAACGGAATCTGAAAGGGAATACCCGTTCCGATGCACTGATGCTGGCAACCTTTAATACAAAAAACAAAACAATTAAGCTGGTCAGTATCCCGCGTGACTCATATGTTCACATTCCGGAAAATGATACGTATACCAAAATTACACATGCACATGCAATCGGCGGCACAAAAGCAACGGTTGAAACCGTTGAAGAATTAATGCAGATCCCGGTTGACTACTATGTAAAAATGAACTTCAATGCCTTCATGGATGTTGTTGACGCACTTAACGGTATCAAAGTCGACGTTCCATATGAAATGTTAGAACAAGATTCAAAAGACCGTAAAGATGCCATCCACCTGATGCCTGGTAAACAGACCCTTGACGGCGAAGAAGCTCTCGCATTTGTCCGTACAAGACATAAAGACAGTGACATCTACCGCGGTAAGCGCCAGCAGCAAGTCATGCAGGCAATTGCAGCCAAAGCAGCGTCAGCGGGTGCTATCTCTAAATATACCGAGGTAATTGACGCTATCGGCGATAATATGACAACAAACCTTACTTTCTCAGAAATGAAAGCATTCCTGGACTATGTACTTTCAAGCGACGGACTTCAGCTTGAATCTCTTGACCTCAAAGGTACAGACGATAACATCAATGGAGTTTACTACTACCAGCTCGATGATATGTCGCTCGAAGAAATTAGAAATACCCTGAAAACTCACTTAGAGCTGACACCGGAAGAAACGGATAAGTTCAGCGCTTCAGCAGAAAATGAAACTACTGTTCAGGAATAAACCAAATGCCATAGGGCTCTTACGCTCTATGGCATTTTTTTATTTATTTTTTAACTGTTCACTTAAAAGACCTGTTAAAATGCATTTTAAAAATGAAATCTCATTCGAATTTCGCTGGTTAATTAAATATAACTGATTAATAATTTCGACTAATTGGTTTTTATTACATCCGTCTAATAGAATATTGGTAGCCCGGCCTTTAGTTAATTTCACTTCATTCTCTTCAGCTATTTTAATTGATAAGTCCCTAAAAGAGCTGATACTGTCCTCTAATATATCCTTCAGTTCATTTCTAGTAAGCCTCGTCCCCGGATCATAAGGTAATGTAGGAGTATTCCCACTATCCATTGTTCAGCACCCTTTCTGTCTATTTATCCCAAGTCGCCCAACAAACCCCTTTAAAGCTAGTATTTACGCAAGAATTCTATTAAAAAAAGGCCAGAGTGTCAATAAGAGGTTTTATTGGTAAAATTTAATATATATTTACCTTTATATTTTAAAGTTCAAAATAGGTCAGATTAATCATTTACCCTTTTTAAACTTGGGAAAATTGTTAAACCTTTATCAGGGTGTTTAATAACTGAGCAACATAGTTTATAATTAAATTTAATTAAGTAACTATGTACCGGGGGTATCTATATGGTGAAAAACCTTCTCAGAGGCAGTTTCAAACTGATGAAATCCATGAATCGCTCATTAATATTAAATATCATCCGGGAAAGAGGCTCCATTTCGAGAGCTGAAATAGCTAAGCTTACCAAGCTGACACCTCCTACTGTAAGCAGTCTGGTCAAAGAGCTGCTTCAGGCTGAAATTATAATAGAAACAAATCTAGGCGAATCCAGCGGCGGGCGTAAACCCACCCTATTAACATTAAACAGTGAAATGTTCCACGTAATTGGTATGGACATTGGCTCGCAAAATATTAAAACGATCCTGACCAACATTAATGGGGCCATCCTTAAACACTCCGTCGTTCCTCTGCCAGCACAGGTTACGAATGATACCCTTCTATCAGCCATAACAGATTCCGTACGGAGCATCTTAGAAGATACGGAAATTGATGAAGAAAAAGTAGTCGGCATCGGAGTCGGAATGCATGGAATTGTAGACGCCGATCAAGGGATATCTGTATTCGCTCCCAACTTAAACTTACACAACATTCCTATTAAAGAAGTCCTCGAAGAACAATTCGGCATGATTGTAAAAGTAGAAAATGACGGCCGTGCCATGGGCCTTGGCGAGTTATGGTTCGGGAATGGCGCGGGAATCGACAGCTTTGTCTGCATCAACGTCGGCCGCGGCATCGGCGCAGGAATCATCATGAATGGCCGGCTTTATCACGGCAGCCACTATATCAGCGGCGAAATCGGACATATGGTGATAGACATCGACGGCCCTCGCTGCACCTGCGGCAACTACGGCTGCCTGCAGACCTTTGCCTCAGGCCCCGCAATCGTTGATAGAACCAAGAAGGAAATACGGCTGGGGCAATTCAGCCTGCTGTCTGAGCTTACAGGAGGCGATCTGGAGAGCGTCACAGGCGAACTCATATACCAAGCCGCCATGGACGGAGACACCCTATGCAGAGGCATTCTGCAGCGGGCAGGACGATATCTGGGAGTAGGATTAACCAACCTCATCCACACCGTCAACCCAAGACGAATCATCATCGGCGGCGGCGTCTCCAATGCCGGCGACCTTATCATGGATAGCATTGTGGAAACCGTCTCTCAGCGGGCACTGACTCGTCCAGCGCAAGAAACAGAGATTATCTTATCTAAATTTGGCGAGGATGCCACAGCAATGGGTGCTGTGGCGCTCATACTGGCTGAATTGTTTACGTCTAGGAATACGGAAACAGCTTCCGCTCTTTGAGTGGGGGTTGTTTTTTTGATATGTAATACTGAGGGGTGCATAGTTGGGATAATTACGGCATTTTTAGGATTATTTGTACCTGTTTTAATTGTAGCGAATACGTAAATAATTACTACGGATAAAAAATTAATTGTAACGTATAACTAAATTTTTGTAGCGGATAAAAAAATAATTGCTACATATAACGAATTAATTGCGCGGAATTATAGAGCGAACATTAAACTAGTTAGTATGGCATTATTTTCTGCTAAAACTGTGCGCATCTAATATTAAACACTTAGCGGATAACAATTTAATCAAGTTCCAGCAATTCTTATAACAAATTTCACCCACTTCACCTCTGCCACACTCCCCTTTAGCTTTTTCCGCCATGCGCCCCAAACACACCAACTTACTCTCCCGCATGTACCACAAAAATCCCCGCACTCACCTAGAGCACGGGGATCACAAACATATTACTTCTTACTATTAATCTCTCTAATCTTACTAAGGTCACACTTAGGCTCACGATCATAGGTCAGCAGTCCGTTAATTTCCTGCTCTACGTCTGTTAACTGCGTGTAGCAGAAGCCTTGGACAACCGGACTGTTGAACAATGCATCAGTTACTTTACGGTATTCTTCTACCAGGTCTTCAGCGGACTGGACGGCTGAGTAGCCCCATCCTTCCTGCTCGTCCACTTTATAGGCAATGCCGCCGTATTCAGTGATCAGAATCGGTTCTCCGCCATATGAGAAGCCTTTGGCATAGATGACGCGATTAGCCGGTGTTGTAGTGATGGCACTTTCCACATCTTTGTATGCTTCGGCCATTTCTTCAGCACTGCGGTAGTTGTGGATGCCGCAGATGTCTGAGGTCGTATGCTCCCAGCCGTCGTTTGACAGCACTGGACGTGATTGGTCGATGGACTTTGTCTGCCAGTACATGGACGTTGCGTGGGCCTGCTGCTGCTTGTCATAGGCAACTCGTGAGATGCCCCAGCTTTCGTTAAGCGGAAGCCATACAATGATGGATGGATGGCTGTAGTCACGCTTTACGACATCAAACCATTCAGTTGCCAGGCGGCGCGCAGCTTCTTCGCTGTATTCAGATGCATTAGCCATCTCTCCCCATACAAGGAAGCCAAGTTTGTCTGCCCAGTAAAGGAAGCGCGGGTCTTCAACTTTCTGGTGCTTTCTTGCGCCATTGAAGCCCATTTCTTTAGCAAGTTCGATATCCTTCTTTAAGGCTTCATCGGTAGGAGCAGTTAACAACGCCCCTGGAAAATATCCTTGATCAAGGACAAGTTTCTGATAATAAGGCATGTTGTTCATCATGAAGATACCGTCTTCGATCGATACCTTTCTCATCCCGAAATAGGAATCCACCTGATCCAGGACCTGCTCCCCATTTTTCAAGGTTAGAGTTACATCGAACAGATTAGGATGCTCTGGAGACCAGTACCAGCCCGGCCCATGGATATTGCTTCGGTCCGTAAAACGATTGCGCACATTATAGCTGCGCTTATTATAAATCTCAAATACATTCGTAGAATCAGAGATGATTTTCTGACCGTTAAAGGAGATTTCAACTGACAAGGAAAGACCTTCAGCTACCCCACCGTCAACCTCAAACTCCAGGTCAATATCACCGCGGTCGATATCTGGAGTCCAGCGGATGCTGCTTAATGTAACCTCTTCTGAAGGCTCCATCCATACAGTCTGCCAAATTCCTGTTGTTCTTGTATAAAAGATGGATTCAGATTTTTCATGCCAGTATTGCTTTCCACGGGGAATAGTAACATCCTCAGATGGATCTTCAACACGTAATGTAACTTCATTTTCACTGCCATCTTTAGTTAAAAGATGTGTGATGTTTACGGAAAACGGCGTGTTTCCTCCTTCATGGTGGCAGGCAAGGTTACCATTGATGTATACCCATGAACGGTAGTCAACGGCACCGAAGTGCAGGATAATCTGTTTGCCATCCCATTTTTCAGGAACGCTAAGCTTGCGGCGGTACCAGACTACATCATGGAACGATGGGTCATTGATCCCGCTCATTTCTGTCTGGTAGGCAAATGGAACGGTGATCGTCTGACCTGCCGGGAACTGCTCAAACCATTTTTCCGTAAGTCCTTTATTTTCATCATCAAATGCAAAATCCCACTGTCCGTTTAAGTTTTTCCACTCATTGCGGACAAACTGTGGTCTAGGATAATCATTGCGGGGAATAGACATGTGTGTTCAATCCTTCCTGATACTAGTTCTTGTTCGATCTGTTAAACATTCTGTGGATTGCCGCTGCAGGCACTCGCTTTCCGCGGGACGGTCAGGGAGCCTCCTCGGCGTTAACGCCTGTGGGGTCTCCCTTGACACGCTATTCCCGCAGGAGTCTCGCACCTTCCGCTCCAATCAACATAGTGGACAAATCATCTTGCTTTTTTCAAAAGAAATCCAGGCTTATTTAATTCCCGATTGTGTAACACCTTTAATAAATGAACGCTGTCCAATCACGAACAGTAGAACCGCTGGGATGGTGGCAATCGATGTCAGCGCCATTAATTTAGCCGGCGATGATACGAAGCTTCCCTGCTGCATAACTGCGATACCGGTTGTGATCGTTCTCATTCCCGGTGAGTTCGTTGTGACTAATGGCCATAGGAAATCATTGTATATTCCCATGAATGTGAAGATTGCGAGTGTCCAGATGACCGGGCGCGCAGATGGCAGTACAACCTTCGTGAAGACCTGCCATTTGTTAGCTCCGTCAAGGAATGCGGCTTCTTCAAGCTCTTTTGGGAAACCTCTGAAATATTGATATAAAAGGAAGACACCAAAGGCATTGGCTGAGTACGGAAGAATCAGCACAGCATACGTATCCAAAAGTCCGAACGTGTTAAATTCCATATATAATGGTAGGAACGTGATCACCCAAGGGATCGTTAGAGATCCGATAAACATGGCGATGAAGAACTTTTTAAAAGGAACATCCAGTCTTGCAAGGCCATAGGCTGCGAGTGTATCTACTACCAAAACAATGAGAGTCCCGACGATTCCTACAAAAAGGGAGTTGCCCATCCACTGCAGTACTGGGGTATCTGCATTTCCCCCCAAGGCATATTGATAATTTTCTAGAGTGAAAACCTCAGGCAGCCATTTCAGTCCGGCTGTAAAGGCTTCCTGGTCAGTTTTGAAAGAAGTAGCCAGCATCCAGATAATCGGAACGATGAAAATCAACCCGATCAGAATGGCAACAATGATGACAACCGTTTTACTTGCTTTACTTTGCATGTCTGCTACTCCTTTCTATTTGAAATACGGAGCTGTGCAACTGAGATGATGATCATCAGTAAGGCCATCAATAATGACATAGCTGCTGCATTTCCTAATTGTCTTTGTTTAAACGCTTCATCCACGATATTCATTAATAAAACCTTCGTCTCGGTTCCCGGGCCGCCCCTTGTCATCAAGTACGGCTGACCATAAATATTAAAGGAAGCGATTGTTGAAGTAATCAAGACGAACAGCATGGTAGGCTTGATGCTTGGCAGGGTAATGTAGATTAATCTCTGCCATCTGTTTGCACCATCCAGTGAGCCTGCTTCATATAATTCTTCAGAAACATCATTTAAGGCATTGATGAAAATAACCATGTTGAACCCGATTGTCCACCATAGGGTCGCAATGACAATGGATACCCACGCCCAAGGCATGTCAGTCAGCCATGGAATGGCCGGCAGGTTCAAGCCTGTCAGATAATTGTTGATTAAACCGCTGTTTGTATCAAGCAGCCACAGCCAAATGATCGCAACGACTGATACGGACACAGAGTAAGGGATAAAGTACACAGTACGGAATAGTCCCTTTAGTCTTCCAGGGAGGCTGTTGATCAACAGGGCCAGCCCAAGTCCTACAACTACAAGTAACGGAACGCTGAATACGACGAACTTAAGGGTGTTTTTCAGTCCCTCAAAGAACAGGTTATGAACATATGATTTGGGATCAAATATCTTTGCGTAGTTTTTCAGTCCTACAAATTCATGTACAGGATTTAACAAATCCCAATTATGCAAGCTCATCCAAGCCCCATACACAATCGGGATCAGAAGGAAAACAGTGAACAGTATTAAATACGGAAGAACGAACAAACTTGATGTTAATTTCGATTTCCATGTTGTGTTCATGTCTTACATCCCCCTTTCAAATTTTTTAAAATGATTTATCTGTTATTCTTTTTAATCGTATAGCGGCTTTCCTCGGTCAAATAACCTTGGGCAATAAAAGTCTATTGCCAGGACTTTTACTGCCGAAGAACATTTGAATGCCTAAGCGACAAGTCCTTTTTCTCTTAACTATCCATCTTTATAAAAGAAGAGACGAGCAGGTGAGTACTTCTTTATCCACCTGTCCGTCTCCTTTCTTTGTCTGCCTGGTTACCTGATTATTTTTGAACCAGCTGCTCAGCCTTTTTGTTAGCATCGTCAAGTGCTTTTTGAGGATCTTTCTTGCCAAGTAATGCAAGGTTTACTTCAGCCCATAGCGGCTCCGACAATTGACCCCAGTTCGCTACACGCGGAGCAAATTTCGCATATTCGAATTGTTTGGCAACCTGTGGCTGCTGAACCATCTTTTTGAACTCATCGTTTTGTTCGTAAATTGCCTTAGACGCTGGTGCCTGGCCTGATTTAGCCCATTCCATTGTGTTGTCAGCTGCATATTTCAAGAAGTCAGAGATCCCTTCAAGCTTCTTGGAGTCTTTAACAGAAGCAGGGATTACGAAGTTATGACCGTTTGCATAAACTGCCTGCTGCTTCGTACCTAATTGAGGAACCGGAGCTACACCGTAGTTGATGCCTGCTTTATCCCACTGTTCCATCATCCAAGGACCGTTTAACTGCATAGCGTTCTTGCCTTGAAGGAATAGTGTAACCTCTCCATCCTGCTGTACGTTAGCCGGTGAAACTTTTTCCTTCGTAACAAGTTCACTTAGGAAAGTAAGTGCCTCAACGCCTTCTGGGCTGTTGTAGTTAGGCTTGCCATCCTTCATCAGCTCTCCGCCATTCTGGAAGAAAACTGTTGGATAGATGAACTGGTTTGGCCATAGTGTAGGTACTACGAAACCATATTGCTTTTTAGACTCATCTGTAAGTTTTTTAGCTGCCGCGACAAACTCTTCACGGTTTGTTGGAGCCTTCTCCGGATCTAGACCGGCTGCTTTGAACATATCTTTGTTGTAGTAAAGAACAAGCGGGTGAATATCGAGCGGTATGGAATACTGCTTGCCGCCGATTGATCCTGCCTGCCATGCAGTATCAGAGTAATCTTCAGCCTTCACGCCATTCTTTTCAATTGTGTCTGTCATATCTTTTAATAGATTCTTTTCAGCATAGTTTGTCAGCTGGTCAGTGTGCATGATCATAAGATCTGGTGCACTCTTCTGTCCAGAGAATGCAAGGTCAACCGTTTTATAATAATCAGTTTGCGGTACAATCTGTAAATCTACTTCGTATTTATCCTGAGACTTATTGTAGTTTGCTACAATGTTCTTCATACGCGGGCCATCTGCACCTGAGAATGGAGCCCAGTAAGTAATTTTATCCTTGCCGCCTTTAGAAGATGTTGCTTCCTTGTCGGAAGAACAGCCAGCTAAAGAACCAATCGCAAGTGCTGCTGTCATCGCAACGCCAAGCCACTTTTTCTTGTTCATCCCTTGTTTTCCCCCTTGGGTAAATGTTAGTGAATAGCCTAGAAATAAAGCTTTACTGATGAAGTAAATTTAGTTAGTTAAATTAATTTACTTTGTATATTTATCATAATCTCACAGCCTATTTTTGTCAACGCTTTCAATCCAAAAAATTTTAAGATTACTAAACTCGAATTACTTACTAGTTTTCTTATATCCCCTGCCTTTACCGCTGAGAATTATATTGATGCTTAGGAAAAAGTAAGATAGAATCTTAGGTGGTAAATTAAGTTATTTAATTAAGGAATCCAAAGGCTGGTGGAAGAGTGAGAAAAAGATTGGCAGCTGCAGTATGTATGAGCCTCCTTGCATTAGGAGGTTGTTCGGATTCTCCTGCTGAAAATAAAACAAAGAGTCCACAGTATCAGAACCCGGTATTCGAGCCCGTGATTGCCGATCCTTCCATTATTAAAGGAAAAGACGGTTATTTCTATGCATATGGAACAGAAGATAACTGGGGAGACGGCAAGGGCCCGCGGTATGTTCCTGTAATCCGCTCCAAGGATCTTGTCAAATGGAAGTATACTGGAGAGGCCTTCGAAGCAGTAGATAAGCCGGCCTGGAAGGAAGGCGGCATTTGGGCTCCTGATATTTCGTTTTATCAAGACAGATATTATTTATACTACTCGATGTCCACCTGGGGAGATTTAGATCCGGGTATCGGCGTAGCAGTGAGTGATAAGCCTGAAGGGCCATTTACCGATAAAGGACCGCTCTTCCGCAGCCAAAAAATTGGCGTAGAAAACTCTATCGATCCTGCTTTTTATAACGACAATGGAACTCCCTATCTTTTCTGGGGAAGCTTCCATGGCATCTATGGAGTCAAGCTTTCCAATGATGGCTTTAAGGTGGCCGGAAAACCGTTCCAGGTGGCAGGCAATGCTTTTGAAGCTCCATATGTGATAAAACGCGGAGACTACTATTATATGTTCCTTTCATCGGGCTCCTGCTGTGAAGGTGCGGACAGCACCTACCATGTGGCACTAGCCAGATCCAAAAGTATTACCGGTCCATACCTTGATAGGTCAGGGAATGATATTGTATCCACGGAAGGAACCGTCATCTTGACAGGCAGCAAGAAATTTGCCGGCCCCGGACATAATGCGATCATTACGGATGACAAAGACCAAGACTGGATCGTCTATCACGCCATAGATGTGAAAGAACCAAAAATGATCAGCGGCATCACCCGCCGGCCCCTAATGATTGACCCAATCACTTGGAAGGACGGCTGGCCGCAAATCAAGAATCAAGAACCTGGTGAAAAATTACAGAATGCACCGGTTATAAAGAAGTGATAGAAGGCTGCCCAGCTGGGACAGCCTTCTTCTTGTTTTTTAGTACTTATACTGATGCTTACCTAAGGAACAGATTAGCTAACAGCGCATGTACTGACTAATGATAGGAGTAATCCTGCTATGCCAGGCGGATTCTGAACCCTTATAAAGATCACATTCGTTAAATCGCTATAAAAAGCTAAAGCAGCTCCTATGAACCAAGGGCTGCTTTAGCTTTTTGTTCTTATTTATCCTGATAACCATTAGGATTGGCCTTATGCCATTTCCAAGCCGTCTTTATGATGGTCTTCAGATCATTGTATTTTGGCTTCCAGCCCAACACCTTTTGAGCCTTTTCAGAGGAAGCAATCAGGATAGCCGGATCACCCGCACGGCGTTCACTGACAACCTCTGGAATTTCATGGCCGGTCACTTCCCTGCTTGTTTCGATGACTTCTTTTACAGAGAAGCCTTTGCCATTGCCAAGGTTAAACACACCGCTTTCATTATGGCTGCGCAGTTGCTTCAGCGCCAGCCAATGCGCATTGGCAAGGTCCATTACGTGGATATAGTCGCGGATGCATGTTCCATCCTCTGTCGGGTAATCATCGCCAAAGATGCCGATATGCTCTCTTTGTCCAAGGGCTACCTGCAGAATGATCGGGATCAAATGGCTTTCTGGTGTGTGGTCTTCACCAATGATTCCGTCAGGATGTGCACCTGCCGCATTAAAATATCGAAGGGAAACGGATTTTAAGCCATAAGCCCCGTCACACCAGCGGAACATTTTTTCCATGGCCAGTTTGGTTTCACCATAAGGGCTGGTTGGATTGGTTGCGTCATCCTCGAAAATCGGCACTTGTTCCGGTTCCCCGTAGGTTGCAGCTGTAGAAGAAAATACAATCTTTTTCACATCATGCTTAAGCATAACGGAAACAAGAGTATGAGATGCAATTAGGTTATTCTCATAATATTTAAGCGGCTGCTGTACACTTTCCCCTACCAGCGAGCATGCGGCAAAGTGAATAGCCGCTTCAATGTCATGCTTTTCAAACACAGAGTCTAGGAAGCCTTCATCACGAAGATCTCCAGTATAGAAGGTCCCTCCTGAAACAGCTTTTTCGTGTCCAGTACGGATATTATCGACAACGACTACTTCCTCGCCTTGATTCAACAGCTCAACAACCGTATGACTTCCAATATATCCTGCACCGCCAGTGACTAAAATTGCCATTCTATTTTCCTCCCCTTATAAAATTTCTTTTGCACCGTCCCCTATTTCACACACGTAAAAGGTAGGTTCCAGGCCGGTTTTTTCCGTGTAGTTTTCAGCCACTTTGCTTTTAAATTCATCCACCACATCAGCTTTTACTAAGCTCACATTACAGCCTCCGAATCCAGCCCCGGTCATGCGGGTTCCCACACAGCCCTCCACATTAGAAGCTTCTTCAAATAGTGTATCGAGCTCGGTTCCGGTTACTTCATATAAATCCCGTAACGATATATGTGATTGTTTCATCATCTCGCCAAATGCGTTTAAATCATTATCCTTTAGACTTTTCGTTGCAGAGAGCACACGCTCGTTTTCCGTAATCACATGCTCAGCGCGGCGGCGGATTACATCATCTTCTATAAAACCTTTTACATTTCCCCACTGGTCTGCGCTGACATCTCCCAAATTTTGAGCATGGGGCAGCTGCTTCTGAATGATTGACAGCGCTTCCTCGCACTGCGCACGTCGTTCATTGTATTTAGAATCAGCAAGTCCGCGGCGTTTATTTGTGTTTGTAATCACAAGCTTATAGCCGTCAATCTTTACAGGCACATATTGAAATTCCAATGTGTCGCATTTCAGCATCATCGCATGGTTTTCTTTGCCCATCCCGACTGCAAATTGATCCATAATTCCACAGTTAACGCCGACAAAGCGGTTTTCAGCTCTCTGGCCTATTTTGACAAGCTCGATCATTGGAATTTCATATCCCGCAAGCTTACTTAACGCAAGCCCGGTTACAAGCTCGATGGATGCGGATGAAGAAAGGCCAGCTCCATTTGGTATATTGCCATAATAAAGGATATCGGCACCTGTATACTGTTCAAGGCCTTCCTGCCCGGCCAGCTCAAGCAGCTCCTTTAAAACACCTTTCGGATAGTTCGCCCAATCGTCCTCCTGTTGGTAAACCAGCTCTTCCGTCACCGTACAAGCTGCTGATGAAGGAAAATTGGCAGAAGCAAATCGGTACTCCTTATCTTTTCGGGGTGCCGCAGCCGCCCATGTCCCGAAAGTTAAAGCTGCTGGAAATACATACCCCCCATTATAATCCGTATGCTCGCCAATTAAGTTCACACGCCCGGGAGCAAAGAAGATCCTTACCCCTTCTTCATATCCAAATTGATTCCTGAATAATTCTCTCAGCTGAATCTGATCCATACCTTCAACCCACTTTCTTTATAATATTCAAAACTAGAAATCTATTACTCTGCGTTTTCCTTAAGCCTGTGCAAGAATTTTAAGAAAGCCCCTTTTCCTTCTTCCGTCCTTTTAAAAACACCAGCATGCTCCAAGACAGTCTGGAAAACGGCACCAACTTCCGCTTCAATAATATTCATCACATTTTCTGCTGTTATAGAGCCATACCTGGCTGATATGTTCTGCGTCCACTCCCAGTGCTTGAGTACTGATTCCTCCCAATTCTCTTTCGGAACCGGGTGTAGGAGATACTCAGCCACCTGTTTTAACTCCTCTGCAAGCCTTCCTGGCAGTACGGCCAGACCCATTACTTCGATTAAACCGATATTCTCTTTCTTAATATGATGTAGCTCGTCATGCGGGTGGAAGATACCATGAGGATGCTCTTCAGATGTACGGTTATTCCGTAAAACTACATCCATTTCATACAAATCACCGCGTCTTCTGGCAATCGGCGTTACCGTGTTATGCGGCGTCTCACCGCTGAATGCGTATACATCTGCTTCCGGGTCACTGTACGTCTGCCAGCTTTTCCAGATATATTCCGTTACAGCCTGTACCTCATCCTTATCGCCGCGGACCCTGATCACAGACATAGGCCAATTTACAATCCCAAGCGTGACAGAAGGATAGCGTCCCAGCGTAATCCATTCTTCTATCTCCGCTCTCTCAATGGCAAACTCATACCTTCCGCCCTGGAAGTGGTCGTGAGTCAGAATGGAACCGCCTACAATCGGAAGATCCGCATTTGAACCAATGAAATAATGCGGGAACTGCTCGGTAAACTCTAGAAGTCTAGTAAACGTATCTCCGGAAATCTTCATCGGCAGATGTTCTTCCCTGAACACAATCGAATGCTCATTATAGTAAACATAAGGTGAATACTGCAGGAACCAGCCTTCGTCATTTAGAGTTAACGGGATAATGCGGTGTGTCGCCCTGGCTGCGTTCCGAAGATTCCCCCGGTAGCCCTCATTCTCCCTGCATAAAGCACAGGCTGGATAATTCCCCTGGGGAGCGCTCTTTAAAAGTAATATCTCTTTAGGATCCTTTTCAGGCTTGGACAAATTAATCGTAATATCAATATCCCCGTACGGCGTCTCGCTTTTCCACTGTTTGTTCTTGGCGATCCGGTTTTTGCGGATATAATTGGACGTCAGCGATAAATGGTAATAAGCGTCCGTTGCAGTTTCTGGACTCTTTGTATAATTCTCTTTAAAAGTACGTACTACTTCAGATGGGCGCGGCATCAGGCAGTTCATAATCTCCGTATCAAGAATATCTCTCTCTGTCGTTGTATTGGATGTAAGGATCCCCTGCCCAGCTGCCCAGTCCAGGATTGTGTTTAGTATATTGTCTAAAGTAGAAGTGAAGCCTTCACACTCTTCCCAATCATCAAGCCCCAGTATATCCAGAATGCGGTTGCGTGAATAAACAACATCCTCACTTTCCAATAAACCCTGCTGAACTCCGTAATTTAGTAAACTTTGAATAGATTGATAGATCGTCACCTGAGTTCACCTCTTCTTTTGGAAAAATTATTTATGAATAACTTAATTAAATTAATTAATTATCTTTCTTTCATAATAGAACTTTCCAGATGATATTTCAACGATTTTCTAAAAGGATTGTGGAAAATTGGATAGAAGGGGCTATTTTAAATTAGGTTTGAACGGATGTTTCTTAAGGTTTGGGGGTCTCTTTATGTGTCGTAGTTGCTGCGTGATTGAGGGAATTCTACCGGTATAACTGCATTCTCTATCTCAGGTGTTAGTTTGCTTGGAAGGAGATTCACATGTTCGAAGATGGACCAAATTCATCATGAGCTGAGCTTCTGCCGTGAATTAGAGTTGCTCGCATATCCATATTTATGCTCGCAAACGGGCTTAACTTAATCGCTGGTAGGAAAGTAATTCACAACTTAAAAGTTCAGGCAATCTCATTCCCGTAAAATCCAAAATATGTATAGTCGTTTTTGATCGAGAAAAAATTATTATCGAGTAACAATCCTTCGTAAATCCAGCACATTCTTTGATAAATGCGAAAAAGGTTTCCCTATCATTCCTCCGCTATTTCACGCCTGCCACCACTCTATAGACATAGAATGTCCACAATCCTAAGAATTTCTCTCCAAACACAAATAAAAAGCCTCATCCAGAAACACAATTCTGAATGAGGCTTTTATTTTATGGCCGATCTTTAACATTATTGGCGCTTTTTAAATTCAGGAACTTTAATAATGGCCGATAATCGTGTCCCACAAGGCCGATTGATTCTACAAAGAGTTCAATGGCAATGATGATGACCGCTATGAACAGCATCGCGCCCCATACGGTTGACATGGTGAATATGAAGGCTGCAAGTCCAAATGATGCTGCAATCGCGTAGATTAGAAGCACAGTTTGTTTGTGCGTGAAACCTATGCGCAGCAGGCAGTGATGCAGATGGGATTTGTCCGGAGCCGCAATTGGCTGCTTGTTGACGATTCTTCTGATGATTGCGAAGAATGTATCAGAAATCGGTACACCCAGGATGATGATCGGTACTACTAATGAGATAAATGTTACGTTCTTGAACCCGAGCAATGAGAGGACAGAGATGATATAGCCCAGGAACAATGCTCCTGTATCACCCATGAAGACTTTTGCCGGGAAGAAATTAAATTTGAGGAAGCCTAATGTGCTTCCAGTTACAATCAAGGCAATGATGGCAACGAATGTATCGTTCATGATCAAGGCCATGCCAGAGATGGAAAGCAGTGCGAATGAAGAAACACCTGCGGCAAGCCCGTCTAACCCGTCAATTAAGTTGATTGTATTTGTAATACCCACAATCCATATGATGGTGATTGGTACGCTCATTACCCCAAAATCCAGCTTCCCTCCGAATGGAAGGTTGATGAATTCCACCTGGATTCCGCCCCAGTAGACGACAATCAGTGCGGCGGCAATCTGTCCGACGAGCTTTGTTCTTGCTTTCATTTCATGGATATCATCCATGAGGCCGAATAAAACAATGACAAATGCCCCAGCCAAAATTGCGATTTTGTTATACTCCACGAAAGGTACGTACGGAGTCATGATCAGATAAACGGCTACAAAGCTGATGAAGATGGCAAGCCCTCCAGCGGAAGGCATCACTTTTGCGTGTACCTTGCGGCTATTAGGCTTGTCTGCAGCCCCTACCATCAATGAAAAACGGATGACTAGCGGTGTAACAAGCAGTGATAGAATTAAGGCTATACAGAAGGCTAACAGCAACAAGATACCCACCTCTTTTCGTTAAATGTATTTAGACAATTACCCACTGTTGCACAATCTATAACATATTACCATGAACTGGTCTTTTATTCCATTTACTTTCAATAGATCCTAATTAAACATTATAAACGCTTTTCGCATTTTTCTCCATGAAAATTTCGTACAAGGTTGATATTTGAAGATATACTACTAAACCTGTCATATTCTAGACATTTTTGTAACGGAGGAACGTTCTTTTAACCCATGCAGACTGGTCTATAGACAGAAAATCCCCCATTCTTACCTTAACCTAATTGAAGAAATTTATGTCGAGACACTACTTCCTCTATATCGGCTGTTTTTTGATTTATTTAAGCGGTTCTTTGCAATAGACGAGAGTTTTGCAAAAAAGGTTACGAATCTGAGGCCCTGTTTTTAGCCACTCTTAAAAGGAATCTAGGTATGACCAGCATTCTCTTCCACCTCGAGGGCTGGCGGATCAGCCTGTACAGCCATTCGACATGGTACTTTTTCCAAAGATCGGGAGCTCCCTTCACTTCACCAGCAAGGACGTCAAAGCAGCCGCCGACTCCCATAAATATTCCTTTATCAAATGTATCAGCATGCAGGGATATCCATTTTTCCTGTCTCGGTGCACCGGTAGCTACAAAAATGAGGTCCGGCTGAAGCTTCGCAACACTCTCGGCGAAAGCTTGATCATTTATATCGAAGAAACCATGGTGATAGCCAACCAGATTCAAATTCGGGTACTGCTCCTTTACTTGGTTTGCCGCACGCGCAACCACATGCTCCTGTGCCCCAAGCATGTATACGTTTAACCCTTGCTTGTCCGCAAGTGTCATAAGGTCCTGCATCACTTCAAAACCGGTAATCCGCTCCGCCAGCGGTGTTTTTTGCATTTTGGAAGCCACAATAATACCGATCCCATCCGGAACGATATAATCGGCTGACTCCACCGTTTTTCTATATTCTTCGTTTCCGATCGCCAATTCCACGATCTCAGGATTAGCCGTCACTATAAAAGCTTTTTCTTGTTTCATGATTTTAGGTTTTAATTCATGCTGAACAAACCCTTCTCTTGTACCGTTTATAAAAGGAAAACCAAGGATATTTACAGTTCTTTCATTCATAATCTCATTCCTTCATTACATACTAAAGATAAACCCAATTTCTTAATTATTCCTTAAAGTTTTTTAAAAATAGCCGGCCCTGACAGGACCAGCTACTTATTAAAAGTTGTTCATCACTTGTTTTGATGGTTCTGCCTGAAAGACTCTTTCAACAACTCTTTGAGCAGCCCTTCCATCCTCTAATCCGCAAAACTTATTATTGAATTCCTCCATCGATTCTCCAGGATTAAAGCCGTTTGATTCGAACATTTTTATCTCTGCGATTATTTCCTCCGTGGTTTTGACAAGAGGACCTGGAGCCTGAGATTCAAAGTCGAAGTAGAAGCCCCTAAGTTTATCCCTGTAGGTCTCGATATCGTAGACATAAAAAATCATCGGTCTCTTTAAATTCGCAAAGTCAAAAAAGACGGAGGAATAATCCGTTATTAATAAATCAGATATTAAATACAGTTCGTTAATATCGCCATGCCTTGATAAGTTGTAAGCAAAGCCCTTAAACGCAGATAAATCCAGATCATCAGCGATCAAATAATGAAGCCTTAACAGAATCACATAATCATCCCCAAGCTCCTGCTTCATGTTATTTAAATCCAGCTGAAGTTCAAATTTATATTTACCTACAGAATAAAATTGGTCATCTCTCCAAGTAGGGGCATATAAGACTACCTTTTTGTCCAATGAAATGCCTAATCTTTTCTTAGTATCAGTAATATTTTCAGCGTTTAGTCCCGTATAAAGGATGTCGTTCCTAGGGTAGCCGGATTCGATAATTTTTGATTTATCTACTGCAAAGGCTCTTGAAAAAATCTCTGTAGAATACGGGTTTGGTGAAATTAAATAGTCCCATTTACTGGATTCGGCCAGGAAATTTCTTTTATAATTTTCGGTTTTTGTTCCCGGCATATGAACTTCCTTCATATCAGCGGCTAATTTTTTCAGCGGTGTACCATGCCATGTCTGTAGATATGTGGTGTGTTTAGGCTTAGGGATCCAGAGGGGCATCCTGCTGTTAGAGACCCAGTACTGTGCCCTCGGTACATTAAGAAGCCAGCTTAAAGAGAAACGCTTAAGATATGGAATTCCCTCTTTATCGAAGACACTGGTGTACCTTTTATCGACACTCCAGTACATATCATATTCTGGATGGTGTTTCTCTATATATTCAAATATCGCCCGTGGATTGCAGCTATATTGTTTCCCAAGAAAGCTCTCAAAAATGACAAGATTTTTTTTTGCAGGCAGTTTACCAACCAGCCGGAATGAGAATTTAAAAGCTCTTTGGATAAGCGTCCCCATTCTCCGCTTAAAGGAACTCAAAAATTTAACCGGCAAGATTTTCTTTTTATTTGGATGATTTACAGTCAGTTCCATGTTTTTCACAATCCTTAACTTGAATTCATTTTGTTTTATCATATTACCATACAATACAGCTGATACAGTTTGTCCAAGCTATATGAACATAAGTCTAATCATCAATTTGATTTAGTGCATATACATAGCTGGTAATCATTCTACCAAATTCACGTCTGAATATTGTTAAAAACTTCTTGGAATTTTGTAGAAATGTGCGGACAAAATATGAAAAATCCACAGCTTCACTACATGAAATCATTGATTGAATTTCCATCATTTTATTGGATTTACCCAGCGATTTATCTTCGATTTACTTGTATGTAAACTAAAAAACAAGTAAAATACCATTTATGTATAGATTTTCGAGTAACTTGTTTAATTGAACAATTACCGGATATAGTTAGAGTATGAAGATAAATTATATACTATATGGATTTTGTCGCAAATTGTCACCTGAAATTAAATCAGATCGTCTAATATTATAGAAGTTAACATGAGTAAGACAGGAGGAATTCACATGAAAAAAGTAATTACTTACGGAACATTCGACTTACTTCACTGGGGCCATATTAATCTTTTACAGCGTGCAAGAGAATTAGGAGATTACTTGATTGTCGCAATCTCCACAGACGAGTTTAACGACATAAAAAATAAGAAAGCTTATCATAGCTTTGAAAACCGAAAAAAAATTCTTGAATCCATCCGTTATGTAGATAAAGTAATCCCAGAAGAAAATTGGGCACAAAAGAAGGATGATATTATCCGCGAGGGTGTAGATGTATTTGTCATGGGAGATGACTGGGAAGGTCATTTTGATGAATTAAAGGAGTACTGTGAGGTTGTATATCTTCCAAGAACAATCGGTATCTCTACTACCAAAATTAAAAAAGACCTCTTAAAAGTTAAGTGATGTTACGGGAAGCTGCTATAGGTATTTACCTCACTATATTCAGAGTGGTATTTTTACTATTTAGCATGTTCCCTATAAGAAACAAAGTAACATTTGTTTCTTCTTTTGATGACAATTGCCTCTTCATCTTGGAAGAGATTAAACAACAGAACATCCCTTATAAAACGGTGTTCTTAAAAACAAACAAATCAAAAGCAAACATTAAAGACGATGGGGATACCATCGTCTTTAATTACGGAACGCTAAATATCACTCATTGGCTGGCATCCATCTATCACCTTGCTACATCTAAGGTTATTATTATTGATAACTATTTCGCTTTCCTTTCTGCAGCTTCTTTTAAGCCTGATGTAAAATGTGTGCAAGTGTGGCATGCAGCGGGTGCCATTAAACAATTTGGACTCAAAGATCCATCTAATATAAACAGAAGTAACCGTGCAAACAAACGTTTTCTGCAGGTATATAAACAATTTCACTATGCCACTGTCGGTTCGGAGATAATGGCTCAAATTTATAAAGAAAGTTTTGGACTCGAGGAACGAAACATATTAAAAACCGGTGTACCGAGAACGGATTTCTTTTTTGATGAAGCAGCTAAATCAAAGGTTCTGGGAACACTTGAACATGAATTTCCTGATTTACCTGGAAAGAAGACCATTTTATATGCTCCAACATATAGAGAGGATCAGTTGTATACAGACACATTATCGCTGGATATTAGTTTGCTCCACGAAGAGCTGTCTAGTAAAGGTTACGTCCTGTTACTAAAACTGCATCCTGCAGTCACTGTTTCTCAATCCTTTGAAAGAGAGTATCCCGGCTTTCTTTATAATTTATCCCGCTATCATGACATCAACGAATTACTTTTGATAACTGATTTACTAATAACGGACTATTCGTCCATTCCTTTTGAATACTCTTTACTTGAAAAGCCCATGATCTTCTATCCTTATGATTTAGAAGAATATAAAAAAGAAAGAGGTTTCTGGGAAGATTACGAAAAATCCATGCCCGGACCTGTCGTTTATTCCACTGAATCTATCTTAGAAGAAGTGTTGAGGAATACGTTTGATCAAGAAGCGGTAGGACGTTTTAAACGAAAATGGAACGAGTATTCTGATGGTGCTTCTAGTAAAAAGTTAGTTGAGTTCTTATTTAAAAAGTGATCTTATTAAATGTGTCTGTTGATTTCCGCTACAGGCACTCGCTTTCCGCGGGGCGGTCCGGGAGCCTCCTCGGCGTTTTCCCCTGTGGGGTTTCCCTCAACCGCTACTTCCCGCAGGAGTCTCGCATATCCGTTACAATCAACATAGTGCGTAAAATCAACAATCAATTGCCAGCCAGCGACACCTCCAGCGACCAATCAATACAGAAAATTAGCCAAAAAGTAAGCCATTCAGTATTTTAAACTGAATGGCTTTTTGCTTTATTTTATAAAGAATATTGAGGAATATCATAAACAGCGGTATAGCTTTCTAATGTGCTGTATAATTGATAAAACCTTGTTGTCTGTTTATATGCCCAGCCTATGTCGGTTGCATATTGGTGAGTTGCCGGCGCTGCTGGATTCCAACGCATTTTATAGAGAGTGTCCTGACCCTGCTGCACATAGTTTTCAGAAACGAACTTCGCTCCGCCAATAATGGCTTTGTCAATCGAGGTCCATCCTTCAATAAACGCTCGCTTTGCTCCACAGTCCAGGGCACAGCTATCATTTGCTCCAATGCCATACAAATTATAAACAATAGCATCATAGCTCTGATCGGCATCCGCGGATGTCACAACAATAGTTTGTGGCTTTCCGTCAGAACCAAGTATTACTTGTCCATTTGCATCCCGTTTCTGTCTGACTTTGGCACCTGTTGCTAATGGGGAAGTTCCATTGCCTGTTTCCAGCAAAGAGTGGGAAATTAAATACACTTCATTAATGTTATATGCCTGGCTTGCCTGCTTAAATACTTGAGCTTTCCCCTTCAGTACTCCAGCAGAGGCTGTAAGAATTTTGTCGTTTACTTCATATGCATTTGTCCCGGCAGTACCAGTAAGCTTTAAGAATTGGTAGTATCCAGAAGTGCTGGTTCCAAAATTCTTTACATCCATATAATATTTAACATCAGATGCATTCGCAGTCTTCCAAGTCTGAGGGTACGTAATTTTGTACCAATAACTGCCGTCCGATGCCTTTAGTTTTTCAGAAAGGATTGTAATCTTCTGACCTTGTTTTATTTCACCCATTGCCCAATACGAAGTCCCGATTCCTCCCCTAACATTCCACGTTCCACTTACTGTTCCAACCCTTGTAGTTGTTCCAGTGATACTTGAAAAAGCACCTGCACTTACATACGCATCATACTTTTTATCAGTCTGCGGATTCGCGGATGCAACCTGCTTATCAACAGCAGATTGAAGAGTATAAGAATAATTTGTATATTGGGTTACTTGTTTGATGATTACTTGCTCAAAACTTAAATCAAGGACAGCTTCAGCATCTGCTTCATAATATTCAATATCAATAGAGTGAATACCAGGAGTTAATGTAACATCTTTATTAATGGTATGGAGACCCGGTGTCCAGTCCTCCAGCTGAGTAGTCCCATCCACTTTAATCCGGATGCCGTCATCGGATCGACCGGAAAATCTATACTTTCCTGAGGAAGGGATAAAGACCTTTTTACTATATTTTACTGAGAAATTATTATCAGGAATACCTGGCGCAGGAGATCCGGCTGCCCAGTCAAAATTTAACTCCTCATGACTAAGTTCAACAGGGGATCCGCCAAAACTTTGCAGTGGATAATATAAAGCAGTCCAATAATCTTCTATAATATCAAACTTTATCCCAGCAGTTTTTGCATTTTCGAAGTATTCAATTTTCAGATCATGTGTTCCGGCTGCAAGATATATATTTTGATCAAAGGTTTGAATTCCAACCTTCCAAAGATCATAGACCTTTACTCCATCTATATACACTCGCATACCGTCATCTACATTTCCGACCAGGCGATAGTTTCCTGATTTAGCTATGTTCACTTTCTTTTCATAGACGGCGGAAAAATAATCTGCTGATATTGTTGGGTCAGGTGACCCTGTTCCCCATGAGAAATTTAATTGATTCTCAGTTTTATAGAGCGGCGTACCCGACAAATCCTTGGTTGGGTAGTAAGCTGCTGTCCAGCTTCCTTCTGTAACTGGCGGAGGTTCCGGTGCAGCAGCTCTTTGCAAGTCTACCTTAATTTTTGAGCCGTAGTATATCTCCGAATACTCCACCCTAATTAAGTGAGTACCTGCAGCCAAGGAAATCTCCTGGTTAAAGGCGTTATCAGTCGATTTTTTCCACAAATCCACCTGTCTGACTCCATCTACATAAATCCGAATGCCATCATCGGAAGTCCCTGACAGCTTATATTTACCTGCCTCACTAACATTTACTTTCTTTTCGTAAACGGCGGTAAAGTTGTCTTTAGGTATCCCTGTAATCGGTGAGTTTGAACCCCAATTTAGATCCAAATTTTTTGTTTCTGTGTAAATAGGTGTTCCTGTAAAATCAGTGGAAGGATAATAGGCGGCCGTCCAGTGGTCAAAAGTAACCTCAGGAGGAGGCGTTACAGCAGCCGGCTTTAGATCCACTTTGATTTTTGAGCTGTAGTAATTCTCCGAATACTCTACTTTAATGGTATGAGCACCTGCACTCAATGAGAGATCCTTATCAAAGGCATTGTCCGTTGACTTTTTCCATAAATCAACCTGTTTGACGCCGTCTACATATATGCGGATACCGTCATCAGAGGTACCAGAAAGCTTATACTTGCCAGCCTCACTGATATTTACTTTCTTTTCGTAAATTGCAGTAAAGTTATCTTTGTGTATCCCTGAAATCGGAGAATTAGAACCCAAATTAAGATCCAGTTCTTTTAATTCTGTGTAGACCGGTGTACCTGTGAAGTCAGAAGAAGGATAATATGCTGCATTCCAGTGGTCAAAGCTTACTGGAGGTGCAGGATTTACAGGTAATGGCTCTAGGTCGACCTTGATTTTAGAACCGTAATAGAATTCACAGTATTCTACTTTAACTAAATGTGTACCAGCACTCAAAGAAATTTCTTTATTAAATGCATTGTTCGTTGATTTTTTCCACAAATCTACCTGTCTGACTCCGTCCACATAAACCCGGATGCCATCGTCAGAAGTGCCTGATAGCTTATACTTGCCCGTTTTTGTGATCTTTACATTCTTTTGATAGACAGCAGAGAAATTATCTTTAGGAATGTAGGCAGCTGGTGATCCAGAACCCCAGGCAAAGTTAATGGCATTAACGATCTGGTAATACGCAATGCCAGTTAAATTTGATTTTGGGTAATAGGCAGCAAGCCATTTATCCGAAGGAATAGTCGGCTGAAGCTGCTGAACATTTAAATCAATGGAAGCTTTTGATCCTCGTTCATAATAGGCTACTTTAACAGTATGTGTCCCAGCCGTAAGGGAAATATCTTTATTGAAGGAATGTACTCCATCCTTCCAGTAATCGATATATTTCACGCCATCCACATACAGCCGTATTCCGTCATCTACTTTCCCGGAAAATTTGTATTTAGCCGTTTGAGGGATAACTAGTTTCCTCTCAAAGGTTGCTGAAAAGTTATCTGCGGGTATACCTGCTGCAGGAGATCCACTCCAGGCAGACTTAAGGTCGGTATAATATTGCTTCGCGGGGGTCCCAGTAAAATTTACTTTGGGATAAAAATAAGCGGTCCATTTATCGATGCGCAGATCTTCAATTGCCTGGATATTGACCTGAATATAAGCACTGGATCCACGCTCATAATACTTTACCTGAATATTGTTAGTCCCTGATTTTAACGTAAGCTCTTTATTAAAATAATGAGATCCGTCTTTCCAAAAATCTACTTGTTTTACACCGTTCACATAGATTTGAATTCCATCATCAGCTTTACCCGAAATGCGGTATTTGGCAGCTTTGGAGAGTGATATTTTTTTAGTATATACCGCTGAAAAGTTGTCTTTTGGAATTTTGGTGCTAGGTGAGTTTGTTCCCCAATTATAATTGAGCTGGCTTGCTGTAGTTTTAACAGCGGTACCTTTGAAGTCAACACGAGGATAATAGGTGGCACTCCAAGTAGATTCACTTGCGCTAGCATTAGATACTAAGACGAAAGTTGATAAAACAAAAGCTAGTGACATAGTAATTATTGGGGCAAATAGAACTTTTAGTTTGATAGCCAACAATCTAATCCTCCCTTTTTTTCTCTTTATAACCATTCTCCTACTAGTATGCAAAAAAATGGTATAAATGTTAATAGTTTTTGAAAAAAGGGTCGAAATACCTAGTTTAACATCATAAAAACAGGGTATTTATCTTATTTTAATTTAAATCTATTTATTTCCCAGACAATATTCGCTATCTTTAGCAGGAAATTTTTATCGTGAACCCTTGATAAACCAAGATTTCTGAATAAGTTAACTAAACGTTTGTTTTAAAAAAGCAGTAAGGGAATCGTCTCTATTTTTTGGACCTACAAGTCCTTTCAATTGAAATAATGAAGAAACACATATTTTGTAATATAACTGTAATGTTTTTGAAATGAATAATTATGTAGAATAATGTAAAAGAGGAAAATTTAGGGGTGTAGGTTTTGAGGAAAACAATTGCAGCATTAACTGCTTCCATTCTAATTTCTGGCTGTTTTATCTCATCAGCTTCAGCAAGTACATATACCGTTAAAAGCGGCGACTCACTTAGTAAAATAGCAAAAAGCAGTTCTACAACAATTGCGAAATTAAAAGAGTTAAATAAGCTGAAGGGCGATTCTATCTTCGCAGGCCAGAAGCTTCAACTGCCTGAGACGATAACTCCGGTTTCTCAATCTACCAAAAAGCAATCCACTTACGTAGTCGCTAAAGGGGATTCGCTAGATAAAATTTCAAAGAAATTCAAGATTTCATTGTCTGATTTAAAAAAATGGAACAACTTAAAAAATGAAAAAATACTGATCGGTCAAAAACTTATAGTATCCAGCACCTCCAAAAGTTCACCTTCACCTGCACCGCAAAAGACAAGTCCGAAACCTGCACTGCCTCAGTCCTATATTGTCCAGCCGGGTGACAGTCTTTGGAAGATTGCAAGTAAATATAGCATTACTGTCGAGACTTTAAGTGCTTCAAACAAATTAACTAAAGACGGTATTCGAGTCGGACAATCCCTTCTGATTCCAGCAGCGCAGCCTATTAAAGATAGTGACCAATCAGCATCTGTTCCAACTCAAACAAACGCTAACCAAATTCAAGCTCTAATAGATGAAGCAAAAAAACATATTGGAGTTCCTTATGTATATTCTGGCAGCACACCAAGCGGATTTGATTGCAGCGGGTTTATCTACTATATTTACAATAAGACTGGATATAAGATAACCAGACAATCATCTGCTAGTTACTTTAGCAAAGGACAGTCTGTCACAGAACCAATACCAGGTGATCTGCTATTTTTCTCTACAATAGATGGATCATCCAGCATCTCTCATATGGGAATGTATATCGGGGACGGGCAATTTATCCACGCAAGTTCGGGTAAGGGAGTTGAAATCACCTCCATTAATATGAATTACTATAAAACTAGATTTCAAGGCTATAAAAGATTATTTTAACGGGACAGGGCAGTGTTAGCGCTATCGCAGCATTGCCCTGTTTCATTTTGATGAGGTAAATTAGGGTTTCACTATCTTTCTTCAGAGTTTTCTAATATAATACTACATTGGTATTCTTTGACATTGTTTTCGATGTTCTTTTATACTAAATTTAAAAATAGACAGACTTTTTTATAAACATGCAGTTTAATATTTTTTAATATCATTTTCATATCTTCTTCATATATAGAGAGATAGCAGAAATACTGAAATCTTATATAATTTCAGATTTCATTGCACTAATGGAGGCGTTAGATAAACATGGATAACCAGAATCGAAACACAGACCTTATAGAACAGCTGAAAAATAACCCGCCAAAAATCATAGGGGGTTACAAAAAGCCAGGCTGGGCTCTAAAGGTTCTCGAAAAAATAAGCAATGATTCTGTTGAGCATGAGCCGGACGGATCATCAGTGACTGCAAAAGCAATATTGGAGGCTAGTGATCAAACCTATTATCCAGCATTTTTAACTTTGGACATGTCAAAAAAAGGACAAGTTGCCGGTGCCTACTTCATTTCCGAGAAAAACGAAGAGTTTGAACTTCTTCCATTCGAAATCGCCAAAGAATTCATTAAAAAAGAAGAAGCCGAACTAACACCATTCAAGTATCGTACCCTCGAACAAATCGAAGGCGACGAAATCCAGACCAACTGGCCGGACTTCTCATAATATACATTACAGCCTGTCCCCTGCTCCTCTCGGGGCAGGCTTTTTTAATGGGGGACAGTCCCCCATTTCCCGATTATTTCCCAAACAAAAAAAACAGCTGGCTGACATTATTCTGATTGTAACGAATTTGTCAGCCAGCTGTTTTATGATGTTGCTCTATGTTCATAGCACCTTTTCCCAACCCTCGGAGGTTAGCGCCATAAAACGTTCCTCGTCTCTTTGGTCAAGGGCTTTGTCAATTTCAATATATCGTCTGTTGTTTAGGAATTCACGCTGTACATTTTCAATCAGGCTTGTAGCTCCTTTTGTGTATTCTGTGTGGGCCTGGGTCAGGATTTTGCGAGTTTTCAACGCATCCTTATCCATAATATATTCTGCCTGTCCTTTGCCATATTGGTCCGAATTATTTCGATTGGATTTGTATTCGTGTTTCATCTTGATCCCTGCCTCCCTAAAAGGTTATTTGTGTATATAAATACCCCAAAAAAATAAATTATAACAAAAGTTTTACAATTTCCATTTTTACACCCTTTTTCCTTCACCTGTCGAGGTATGGAAACATGAGCGTATATCCTTCTTTAGCTTTCAGGAAAATCCCAAGAAAATTCAATCTTTACAATTTTTCTGACCGGTAAAATATGTTAAAATTCAGTGTGCCTTTTTACAACGCACTAACTCGTAGTAGAGAATTATTTTTATTAGGTGGGGAATATATGAACATGTTTTGGGATGAATCAGAAAATTATTTTACAAATCCACAACCGGTTACCGATACTATGATTAAGAAAACGGAAGACCTCCTCGGTTACAAGCTGCCAAAATCTTATATGGATCTGATTAAAATCCGCAACGGGGGAACACCTATAAACACTTGCTTTCCCACAGCTTCACCTACTTCGTGGGCAGAGGATCACATTGCAATTAGTTCTATAAATGGAATCGGCGGGGAATGGGGCATCGATACGGACAGCGGCAGCCAATTCATGATCCAGGAATGGGGATACCCGGACATTGGAATTGTTTTATGTTCCACTCCCTCTGGCGGGCATGATGCCGTTATGCTGGATTATTCAAAGTGCGGAAATAATGGGGAACCCCGTGTCATTCATGTCGATGTGGAGGATTTTGAAAATCCCAACATTACCTTTCTCGCTGAAAACTTTGATGCATTCATCAGTGGGTTAGTAAACGAAGATTTGTTTAATGATGAGTAAAAATAGTAATTTATAAAATTTACTTATCCATAAAAAGGCAGAGCTGATTCCTTTGAATGGCTCTGCCTTAAATATTTTAGATGTGTGCAGGAAAAGAAATTGTATCTTAAAGCATTTTCGCACACCTTTCAGTTCAGCTGTTTTTTTTCTTTGCTGTTAATCACCAGCTCGTACGGCTCTCCCTTCACAAACTCCTTCATTTCGTCGGATGTAACGAAATGATGGATGATCAGTTCAAGATCCTGTGCATATTCTTTTGCATGATCGTCTCCTGCGCTTACAGTTGTGTGTATCGTTAGTTTCGGTTCGGGATGTACGGTATAGCTGAGCCCTTTTACCTGAAAGTCCTTTTTACCCATCAATTCCTGGGCCATTGCCGAAATGACAGAGCCCCATCTTCCCTCCTGCTCCCTCTTAGCCAGGTTCACTTTTTGGAGTTTAATCCCGTAAGTCTCTTTTTGTTCTGCTTCGATCCTTTTATTTATGAGTTCTTTAAGCTTCGCAACCCGCTTTTCCGTGTCCGCCAGTTCGACCTGAACTTCTCGTTCTCCGCCAGAATCCGGAATTTCTACTATATATAAGGACAGTACATCGAACTTTTGTTTTTTTAATTCGTCGAAGATTTGGGTCTGTAAGACTAATAATTTAGGATCTTCTTCTTCAGCCACCGGTTCTGGATTAAAGTTCATTACATTTACGGTAAAAGCATCGTAATCCTGAGAGTCAAGAATATCCTGGGCTATTTTTTTCACATCCGCTTTCACTCTATTGTAATATTCCTTAGAGCTTGGAATTTGGATGACCAGCTCCTTTTTCGGCCGGTACGACAGCCCGATGCCATCGTATTTATATTTTTTTTCGTCTAACCTCTCAGCCACCAGCTGGGTAACATCCTTCTTTATAAACAGCAGCTTCACGTACGGAATTTTAGAGGCCACCTCTGCCATGGCAGGTGAAACATATGCGGAGCTGATGAATAATCCTATCAGTACGGCTGCGGCGGCTGTGTATACTCCCATTTTCCTTGCTATGCCCCACTTTGCCTTCCTTCTTCCCAGCCCTTGCTGCAAGGCCTTTTCTTTTATTTTCCGCTGCAGGGCCTTATCGAAGGTCACGTCCTCAAATACCGTTTCGGTCATGCTTTCCCGAAGATTTTTCAGCTTATTTTCCACTCCTACCACCTCTTTCATACATGTCCTTGATTAAAACACGGCCCCGATGCAGCCTGGTTTTTATTGTATTCGACTTGATGCCCAGCAAACTGCTGATTTCCTCAATTTTATAGTCTTCAAAGTAATGGAGGTAAATCACCTCTCTATACTTAATCGGCAGTGCCAGGACCTTTAACGAAAGCTCACGGTCTTCTATTCTTTTTAATACTGCCTCTTCGGGCGTCTGCTCTAACGAATGGTGGTCATCGAAAAGCGACTGTGTAATTTTCTTGCTTTTAAACGACCAGCTCTTCATGACATCCTTACAGCGGTTCCCGGTAATCCGGTACAGCCAGGTCTTCAAGGAAGCTTCTCCGCGGAAGTCTGCTAGATGGTTATAACAGCTGATAAAAACCTCCTGCGTGATATCTTCGGCGATACTTTTATCCTTCACATAGGAATAAGCCAGCCAGAGAATGCTTTGGCCATACTCCTTCATAATCCAGTCTAAATCGATTTCATTCGTCTCCAATGCAGTTACCTTCTCCTTTTTACGTGCGCTCAGCATGAACTGCCGCCCTCCCTTCCTGCCTATATAGACGACAAATGTATAGGATGGTTCCCTTTTTTGTGAAAAATTGTATCGTTTACTAGCAGATTTGCTTTACATGGGGGGTCCCGCTCCTTCCAGTTAGAAGAATTGTGCACGATTATAGAATGTCATTGCTCTATTTTGAGAATTTGTGCGCCATTATAGAATGCCATTGCTTTATTTTGAGATTTTGTACTCGATTGTGGTCACTCATTACTCGATTCTCAGCTTTTATGCTCGATACTCTAATTGCCCTATGCCCAGTAACATACATTCATTCATTCATTAACTCAACTAAACTTCCGTTTACCCTTGCTAAAATATGGGAATCAAACCATTACACCTGAATCTTCTAATCTAATAGTATACAATAAGAATTTAGTTAAAAAATGAAGGCTCAGAAACTATCAGCCTTTTTATGTAAAGGCAGGGAAAAAATCATCATGGCAGATACATATAAAACCAGGGAAGAACGCCGGCTGGCTGAACAGGCCAAAAAGAGAAATAAGAGGAAACGACCCAGGTCGTTTTTTAAAAAGCTATTCATTGTGTTTCTATTACTGAGTTTTTTCAGTGCAGTTGCTGTTGCAAGCACCGGCTATGCCTTTATTAAGGATGTACCGGAAATCAATCCAGAGCAATTGCAGGATCCGCTGTCATCGAAGTTTTTTGACAAAGACGGTACGTTCCTCCACGAATACGGGAAGGAACAGCGGACTAAAATCACTTATGATCAGATCCCAAAAGTCCTGGAGCATGCTATTATCGCGACAGAGGACAGCCGTTTTTATACGCATCAAGGAATTGATGTGAAAAGAACGGCGAAAGCGATTATGGCGAATATAACGGGCGGCTTTGGCAGCCAGGGGGGCAGCACGATCACCCAGCAGGTGATTAAGAACTCCTTCTTGTCTCCGGAAAAAACGGTAAAGCGCAAGGTCCAGGAGTGGTACCTGGCTTATGAGCTCGAACAACAGTATACCAAGCATGAGATTCTCGCTATGTACGTGAATAAGATCAATCTTGGCAATCGTTCCTATGGTGTAGCAGCGGCTGCTAAAAACTATTACGGTATGGAGGTTAAAGACCTTGGCAAATTGACGCTTCCGCAAGCCGCGATGATTGCCGGCCTCACACAAAGTCCGAATAACTATGATCCTACTAAAAAAGAAAACATTGAATCTGCAACGAAGCGCCGGAACATTGTTTTAACTTTGATGAATATGCATGGCTATATTTCCAAAAAAGAAATGGCCGATGCTAAAAAAGTTCCGGTCACTCAGGGGCTTGTTCAGGAAAAAGATCAGAATGGCATGCCTTATCAGGCGTTTTTAGATGCCGCAGTAAGAGAGGTAGAGTCGAAGCTGAAGAATGTGGATATCAGTGAGGATGGGCTTCAGATTCATCTAACACTCGACCCGAAAGCGCAGCAGCTTGCTGATTCCATCATGTCAGGCCGGTTAGTAAGCTATCCTAATGACCGCTTTCAGACCGCATTTACATTTATGGATTCTAAAACAGGCGAAATCCGGGCAATCGGAAGCGGAAGGAATGAATACAAAACGACCTTCCGCGGGCATAACCTTGTTACGACATTGAAGCGCCAGCCTGGCTCTACCTTTAAGCCGATCTTTGATTATGGACCTGCAATTGAATATTTGAAATGGTCCACCTATCACCAGATCGTAGATGCCCCTTACAAATATTCAACCGGAGATCCGATCCGGAATGCATATAAGAATTACCGGGGTAAGATGTCCATCCGGGATGCTTTGGTCGAATCGAGGAACATCCCGGCTCTAAAGACGCTTGAAAGTGTCGGGTTAAAAAAAGCAAAAACCTTCTCTGAGGGACTGGGCATCCATTATCCAGGTGGAAATGTATACGAATCCTACTCGATTGGCAGCAACTCGGTGTCCCCTCTTGAATTGGCAGGCGCATACGGGGCTTTTGCCAACAAGGGAATATACACAGAGCCGCACTTCGTTTCTAAGGTAGTTATGCCGGATGGTAAAGTCATTGACTTTACACCTAAGAGCAAGCGTGTCATGCAGGATTATACGGCGTATATGGTTACGGATATGCTGCGCGGAGTCATTAATGCGGATAATGGTACCGGTAAAATGGCCGCAGTGGCAGGCGCCGATATCGCCGGGAAAACGGGCACAACCAATTTTGATGAAAACGTCATCCGTAAATTCGGTTATCCCGAAGACGGAACAAGCGACAGCTGGTTCTCTGGCTATTCTACGCGATATACCATGACAGTTTGGACCGGCTATGCGAAGAATGGGCCTGGAAATTATATGAACAAAGCGGATACGAAAATATCCCACACCATCTTTAAAACCATGATGCAGAACTACGCCGGCAGCGAACGGTTTGCACAGCCTGCTTCTGTTGAGAAAATACGCAACGAGCTATATATAAAAGGTGTCAAACGAGACATGGTGCCGCCTGCCCCTAAACCTAAGGCGAAGCCGAAAAAAGGAGTGTCGAAGAAAAAAGAAAGCAAGCATAAGGCATCAGCTGCCAAAGGCAAGAAACCAGCAAAAACAAAGAGCAAAGGCAAGGCAAAAGGGAAAAAGAAAGACTGATGGGGACTGTCCCCCATTTCCCGGATTATTTCCCAGATTTTGAAAAAGGAAGCGGCTCAGGAAAGAGCCGCTTCCTTTTTTCATTATGAGGTTATGAAATTTGTGGCTAGCTAGATATAAGCATAAACAGCAAGGCACTATCATTCTACCCTTTTAATCTAGTAAATCTCGGCTTTAAAATTCAAATATCCAGTAAAACGAGATTACTTTGACTAAAAACGTTTAAATTCTGCTTAATATCTAGCAAAAAACATGCTGATCACATTAAATCCATCCGGCTCTGGCTCAAATACCAATCAGAGACCTCAGTCAAGTCGATTACCACCTTCTGAACCGCCTCTTCACCGGCAGGCAGTTCAGTTAAAATGTTTCCCTTTGGCGACACTGCCATGGAAGAGCATCCCTGTTCAGATGCAGCAATATTGGACGAGATTATAAAGCGCTGGTTTTCAGCCGCCCTGCTGATTAAATGTGAATTCCACACAGGAAAATTATCTTCGCCTTTTACATTGGTTAAATAGAAAATAACTTCCGCTCCATGAACCGCAAGATGTCTCCATTGTTCCGGGAACCTGATTTCTCTGCACATCTGGATCCCAGCCTTCACTTTATGCCCCCCCCACACGGAGTTCAAATGTACGTAAAACATTTCCTGCTTTCATAACCTTTCTTTCATGAAAAGCAAGGTTTACCTTTTTATAAATATGTTTGTCTCCTTTTGGAGAAAGGTATATTCCTGCATTGTACCTTTCGTCCTGTTCATATAAACAGGTACCAAATACAATATGTATTTCCTTCTCCACTGCTTCTCTTTGCAGCTCCTGCAGCCCTGCTTCAAGCTCTTCGATCATTGATTTTATCCAGAAAATCAAGGTCATCCGAATACCCGGATAAAGCTCCTTCCGGGAAGACAATTACCTGACCCCTTTCCACATTTTTCGTTAAATCCAAAATCCGTTCTAGATTTTGTTTTACACGTCCGTCTTCAGAAACAAATTGAACGACGTTTACTGCCAGCTTCATACATGACCCTCCTTTTCCATTTTCGGGTTAAAAAATAGAGGATTCATAATTGAATCCTCTACAGGTCTACTTATCCCGCACTAGGCGGATATACCTTCCACCTGCTCAAGTCTGGATTTTGCTTCATAACTAACGACGCCGGGAATACAAACGTCCATGGTTTGCTAGTATTCCCTTTCACCTCGAAATTACCCAGGGTAAAGCCGCCTCTGCAGATGACATCGCCCTCGGCATCCTCTACAATCAACGGAATCTGCTCGAGCTTGATGTTTTTCTCGCTGCCGTTTCGGATCAGAACGGTCACAGCAAATGCTCCGTCGGGTGCTGGTGCGGCTTCGATGCCCATGAAGTTTACTTCGCCTTGGGCTAAGTTCGGCAGACCGGCTACAAGGTTAGTAAGCTTCTCGCGCTGTATTTGCGAAATCTGATCTTCCCAGCTTGCTTCTAGATCAAGAGAGTGACTGGCAGGGTCTGCTTTTTTCTTTAATTCGAAGGCGATCTTCCAGCCTTCTTCCGGAATGTCGGCAGTCAGGACGCTTTCATTCTCAAACAAAAATCTCCACGGAGTACAGCTCATAGCAGGAAGCTCCCCAAGGTCGTCGAGTTCGAATTGCTGTCTGGCGAATGGCTGGCCATTCACGTCCAGCAGCAGTAAATCAACGGTTTCAAAGCGGATCGGTTTTGGCAGTGTATTTCTCAAGAAGGCTGTTACGAAAATATCCCCGTACATTTCCGTTAATTTTAATCCGGAGATGGACAGCTGGTTTCGTTCTAATTTCTCTAGCTGCTGATGGCGGTATTGATAGATGTAGCGCTCTGAACTAGACATTTCCCAGTCAGGATGAAAGTTTAGAACCGTGCGGACTCCTTCTTCCGCATCCAGTTCCTGCTGATCTAAAACAGGAGCTTCTATCGGCTTATCTTCTGTTTTTTTCTTCTTAAATTTAAAAAGTGCCATCTTCAAATTCTCCCTCTTCCTCATCAGCTGCAACTTCTTCAAATTCAAACTGGCTTTTTACAAATTCCATAAAGCTGACCGTAATGCCCGATTCGATATTCAGCATCAGACCATTGAACTCGTGAAGGGCCTCTTTTTCAAACAAGATATATGGATCTTCCTGGCTATAACTTCTAAGCTGAATGCCATCTTTTATCTGATTCATGATCGTTAAATGCTGAATCCAATTATAATCAATCTGCTGAAGCATGAACTGCTTTAGCTGGCCGCCGAGAATTTCATCTTCCTTCATGCTCAGGACAAATTTCTTAAGCTTATCCAGTTCAGCAAGCATGATCTCTTCCGTTTCAGAAGGCTCTAAATCAGCAATGCCTTCGAGCGTTACCTCTGAATGGATAAACACAACAGAAAGCGTCTCAAGCAGGCCTTTCGGATTCCAAGCTGAAGCATCCTCCGGGTACGCCCCTTCAATGACAAAGCGTACATATCTTTCCATGTATTCCAGTAACTCTTCGAACATTTCTTCAGGAGACAGCGTAAGGATTCTGTCGCGCATGGAGTAAACCACTTTACTCTGTTCATCCATTACATTTTCAAGCTTCAGAAGGTGGCTTCTTGAAGAATAGAACATATTCTCAATGGTTTCCTGCACCTTTTTCACATATTTAACCGGATCAGGACTTAGGACAAGCCCTGTCTCATCCGTCTTCACTTTTTTCTCAAATTTCTCTTTTTCTTCTTCATCATAGTAAGTGAACAGGTCGTCTTCGAGCGAAATGATAAACTGCGTGGAACCCGGATCTCCCTGCCGTCCTGAACGTCCTCTCAGCTGCATATCGATCCGGTTGCTCTCATGACGCTCCGTTCCAATGATATGAAGTCCGCCTGATTCCCTTACTCCTTCACCCAGCATGATATCCGTACCGCGCCCCGCCATATTGGTCGCAAGCATGACCTGCCCTTTTTGACCAGCCATGGAGATGACCTTTGCCTCATCTTCCTCGGTTTTTGCATTCAGTATCTGGTGTTTTATCCCAGCTTTTTCAAGATGCTCAGAAAGATCCTCCGACTGTGCTATAGAAGTTGTTCCAATTAGAACGGGGCGTCCTTCCTTATTGAGGCGCTGAACCTCTGATACAATCTTCTTTACTTTGTCTTCAGCCTTTTGGTAGACAAGATCCTCCATATCAATCCGCTGAATTTCTTTATTTGTCGGGATCGTAATGACCTTCAGGTGGTACGTTTCCCAAAATTCAGTTTTCGAAGGAGTGGCGCTTCCTGTCATCCCTGCCAATGTTCCATAAAGTCTAAAATAATTTTGAATGGTAATCGTAGCTTGTGTTTCATTTTCCTCAGAAATTTCAAGACCCTCTTTTGCTTCAATCGCCTGGTGAAGCCCGTCACTGAACGTGCGGCCTTCCATCATCCGGCCCGTGAACCCGTCAATGATGACGATTTTGCCGTCTTTTACGATATAATCAACGTCTCTTCTCATTAACACCTGGGCTCTAAGTGACTGCATGATATGATGAAGCAGCTCCTGGTGATCTGCGTCATATAGATTGTCAATTCCGAATGCAGCCTCGATTTTCGCGGCTCCTTTGTCTAAAAGAAAGGCCTGCTTCGATTCATTGAATACTTCATAATCTTCATCTTTTACAAACTTGCTTAAAATATCAGCCGTGATATAAAACAACTCCGCGCCTTCACTGTTTTTATTGGCAATGATAAGCGGGGTCTTAGCTTCATCAATCAGAATGCTATCCACTTCATCGACAATCGCATAGTAATGGCCGCGCTGAACCTTGCTTTCCAGGTCGCTGACCATATTATCGCGAAGGAAGTCAAAACCGAACTCTGTCCCGGTCCCATAAGTAATGTCCGCCTGATAAGCAGTCATTTTTTCCTCTGGTTGCATTTGGGAAATGTTTAGTCCAACGGTTAAACCAAGGAATTCATGAATCTGGCCCATCAGTTCCTTATCACGGCGCGCCAAATATTCGTTAGCAGTAATAACGTGGACGCCTTTTCCTTCTAGTGCATGAAGATAGCTTGGCAGCGTTGATACCAATGTTTTTCCTTCACCGGTATTCATCTGGGCAATACTGCCGTCATTCAGCACAAATCCGCCAATCAGCTGAACATCGTAATGCCTCAGCCCAATGACACGCTTGGCCGCTTCCCTGACCACCGCAAATGCATCCAGCTGAATGTCCAGCAGCGTCTTCCCCCCTGCTAATTTTTCTTGAAACTTATTTTTCATATTTTTTAATTCATCATCAGTAAATTTCTCATACTTAGCTTCTAATTTATTGACCTGAGCAACCTGTTTTTGTAATTTCTTCAGGTCTTTGGAGCTATCATTGAACAGGTCTTTTACTCTAGTAATCATTCGGCGTCTCTCCCGTTACCAATAAGTGTTGTACTAGTAGAATTATATCATATTATGTAAATATTTTAATTGGTGGCAGTAATTACCATAAAGGTGAGCGTTTTGTGACAGACAGGGGGAAAAAACCCACTCAGGACTTATTGCCTATTTCTAACAAATGGGATTTTATGTAATATAGGGTTATTGTTTAAAGGGGGAACATATGAGAAAAATAGGTCCTGTTATTTTAATGGTTTCTTTACTGCTGCTGACTGGTTTAGTAGATTCACGCGGGCTTCATAAGGCAAAGGCCGCCAGTGATCCGCTCTATGATTCGATTGTCACTGGTATTACTAATGTACAAACTTCTATCTCGCTTGGGAAAAGCGGAACTGATTTCAATAGAGTGCGGAAAACATATGAGCAGGTTCTGAATGAACGGCCTGAATTGTTTTATGCACCTAACAGCTACAGAGTATCTTCAAACGGTTCAACGGGTCAGCTTCTCTTAACCTATAAATACTCTAAGGCGCAGATCACGTCTATGAAAACAAAGCTGAATGCCAAAGTAAATTCCATTGTGGCTGCTGCCAAGACTAAAAAAACGGAGCAGCAAAAAGTGTTATATATCCATAACTATCTCGTTAATCTTGCTCAATATGATTATGATAATTACCTTAAGGGGACGATCCCTGATTCCTCCTATTCAGTCTACGGTGCCCTAATAAATAAAAAAGCCGTCTGCGATGGATATGCAAAATCTATGAAACTGCTATTGAACAAATCCGGAATCTGGGCGGTAAAAGTGAATGGGTACGCAAACGGCGGTCCACATGCTTGGAATTTGGTGAAAGTAAGCGGGAAATACTATCATGTCGATGCTACATTTGATGATCCAATAACGAGTAACCGCAAACCAATGTTAACCTACAACTATTTCCTTGTTCCTGATACAACGATAGATAATGATCATTCCTGGACAAGGACTGGCCTTCCTAAGGCTGTTTCAGTAAAACCGAAGATGTAATGGAGTGGTTAGGGCAGCTGCGGCTGTCCTTTTTTATTTGGGGCCGCCTCTATCCTTTCATAGTTGTGTAACCATTCGATACGTCTGGCCTTTTAAAAAATCTAATAAAAATGACCGGTCCTCTGGAAAAGATAAATCGAGATCGCTTATTTCGTCCGCCGATTTCCAGGCTATTTCATGAATCAATTCATCAGGATCCTGAATAATCGCTGAGCCGCCTATCAGTTTCAATTCATAGTAATGAACCTCAACATCTATTCCGAATGTCACACCTTCCTTAATGAACAATGGCCTGGCAATTTCCACTTCATAGCCCGTCTCTTCCCATACTTCCCGGACACAGCACTCTTCAAAAGTTTCTCCCGGTTCCAAGCCGCCAGAAGGAATTGACCATACCCTTTTCTCTTCAGGCCGGCCCTGCAAGACCATCAAAATCTTCCCCTCACCATTCACACAAATTCCCGCCGAACCAAACCACTTTTCCATCATCCATTCCCCTTTCAACATCCTCTTTTTTACCTGATTATACCAGAATAAGCTTTTGGGAAATAGAGACTGTCCCCCAAAAGATGTAAGCGATACCAAAGGATTGAGGTTCGGGAAATGGGGGACTGTCCCCAAAATTTGTCTGTTAAAAGATGTTTAGGAGTCCCGGGATGTGTGGTAGTTATTAGTATATATTCGACTTGTGAAGAAAGTAACAAACTTTATTAGGAAAGGAGCGATGTCGGGCAGTTTGGAAAATTGGTTCTCTTACGGATTTTAAGAAATTATAACGATATATCATTTACATTAGTAGAGAGGGAGAAAAGAGAATGAAAAACAACGAAGATGTTCCGGACTTTAGCAATCAGTCAAGTTCCTCAATGAATAAAGCTTCTGCTTTGGCTGACACATCGGCTGGATCCCCCAAACAGAAATTTTCACGAAAAGTATTTTTACGATTAATTACGTTTGTTTCTACATTTGGCGGTCTGTTATACGGATATGACACAGGTGTAGTAAACGGCGCCCTTCCATTTATGTCCAGGGAGGACCAATTGAATTTAACTCCTTTCACTAAGGGGTTAGTCGCCTCTTCCCTTCTATTAGGAGCCGCATTTGGTGCGGTTCTTGGCGGAAGATTTTCTGACCGGAAAGGAAGAAGGAAAACAATCCTTAGTGTAGCACTGATCTTCATCGCTGCAACACTCGGATGTACCTTTGCTTCAAGCGTTGGTGTAATGGTATTTTGGCGTATTGTTCTGGGGCTGGCTGTCGGAGCGACATCCGTTACCGTTCCTGCCTTTTTAGCGGAACTTGCCCCTGCAGAAAGCCGAGGCAAACTGGTGACAATCAACGAATTAATGATCGTTACCGGACAGCTTCTTGCTTATACATTCAATGCTGTTCTTGCCAATACAATGGGAGAAATGGCACATGTATGGAGATACATGCTCGTAGTCGCCACGCTTCCCGCCGTTATCTTATGGCTCGGAATGATATTCGTACCTGAAAGCCCGCGCTGGCTGGCATCAAAAGGCCGCTTTGGACAAGCCCTCAGTGTGCTGCAAAAGATCCGTAAAAATGAACGAGCACATGAAGAATTAAATGCAATCAAACAAACCATTGAAGAAGAAGGTAAAGTTAAAAAAGCAACATTCAAAGATATCAAACTGCCTCATGTCCGCCGAATTCTATTAATCGGGATCGGGATTGCCATGACACAGCAGCTGACTGGAGTTAACTCCATCATGTATTATGGAACAGAAATCCTTAAAGACTCTGGTTTTTCAACACAGGCCGCATTGATCGGTAATATCGCGAACGGATTGATTTCAGTTATAGCAACATTCGTGGGGATCGCCTTGCTGGACAGAGTCGGAAGACGGCCCATGCTGTTTACCGGGCTGTTAGGAACCACAATATCCCTTCTGCTCATTGGTATCTTTTCAATTGCATTAAAAGGCAGCTCTGCCCTTCCGTTTATCATTCTAGGGCTGACCGTTTTATTCCTTGCCTTCCAGCAGGGTGCCGTATCGCCGGTAACATGGCTGATGCAGTCAGAAATATTCCCGCTTCACCTGAGAGGATTAGCCATGGGGATCACCGTCTTCTGTCTCTTCACCATGAACTTCCTGGTAGGTCTGTTATTCCCGGTTTTATTTAACGCATTTGGATTGTCATCAACCTTCTTTATCTTCGTTGCACTGGGTATCGTATCCATACTCTTTGTGAAACGATATGTACCGGAAACAAAAGGCCGTTCTCTAGAAGAAATCGAACGCTCTTTCCAGAAGAAAGAGAAACGATATTTCGCAGGGAAGAAAAAGGTTTTGGCAAAGAACGCTAATATATAATTTAAAAACGAGACTGCCCCCAATTAAGCTGGGGGTCTCGTTTTCTTTATTTGGCCGGTGAATACTGTACTTTTCACTATACAGATAGCTTTTTTCTATTATTCTATCGTGTTAAGGCTATCAATAATAACCCTTCTTCATATTTAAGGGGGGTAATCTGATACTTATGAGGGCTAATCGGGATTTTAAGAGGGGTAAATCGAAATTTATGAGGGGTAGATTTACATTTATGTGGATTACTAGCGATTTATGGGATGTGAACTGATATACTGCCGGCTCCCGCGAGGAATATTTTCCCTCCCAGCAGGAATTTCGACCTATTATTAAGAATATAATGTATTAGCAGCAAAAATGAATGACCATTCATTTTTGCTGTAAAAAATAGTTCAAGGGGGTTGTGTATGAAAGGATTTGGATCACAGTTGTCTGAGCTTATGAGCAGGAAAGGTGTTATGATTTCTCTAACTGCCGTCTTACTGGTTCCTCTTATTTATGCAGCAATTATTCTTACTCCTAGCTGGGGACCGTATGACAATCTTTCCAATTTGCCTGTAGCTGTAGTCAACAAGGATAAGGGCGCGATGTCCGGGGACGAGGAAATTAACATCGGCAGAGATCTGGTGGATGATTTGAAGAAAAGCAAGGCTCTTGGCTGGGATTTTGTCGATGCCGGAAAAGCCGATGAGGGTCTTAAGGACCTCAAGTATTACATGGTGGTTCAAATCCCTGAAACATTTTCAGCGGATGCCATCACTGTAATGGATGAAAGTCCAAAAAAGCCTGAAATTAAATATATTCAGAACGAGGGCCTTCACTTCCTGGCTGCCAAAGTGACAACTGGAGCCACTGAAAAACTTCGTGAACAGCTTGGCAACAAAATTACGGAGTCCTATGTGAAGAACCTGTTTGCCAACATGGAGAAAATTGCAAGCGGTTTCAAAAACGCCGCAGATGGCTCAATTCAGTTAAATAACGGTTCTACAGAGCTCCGCGCAGGTACTGGCAAGATTCTTTCTTCGCTTAAAGAAAAGTCACCTGATATTGATAAGCTTGCAGCCGGATCACAGCAGCTTCAAGCCGGCACTCAGGATATGGTTCAATCTTTGCAGGCTAAATCGGGTTCAATTGCTGAACTTGCCGCAGGAACTAAAACGCTTGAAAATGGTACAGGCCAGCTTTTGCAATCACTGCAGGATAACTCTGAAAAAATCAATCAGCTATCCACCGGTGCTAAGGATTTAAAGGCAGGACTGGATACACTAAAAGGCGGCACAGCAGGAATTCTTGGCGGCATTCAAAGTGTACAGGGACCGGTCAAGGATATCAGCTCAGCCCTTAATGATCGGTTAGCACCCGGAAGCGAGAGCCTTAAGGATGCTGTCGGCACGATTGCTGATGGGGCCCCTGCTTTGTCTGGCGCTGCTAAAGGTGTACTCGACGGTTTGAAGGCAATGGCGGCTAAAAACCCGGCTCTTTTACAGGACCCCGGCTTCCAAAAAATGCTCGGCACCCAAGAAGCAGTTGCCGGTAAATTAGCTGAATTAGCTGTAAAGGCACCATTAATTAAAAAAGGGGCACAAGACATCGCTGGCGGCCTGAACCAGGTAGCTCCCGGGATGTCCAAAATCTCTGAGGGTGTAAATACACTCGCTGCGAAACAGGCTGAGCTTGATAAAGGCGCCCAGAGACTGGCTGCAGGAGCAGCACAGCTTGCTGATGGAAATGCCACTGTTAACAAATCCTGGGGAACGCTGACCAGCTCCGTTGCCCAGCTTAAGGGCGGCGCTGCTAAAATCAGCGACGGTAACCAGCAGGTAGACTCTGGCTGGAAAACCTTAACCGCTGGGGCTGGAGCGCTGAATAATGGAATGCAGCAGGTCTCCGCTGGAACCCAAACGGTGAAAACAGGCTGGAGTGCCCTAACAGATGGCGTAGCCCAGGTGGATAATGGAGTTGGAAAGCTGGAGGATGGATCAAGCCAGCTGGCATCCGGTCTTAAAGACGGGGCGGACGAAACAGGCAGCATTAATGCAGAAGCTGCGAACCTTGCCATGTTCTCCTCTCCTGTTGAGCTTGACGGCAAAGTGGTCAACAAATTCCCGCTCTACCGTTACGCAAATGCGCCATACATTTTATCACTAGCACTATTTGTGGGCATTCTCGTTATGAGCTTCTTCTTTGATTTGAGAAAACCGGCAGAAACCGCTGTTTCGGCAGTAAGATGGTATGCGGGCAGATTTGGCAGCATGGCTGCATTAGCCATTGCACAGGCCTTAATCATCAGTATATTCTCACTCATGTTCATAAAACTCAACTTCTCAAACAGTATCGGTTTAATTTTATTCTCAGTGCTGGCAAGCTTAACTTTTTTAACAATCGTATTTTTCTTTGTATCTGCCGCAGGCAATATCGGCCGGTTCATTGCTTTAGCATTCCTGGTTCTCCAGCTGTCTACAACAGGCTCCAGCCTGCCGATCGACTTGCTGCCGGAAAACCTTCGTGCCCTAAGCAGCTTCCTGCCATTAACCTATTCAATCGGCGGATTCAAATCAATCATTACACTCCATAACACAGACTTTATCTGGGACAATACAGGCACTTTAGTTGTGTACCTAGCTATCTTTGCTGTTTTAGGTGCCGCAATTGCTCTGCTTCGTTCCAGAAAAACGGATGGAAAGATTAAGCTAGTCGCGTAATAATAAGTCCTGGTTTGAAGTGACCCCATAAAATTAGACAGGATAACTCAATTAGGCAGCTTGTAAGGTCTGAACCCGGTATTGAACCGGGCTTAGGCCTTTTAGTTTTACCCTGATACGTTAGTGGTTATATTATTCTATATATTTTTAAAGTTCGAGTATAAAGTGTTCTACACTTTTAAATTCCTTAAGAATATGAAAAGTACTGCCAGACCCAAGGCGCCTGCGGGAAACAAATATTATATAGCGGTTTCAGTAGCTGCTTATGTGGCTAACACAAGGATTTATGTGGCTAGAGCCGCTTTTTATGTGGCTAAGTGAGCATTTATGTGGCTGAACCTGACTTATATGTGGCAAACCGTCCCCAACCAAAAAAGAGCGCCTCACTCATGAGACGCTCCTCTCGGGAAATAATCTGGGAAATGGGGGACAGTCCCCATTATTTTTTTACGGTTACTTTGGTAATCTTACTTTTGTTGCCGGCTGCGTCTGTGGCCGTTACGGTTAGGACTCTTCCAGCGGGCTGTTTGGTGATGGCAGCCGAAAATGTGCCGGATGTTGTTGCTTTTACGGAACGAAGTAATTTTGTCCCGTAATATACTTTTACAGTAGAGGCTTTTTCTGCTTTCCCTTTGACTGCCGTGGATTTAGAGTTCACCGCATATACATAAGGTGCAGCTGGTGCTGTAATATCTAGCTCAGTGATTTTCATAGTATATGAATTTTGTGAAAAATGATTATTTTTCTCAAATAGCTGGATATAGTTGCTTCCAGGTTTGATGCTGATCGTAAAGCTTTCGCCTGAACTGATTCGTTTAGCATCATACTCTTTTTCCTCAGCTGGTTTCCCATTAACAAGACGATCAGTCCAAATGACTGGATCTGTATAGGATACTGCGCTCACATCCACTTTTATTTTCATGTTTTTCACAGCTTTCAGCACGAACCAGTCACTATCAAGGGGTGTATCAAATTTATCTGTATAGGTTTTATTTACAGCTATAACTCTAGCTTTTGTGCGTAAATCGCCTGCGTCTTTACTTAGGTTGGGCAGGTCTGTCTGAAAAGCTTTTAATAGATTTACCCGGCCGAAACCTGTATATTTGTTCCAAAAACTTGTATACCCTGGCATCTTATAAGCAGATCGTTCTAATAGGTATTCAATTTCATAAGGTTCCAGTGTGTTATCGGCAGACAGCATTAAACCTGCCAGGCCGCTTACAATAGGAGCTGAAAATGAAGTACCAGCCGCTTTAAGGTCATATCCGCCGCGTCTGGTCGGAACTGCAATATTTTCACCAGGAGCGGCTAAGTCTATTGCTTCACCCGTATTTGAAAAGACAGAGAGCTTGTCTTTAGAGTCCGTCGAACCAACGCTTAGCACCTCGGGATAAGCAGCAGGAAAGCTAACAGGAAACTTGTATTCTCCCTCATTCCCTGCAGAAGAAACAACTAATATACCCTTTGATACAGCACGGGAAATTGCATCGTATTCTGCCTGGCTGGATTCTTCGCTTCCAAAACTAATATTAATAATGTCTGCTCCCTGTTTGATGGCATAATCTATTCCACGAATTTCATCTGCTATTTCCGCACCCTTAGCACTGCCTATTTTAACTGGCAGAATTTTAATATTTGGATTCTTGGCTGCTACACCTGCAATACCTTTATGATTATTTGCCTGAGCGGCTATTACGCCGGAAACCATCGTTCCATGTCCAACATAGTCCAGTGGATCTGCATCATCGTTAACAAAATCGTAGCCTGGCAGAATCTGGCCTGATGACAGATCTGGATGATCATAATTAATACCTGTATCAAGAACAGCGATTTTTACAGGGTGAGTAAATGTATAAGTCTCCCACACATCAGTAATACCAAGCTTCGGTAAGTACCACTGCGAGGCGGCATATGTATCATTTGGGGCCGTAACAGCCAAATGTTTTTTCACATAGTTTGGCTCGGCCGTAATGACTCCAGGAAACTTTCCGGCGACTTTAAGAATAGAGTGGTAATTTTGAGAAGCTGGTATTCTTATAATATATACAGTTTCAGAACCGCTTTTAAATTGGTCCACTAATGTTAAATGAAACGAAGCTAACAAACCTTTTATCGGCTTGGAAGACTTTATGACGGCCTGCCGGTCATGAACTGAAGCCAAATCAGCTGAACTTGCCGGAGTTCGAACTTCATTTCCAGAATAAAATGTCTTCTGCCGGCGGTCGGCATTCTCATCGGCAGAAGCTGCATGAGGAATAATAGAAACAAGAGCAGTCGTAAGGGCAAGAGGGGCCATCACCTTAAAAAAAGTACCTAACATGTGTGTCCTCCAATTAAAGAAGAATAATTATGAACTATTATACTCTTATGTATAATAGTTATCATTCTATTATCTAACAAAATCGAGGCTAGCACATCTGTGCATAGACCTATTTTTGGGGACTGTCCCCCATTTCCCGGGTTCGTATTCCCTTCTCTTTCACCATTTCTTCATGGGGACAGCCCTTTATTTCCCAGCTACATACGAAAAAACGCCTCCGCCCAGGCGGAGACGCTACCTTTTATTTTATTTTCTTTTTGTCTTTTCCATATACCGTGACGACATACGGGTCGTTTCGCACTTCTTTTGTGAGTTCGTCGGTCTGGATGAAGGTGTCAATTTCGTTTTTGATTCTTTCTGCCAGTTCTTTGGCTTCAGAATCTGTTGATTTCACCGAGGTTTTCACTTTGATCTGGAGCGGCAGCGGATGGAAAGAATACGAAAATCCTTTTACCTTGAATTCTTTATTTTCCATCAGGCCGCCGACAATAATGCTGATCAGCCCCTTCTCCTCCCATCGGATTTCCTGCTGGCGGGCTGTCATGTCTGATTTCCGGATATCAATCTTGAAATTTCCGCCATAAGGCTGGGATAGGCCACGCATTGCCTGTTCAAGCTCAGCCTCTCTCTTCTCCGTTTTTGTAATGGATACATACATATAGTTCTCTATTTTATTGATCCGGACCTGGGGCGGGAATGGAGTTATATAATTGTTTTTCTTCAGATACTCCTCTACCTTTCCCTGAAGCTCATTGGTTTTCTGCTCATTCAGCTTTTCTTCAGCAGTTAATTCCCGCTCCGGCTGTAAGATATCAGGACTTTCCTGCTTAACCCTGATCTCATATGCACCAAAATTTTGAGCTCTTAATTCAGCATTTACGTTCTTAATAACATCTGTTTTAAGTTTTTTAACTTCAGCCTTAGTTCCGACAACCGAAATCGTCATCTCACGGTCAGGCACTGAAACGTCAATTGTATTAAAGTTATACTTTTTATCCCTGCCCACTTCCGAGATGACTTCATAGATGGCATACTTATATTCTTCCTGCTTAATAAATAAACTGAAATACGGAATATTCGCCGCCACTTTGGCCATCACAGGTGAAAAATAAGAGGATACTATGAATACAACAAATATAGCCGCGGCTGTGATTACGCTATATAATATCTTCCTTCTTTTCTTGCGGGCTGCCCCTTTCAGATGCACCACATTGTCTTTTTTAACAGCCTGCAGCACATTCTGCTTATGCTTTTCCTCAAAACGCAGATCCTCATCCTCAGGGTATCTCAATTTATTAACCATCTATCTCATCCCCCTCAAATAACCCTTTCAGCTGCTTTCTTGCCCGATGGAGGCGCGTTTTTACTGTATTTGCATTGATTGCTAACAAGCTCGAGATTTCATTGACCGACAGCTCTTCATAATAATGAAGAATAATGACTTCCCTTAGCTTGATCGGCAGCGATAGAACTTTTTTAAAAATAATCTCTTTCTCTTCACGATCCAAACCCTCGGAATCCTTTGATGTACCCCTCATTAAAATGCTGCTGAAGTAATCCTTATAATGAATATGTTTAAAAGACCAGCTATTTACATAGTCCTTGCATTTATTGACGGTAATTCGGTAAAGCCACGTCTTGTAGGCGGCCCTTTTTTGAAAACGGTCCAGGCTGTTGTAACAGCTGATAAATACCTCCTGTGAGATATCTTCGGCTGCCTGCTTTTGTTTAACATATGTATAGGCAAGACGGACAATCATATCCCCATACTCCTCCATCAGCCAGACAAGCTGCTGCTCTTTTGACAGATGGCTGATTTCAGCCGGCTTTGTTGTCTCTATTCTCATCATCTTCACTTGCATCCATATCCTCCTTTCCTTCACAAACATTAGACGAGGATGATCGGTCCTAGGTTCCGTACCAAAATATAAATCTCTCTTTTAATAATGTAACGAAATTTCCATTATTCTTCCTGATTCTTTGATTCTCCCTTTAATTCCTGCACAATATTCCGATATAAAAAATAGGATGAAAGCCCTATTAGGAGGAATATCTATGAAATCCGTAAAGCTATTTTCAAGTATCATTAGTTTATTAATCTTATCCGTTCTCTCAGGCTGCAGTCTCTTTCAGCAAAAGGAAGCAGCGGAACCTAAGGCTGAACCAGCACAGACCATTGTAAAAGAAGTAAAAACGGTACAAGTTGTGGAAAAAAAAGTACCAGCTGCACAAGCTGCCCCTAAGCAAAAGAATCTAAAGGATATCATCCGCGACTCCCAGGATAAGGTGTTTCAGGTTGTAACAGGTACAGGACTCGGCTCAGGATTTCTGTATGACAACAAGGGGCACATTGTCACAAACGCCCATGTGGTTGCTGGGTTTAAGGATGTAGAGATCCTTACAGTAGATGATACTACACTGCATGGAACCGTAATTGGCATTGGAGAAACACTCGATGTCGCTGTGATCGAAGTACCAGAATTGGCCGGAAAAGGTTATTTACAGACAGCGTCCGCCATGTCTGAAAAAGGACAGGAGGTCATAACCTTTGGGAGCCCAAAAGGACTAAAGGATTCCGTTTCTGAAGGTATTATCAGCGGAATTGACCGCAGCTTCGAGATTCCTCCCTTTGTCTACGAAAATATTTATCAAACAACGGCTCCCATCTGGCCTGGAAGCAGTGGTGGGCCATTATTGAACAAAGAAACTGGCCAGGTTATTGCAATAAACAGTGCTTCCTATATAAACGAAGAAGCACTCGGTTTTTCCATACCAATCCAGCAGGCAGTCCCTCTGATTGACGGCTGGATCCAAAATCCCATGGATTTAGACCAGCTGTACGATTATGGAGACACTTACAATGATACGGACATCTGGGACATTCCGGAAGAGGCTTATGAAGAGAATTGGGACAGTACATACGATGATTCTGCTGAAGAGGAAGGAACGGACAGCTATTCAGACGAGTCGGTCTCTGACGAGGAGAACTACGACTCTGAGGAATCCTATGAGGATCCTTCGGGCTATGATGTGTATGAACCTTCTGATCCCGAAGAAGAGTTTACAGAGCCTGAAGAGGAATACCCTGCTGAACCGGAAGAAGAAATGATAGATGAAACTGAGTCAACAGATGATGAGATATACGAGGAGCTGCCGGAAGATGGGCAGGAAACTGAAGGCTCTTCGGACTCTCCATCTGAAGAGGATGCCTCTGCAGACGGTGAACCCGCCAATTAAACCCCTAACACCAAAAAGACCCGTCAAAAGGTCTTTTTGGGTGTTTCATCCAGTTAATTTTCTTAGGTATATAAAATTCCGCAATCTTGATTACTTCTCATAAAAAAGAACGCCCCTGGCTATTCGATCAAATTTGTTTATAAGAAATAGATGCTCCTACACCAAAACCTTTTAATATATCATCTTGCATATCTTTAAATGTATTAAATGTAGATTTATCCACTTCTTTTCCTTCAAACCTTTGTCTTTTCCGTCCATTTTTTTCTACGGTTTCCCATACTAAAGGTTTGTAAACACATACAACTTCCTTATCTAAGACACCTATCACATATTCAACTTTTCGAACTCTATCTCGAGCTGCTCTCCAGTCCCCTTTAGTAGCTTCGTAATAATCCTTTCCATCCTTATGGACAGCATTCTTTATTTTCACTGCCAAAACTTCTTTTTTCATAATATCTCCCTTATATTAAAATAATTTATAGGTTTCTAATAAGAAATTACCGTTTATAACCCTGGCTCTTCTTCTGCATAGTCTTGGGGGCACACAATCGTGATTTCTCCCTTGTTCTTCCAGTACAGCGGCGGCACATAACTCACTGTTGAGTACCTATCATTGAATGGAAACTAGTGTTATATTTTTCAAATAAATCAATTGCGTATTTTGTTAAGCTATCGAACTCAACAGCCATTAAAAGTTGTTCCATTTTATTCAATATCTCTTTTTCATCATTCCAATCATTTATCTCGCATTCCGCTTTTACCAGCCTTGTCGTCTTCGCCTCTTTATTTACTAACGCACCCTTTGTTATATTAAACCGGCGATCTGTTGCATTGTCGACCTCATGAAGAAATTTTAGCAGCTTATTCCTAGAACCGTTTTCCGGTTTATATGGACCTAACTCTAGCTTTAACGCCAATTTTCCATTCGGTACTTTATAAAAGAAATAGGAAAATGCATAACAGGACTTCCATGGATGCACCTTGTTTATATAAACAGGATCTAAAGGAGGAATCACATTTTTAAATGCAAGTGGAGCAAACCAAAACTCTTTATGGTTACTATAAAATTTATGATGCAGATAATGGTTTGTTATATCTTCTCTATTTATATTGAGTGTTCTATAGGCACGAACAAATCCATTTATATCATCCCTCGAAGCCGGTACCTCTTCTCTGCTTCCTATCATAGATTCCTCTTCTGGAAGACTCGAACCCACTTTTCCAAATTCCTTTATTTGTTCAGGAAGTTCCGTTTGGATTCCAAGAACAAAACCTTGTTCAACAACCTGATTTACTACATCCATCCAAAGTTCTTTTACTTTTTGTTCACTTACATATGAATTCTTAAAACCCATATTTAAGTTATCATTAATAAAATTGTCAATCTGAATAGTCGGCCGTTTAAAACCAATGGATTGTTCATCATAAGGTTTACTTGGGAAAAAGCTAAACATACCGTTGGCCGAGCCTCGCTCATAGTAGTTTATCCCTTTATATAGTGAAAACAACAAGTTCGATGGGTCATCGGCTGTCCCATCTTCAGTTACCTCTTCAGTCTCAAAATCTTCTAAACAAGTAGAAGAAGGATTCATTGCAGGTACATCAGCTTCCGAGTAATATTCTGGATAAAGAGGAGCAAGAGTTACATCGGCATAGGTCTCTGATAGTTCCTCGGCAATATCATCAATATTATGTTTATTGTGCTTCCTAACATCATCACTGACAACGAATACCGTATCTAAAACAAAACCTCCTTCAAAGTTTGAACCGAACAATATAACAGAACCAAACTGCAATCTCGTTAATAAAGTTGGAACTAGTCGATCATTCCTTGTCTTTTTATATTGTCTGCAGCATGTATAATAAAAATGATCGCCAAAGATAAATGGATCCGTGTTCTGCCTGCCTATATAGTTATTAGGCTTTTCATAAAAGGGCTGCATCAAATATCGCGGTCCATTAATCCCATCCAATCTTTGAACAATCTTTGCTTCCGCTTCCCATTCTCCCCAAAAAGTCAAGCTAACTTTTTTTACTTCTTTATCGGCCAAATCATTTACATACTTACCGTTATTGACCATAAACTTGCGCTTATGTTCGCCAACATTCCAAGGGAAAATTTCCCCATCAGCCTTCCTGCCATCATGCTCAGCTCCAGGGTGCATAAACTGCACAAATGACTTATTGCACTCTTGTTTGAATGAACTCATAATAGTTCTCCCTGTTTCTCTTTTTTGTTCATTAGTAATTAACTGAAAAGGCGTAACTCCAGCTGCTCCAAAAAATAACTGCACTTCTTTACCATTTGATAATTTCAGCGTTCTCTTTTTAACCTCATATGGCCTCCTGCGATCTTCACCATTTGCTTTATAATGGAACGAGTGGATTGTATTCCAACCGGAAGTAAATTGAAGACCGAGTTTTGTTGTCATTTCCTCCGAAGTAGACATCAAGATAACATCAGGTTGTAGTATGTCGACCAGATTTCTCCACATTTTTATTCCATGCTCTGCCAATTGCTGTTTAGGTTCCTTCTCCAAAGTAGTCCATACAGGATCGGTCGGGAATACAGAATATAAATCGGTATGTAGGCTTATGTTCTCCGATAACCCTTCTTCAAAATAACTTGCATTTATTCCTCTTAATACTTGTTCATAATGATTAAACCATAAAAGGTATGGGTCACTTTGAAAATAATTGCTTAAAGAATGTAAGTAAGTATTATGAAAAGAGTCACTGTTACTTTTATTTTTAATGATCCCTTTCATATCAGGAAATCTCCGAAATGGATCTTGAGCCGGAAATTCGATTCTGGAAGGATTTATACCCACTGTAATAATTTTAACTTTAGAATTTACATACCGTTTGTGATCTCCGAAAAATAAAATGGGCATGGCTTCTCGCATTTCTTGTGTTTTCAGTGCTTGTTTCACTCCGTTAATGCGGCTGAATTCTTCATAATCATTCCAACATTTTTTAGAAAGGGAAATTAATTTCTCAATCATACGACACCTCATTCACATAAAATAAAATTGGAAGTTTTTATAATCCAACCCTTTTTTCCTGCTCAGTTCTCCTTCGCCCACGGTGGAAAACATTGGATTCTTCTCGGTTTTGGTATCCGTCCCAGGCTTCCTTGCTGAGTCTAACTTTTGTTCCACCGGGTTTGGCAAAACTCTTTTTTGCTGGGGATATGCATCCGCCACCCATAATCCGTACAAATACATGATGTTTAAGCATTGCTTGAACTAATGTTTCATCCGAATTTCCATCTTACTATCGAAGGCTATTTCCTAAATGTCTACTGCTGTTTATTAAAAAACGAATGTTATTCACCAAATTGTCCTTTTAACAGAAACGGTTTCAGCTTTTTTTTGAAGTTCATACAAACCCTCAGCGGACCTAGTAATTAGTTCGGATCGGACTAACTTTTCGCGCCACTGGTTTGGTATGTTTGAAATACCATAATACGCGCCGGCTAACTGTCCGTATATCGCGCCGGTTGTATCTGAGTCGTTGCCGAGGTTCACCACCCTTAATAAACCTTCTTTAAAGTTACTGGTAAGATAAAATGCCCATAGTGCCGCTTCCAAAGACCGAACTACATAGCCCTCACCTGTTATCTCAGGTGGTTGACGGTGTTTATAGCTTCCTGCAGCGACTTCTTTAATATTAGGGCTTAACTCTCTCTCAAGCTTACTCTCAATAAAATCAACAAATTGCTTTGATAAAAGCCGGTTTTTTTCTACCCCATTCGCTGCACCTGCTATAAGTGCCCCAAAATAATAGCAAGCATCAATTGTTTCTGCCGATTGATGTGTTGTTTTTGAACTTTCCCCAGAATAGTGGATTGCCTGCTCCATGTCATTTGACCACAACAGTGGAACTGGGGCCAGCCTCATGATTGATCCATTTCCAGCTTTTAATGGGTCACTGGAGCCACTATTCGGTTCTCCTGTTGTTAAATATTGTTCAAGTGCTTCTTGGGTCGCTATCCCAATGTCAAAGCATTCGTTGGTACTGCTCAGGTATCCATGTTTGTACCAGCTTACATATTTTTGCATCTGATCATCAGGGTCAAATCCCTGACATTCAAGTAAACTCTCTGCTAGGCATAATGCCATCGAAGTGTCATCGGTCCACTCCCCAACACCTAAACCAAATGGACCACCCCCGACCATATCTGTAACTGGCGGGAAGGTGCCAGGCGGACAAAATTCCACACTGGCTCCTACACAATCTCCTACAGCTAATCCAACCATACTACCAATAAATCGATCTCTTTTTTCCATTAATCCCCCTCCTTTATACGTTTCATGTTACTTTAAGGTCAACAGCACGCATTCTTTCTTGCCCTTTTTTTGTCTGTTCATTAAATATGAAGGAAGCTGACTCATTCCACGTCCTGGTCCATTTTTCTCTAGCTGTACCTATGGGTGATCCAGGAGATTTAAATACACTTGTTCAAGTTAGGGTTTTGTCCTCATTTTGTATATATCTTTGTAAGTCTCGATAAGCATCGTGAAGGAAATGCGATGACCCTTGACCAACAAGTTAGTTCCCAACCACACCTGAAAAGCAGTTATAGCCTACACTCATGGCCGTCAAAAATAAGATCTTTCTTGTAAAGACTATTTAAATTTTACTATAAGCAAAGGAAAATATGTTATAAAATTCCAATAATGTATGATTATTTTACTATCCATCCATAACTCAATAAGTACTAGTTATCGTCATAAAACAATAAGAAGGAGGTATATGGCGCTCCGGCTGTTAATATAATGGCCGTATTACATCTGGCTTTCAACGGTGCGAGATATTTAGGAGGAAAAAGAAGGACCTTGCTAATCGGCAAGTGGAACCAATTTCACACGAAAAACTCATCCATAGATTTATAGGTCTTTGTCCTTTTATCGTAAAAGGGGTCCTCCTTTACAATGCATTTAATATCAAGTGATAAGGGGCTGATGTATTGACTGATTTCTTATTTGAAAAAGCTCTAATAAAACGCAAAATGGCGTTAGCTGAACAGCTTTTACCCTTTCAAAATCTCTTACAACAACAAAAAGCAGCAATGATACAGCAATATATGGGGACCAAAAGCACCTTCATTTTAAAACTAATAAAAGAAATTGAAGATAAGATAGATATTCAACAATGTTTTTATCAAGCACTTCTTTATAAAAATAAGGGAGCCGTTCAATTACTTTTAGAAAAAGGTGCAGATCCAAATAAATTGAATCAGCATGGTCAGGGGGCGTTCAATCTTGCTATATCCTCTAATCAAACGGATTTAGGCATCCTAGAGATATTACTCCACTTTGGTGCAGATATTAATTTAAAAAACAAATGGAATGCGGGTTCACTAAATGCCGCAGCTGGATCAGGGGATCTAAACGTCGTAAGATATTTAGTTGAAAAAGGGGCAAAGGTTAATAGTGACGCCCTCGACAGCGCGGCATTCGGAAATCATAAAGACGTAGTTGATTATTTAGTAAAGAAGGAGATAAAGATACTTTCGAAGACCTACTTTACGGCGATGATCCGTAACAATGAAGAAATGGCAAACTATTTATTAGAGCATGATACTCATTTTGTTTTGTCATCCAATCAGGAGCATAACGTTTTGAGTATGGCAGCTCATAAAGGAAACAAAGATCTAGTCAAAAAAATGATACAGAAGGGTCTTCCAGAGGATATAGAAGAAAGAAGAACCATTTGTTCATTAGCTCTTCTCGCAGCTATTGACCAAAGTCAAGGTCACCTGATCCAGCTACTTCTGGATTACGGCGCGGATATTAACTTCATTCATGAAGATGAAACCCCTTTAGATATTGCAAATCTTACAGGTGACAAACAAATAATTAACTGGATAAAAAGGCTCGGTGGAATTAGTTCTGGAGTCAGAAAAATTTATTGAGGTTATCAAAGTATTTATTATTGATTTCATAATGCAGTTCCCGCTGCTTTTTGTAATTGAGTTATGCTTATGACCCCTTAATAGAATGTCACCACAAGTAGCTTCATGGGACACCGCAAGACTGCCGGATAACCTGGCAGTTTTTTTCTTGTGTGTAAATGGATCGTAAAAAAATAACCAGCAGGTTCGGAAATCGAATTTTGATGCAGCGATAAAACCTCTTTTTAATCAAATATCCCTGTCAATGATTCGTTAAAGTGTTTTCCCGGATTGAAACAAATCCGACAGTCGAAAAAGAGCTGTCCGAAATTGGTTCTCACCAAAAAAAAGCTTCAAATCGATAAATCAACTTTGTGCACTTCAACTTTATGCTTTATCCTATATATAAAATATAAATGGGGGAAATAACGTGAACTATGAATCGTACACCCACCAAGGAGTCGGACTGTTAAATGAAGATGCACTGTTTATCAATCCGGAAAGAAAAGTATTTGGCGTTTTAGACGGGGTTTCCTCCTTAGTTCCTTACCTGAATAGTAAAGGGGATACAGGTGGTTTTTTAGCTTCCCAAATTGTTAAATCTTATTTTGAATCGCTCCACCAAATTGAGAACTTAAAGGACCATGTTATGTCCGCAAACACCATTCTTAACAAGAGAATGACTGAAGAAAATATTGATATCATTAAGAAAGACGAACTCTGGGGCACCGCCCTCGCTATAGTAAAAATAACAGAAGACGGCGTTGAATTCATACAGACCGGCGACTGCATGATCCTTGCGGTGTACGCTGATGGAGAGGTCCGCCCTTTGACCCGTATGCAGGTTTCCCACTTAGAAGCAGAGGCTTTCGATATCTGGAAAGACGGGATGGCGCGAGGGCTGAAAACCCGAGAAGAACTATTTGCGACTGTTGCAGACAAATTAAAAAACAATCGTTACCAGAGTAATGCTAGAGGCGGATACGGAGTTTTAAATGGAGAAGCTGAGGCGGCAGACTTCTTAGAATATGGGAAAATTAATTCAGCCTGCCTGACCCATCTTATCCTGTTAACAGATGGCTTATTTCTGCCTCCTGAATTGGCTGAGAGTGAACCTTGGAAGCAGACTGCAGATGCAATCCTTTCCCGCGGTCTTGAACAATATGCAAAAGAGCTGATTGACCTTGAAGAAAACGATCCAGAATGTGTAGAATATATCCGGTTCAAAAAGTCGGATGATAAAACGGGAATCGTGGTTTATTTGTAAACTGGGGACTTACAGCTGTGAGTCCCTTAATAAATATGTAAAAGTTAACATCATCTTCATCATTGGTGTTCTTCTTTTAATAGTCTCAGTCCCTATAAAATTCTTAACGGTTCAAGAGAATTACTACAACAAAAAAGGTCAGAGGTTATCCTCTGCCCCTTTAACATTCAATTAAGCCGCCATCTTATATTGTTAAATTAATTTTCTCTTATTCAACTAAATCCTGTCTACTATCATTGTTTTATTCAACTTTTAGTTATAAAAGGGGGTAACCCATATGGAATTATTATTCTTACAAATCATCATCTTATTATCAATTGTGTTTTATATTCCACTGCATTTCAAACTTATCCAAGACAATAGCGGGATGTTAAAACTATTACGTACTACTCACCCTGTTTTTGCGTTATCAGCTGTTTTTTCTTTTTGGTTTCCTGTATTATCCTTCTTTTGGTTTTTCTTTTGTTTGATGGCATGCGTGTATGCAATGTGGCGTTTGTTCAAAAGAGGAGGATTTTATATTGAAGAAACTTTAATTGACTTTTCATTGATGTACCTGCCTGTTGGGGGAATCTGGTTTATTGTTTATCAAATGGATTGGAGTCTTTATGGATTTTCTTCTACGATAGCACTTCTCACAGCGATTCACTTTCATTATTCCAGTCTTTTTGCCCTATTGTTTCTCAGCTTGATGGGGAGAGAATTGAAAAACCTGGCATCTTTGCCTAAATGGTATACCTTTATCAGTATGGTCTTCATTTCATCTCCCATTTTGGTTGCGATCGGCATCACGTATTCAAGGACCTTCGAAATCTTTTCAGTTATCTTGTTTGCCATTGGCTTAATCCTATATGCCTTTTTCTCTTTTAGATTAAAAAGCACATTCATCAGCCTGTCCTCTGCAACCATACTATTTACCATGTTCTTATCTATTCTGTATTCCTTTAGAACGGTGGATATTCCGTTTATGATTTATTTCCACGGAATCGTGAACGCTATCCTCTTTACGGGTCTAGGTTTGATTGGCTACTTGAGACTGTCACCAAAAAGTCATTTCGATATGACCGTTATTCCATTTTCATCGATCATTGGGGACAATAAAATCGGCATTGACTTTTTTGAGCGGCACGATTTAATTGACATGGTCCAAGATCACCCACACGGAATGGTGGACGAGATGAACATGTTCGAGCATACAGGGTTCCATCCATCTGATATTCATCCGAATATTGTTGACTTTTATGTGAACACTGTCAGCTATGATATGGATGTCCAGCCAAAGTGGAACAGACTGGTCTACCCGTTTGCCCTTTTATATAAAAGATGGTCCATGAAGATGGAACAGATGAACTTTCCTACCCTCCAGGATGAAAACGACACGAAGGTCAACAGCGAGATGTTTAAAATAAAGGACGAAAAAGACGGAAGAAATAATGTCCGAGCTTGGGTAAGAAGTGATAAAAAAAACCAAAAGGCGATATACGTTGCTGCATATTCCACCCATCAGAACAACAAGAATGAACGGTTCTATAATGTCTATTTTCCGCTTCCTTTTGGAGGAATGACAAGTGTACTTCGTATCAATCATTTTTCAGGGGGCGGTGTTTCTCTTACATCTCTTTCCGACAAAAGAAAGGATGACCATAATGGGGTTTACCTTACCATTCTTAAAAAGAAAATCAGGCTGCCCATTAACGAGACCATAGATGTTTGGAATGAAGATAGAGTGATAAAAGCCTATCATATTAGTTATCTCTTTGGTATTCCCGTATTGCAATTACATTACCAAATTAAGAAAAAAGTCACGTTTCATTAGGGAACAATCGTTTAATATACTTTTTTAGAACAATTTTTTGTTAGACAGGTCTAGGTCTATCTCTTGCCTATAAGAAATAGTAAATACTCTGGGAAGTAGTCATACGTTTTAATACACCTCCTTTTAGTTTAATAAGCGGGTTAAGTGGACAGAAGAAATCGGTATTCACGTTAAAGGTCATTAACGTGATACTTTTAAGGCATTAACAGGACCTTAAAGGAAGGTCCTGTTGTGTTAAATCTTTTAACTGTTTTTTTCGACTAATACATCTGTTTGTTTAAGTGCATTTACATTTATTCACAAAATATAGACGTTTTTAACTAACTTAATATTCACATCACGCCTCACTCGATCACCAATCGAGGCGGCGACGTTGTGAGTTTTGCATTTACTCCCAGCGGCACGCCATAATTAGGCTGGCAATGGCCGATGTAACATATTCGCATGAACTATCTTTAATCCAACAATGAAGCCGATCGTTATCATTGCGTTCAATTTCCACTTTTTCCATACTTCTTGCTTCCAGATTCGTTCCCAAAAGATTGATTGTAACGTACCAGCGTGGATTATCCATTTACTCCATCACGTTGGTTAAAATGCATTGTTTCAATCCATTCTACTACTGACATAACTTACCCCTCCTTCTGTTACTAAAGGGTTGAGTTAGCGTTTAAGGATGCGATTTTCTTTCTAGAGGCTTCACCTTGAATGAAAAACTTTTCAAAGACTCTCACAAATTGATTCCTTTACTAAAGAGTAAAAAAGGATAAATTCATATATAAATAATATTCATTTTTTTCTGTGAATGGGGTATACTTTTTTCTTTTCCCATCTCAAGAGTTCTTGTATCTTAGAGAAAAGGAGCGACGTAGATGATACAATTTAGAGATGTAAATGATTGTTTAGTGGAGTATTCACCTAAGCCTGAGTTTGGCGAACCATGGCATACATTAGTGATATGTAGATTTCAAGACCACTGGGTGTTAACGCACAATAATAAGCGAGGCCTAGAATTTCCAGGTGGAAAGCGAGAAAAAGGAGAAACCATCGAAGAGGCTGGCATTCGTGAAGTTTATGAAGAAACAGGTGGGATTGCTTCTAATTTGCAATTTCTCGGACAGTATAAGGTCTATGGCGTAGCCGAACCATTTGTGAAATCCGTATATTTTACTCATCTTTGTGAATTAAAACCAAAACACGATTATTTTGAAACTAATGGACCGGTGTTGCTGGCAAAACTACCTGAAAATATTAAAAACCATTCTGAATTTAGTTTTATTATGAAAGATGAGATTTTGCCTCAATGTTTAATACAAATTCAAAAATTAGAGTTGATATAAATTCTTACGTAAAAGTGAAAATTCAATCCCCATAAAAATTAAAACTAATAAGTTTATGTTTAATCTATGAAAATGGATTAACTTTCCTCTTTGGTTCCAGCATGGGCTTATCCTTCATGAAAAACCTTGGAGATAAGCCGACGATATTTATGAAAATAATAGAATTAAGTTAAGACTATCTTAATATTTGAGTATATTCACTAAAAAATTATTAATATGAAAATTTTGGTAGTGTATTTATCGAAAATGCTGTATTATTAATACAATTAATTTACCGGAATACATTGGGGAAGATGTTGGAACTAGAGTTTAAGCCGTTTAATAGTTGTTCGGTTTGAAAATTAAGGGGTTTTAGGTATTAAAAATGTTGGCATATTTTTATAATAGATCATTAACAGAATCTTAACCATAAAACAATATACAGATTAGTTAAGAGGCAATAGTTACTTTACAAGGCCTTAAATTAATTATTTAGGTCGTGGGTAAAGAAGTATTTTTATAAGGTCTATAGAACTTAAGTGTTAAATTATTTTTTGATTATCTTAATATTGAGGCAGGGAATTCTATGAGGCATGCAGTGATAACAGCTGGTTCTAAAGGACTTGGAAAGAAGGTAACAGAGCAATTTCTTCAAAAAGGCTGCTCTGTTACAGTAAATTATCGAAGTGATTTCACTAGAATAGAGGAATTAGTGAAGGAATGGGATCAATATAAGGACCAATTGCAATTTATTCAAGGTGATATTACTAAGAAAGAAGATATAGTACATATTGTTACACAAGCAATGAACAGATTTGGACGTATTGATTACCTTATAAATAATGCAGGTCCATACATATTTGAACGGAAAAAATTAGTTGATTATGAAGATAGTGAATGGCATGAGTTAATAGACGGAAATTTAAGTTCTGTGTTTCATTTCCTTAAATTAACTATTCCTATTATGAGGGAACAAAAGTTTGGCAGAATCATTACTTACGGCTTTCAAGATGCGGAACATACACCGGGCTGGATATATCGTTCTGCCTTTAGTGCAGCGAAAGTGGGGCTTGTATCTTTAACTAGGACAATAGCTCTTGAGGAGGCAGAATACGGCATTACAGCTAATATGATTTGTCCCGGAGATATTGTAGGAGAAATGAAAGAAACAGATATTGAAATAGCAAGGAAGATAAAAGATGAAAATACACCGATCGGCCGCTCTGGTACAGGCGAAGATATTGCCCGGCTTATTAGGTTTATATGCGAAGAAGATTCAGAGATGATTACTGGCAGTGTAATTTCCGCATCTGGTGGAGTACATGTTGTAAATCGGAAAAGATTGCTTAAATCTTTATCTTCTTAGAAGATAAATTAGAATGGCATTTTTGTTTCGAACCAAACACATGTACACATAAAAAGATTTTAAGGGATAACTTCCAGAAAAAGTTATCCTTTTTGTTAAGCATCTAGCTTTCACAAATATTTTTGGGGGTTACCACACATGAATATACTTTTAAAAAATATAAATATTAATGAAAATCAATTAATGAAATTACAGAATGTTATTGGACGTAACTTAAATCAAGAAGAAATAGCTCTGGCAGAAAATATTATGTCTTCCATTCAAGATTTAATCCAATTAGCTGGGGATGATCCCAGCCGTGATGGTTTACAAGAATCACCATACCGATTTTTGAAAGCCATTTTGGAATACACAAAAGGGTACCAAGAGGACCCAAGTGAACATTTAGACAAAACATTTGAAGTAACTCATGATGATATTGTCTTAGTTAAGAATATCCCTTTCAACTCACTGTGTGAACATCACTTCGCTCCATTTTTTGGGATGGCACATATTGCTTACATACCTAGTGATAAGATTACGGGTCTTTCAAAATTTGCCCGCCTTGTGGACGGTTATGCTAATCGATTTCAAGTACAAGAGCGTCTCACGCAGGAAATTGCCGATGCTATTAATAAGGTACTGAACCCAAAAGCAATTGCAGTTATTTTAGAAGCAGAACATTATTGTATGTGTGGACGTGGAGTTAAAAAAGCGGGAGCCACTACCGTTACATCAACTATGCGTGGGATGTTTGAAGAAGACAGACATGCAAGGGCAGAAGTTCTACATCTTCTAAAATAATTTGGCAAAAAATGAACCTGTCTGACTACAAATAGGTTCATTTTTCTATTCATTAATGGCCCATAATTCAACAATAAATACGTTTCGATATTTTACCAACATAAAATATAAACACTTTGTACAATTAAAGCACCCGTTCGTATTATAGGTCAGCCAGATATTTCTGGTTGACCATTTTTATATGGTTTTATTTATAAACGGTAGCCGGGGTAGAACGTAAGCACCCGTGGGGCGTGACCTCGTCAGCTAAACGTTCGTCCCCTACTTGTAGAAACATGATTGAGGCTGGTTGGGACATTCTTTCTCTGCCTCAGAACTCTTACACGCCTTTAATGACAGAATTGTAGATTCTCTAACTGATGAACTCTTATGGTACAAATATCTAACGACTGGAGAACAATCTTCAATCCTGGATAATTTAGTTGCATTTTTTTCATCATCTATTCCAATACATCCTCCACTTTGTGTGTCCCCCTCTAATAGCGTTACTTGTTGAAATAACGCCCATTATTTTAAATACATTTATTAACAATCTTTGTAAAAAAGTTAAAAATTAAAGTTAATTAACGGTTTTGTTCTCTGAAAATTATTTTGTATTTAGGCTTAAATGAAATATCAATAACATTTTCGAATCTGTCTGCCTCTCCGTGAAACAATCGGATCGCTGAATGATCCTTGCTATCCTCTACAACTTCAAGTTTCCTTACTGAAAGTAATTCTAAATAGGACAAAACGGTATTCGATTTCTTATCTGTTACTCTGAGGGTAAACTCTTGATAGAAAGGCGACATTATTATCTTAAATACTTCATTATCATTTTCAAATGAATAGGTGGATTTATCATAATAAAAACATTCTGTTTTATCTATTCTTTTAGGAATTGAAGCGAATACAGATATTAGGTTTAACTCGTCTGGAATTTCCACCTTCATCACTCCCATGGGTAGTACTAGTTTCAATGTTACCTATTTATCCAAAAATCAAGTACATCGCTATCGCCAGAATAATATTTAATCCTATGAGTAACCACACAGCACCCACACTTGTTCCACCAGCCCTGCCCAATTCGTTTAATTCATCTTGAGTTTTTAAGCCTTTTTCTTTTATCTTTAATATATCCTTGTTTGCTTTTCTTAAGTATAGATAGTTTGCTATTATACCAATTCCAATCATTTCGGCAATAGTATATATCCAGCTTGCATTACCAAGTAAATAGTCTGATAGACTGGAAGTTAAGAGTGTTCCAATTGCTATAATTAATGCAATCTTATACATCTTTCTGTAGGCGAACCATAGAGATGAAAACAGCAAGGCTGCCCAGTTCCAGGAAATAAACCACCTGATCTTCTCGTTTAAATTTAAAGAGCCATTTATATCCCATTTCTTTTGATAGGTACTTACTTTTTTCTTTACATAAGCATTTAATCGATCTATATCTGTTAATGGTACCTCAATTCCGTTTTCTAATTCGGTATTCACTTTATTCAACTCCTTAGATGGGGTGGTTCGTTTTCATTTTAAATCATACTACATTTAATTATACTACCTCTTACTATTTATCCGTTAGAAAGAACTCTTACTAAACTAGTTTTGAAAAAAATCATTTGCCTCCACAGCTATTGAACTAAAATCTCTTTTGGTAAGGTAAGGTTTTGCTAGTGACCGTGTACATGTGTATTTTTGATAGGAACAGAAAATATCTTTATTGCTGATGGAGAGCGTTCCCCAAGTAGGCTCAACCTTTAGTTTATTAAGAATCCCTTTATCTTTGGCTGATAAAAGAAAGGCATGAAATTCTATATGAAAAATGTAATCACTTGTCTTATACTTATAGTTTTAATTGGAGTTACGATCTATATGTTTATCAAAAAGAACAATGTAAACAACACTGAACCACCACCTGCTGCGGCAATGAATTTTGACCTTGAAAAGGTACAACCGTTTTTAATAGAATTGTCTTCTGTTTTAGACTCTGGTTTTACTGAATCTGACATAAAAGCGATTCAATCTAAAATTGAAAAAATGGAGGAAAATAACGAAATAAAAGAAATTGGGAGCTTTCATGTTATTTATCAAGGAGAACCAGCTAAAATACGTATGGAAGCAGAAATCCATATTGAAGATGATTTAAAAGAAGTTGTTTTAAATATGTATAGTAATCAAGTATTAGTTAAAACCATAGATGAAGAAATGATGAAATTTGCAGATGAAAGGGGTATGTAAGCAAAGATATGCTGTGTTCAATAGCTTTTTTTACTACCTCCCTCAATAAACAAAGTGAAAACTCACGTTTTCTCCAGTATTCTCAGTATTTTATAGAA
>NZ_PGUY01000104.1 GCF_002863585.1 Peribacillus deserti | reverse complement strand
CCAAGAGGTTATTTTTTTATTCAAACCTCATTTTCATTCATTACAGGAATGCTGCCCCGTTAGCTGAAGAACAAAAAAAGCTGATGTAGCAGCCAGCCAGCCCTCCTTCTTTAATTAACGCTCTCTTTAGCCCAATATTCAGACTAAAGTGTACTAAGTGGTATTTTAACTGGAGATAATCCCTTTTAGATAGATAATCAGGAGGAGATTATATGTTATTAACCAAAGCGTGGGAAAATTATGAAGTCGATAAACGGATTGAAGGTTATTTGGCTAACAGGCATGATCAAGATTCAGCCCTATTTGTCACGGAACGCTGTCCACATAGGATGAGTACAGCCCAGATACGTTACATCATAAAGCGAATTTCGAAAAGGGCAGCCTTGACTAAAAATATCCACCCTCACCAGTTCCGTCACAGTTATGCGACTCATTTATTAAATAACGGGGCTCCCCTTGAAGTTATTCAGACTTTACTCGGACACGAGAACGGAAGACTTCCAGAGTCAAAAAAGGAAATAAGTATTTAAAAGCTGCACTTGTGGAGTCAGCTCATTCTATTCGTGGTTCGAAGAACTACCTAGGTGCTTTGTATAGGCGAACAGCTGCAAAAAAAGGGAAAATGCGAGCAGCTATAGCCGTGGCCCTTGCCATTTTAAGAATTGCTTACTACCTCCTATCCAGAAAAGAGATATACGTAGATCTCGGTGAAGACTACTTTGATAAGCAAAGACAGGTTTCCATCGTCCGTCATTCCGTTCGAAGATTTGAAAACTTAGGATACAGTGTTACTTTATCTGAATCAGAAGCCTCCTAATCCATCAAACTTATACATATAGACAAGCTAACCAGGCACTCTTTTTTAAAAAATAGAATGAGCTGTTTCTTTAGTATTGCCTTTTTGACTTTATCTCAGAATTAATTTTCATGGGAGTTGAAGAATCACTAATTTAAATGATTTCAAGCAAGATTATTATTATTAAACTCTGTGCAAAAGTAATAGCTAAGTCATTTTTCCAAAAGGTCTTTCCAAATGGACTCCATCTTCCACCTAATACACTGAATAATCTTGCTACAAGAAAAGCACATAACCAGATACTAATTACACTGATTAAAATGTCCCAATTCCCCCAGTCGATCTTAGTTAGAAATGCGTACTAAACCACATCAATTTATACATTACTTATTCGGTTCTATTAGTGTGATTACCTGCCCATTGGTAGAACAAAGAAAAAGGCTGCCGAAGCAACCATTCTTTATTAAGCTAACGCACCCGTTAGCCTCTCATGAATCGCAAAACCAGCGATTCACCACAGAGAATGAAAATGTTCCCAAGCCGTCCATACTGTTTCTAGGGCTGGAGAGGAAGGTCGATACACTATGGTGCCATTGAGCCCATCCGTTCTGGGATTTAAATAACATTGCTTTATTTAAAAAAGTAAAATGTAATTACCTTTTTATATCAGCAGAAAGTTTGTGAAAAAATGTACTTAAACTATTGGGTGCGTTAGTTTAAGAAGAACATCATTAATCAATCAAATGGTTCTCTTAAATTTTATTTCTTATTTGAATCTGTAATTAATATTAAATCTAAGATTCTTAGGCTTATTCCAAGTATAATTGCACATACCCCTACTTACTCCCATTCCTACAAACCCCTTAATTAACTTCTAACCACAAATTGCGTTATGATACATAAATTTACAAGATCCGATGGAGAAATATATAATGGTAAGCTTGATTTGTATTAGAACATCAGTGTGTCAAATCCCCCACGCAATAAGGCGAACTAAAACCTCACTTAGTTTAGGATCATCCATTGTAATTTCTGTGATTTGGAATGGTTCCCCTTCCCAAATGTAACTGCTGACCTTTTCTGTTGAATCCTTACAAAACGATCTGCCCAGATTGTATTATAAGTTTTCTAGAAGCTTTCTATCCTACTTAGTTATTTTATGCTTAATATGAATGTACAAAAAGAGAAAAGGGATATATAGATATACAAAGTAAAAAGCAATGTTTGAATACATTTCATTCAATCGCTCTATTTGACTCCTCTCTTTAAGCACATTAGCTATAATAAAGAATAGGACCAGTACAATGAACAGACTTATACGTTGTTTCACATTTATTACTTTCTTAATAGCACGACAACCTGCCCATATTTTCACACTGATATTGGGTAATATGAGAAGTAACCAGATCGAAACAACGATAAATTCGACTCTTTCTATTAGAGGGAATTTCGCAATTTTCATTTGAGTTAATGTTGGCCATATTGTCTGGTTTAAGTATCCTTCACTAAAGAAGACAAATGTGATGAGTGCTATTATTAGATAAAGTAAGCTTGAGAACAAAAGTCCAATATGGGCCCATTTTTGTGATCTGTCTGGATTTTTTATGAATGGGTAGAACATGAATAAGGTCTCAAAGCCAACATACTGAAACAACATAGCTTTAGAGGATGATACGATTTCCTTCACAGAGTGGTTAAAGACGGGTAATAAATTGTGAAAATTGGCAAATTCCAATGAAAAAAAATTAAGGGGAAACAGGATAATAAAAGGTATGATACTTCCCCAGAAACACATTCCTGTAATCACGCGGAATCCACCGGATACAATGTAATAAACGAGGACTAGAAGAATGAGGCTTATTTGCCATGTCTTCATTAAGGGAAACAGCCAAACTTGAACAACTTCAATATAAACACGGAAAACAATTAAAGCTAATATAAGAAAGTAGAAAATCACAAAAATGTTGAACAGCCCGCCAATCCATTTTCCAAAGTAAAATTTGTGAACATGTATGACATCATTATTAGCAATTCCAAGAATACGATAGATCATCCAAACTAGTATATGAATGCTTATACTTGATAAAATGATGGAAATCCATGCATCATAACCTGCGTCCTTCGTTATATCTCGTTGAAAACTCATGATTCCTATGCCAATAATATTCGTGCAGATTAGAAAGAAAACGTAAAAGGAAGATACTAAATGTCGTTCGTCTAGTAATGATTTCACGTGGTTCCTCCTCTTATCATGCAGACTTACTCTTCAATACCTGTATTTGGGATGTAAACATTTGTGTGTACAGTGGTTTTTAGTTCTGGGTATATGTCCATAAACCGTTGATAGTCCCAATTTCTTGAGGTGGCTCTAACCTTTTCTCCCAACCCAATGGGATCTACATTGTATCCTTGTGCCAGTGAAATTAAACTTTGGACCTCTTCCTTAAAGTGTTCATTTAAAATTCGTTTCAATTTTACAATATCTTTGTCTTTTTTCAAATCAAACCAGGATGATGCTTTTTCAATCTCTGCATGGATGGTTAAATCGATGCATATACTCGGAAGGCCTTCGCTTTTCTCAACCGTATATGTAGTTTTTGTATCCAGGTTTTTCAAGAGAATAAAACCTTCCTTTTTATTTTGTGTGATTTTGGTTTTATATTGCCCATTATGAGACCCATCAATTAATGTTTTTAGAATAAAGGACTTTCTTAAATTAATATGATTTATGTACTTCCCGTTCTTTAATAAGGCTAACCCGTCAATTTTAATTTGACCTTCATCTAGGATAAGGTAAGGTAAAATTTGATCCCTCCCTTCTTGATAAAAATTGTTCAAAAACATGTGCAGATTCATTTTTGGCAAATTACCACTTTCAATGTTTTGATTGATTTTTTCACTTAAATGGAATGAAAGATTCACATGTTTACTGGATTGAAGTATATCTTCGGCTGTGTTTTCAGCAATGCCCAACTGCATTCGACTCCCCGTATTTGGATTTCGGGAAAAATTAGTGATAACATCTTCGATCCCTTGTTTGGCATATTCCTTGCCGAACAATACAAAATCTAATTTTCCTGTCTCAATAGGATAGGCTGATTTTGCATTCATTCTCGGGAGTATGTCTTCATATGAATCAGACGCCGTTTTATAAATCTTCAATTTGATATTTCCCTGTTCTGCGAAAGTAGGATAAATAGCAATTCCTTTGACTTTGCCTTCTTCCCGATCATATCCCAGAGCTTCAATTATCTGAACATCATCAATGATCCTCTCATGTATACCACACCCTGATAAAAAGAAAGTCAAGCTAGAAATTAACAGAAAACATAATTTCATTTAATTCACCTTTATTATCCTTTCCTGTTTATTCATCAAAATCACTTTTCTTTTTTTTGTGATTATGTGGGTGGTATCTCCAAATTGATTTAGGACGTAAGTAATTTGGCCTTTTGGGTGTTTTACTATAAGAGGAACGGATAATGCTGTCCGTTAAATCCTCAGGCCTAAAAGGATAAAATGGAACGGTATAGGGTGTTCCTAAAGATTCTAACCGTGTAAGGTGAATGATTAAAAAGGCAATCCCTATAACAATGCCTAGTCCCCCCCAAATAGATGCGAAGAAAATTAAAGGAAAACGTAAAAAACGTATAGTGTTCGACATTTTATAAATTGGGGTAGTAAAGGAAGCTAAGGCAGATAAGGCGACTATAATGAGTAAGACATTACTTGTAAGGGACGCCTCAACTGACGCTTGGCCGATAACAATACCGCCCACTATTCCCAATGTTTGTCCTACCTTTGTAGGTAACCGGACTCCCGCTTCACGTAATAGTTCAATCGTGAATTCCAGAAAAATCACCTCTAATACCGGTGGAAACGGGACACTATAACGAGAATTACTAAGTGAACCAAATAAATCGTTTGGAATCATCTCGTAATGGTAAGTGATAACGGCTATATAAATAGATGTTCCAAAAATGGAGAAAAGGACACTGAATACCCGTATTAAACGAAAAAAAGATCCAAGAATCCATGGGAGAAAGTAATCTTCAGGTGAAATAAAAAAATCAATTATTGTAGAAGGACCTGTAATGACATATGGCGACCCACTACTTAAAACAGCTACTTGTCCGTTAATAAGAGCTTGAACCACCCTATCCACACGTTCAGTTGGAAGAAGCAAAGGAAACGGTGTAAGGGAATCATCTTCTATAAATTGATGCAGCTGAGAAGTATCAAAAATGACATCAAAATCAATATCTTGAAGCCGTTGGGTCATGGTATTAACATGCTGCTCACTCGTAATCCCATCAATATGAGCAATAATAACTCGAGTATTTGAAGTAGAACCAATGTTTACTTCCTTCGTAATTAGATCAGTTGTATTTATTTGTAGTCTTAATAAATGTATATTTACATCAATATTCTCAAGAAACCCAATTTGTGGCCCCACCACACTAAACTCATTTTCAACGTTATTTTGTTCACGCAATCCAGCTTTATCATTAGATAAGAGAATTAATGCAACCCTTTGATCATTTTCCTTCATTTGAAGTATCGCATACCCTTTAAGTAACTTTGATTCAGCTTCGTTCCGATTATCCGTTATTACAATATCTTCTATTGCGATGATTTTCTTTATGTCATCAATTTTCTCTAGCCTGTCTAGTTCAAAAGGGGTCTCTCGGAAAACCATTAAAATTTTTAGTTGGAGTTGTTGTTGATCGACTAGTGTATTGTAGTAAGAAATGATTAAATGTCCCGATTCATCCGTAAGTGGAAATTGTTTAAAATCACTGGATTTTTTAACCTTAGCAAACAGCTGGTCAATATCTTGTGAATTCTCAGTCACGGCCTGATTGTCTTTATTATTTCTAATCTTTCGTTTTTTGAAGAACATCTAATCACCTCCCTATTACAAAGGAATTCATATCCTTCTATATTATGTAAAGGCATCCCCATATTTATGTAAATCCGTTTTATAAAGAGGTGGGAGAACGGAAAGGACACAAACAGAACACCTATTTACCCAGGAACTTTTGCTGTCCTATCCTACCCCTACAGGGATTATTTCTATGAGGATCAAGGTCCTTTGCTTACAGGGGTTGGAGAGTGGGGAGAAATGGTCGGGGACCCAATTATCGCGACTGCGATGCTTGACCGACTTTTGCATCACTCTCGAATTTTCAACTTAAAGGGTGATAGCTGCAGACTTAAAGAGAAGCAAATGAGTAAACAAAAACAGAAGGACTGAAAAATCCTTCTGGGGAATTTTATACCCAGGATTTCGAGGAAGTTTTAACCAACTTTGACATATTATACAATTTAAAACACATCAATACATTTTCCTTGGTTGTTAATTCGTGTATAGAAGTAATAAATTTTATCTTCTCAGAAGTTTTTAACAAATAAAATTTTTGTTATTGGTTAACCTACTTCTGAAAAGTTAGGAGGCATGAAAAAATGGAACAGATCAATCACCAAGAAAAAATTAATGCTTCAGAATATGGTATCATCTGGTCTCAATATGTTAATGACAGTATGTCACGTTGTGTTCTTCGCTATTTATTAAATGATGCTAAAGACGAAGATACTCGTGCTTTACTTCAATTTGCCTTACAATTATCAGAAACCCATATAGAAAGAACGAAACAATTTTTAACACAAGAAAACTATCCTATTCCAATAGGGTTCACAGACGAAGATGTAACAGTAAATGCCCCTAGTTTATTTACGGATACATTTAAGGTTGTTTATTTGCAAATTATGACGATTCACGGTTTGACGAGATATGCTGGTGCTACAAGTGTAAGTATACGTGAGGATGTCAGAAAATATTTAATTGAATGTACTTCTCAAACATTGGAATTATATGATAGGGTCACTACCGTCGCCTTATCTAAGGGAATTCTTAGTAAACCGCCTACATTAAATAATAAACAAAAGATTGATTTCATTAGGAAACAAAACTATTTGACTGGTTGGTTCGGAAAGCGAAGACCGATAAATGCAATCGAAATCAGTGGTGCACATCTGAATATGCAAAAAACTATGGTGAAAATGGTTTTAGAGTTAGTATTCAGCCAAGTATGCCAATCTAAAGAAGTACGAGAGTATTTCGAACGTGCTCGAAAACTTTGTAAAAGACACTTTCATATATTAGGTTTAATGTTAGAAGAGGAGAATCTCCATGAACCAAGGATATTTGAATCAGAAGTAACCGATTCAACCGTACCTCCCTTTTCTGATAAGCTTATGCTTTTCCATATAGCAACACTACTATCTGCCGCACTTGGTTATTATGGGGAGGCTTTATCAATGTCTCAAAGAAGAGACTTGTCGGCTGATTACGCACGAATGAATATGGAAATTGCATTAATTGCAGAAGATGGTATGAATCTTTTAATAGAAAATGGGTGGATAGAGCAGCCACCCCTAGCAACAGAACATCAAGACTTGGCAAAAGACAAATAATGTAACTGAGATGGAAAAGAAAAATAAAATAATTGAGAGTGTTTTATGGAGTATAGCCCTACCTGGTTTTTCCCAAATATTAAATGGTCGGCTATTTAAAGGCTTTTTACTAATTGGATTGGAATTTGTTATAAACGTAAATTCAAACTTTAATGAAATTATCCGTTTAAGTTTTATTGGAAATATAGAGAGGGCAGTTTCTGAAGCAAATTTTAAGTGGCTTATGTTTTATCCCTGTTTATACTTCTTTGCGATGTGGGATGCCTTTAAAGATGCAGGAGGAGGGAAAAAACCTTATGCCTATCTTCCCTTCGTTAGTTCGGCATTCCTTGTTACAGTAGGAATTATGTATTCAGCACATGCTAGAGTGTTTGGGATATTATTAGGGTCGGTATGGTTTCCAATGTTGTGTGTTATTCCTGGATTGATTATTGGATTTTCTCTAAAAATAATATTAAACAAAAATCAAGAAAAAACTTAAATTTTGATCGGATGGCGAAAGTCGCCCCCTTCTTAATTCCCCCAAATAGGTTATTTACCAACTCATTAAATTATTGTCAGTGATTCTTCAAGATTTTTCTATTTTTCATCTCCTAAAGATTACTTTAACTTCTTTACTTTCTTACATATAATAATCAGGCTCACTCCAATACTTTCATAAGACAAGTGCAATTTTTAAGTTTTTTATGGCAGCCTATTTTTCTTTGCAAAAATAGAGATTGTGAAAAAATACACTTAAACTAAAGGGTGCGTTAGTTTAATAAGAAGGGCTGTTTCGGCAGCTTTTTTGTGTTGTTCCACTAACAGGGTAGATTAGTTTAATAATGGTATAATAGTTTTTTTGGTGATTTGGAGTATGCTAATTTTGAAACAAATATAAATTATAATACATTTAAGGATGAATAATATGAACTGGATGGGAGTAGTTTGTGGTTTAATTGCTGTTTTTTTATTGGGGTTATTGATTATAGAATCGTCCCGATTCAAGAAAGAATTGAAACAAGAAATTAAAGATGATAGGAGTTTATCGAATGTTTTTATACAAAGGTGGGAAAGGAAAACATCAAGAGAAATTACCCTTGGAATTATAACGTTTATTTTTGTTGTTTTATCAGTAGTCTTATCTTAAAAAAGAAGCTGGTTCACTACCATGAAAATTAAATTCTGCCACTTTAGAAAAATGGCATACTTAAATAGACGCAGCTCAGTCAGTTTTTTAAAAAAGGAGAGCGTCTTATCAGTCAATT
>NZ_PGUY01000012.1 GCF_002863585.1 Peribacillus deserti | reverse complement strand
ATAAGGACACTTCTTTCTGTATGGATTTTGTGTGGTAACTTAATTTTAACAGAAGGTGTCCTTATTTTTATTCAAAAAATAAACAAAGCCAGTGAAATTTTACGATGAGTAAAATTCCACTGGCTTTTTCACTTCAGAGGAGGTTTTGTCCCAGCCTCAAATAAGGCAATGTATTTTTATGATTTTTAAAACTAATTAAATAATGCTTATATAAAGAAAGAACTTCACACAACAGCATCAGCAGTTCTTTCTTTATATAAACTTCCGATGCACACCTTTCCCATCATACCTGAAGACTGTTCCGGCCTTCATATATGCTTTCAAGATGTACCTTTCCCATAGCTTGTGAATATATGGCAGGACTTTCTCCAGGTATTTTAGATCTAGCTCAATATCCTGGAAACCAGTGCTTTAAATAGAGCTTGGAATAAAAGTATATTATATCGCCCGGTATTAATTCCGGCCCCAATGTTGGTCTCGTCCTTTGACCATTGGTTATTAATTTAACACACTGTAGTTCAAAAAGATTTTTTAAACCTTCTAAACTGGGTTCTGTATTCAATGCCCATGTTAGAAGAGCAAGAAAAGGACTGCTCTAGGTAGCCTTACAATTTTCAACTGTAACCAATTAAGCAACAGCATCTCAAACTATATCTATCTTTTCTTTAGGCTCTTTTCTAAAAGATTGTTGTTTTTTTAATAAGTTCTGTGAACAAACTCTATTGTTAAACAGGTTGATTGGAACGTAAGGAGCGAGACTCCTTGATCCAGCTACAAGCTGAGACCCTCGAGTCATAAGCCAATCCGTCCATGGGGAGAAAAGCCCTCCCCACTGCTTGGCTGACGCACGAAGCACAGGATGTGCAAGCCAGGCGTGGCCACAGGACGTGGCGTTCGAGCGTGGTAAGTGCGACTAAGCTTCTGTCTTCACTGTCGTTCGCCAATCAGCAAGTCTTCTTTATCGGGTCTCTGCCTGCCACTTTGTTTAGAATTTTATATCTATTGGGATTAACACTGAGCGTTTAATATTTATATGCCTGAGCAGGCACCGCTTTCCGCTTTTCTGTGCGGGAGCAGCGGGTATTGTCCACTCCGGACTGACACCGCGGGTCTAGCCAATCGCCATTAACAGGCAAAATCGGCCTTTCACTGCCGCTCGTCTTATGCCGGGCTAACGCACGATGCACAGGATGTGCGAGCCAGGCGGGGCCACAGGACGTGGCGGTAGGAGCGTGGTAAGGGCGACTAAGCTTCTGTCTTCTTTATCAGGTGTCTGCTTTTCTTTTAGTGTTTTGCCTCTAGTTAGAAAAGATCATCAATCAGCTTTTGAATCGATCTCTTGAAAAGCACCGTCCTCCGCTTTTCGATCAGGTGAGACCCCACAGGCGAAGCCGAGGAGGCTCGGGCGCCCGCCCCGCGGAAAGCGGGCATCCTCACGTTCCAATCAACCCCTTGTTCAATAACAACAAAGTTTTCGAAAACAGCCTTTCTTTAAAACTACCGGAGCCTAGTGGCATCTGCTGGAACCTAAAAAATCCTTTCAATTGAACACAAGATGATTCCTGTCCAACAGAGATCCTCTTTATATAACTACCTATTGAATTATCATTTAATAAGGGGACTTTCCTATCATCAACTCTATTATTTTGATTTATAGCAGTTTTACATTTATAGGATAGAGATAAGGTTCCTTTGGCTCACTGGTCTTTTTCAAGTCAGTTATTTTTATCGTAGGAAGTTCTGTCCCATTATAAGTAGTGACATCCAAAATACCAGTTGCTTCAATCCATGTATCCTCTTTTAAAGAAGAAGCATCCGGAATTTCAGAAAGAAAGCCTATGATACTGGCATCCGCCACACAATGGGTAATTAAAAACCTTGAGATTACGAGTTGATTTGGTCCGAACCCATCCTCTTTATACACAAATCCCTTTAATTCAATCTTTCTTCCCTTAAACTTTTTTATATCCTTACTAATTTCCTCATAGTATGCAGCATAAACATAGTCATTCATTTTGATTTTAGGGCTTTGTTGGAGCTTTTTAATTAACTGATCATATTTTTCCTTGGATACTTCTTCTCGGCTTGCTAATCCAGGATCGATCACATCATCTTTCACAGAAATATTGTCTTCTGCACTCTGGCTCAGGTCCTCTGAAGTTGCAGTTTTGGAATCACTTGAATCTTTTTTTTCTTGAGGATTTTGATTTTGATGGGACAAAACTGCCATACCGCCCTTCTTATTTGCAATCGAGGCATCAAGAACCTTCGCAGGGAGGAAAAAACCCGTTAATATAGGGACAACAATGACCGCATAGGAAATCAGCTTTTTGGCATTAAAGGATGAATCGCCGTGATCATGACCGCAGGCATGATCGTCATGACAATGATGATGGCTTTTCCCAGTGTCTGTCCATATTCTAGTGATTTGGATAAAGAATAAGAATAAGAATATGATAGAAGCTGACTGGCTTAACCCCACATATTTAGGATTGATAAGCTTTGTGATGTCTCCAGAGAAATGCAGCATGAAAAGCATCCCCGAAAATGCTAGTAAAATGACTGCTCTAACAGCCTGCTGAAAATGGAATGTCACACTCTCTCCTCCTTATAAAAATCTTTGGGCGATCATTATGGTAATAAAGATTATCGATATCACCAAAGTAAGCATTCCAGCAACAAACTTAAATCTAAATACACTTAGCATCATTAAAGTATTTTTTAAATCAATCATGGGCCCAAATATTAAGAATCCCAAGATGGATGAGGTAGGAAAAATGCTGCTGAAGGAAGCCCCAATAAAAGCATCCGCCTCCGAACATAAGGATAAGACGTAAGCTAACCCCATCATGACCAGTAGAGAGGTAACCGGCCCATTTCCCGCTTCTAACAGTGTTTTGGCAGGCATATAAGTTTGTACCAGAGCTGCTAAAAAAGCACCCATGATCAAGTATTTCGCCATATCAAAAAACTCATCGATGGAATGTGTAAGCATGGACCATAATCGGCTGCCAAAGGATCCTTTGTCAGTATGTACATGGGTAGAGGATGCCTCGATGCCGGCTGATGCTTTCAATTGATTTCCTTTAAACAGGAAACTGACCGCCAATGAGACTATGACAGCTATAAGAAAACCTAAACCCATCCTCAGTCCAGCAATCTTAAAATCATTGCCGAACGCCATATATGTAGAAGCAATGACAATCGGGTTGATGAGAGGACCTGTTAACATAAATCCCATTGCAGCGTGAATAGGTACTCCCTTTGACACAAGTCTGCGGACAATCGGTACAATTCCACATTCACAAGCAGGAAATACGGCTCCCACAATACAACTCATGATGACTGCCAGGATTTTATTTTTGGGAATCCACCTTTGAATATGCTCTTCGGTCACGAAAATTTGAATAAAACCTGCAATCAATACACCAATTAGTACAAAAGGCAGAGCTTCAATCAATATACTGAGAAAGATCGTATTTAAATTTAACACAGAAGGAGGAAAATTAAAGGTGCCTTTGAAGCCTGTACTATAAGAAAAAAATAGCAAAGTTAAAATTACAATTGCCATTCCAGTAATATCGATAATATTTACACGAAAAACTTTATTCATCTGAACCTCCTAATTGTAGTTTTTAGGATTTTAATCATTTGGAAACTTCCGCACGCCTTTATAAACCGAAATTATTACGGTTTACATTCTATAATAAGATTATTAATTTGTAAATGACTTTATGTGTAGGTGTTTTGTTAATTTAGAAGTAAAAAGTGGCGGCGAAAGCAGCCACTCGGTTTGTCGAAAAAAGGGGTTCGGAATGCACTCATTACGGACCCCTTGGGTTCCACTGCTAAACTATAGGTAAAGAACCCTGTTGATCTACGTTCCAGGCGCGAGACTCCTGCAAGAGCAGCCGGACAGGTGAGGCCCTGCAGGCGCACAGTGCCGAGGAGGTTCACCGCCCGACCCGCGGAAAGCGAGTGCCCTTCACTGCAATCAATAGACCAGTTTCAAGAACAGATTAAATCTTAAAAAGACTGCAGGCAAACCTGAGTTTCCTCGAGTTTGTCTACAGTCTGATTGGCTGCGTAAAGCAGCCACTTTTTATTTATTTTGTTTCACGATGTAAGGTCCGTCTCTTCAAACGAGGACAATATTTTACCAGTTCCACGCGATCTGGATGTGTCCTTTTATTCTTAGTGGTTATATAATTCCTGTCACCTGTTTCCGTACAAGCAAGCGTAATTTTAACTCTCATTTTTTTCCTCCAATTAAATTAGATTCGTATTACTCTCTTTCGTCTGTTTCTTATCAGATTAGATTAAACTCTGGAAGATTATCCTGGAGATTACTCCAATCCATTTTCATTTCTTCATCAGTTAAAAGACATATATCTAACAATTTCTCAATTTCATCTTTGTTCATTTTTACACCAATGAATACAAGTTCTGTCATTTTATCTCCAAATTCTTGATCCCAGTTCATTAATAGCTCCGGCTCTTCCATTAAGATTTGTTCTCTTTCCTCTGCAGGCAGAGAAACAATCCACTGTCCGGCTCCTTGTATAGTAATAGAGGGACCCGCTTGAGACAAAAATCCGGCATGGCTGCTCCGTGTGGCTAACCAGAAAAAACCTTTAGCCCGGACAATTTCTACAGGCCAGTTTTCTAACCATACTCTTAATCGATCAGGATGGAATGGCAGCTTCCTTCGATAAACGAAAGAAGAGATTCCGTACTCTTCTGTTTCTGGAGTATGCTCTTCGTTTAACTCCTTAATCCAGCCAGCTCCTTGACTAACTCTGTCAAAATCAAACAGATCTGTATCCAAAATATCATCTAATACAGCCTTTGCCTTAACTGTTTCTACAATCTTTGCATCTGGATTAAGCTTTTGAAGAAGTGACTTTAATTCAGTAACCTCCTCTTTTTGTACTAAATCAATTTTATTCAGGACTAGAACATTTGCAAATTCAATCTGGTCCATTAATAAATCAACGATTTCTCGATCATCACTATCATTAACTGCCTGCTTTCGTTCCAGCAAGCTTTCTCCTGATGCAAAATCCTTCCAGAATCGATTGGCATCCACAACCGTTACCATATTATCCAACTGGCAATATTCGGATAAGTTGATGCCTAAATCTTCATCAATATATGTAAAGGTCTGAGCTACAGGTATGGGTTCCGAAATACCGCTGGACTCAATGATGATATAGTCAATATCCCCGTTACGCACAAGCTTTTTCACTTCGACCATTAAGTCTTCTCTTAATGTACAGCAGATACATCCATTCTGAAGCTCCACAAGCTGTTCCTCTGTACGAGAGAACCCTCCTTGCTTAATTAGAGAAGCATCAATGTTAATTTCACTCATGTCATTCACTATGACAGCAATCTTTTTATGTTCACGGTTAGATAAAATATGGTTTAACAGCGTTGTTTTTCCTGCACCTAAATATCCGCTTAAAACAGTAACTTTTACTTTGGCAGTCATTATAACCCTCCTATTAAATCAAAACGATTCCGATTTAAACTTTATAATTAATCCGGTTCCCTAAACTTCCCTTTACCAGCTGGATTTTTTCACACCAGGAATCTGTCCTTTGTGGGCCAGTTCACGAAAAGCGATACGGGACAGCCTAAATTTTCTCATAAACCCGCGGGGTCTTCCTGTTAACTGGCATCGATTATGTAACCTTGAAGGAGCAGAGTCACGAGGCAGTTTGCTTAAAGCAATGTAATCCCCTTTTTCTTTTAATTCTTTACGTATCAATTGATATTTTTCTACCATATTTTGTCTTTTAAGTTCTTTCACTATTTTTGACTTTTTTGCCATAGTTGCCTCCTTGAATAAATTTTTCCTTTATATTTTAAAGATTCATTCATTTATTCTCTCTCTGTGACTAATTTTAAACATCACCACAAATCAGAACGGTTACGATTTACATCTTAGAATATATTTTTTATAAAATCAAGCTAAATCATTCCATTTCTTTGACACTGAACTTTTTATGATAAATCCTAATGAATATTTCTATTTACAATGACATAAAAATGATCTAGAATGTAAATCGTCATCATTACGATTTGTTTTATTAGTGACAAAAATTAAGAGTATGGGAGATTTAGATATGAATTTAAAAAGGATAGTAACCACATCTGTCTTATTGTCTAGTTTAATCCTGGGTGGCTGCGGCGGCTCAGACACGGCTTCAAAGGATGATAAGAAGAATGAGAGTAAAACATTAGATGTTTACACGACGATCTACCCTCTTGAGGATTTTACCAAAAAAATCGGCGGAGACTTTGTTGACGTACATAGTATCTATCCCCCAAATGTGGATGCACATTCATATGAGCCTTCTACAAAGGATCTAACAAAGCTGGCTGACTCTGATTTGTTTATTTATACTGGAGTTGGTGTGGAAGGCTTTGCTGAGAAAGCGACAGAAATGCTGCAAAAAGAAAAAGTAAAAACTCTTAAAGCTGCAGAGGGACTTGAACTGCTGCCCTCCTCTCATAGTGAACATGAACATTCAGAAGAAGCACATAGCGGGCACGAGGAAGAAGAGCATCCAGAAGAAGAAGCACACAGTGAACACGAGGGACATGACCATGGAGATTATGACCCGCATGTTTGGTTAGACCCTATACTTGCCGCTGAGTTAGCCAGCAATATTAAAAATACGTTAACAGAATTAATGCCAGAGCATAAAGATGAGTTTGAAACTAATTTCAACAGTTTAAATAAAGAACTAAACAAGCTCAATGACGAATTTCAAACGGTGATTGAACAATCACCTGGCAAGGATTTATTAGTATCACATGCTGCCTATGGTTATTGGGAAAAACGATATGGAATAGAGCAGATAAGCATTGCAGGTTTATCACCTACACAGGAACCGTCACAAAAGGAATTAAAAACTATTATTGATGAAACCAAAGAACATAACCTTCGTTATGTAATCTTTGAACAAAATGCTAAGCCAAAAATAGCCAAGACAATCCAGGAACAACTTGGCCTAAAATCTTTAACGCTGCACAATCTTGAAGCAATAACAGATGAAAATATCAAGAACAATGATGATTACTTTACGATCATGAGGAAAAACCTTAAAACAATTAAGACGGCTTTAAGTTCTGCAGCTACAGCAAGTACGAACGATGCCCATGACCACAGTCATGCTCATGGTCATGATGATGAAAAAAGCCAAGAAATTTATTCAGGAATTTTTAAAGACTCTGAAATAGATGATAGGGAATTATCAGATTGGGAAGGTGATTGGCAATCTGTCTATCCTTACTTATTAAATGGATCTCTAGACGGGGTACTACAAAAAAAGTGGAAACAAATAAAGATAAAACCTTTGAAGAGTACAAAGAATATTATAAAGTTGGGTATAAAACAGACGTTGAACGGATCATTATTAAAGGCAATACTCTAACTTTCTATAAAAATGGAGAACGAAAAACAGGAGAATATAAGTATCATGGATACGAAGTCTTGAATTATGAAGCGGGAAATAGAGGGGTTCGTTATCTTTTTGATTTAGTTGGAGATGCAAACGGACTGCCAAAACACATTCAATTCAGTGATCATAGCATTTATCCGACCAAAGCAGAACATTTCCATATCTATTTTGGGGATAGTGAGCATGACACTCTATTAAAAGAATTAGACAATTGGCCAACTTATTATCCTTCTCACTCAAGCGGAAAAGAAATTACAGATGAAATGCTTGCACATTAATTTGTAAATTGGTAATAATGAAACCTTTAGTTCATCGAGTGAAAAAATAATGTCTGTTGACATTATTTTTTCCTCGTATTATTTTTACGTTCCTCCGTCAGATGCACCTATTTGTGTAAACCTTTTCCTCCACCTTCCCCGCTAGGAGGAAAACCATTTCTTTCCCATATCTAATAAAGTTACTCACTCTAGAAGTGGCCCTATTGCTTATAAACATATTCCTCACTCGGTTTCTGAATGTGCTCCCACGAATCAACTTTTAACAGTGGGATGTTCCTCTTGAACGGTTGATAGTAAATCGAACTTAAAGTCCCCTCGGCTTGGATCCACTGATCATTCTGTATGTTCATCGTTTTGGGGAAGTCGACAAGCATCCCATATACTCCCGAGTCTGCAAGACAGTGAATGATTCCAAAACGGAACAGGAATAGCTGATTATGTTGGACAAATTCATTCTTATACGAAAAGCCTTGAAACTGAATGTGTTTCCCCATAAACAAACCTGGTGAGTGATAGATGAGCTCCATTACCTGCAGATAATTTTTATCATTGATGACTATAGAATCGGTATTTTTTACTTTTTTTAGTGAAGCATCAATCATGTCCGTATAATCTTCGCTTTGATAGTAATAGCTTGTATCAGGTGCCAGGAACTGATGAATACTCGATGGATCCTTGTCCTGTATGATGGGAAAGTTGAAACCTTTTGCTTCAATCATTGTAGAGTTCAATGTTGCTGCTGGAATAAATAGAACAGAGAATATAGGGAAAATCATTAACGCAGAAGTCCCTATTTTACTGAACCATGTATCCTCAGAATGACTGTGGCCATCATGGTCATGACAATGACAATGGCTATGATGCTCCTCATGTTCTTTGTCTCTTTTGGAAACGAGATACCACTGGTAAAACATTAAAAAGAATAATAGACCCATAGCAAACCATGAAATGTTGGAATACTTCATATTAATGTATTTTGAGATCTGCCCTGTTACATGTAAATGCATAAAGATAAAAGCAAAGCCCATTAGAATAAAGACTCGTCTCATAACCTGCTTCCCTTCCTAGAAAAAAATGAGTGCTCCGATGATGGTAATTGTAGAAGTATACATTAGCAGCATATATACAAACTTTTTCTTGAATGTACCCATAAGCATCAATAGATTCTTAATATCAAAGATAGGTCCAAATACTAAAAAAGCCACGATTGAACCTGTGCTGAATGTACTTCGGAAAGAAGATGCAATAAACGCGTCAGCTGATGAACAAACAGAAAGAATAAAAGCTAGAACCATCATCAATAATACTGCACCGACTTTTCCATGGCCAATTTCCACTAAAGTAGATGTCTTAATAAAAGTCTGCATGGCTGCAGCTATCAGGGCACCCATGATGACGAATTTACCTACTGAAAAAAACTCCTCGATCGAATGACCAATCATATCATCGAATTTAGACTTAAAGCTCGCCTTTGAAGTATGGGGCATACTCTGTATTTCGTGTTTTAATCCACTTCCCTTGAAGTGAAAAGACAGGGAAATGCTTGTAAAAAAAGAAACCAGGCAGGATATTCCGCATCTATATCCCACCATCTTCCAGCTGTTTCCGAATGCAGCATACGTGCTCATTACAACCACAGGATTTATAACAGGTGCAGTGAGCATAAATGCTACTCCTGCATGTACGGGCACTCCTTTAGATATTAACCTTTTAGTCAATGGGACAATCCCGCATTCACATGAAGGGAAGAAAATACCCAACAACATGGTGACCAGGACGGATAAAAAACGATTTTTCGGTATGATCTTTGCCAGCATTTCTTCAGTAACGAATATCTGGATGACACCTGAGATAACTACTGCCAACAAAATAAAAGGAATAGCTTCAATTAGAATACTGACAAAAACGGTATTCATTTGTAATAATGATTGATTCATGTTTTAATTCATCTCCGTACTACTTATATAACTAGGCCAAAAAGTCAGTTTACCCTTCAATGCTTAAGTTTAGATTAAGATTTCATATTAGAGCTTTCTACATCAATATTATTGAAGAATCCTAGATTCTAAAAAAATTCTTTTCAATCAACAAACGTCTGGAACAACAACAGCAAATTAAGTCCAATAATTAGTGTGGCTATTACCCAGGCGATGTTAGTAGTTAATCTCCGGTTGACAAGATTACCCATTATTACTTTGTTACTGGTGAAAAGTATTAAAGGAATTAATGCAAATGAAATACCAAACGAAAGAACGACCTGGCTCATTACCAGAGCTTTGGAAGGATTAACTCCTATCAAAATTATAGTTAGGGGAGGAATAATTGTTATTAATCGTCGTACATAAATATTTATATGCCTTTTAATAAACCCCTGCATCACTATATCTCCCGTCAGAGTCCCGACAGAGGAACTTGATAAACCGGCCGCCAGCAACCCTACTCCGAAACAAATGGCTGTAAAAGGGCTTATTAATTGTCCAAACTGATGAAAGGCTATATTTAGATCCTCAATAATTAAGCCATTTTTATGAAATACTGCCGATGATACAACAAGCATACTCGCATTGATAGCACCTGCAATCAACATTGCTAAAAAAACATCTACTAATTCGAAGCGAAAAATTCGTAACCGTTCTACTTCAGTTGAGCCTGTAATTCTTTTTTGAGTCAGAGCTGAATGCAGATAAATCGCATGAGGCATGACAGTAGCCCCCAGCATACCTGATGCCAATAAAACACTATCTATTCCTTCAAATTTTGGAGTAAACAAGCCAGAAATAACACCGCTTGGATTTGGATTAGCATGAAAAACTTGAATGCCAAATGCTAGTACTACTACAAAAATCATCCCTGCAATCACAAACTCTAATGTCCGCATCCCCTTTCTCTGAATTTCTAGAATGGCAAACGATCCGACCGCAGCAATCAGAGCAGAATATACGAGCGGAATATCAAAAAGCAAAAATAACCCGAGGGCAGCCCCAATAAACTCAGCTAAATCGGTTGCCATTATGACAATTTCCGCTTGAATCCATAAAAGGATGGACGTTTTTTTAGAAAATTGGCTTCGGCAAAGCTCAGGCAGATTTTTGCCAGTAGCAATACCTAACTTAGCAGAAAGTGATTGAATAAGCACCGCCATGAGATTAGATGCGAAAATGACCCACAAGAGCGTATATCCGTATTTAGAACCAGCAGTAATATTAGTTGCGTAATTACCAGGATCTATATAAGCGACTGCAGCTATAAAAGCCGGTCCAATGTATGGTAATACATTCTTTAGACCCTTTGGATTCGGTCTTATTAGAAATTCATTATTGTTAGACTCCATTTTTGACCCCTCTTTACACACAATAAGTTTCCTTAGGCAAACTTTTTTTGATTAAGTAAATTATAAGACCACACTGCTAATTATGTCAAAATAAATAGTCTTGAAATCATGGTCCGGGTCAATTTTGAAGACGGCTTGGGACCTTACCTAATTCCAATATAACTAAATGCAAGGGGCAGAAGGATTAAACAAAAAATCAACTAATCACCTAATTGAGTGATTTTTTCTTAGTTTGGATCGATTCTTCAAGTAAAGCGTTAATCTTTCAACCAAGCTTTTTTTATAGCCTGGTTTCCGAGTATCTAATCGAATTCCTGCAATACAGCTATTGAAAAATACCCTAAAACAATTAGATTAATAAAAATGTATTTAGGACAGGTTTTTACTTTCAATTGTACATTTTTTCGTTAGATTGAGAACTTGTCCTTACAGCTCCTCATATTATATTGAAACTCGTAAGGAGGCTTAAATTAATTGAAAACAAAATATCCGCGTTGGTCTAAGACGCCTTATAACGGAGAAGAAAAACCTCCAAGGAATCCTGAAGAGCCTTTAGCAGGAACCTGGCCGCTCTTTTTTCTTAAGAGGGATGATCACGGCTGGTTTTCCGACCTAAAAGGAAAACCGTTACCAAAAGTGAAAAATCCAAATGCCATTGATTGGCAAGCAGAATTAAAGGTAGTGGAGCGGACGGCTAAAAGACTCACTCGTGAACAAGAACGTATTGCTGTCTATTGGGGAACCGGTGCTGTTACAAAGCAATGGACACCAATTATAGACCGGTTAATTGACACATATACAATCTTCAGGGTCGGTATCCCTCCCACTTCCATTTCAAGCCCGCGTGCTGCACGAATTCTCGCTATAACTCAGGCTGCTATCCAAGATGCTTTGGTCGTTTGCTGGGAGGTAAAATACCGTTATGATGTTGCTCGCCCTGTCCAGCAGAATCCAAATTTCGTTCCCCTTCTATGTACTCCCCGCCATCCTTCATATATTTCCGGACATGCTATCGTTTCGGGTGCTGCGGCCGAAGTACTTAGTTATTTCTTTCCAGCGGAAGCCGATCGCTTACAGGAACTTGCTTTGGAAAATGGCGTATCCCGTTTATATGCGGGTGTACATTTTCCAATAGATATAAGCGAAGGGCTTAGAATTGGTAAGGCAATAGGACGGGCAGTTATAAAGGAAATCAGAAAAGAGGTTAATGCAGATGGACAGCCTGTTGATGTGCCATTTACAGAAGATCGAAATGCACAACTGCCACCCCCTCCTTACCATCAAATTATTCCATTTGACTTTGAAGATGTGTGCCAATCTGCCTCGAAAGGTGTTCGTGTACGGGACAGGCTGAAAGAGTATATGAGGAGTTTAAAGAGTTAGTGGAATAAATTAGGGAGATAGAAGAATTAAGTAACCACCTGGAGTGGAATAACAAAAAGGACTTAAACTAATCGAACATTAGATACCGCTTAAAAAACTGCCCTCTTACACAAGGGTTTATACACTATTTTATTCTGATCAAAATGTTCCTGCACCGGACGCTTTCTTTGATTTCCCTCAATCTGTACAGACGGGTATAATTGAAGAAGGTTGTATGAACGCACCCGTACGTTCTACCCTGGCTACTGAAATAATAGGTCCTATAAAAAAGAGCAACCAGTAAAAACTGGTTAAGCTAATACGAATGTACCCGTTAGGAAAAGACTTGGCAATTCATTAGTTGCCAAGTCTTTTCGTTGTTAAGATCTATTATTTTTTCTAAAAGCAACAACAAGTGCTGCTAATGCTAAAACGGCAGAAATGATGGATAGAATTAAAGGCAAGGAATCAGAGTTCTCGTCAGCTCCTGCTTTGGTATCATTGCTATCGTCCTTTTGATCACTTTCATTATTTGCATCGTGGCCATGATCCTCTGCCGTACCTGCCACTATGTCAGTGATGGCGTGTGGCTTTTCGGATCCTTCATCACCTGTCCATTCAACAACAGATCCATCTTTATAGTATTGAAAAGCGTCCCAAGCTGCTTTGCTGGCGGTATCTGGGTTTTGTGCGACAAAAACAAACTGTTGGAACTGACCAGGTAAAATGCCTTCGGCTGTGGATTCGAATGTGATAGATGTCACTTTACCGCTAGAGTCTTTCTCCGAAGAAAACTTCCAGCCAGGTACGGGTTGATAGGACTTAAATTCCACACCTTTAGGCGTTTTTAGCGTGATTTTTGTGGTTGCTACTTCTTTTTCAACAGGAACTTTCACTGTATATGTTTCCCACGCACCTGTTGTCGATGAAGCTGGTGTTACGGTAACGTGTGCACTGGCCAAACTTGCAAACAAAAACAGACTTAGGAATGTTGGCAGCATTAATTTAATCATTTTGTTCTTCGCATATTTTCTCATTAAAATTCCTCCATTGCATTTTATGGACTTACCACTTTTGTTATAAATTCTGCATCCATTGTTTCTAGGTTTTTAGTAAGGACATGTACCGTAAGGGTCCATTTCCCTTCCATATTTAAATCCATGCCCTTGTAGGCGTATTTACCATCGGCCATTTTGTTAAGGGTAACCGTTTGTTCGGCCATCTCCATGTCCAGTGATTCAAACTTAAGCGTTGCTTGTTCTATATTTTTAATAGTCTCCCCGTTAGGGTCGCTTAAGGTTACCTCAAACACATTCTCGCCAGTACGATTAGGAGTAATCTGAAAAGAGATTCGATTGCCGCTTTCTAATGTTTTTGTTTCTTGAAAGTCTCCAGGAGGCTTTGCCACAGGTGTAAGCATATTGGTTAAAATCACCGACAGGGCAAGTACAATAAGTCCAGTTTTCAGCTCCGCCCATATAGATGGTTTCAGCCCCTTTTGTCTGTTCTGTCTACCACTTAGAAAATTATTGGTTGCGAATAAAAGCATGATCATAAAGAGGATAACTTTACCGCACAAAACTCGGCCGTAACCCGTATTGAAAAGACTGTCCAGATTTGGAATGTGCAAAAAGCTGCCATAGAGACCCGTTAGGGTGAGCACTACTACCGTACCAATGCCCCAAGCTGAAAACCTTTGAATGATTTCACCATCTTGTTCTTGAGATGTTGACTTCCTGCTTTTTGCGAAAAGGGATACCATCGCCGTTAGGCTGCCGATCCATATGGAAGCAGCGAATAAATGGAGAAAGTCCATTGAAACAGGCAGGATATTGTTTTCTGATGTAGCAGCGTGACTCGTGAACGATTTTGTCAGTAACAATGCCACGCTGATCGCAAATGAAGCCCAAACAAACAACCGTTTATTAAATTGGTTACCTGTTACACCAAAACAAGCAAAACCAAGAAACACCAATAACACAATCTGAACCATCCAAATCTGACCAAATGACGTGTTTGTTAATAGCTCAGTAAGCGTCGCAACGTTGAACACCTCTAGCCATGATTGATCCGATTCAATCGTTGCCTGGAGTGGAAAACTAAGAATAACACTAATAACCAGGAAAATAAGGGAAACTCGTAACACACTAGAAAAGTTCTTTTCCAATGCTATATGTTTTCTTGGTTCCTTTGGCAATAAAAACTGGTTAAAAAACAGCACACCGACAATGCAAGCGTTACTGACATAGTGGATCCAGCGTATGACGATTAGATCCCAATGCGGGGTGTATCCGGCTGATTCCTTGGACGAAAGAACAGGCTGCGAGCTTTTCGCTCCTATTTGAAATGGGATGACTCCCTGCACAGGATGTCCGTCACTTGAAACAGCCCTCCAATGAGTGCTGTAAACCCCTTCTGGCAAATTCGGTTTCAGTGATGCTTCAATGATAGACGGGATCTTAGCATTTACTTGCCCATTTTTTTTATCAACCCGTTTTCCTCCAGCATCGTATACCTCTATCGAAGTAAAGGCGGATTGAATCGTTTCATTAAATTGAATGGAAACTTTTGGTGGAGAATTTACCAGTGTTTCATTCTCCGATGGAACTGACTTTTTTATGTATGCATGAGCAAACGAAAAAGAAGGACAGGTCAATAACAATACAGCGATTAGTAAAAGAACTGCGTAACTTTTCTTTTTCACGATTCAGTGGTTCACCTCCTTAACAGTCGGTTACTGACTTCGCCTGAAATGGAAACGATTATAACTATTTTAGTATTTGCATGAACATCCTGTGTTACCACTCATCCTTAACAAAATTTCACTCACTGCCGCTTCAAATCTAAAAATGGTTCCTCCAAAGCCTTTTTGAAATTGTTTGGCATGCTTTTCTGACTCAAAGGCTATCACCTGCGGAAGGCAGCAGTTCAGCTCAAAATCGGCATCGAACAGGAAGTATGCCATTCGTGCACTTATGGTTGTGTTTTTTAGAAAATCACGACATATGATTTGGGATACCTCAGATTTTATATCTGCATAATGCAGCAAACCGCAATGAGGGCAACATAATTGCTCTACTTTTAAATCGTTCGTTATGATTTGAACTGAATGGCGGTTCTCAGACTGCCTTAAACAATAAGCACATGAGTTGGAAGAAATTTTTTTCATTAACGTAATTCCGCCCGTTGTTTTAACAATCTCATTCTCTTCAATTAACGGTTTAATATCTCGGTAAACGGTCATCTCGGATACACTTAAACGCCTGCTGATGTCTGTGATGGACAAGGTGTCTTCTTTTTTTAACCAGGACAATATTTGTCGCTGCCGTTCAATCGGTAACATAACTTCCCCCCTACCTCAGAATAGAATAGGAAGCACCTTTATACAACATGGAATCATGAACAAATGTGAATATTTGGTGGAAAATCACATTTTTTTTCACCGAGCCATTCCCAACCCATTTTATAAAGAGTCTAGTATTGACCTTAACCAGCAGCACCTATCATTGGGTGTATATCATCAGTAAGATATTTACAGCAACTTGAGAGCATGAGAGAACTATGCTCTCTATTATTTATGAATCTTTCCATTTAATTGCATATTAGCCCGTACAATAAAAAAACGCACCGATTGAACAAATCGGGCGTTTTTTTTATTGAACACTGACCATGATGAACTAACCGGTACCCCTCTCTTGTAGTATGAAGCTTCGCTTGTTATACGGGATCTAGGTCCCAACCAGCCTCAATCGTTTTTCTATAAGTATGGGGCGAACTGTTTAGTTGACGAAATCTATGCGAAGTCCCACGGGGGCATCCTTTTTAATTTTCAGTTAGACGAAGTCTTTCCTAAATTTGAACCGTTTAATCCTCATCTCCAGTGACTTTAATAGCTGGAGTGTTGTTGTAGATATAAGTTGGCGGGAAGTCTTGTTTATCTTCATCATTTCCGTAAAATGCATCTTGTATTTTTATATTGGTACTTTCCGCTTCAGGCATTCCTTCTTTCGAAGCCCTGACTCTATTATCCTCCAGCTTGGCATTTAATTTAATATTAGCCAAGACAGTTTCTTCATTAAATAAGTTTTTTTGAGTCATATAAAAACCCTCTCTCTAGCGATGAGATGTATATATTAAACCAAGATTTCCTTTTTATTGTTGCAATAGCCGAATGGCAATATACATTTAGGCTTCATAAGCCTGCTTTAACTTTTTACTTATAATAACGGAATTTCGGAAAATACTAGGGATGAATTTAATATTGCTTATACAATCAGGAGGCACTGAAGATGAAAAAGTTCAAATTCGTTGTTTTATTACTGTTAATTGTTACTTCGATCAGCATAACGTCAGCTTGCGGTAAAGGAAATAACAACGCCGGAGATCAAAAGAAGGAAAATGGCGGAGCTGCAGGTAATTTAGAAGGAAATATTAAGGTGGATGGTTCATCCACTGTTTACCCTATCATGGAAGCTGTTGTAGAGGATTATGGTTCTAAGCAGCCAGGGGTAAAAGTATCCGTCGGTTCATCGGGAACCGGAGGCGGTTTTGAAGCATTTGGAGCCGGAGAAACACAATTAAGCGATGCTTCACGTCCAATTAAAAAAGAAGAACAGGCCACTCTCAAAAAGAATGGCATTGACTACACTGAATTCCGCTTGGCATTTGACGGAATTTCAGTAGTTGTCAATAAAGACAACGATTGGGTAGATCACCTCACAGTTGAGGAATTAAGTAAAATGTGGCTTGAAAACGGGACTGTTAAAAAATGGTCAGACGTACGCAAGGGTTGGCCGGATAAGGAAATTAAGTTCTATTCGCCAGGAACAGACTCAGGCACATACGATTATTTTGACGAAGACATTCTTAAGAAAAAACCTTTAGTAGAAGGTGCCACTCTTTCTGAAGATGATAATGTTCTTGTACAAGGTGTTAATGGCGATAAAAATGCAATCGGTTTTTTCGGTTTTGCATACTATCTCGAAAATAAAGATGACCTTAAAGTGGTTCCTATCGATGCAGGAAAAGGTCCAGTGACCCCCTCACATGAAACCATAAAATCGGGTGAATATACGCCTTTGTCTCGTCCGTTATTTGTTTATGCCAGCAACTCTGCTGTGAAAAAACAAAAAGAAGTCAACGACTTTCTGCAATTCACCCTTCAAAATGCTGGTCGTCTAGCAGAAGATGTCGGCTATGTCAGCCTGCCAAAAGAAGAATACCAAAAAGAATTAGATAAGTTGAAAGCAATAAAGTAGTTATTAATTAAGTGGGAGGTGCAGTTATGACTTCTCACTTATCTTATGAATCACGAAAGAGGTGTTAACGTGGGAGATGAAAATGTTAATCATTCAATTCAGGATTTAATTTCAAAGAAGTTTAAAAAGAAACGGGCCGGTTTTTCATTCGAAAGACTGGTTCCTATCCTTCTTTTTATTACTGCTTTAATATCTGTTCTAACAACGATTGGAATTGTGCTTACACTTATTTTTGAAACAATAACCTTCTTCACCCGCGTCTCTATAGTGGAATTTCTTACAGCGAAAAAGTGGTTTCCATTTTCAGAGACTCATGGTTCGTATGGAATCCTGCCACTAGTAACGGGTACATTAAAAGTAACAGGAATTGCCATTTTGGTTGCAGTCCCGATTGGAATTGCATCTGCGATATATTTGAGTGAATATGCAACCGAAAAAACTAAAAAAATCATCAAACCCATTTTGGAAGTGTTAGCTGGAATCCCAACTATTGTATATGGATATTTCGCACTAACCTTTGTGACTCCGATTCTTAGAAACGTTATGCCGGGCCTAGAAATCTTTAACGCGTTAAGTCCGGGTATAGTTATTGGCATAATGATTATTCCAATGATCGCTTCTCTCTCTGAGGATGCAATGTCTTCAGTACCTAATTCCATTAGAGAAGGTGCTCTTGGTTTGGGGTCTACAAAATTTGAAGTGGCTTTTAAGGTCGTCCTTCCTTCTGCTCTTTCTGGGATTATTGCTTCTATTGTTTTAGCAGTTTCCCGTGCTATAGGAGAAACCATGATCGTTACTGTTGCAGGGGGTTCTACCCCGACCCTGACATGGGATGTTACAAGATCCATTCAAACAATGACGGCCTATATTGTGCAGGTAAGCCAGGGGGATGTGGGGTATGGGACAACTGTTTATTATAGTATTTATGCGGTCGGAATGACTCTATTCCTCTTTACTCTGATCATGAATTTTATTGCACAGTTTGTGTCCAGACGCTTTAGGGAGGAGTATTAAAGTGAAATTAATTGATCACAGCAGAGTGTTAAACCATATGAAGCCCCGAGTATCTTTTAATATCTTTTTCAGGTCACTATTTTTACTGGCGACTCTATTTGGATTATTAGTACTAGGAATTCTTCTATACCGAATTATTTCTCAGGGTCTTCCTTATTTCAACTTCCAATTTTTACAAAACCTTCCTTCTCGAAACCCTGAACAGGCCGGAGTGTATACAGCCTTGATCGGTTCGATCTGGCTAATGGCTGTCGTCGCTCCTGTTTCTTTAATTTTAGGGGTCGGCACGGCTATTTTCTTAGAAGAGTATGCAAAGAAAAATGCTATTACAACTTTTATTCAAATCAACATATCAAATCTAGCTGGAGTTCCATCCATAGTTTTCGGACTTCTTGGCCTGACAGTCTTTGTGCGTGCGTTTGCTTTAGGGAGCAGTGTATTAGCGGCTGGTTTGACAATGAGTCTGCTTGTACTGCCTGTAATCATTGTTGCTTCTCAGGAAGCCATACGATCTGTACCGAAAGAATTACGGCATGCCTCCTATGGTTTAGGAGCAACTAAGTGGCAGACTATCCTTCGTGTCGTTCTTCCGGCAGCAATACCAGGAATCTTAACTGGCGGGATATTAGCCTTATCAAGAGCTATTGGTGAGACAGCTCCACTTGTTGTGCTGGGTCTGCCCCTATTTCTTGCCTTTTTGCCAAGATCGGTCTTCGATATCTTTACTGTTTTACCGATGCAGATATTCAACTGGACGAGCCGCCCCCAGGAAGAGTTTCAGGCATTAGCTGCTGCGGGTATCATGGTGTTATTAATTTTACTGCTTCTTTTAAATACCATTGCTGTTCTGATCAGAAATAGATATCAAAGACGATATTGAGAAAAAGCCTTTAAGGAGGGTTAAGCTATGAGTGAAACTCAGACTCAAAAAAGTGTAAAGGGAAATAACGATACTAAATTGGTCTATAAAACGAATGGACTGAACTTATGGTACGGAGAAAATCACGCTTTAAAAGATATTCAGTTAAATGTAGTTGAAAATGAAGTCACGGCCATTATAGGTCCTTCTGGATGTGGAAAATCAACTTATATTAAAACTTTAAATCGAATGATTGAACTAATACCAGGTGTTAAAGTAACGGGAGAGATCGTATACCGCGGAAGAAATATTCTAGATAAATCTTATCCTGTCGAGGAATTGCGTACGAAGGTTGGGATGGTATTTCAAAAACCAAATCCCTTCCCAAAATCGATTTATGAAAATGTTGTATATGGACCAAGAATTCATGGCATTCGTGATAAAAAAATACTGGATCAAATCGTCGAAAAAAGCCTGAGAGGGGCAGCAATATGGGACGAAGTAAAAGACAGGCTAAATACGAATGCCTATGGACTGTCCGGTGGCCAACAGCAGCGGCTGTGCATTGCCCGCTGCATGGCGATTGAACCGGATGTGATACTTATGGACGAGCCTACCTCAGCCCTTGATCCTATTTCGACTCTAAAAGTCGAAGAATTGCTGCAAGAGCTAAAAAAGAATTTCAGCATTATCATTGTGACACACAACATGCAGCAGGCGGCACGGATTTCAGATAAGACAGCCTTCTTTTTAAATGGTGAGGTCATTGAATTTTCGGAAACAGATAAGATTTTCTCTAACCCCTCTGATAAAAGAACAGAAGACTATATCACGGGTCGTTTTGGATAACAATACGACGCCCCAATACTGCGAAAGGATGTTTCCATATGCCAATTCGTGAAAAATTTGAAGTCGATCTAAAGGAACTTCAAAGAAAACTTAAAGAGCTTGGAGCTTTTACACATGATTCACTGATAAGATCGTTAAAAGCTCTAGAAACAAAGGACATAAATCTAGCTCTCGAGGTGATGGAAGAAGATACAAAAGCAAACATTTTAGAAGATGAGATTAATGATTTTGCTATCTTACTTATTGCAAAGCAGCAGCCGGTCTCCATCGATCTCCGCCGAATCATTGGTGTTATCAAAATAGCTACTGACGTAGAGAGAATTGCTGATTTTTCCGTTAATATAGCCAAGTCAACCATTCGCATCGGCAAAGAAGGTAAAATAGGACCCGTGGAAAGCATAAGAAAAATGCATCAATTAACATTAGAAATGTTGGAACTTTCCTTGGCAGCCTTTATCGAGGAAGATGTTGAAAAAGCAAAGAAAGTAGCCAGTTTGGATGACCAAGTAGATGAACTCTATGGACAAACGATTCTGCATTACCTGGAAAATAATGAAGGAACACCTGAATCATTATCTGAAACCACACAATTGTCATTTGTATGCCGCTATCTAGAAAGAGCAGCTGACCATTGTACAAATATAGCAGAAAGTGCGTATTATCTGGTGAAAGGAAGAAGGTACGATTTAAATACCTAGTGTCTAAAGAGAAATAAAAGCAAACGTATTACAGCAATATTCGTGGCGGCTACTAAGAGCCAAGGATATTTTTGCTGTGGAAGACCGCCATAGAAATGCAGTAATTTAACTCCCCCCACTTTGCGTTCTTCTTCCGACCCTTGTACATAACCATCTCTAAGGTAGATATAAGTATTTACTATCAAGAAATTAAGGAAAATATAAAGAACCCGGGCTCTTTCCGAGCCTGGGTTCTTCGAATTGCCTAATCCAGCAGCTTAGTTGACTTTTACATTAGTCGATTGGCTTATATTGCCTGCTTTATCCTTAGCAACGATCCTTAATGCTGCACCCTTTTTCTGGGATTTAATTTTGACTTTGTAAGTTCCTTTAGCATCGGCAGCTGCTTTGCCGAGGACTGTTTTTTCTTTGTAAATGTAAACAGTGGAACCCTTTTCAGCCTTGCCTGTTACATAAAGAGTTTTATAGGTAACTTTATTTACAGAAGGCTTGCCTGGAGCCGTAGTATCCAGCACTTTGACCGTCTTGGCGCTGCTAACGTTTCCTGCCGTATCAGTCGCAGTTACTTTAATCTCGGTTCCTGCAGCCTGCTTACTGATGGAGAATTTATATTTTCCACTCTTGTCTGCAGTAGTGCTCTTTTGATATTTTCCGTTTAAATACAGTTTTACAGTGGAACTGGCTTCTGCTTTCCCGCTGACTGTTGTGGATTTATCGGTTACTTTGTCCACACCAGGTGCTGTTGGAGCAACGAAATCAGGCATTTTCGTGAATGATGGAAGACCTGAGATATAGCCAATGCCGCCAGTTTTGTTGATGCCAATCTGTTCGTCAATTGCCTTCAATAATTCTTCCTTATTTACAACAGCTGGGTCAAATTGCTTCTTATCGACTTCATCACCAGGGTGCTGGAAGTTGCTCATGATGTAAGAGAACCCATTGCGGTCATCTGCTGCAAACAACCCAGTAGATTCCGCACCCGCTGGTGCTGAAAGCACTCGTGACAATTCCTTGGTATCGATATTATACGCCCATACAAAGTTGTTTGTATGCTGTCCGCTGTCTTCACCGATGAATAAAGTTCTCATTGCCTCGGAGTAGCTTAAATTATCCGGACTGGCTATCTTGTTCACATTTGCAGTGTTTCCATAGGCATCAGCGCTGGCCAGGTCTTCTCCCGCCAATAAACCATTCATTGTGGCAGCAACATAATTACTATTAATCAGCTGTCCTGTGCTGTCTTTTTGCCCTGCTGTTAAATCTAACTGATAAGCAGCACCTGCTTTTAATTTCGGCAGCTGAATATCGTCAGGTACTTCAGAACCCGCAGCCGCTTTTTCCATGCCGCTGCTTTGGTCAGCGATAGCAACATATACTTTTTTGTCTTTTGAATTTAGTGTGATACCTTCCATTTTGTTGAATTCAGTAGTTCCCCCCAGATAACCGGCATAACGGCGGGATTCTAGGAAAGCAGCTGCCTTTTCCATACCTGGCTTAAGCTTTAGATACTCAACTTTTCCGTAGGAATATTGTTTAATAGCTTTAAAGCCTTCTTTTGGCACATCAGAAGTTTCGAAAATATCGCTGAATTTGATGCCTTTATCTATCAGCTTTTTAATCTCTTTATCACTGGCTTCCCCTAACTTGATCCATTCAAGGTTACCTGCACCTGACTTATCGTCATTTACCTTTGTTTGATGGAATTTAGCGGCGTATAAAGTACCAGCGGACAAGTCTTTCTCCTTGTTCGCTACATACATGAACATCGTGGTATTTGAACCATCATCGCCGAAGAATGCCGTTTTGTTATCAGGCATTACTTTCATTAACTCATGGGAGAAACGGCCGACGCTATAGTGTTTTACTGCTTTGGCTTCTCCGTCTCTATTTACTGAAATCTCGGGGATATAGCCATAGAAATATGGATTAGCTTTAGACTTATCACCAAAATAAAGGTTGGCAAAGCTTTCAGTCCATGTTCTTGCACTTGAAGCCGGGTCAAATTCAAAACCGCGTGCATCCGGTTCATATTCTTCAGAACTTAAGTGAGTGTTCCATGGTGAAAGTGAGCCATTACATGGAATCCAAAGGCCGTTAACATTAGAAAAATCAACTTTCTTTACTTCTTTTTCCTTAAGTTCACCGGTATTCTTATCCTGGTCTAAAGTCGTTAATGAAATACTGGCAGGGACTATGCCGTATGCAGATTTTCCTGCAGCATCGAGCGTTTGATACTCGTAATGAGTGAGCATATATAGCTTGCCGTCAATCGGATTCAGCAGACTGTTTGAATCAGGAGCATCTGATACGAAATATGCAGGGCTGCCAGGAAGACTGTTGTCAACAATAGGATCTCCATAATAGTCGATAGGCGTGCCCGCTGGGATTTTTTCACCATTTACTGTGGCTACTTTGTCTTCTGATTTAAAAAGCTGTTTATACGTAAGAGGGAATTTTTTGACCTTTCCATTACTGTATTTCACTTCCACAGAAGCATTTGTATAGGTCTTTACCATTTGATCTATGGTAGCAGGCGCCTTCATGCCGCTAAACTTGACTGAATCAACCTTTACTTGCGGTGATGGTGCGGCTGCAGATGGCGATAATGCAGGAATGGTAATCGCTAGTGCAAGTGCAGCTGCTGCAGCTCCCTTTTTAGTTATGCTTTTCATTTAACATCCTCCTAGCAAAATAGGTATCTTTCATTGTCTATTAAAGACTAATATTGTAAAACTACCACTAAATATATTTTAATTTTTTGTAAACTTTTGTGACAACAATGTGAAGGGTTTTAAAAATATGTAAATTATTAACCTTTTTAAACGTAATGTTAGCGTAGTGGTTGCAGCTTCAATAAACGAAATGTAAATATGGTGTGTTGTTTTCGTAAATCGCTTTGACGATTGGTTATACAAGCTTTAACATAGAAATTGATTTCTCTACTACTTGAATATAGGAGTGTAATAGATGAACAACATTCGCAAAATGATCCTCATGACGTGCGGATTAATTATAGTTGTTGGTATTGCTGTTTTCACCATTTATTTTTCCAAACAAGATGCCTCGGCACAAGACGGAAAAAAAGAACCAAAAGAAACAAAGGTCTTCCATTTGTACGCCGCAGACATGCAGCAGGAAATGGCGCAGGGAACTACATTGTATTCATGGGGTTTCGGACTATGGGACCCTGAGAAAAATGCTCCTGCCTCAAAGCCTACCATACCTGGACCGGAGTTGCGCGCTAAGCAGGGTCAGCATGTAAAAGTGGTTTTCCACAATCAGCAAAAGGAAATGCATACTATTCATTTTCACGGAATCGACAATAGCTTCCAGGGAGACGGCACACCAGATATGAGCCAGCATGGAATGATGAAAGGCAACACTTTCACATATGAATTCGATGCGAAAGAACCCGGAACATTTTGGTATCACTGCCATGTTGAACAGGACAGACACCCGGAAATGGGGCTGTATGGCGCAATTGTAATAGAACCGAAGGACACGAAGTATAAGGCTGATAAAGAATTTACAATTCTGTTATCAGAGCGGGACCCGGCTCTAAGCGCGGCTGAGGGTAAGGAAGCAGGTCAATATGTTGGGACTGCTGCCGAAAACATCAAGCTTGAAGGTGAGTATGATACCGCCGATAGAAAAGCGAAATATTATACAATCAACGGTAAATTAGATCCAGAAATCCCGCCGATACAAGTAAAAAAAGGCGGAAAGTATTTGATCCGGCTCATTAATGCGGGTTCTGAGGTTCACACCTTCCATACGCATGGACACCATTTTAAGATTGTGGCTTCTGATGGCAGAGATTATCCTGAACCCATCACAAAGGATTCAGTCACAATCGGACCTGGTGAAAGATATGATCTGCTGTTAACGGCAGATAACCCTGGCATGTGGCCCATTCACTGCCACATGGGACCTCATGCAACACATGGCATGCACATGATGATGGTATACGATGAATACCATCATCATGTGAATCATGGCGGAACCACTCCAATAGGCAACGTAAAGCATAACCTTGCAGTACTTAAACAATATCAATATGAGAAAAAATATGAGCTGATGAAACCTGAAATCAGCGAATTAACAAAGGGATTAAAAGGTTTTTATAATGTGGTCGCATCAGAGCATTACGACGAATGGACGGCGCTCGATGAAACTGCCACATCCATTCAAAAGCAGCTTGACGGTAAGGTGAACCCTGCTTCACTAAAAAAATCAATGGACAATTTGACAAAACAAATTAATGATATGGAGCAGCTTCTACAGGGCGGCGATATGAGCTGACGGCTCGAGCAATCTAATGGAAAAGATCACTGCGTGAATGTGCAGTGGTCTTTTTTTATGTAAATCAGGGCATAAGAATTGTTTATGATTGCAATAAAATAATAGTCATATGACTAATGTAAAATAACGCACCCGTTTGCTTAAGTACACTACATCACAACCTGCGTTCACTTATCCAAATTCAAAGGTGTAAAGCAGAACCATATTGATATACAGAGTATTTATTGCTAAAAAAAAGAAAAGACAAGGGGTAAAATGAAAGCCCTTGTCATAGTTCATGTTTTTATCGATTAACGGTGTTCACCGTCCATTGTTCCTCAAGTTCATCTTCTTCGTGTTCGCCATTTTGGTGTTTTTTAGTGTTGTTCTTGAATAGGGTTGACACCTCGATTGTACGGTCCGCCACCCTGCCAAATCCATCAATTTCCAAGCGGTCCTTAAACGCTTTGACGACTGCGTAGGCATTAGTATCAGGCGTATCCAGCATACCTTCGAAATTCACATATTTGATTCCGTTTTTCTCTCCGTAATTACCTGCATGATTATGTCCATTGAAGTACGCCACCACATTACCCGCAGACTCCAATTCTTGCATGATTTCAGCATCGTTCCATGCGTTATGCTCGTTTGCCGGGTAAACCGGATGGTGTCCGATAATTACAACTTTTTCATGGTTTTTAGCAGAATTCTTTAGAACGTTATGTAGCCACGTCATTTGCTCAGTGCCCACTCCCCCATTCCATGGCTGGGCATTTTTGGCTCCGGTCGCCTTCAACTGGTTATACATCTTTTCAGCTTGTTGGTATTTCGGGGAACCTGGTTCATTCGCATACATGCTTATATCATTTGTGTCAAGTACGACAAAACGCCAGCCCTTTTCGGCAAAGTCGTAGTATTGGTTCTTCATACCTAAAATATCTACCACTTCATCTGTCGGTACGGCGAAATCGTGATTTCCGAGAAGGTGATATTTTTTCCCTTCAATCTTATTGAAATATGGAAGAATGGTGTTGAAGCTTTCTACGTTCCGGTCGATTAGATCACCCGTTTGCACGGTGAACTCAAGATTATGCTGATTGAGTGTAGCCGTTGCTTCCTGCAGTTTACTTATGGAATTACGATAATAACGCACACCCGATGTATCACAATCGCAATATTGAATGTCCGAGATTAGCCCGAATTCAAAGGAAGGTTTTTTGTTTGTATGTTCGTTATTTGCTGCCGAGGCTGGGCTTGCCGCAAATAAAGATAGTCCCAGTGCAGCAGAAGCACTCATAAACATAAACTTTTGGGCGATGTTTTTTTTTCTTTGTTTCATTAACACTCAAATATTCCCCTTTCGTCTTTCAGATTACTATTTTATGATAAAGCAAAAAAATCTGTAAATTGCCATTTTTACAGAACGTTTAATTAGAATTCACAATAATATCAAGTCTTAACATAAGGATAGTTCTAAAGGAAGTTTCATTTTGACGACCGTTCTGAAACAAGCGATCCGTTCCGCCCATTCGAAAAAATTTATTGACTAATTTTAAGAAAAGCTAACGAATATTTATATTACCTAACGCCCCCCCTAGTTTAAGTACAATATTCACAAACTGGGTTTGAATTCTAGTTATTATTCAGTCTCTAGTGGAAAGTTTGGTGCAAGCGGATTTTAGCATGGATCAATAAAAAATATATGTGGTGAACACCCTTCTGTTCAACCTTATGGGAAAGTTATTTAAAAGAGGTTGTCGTACCTCCGATGTTAGACATCGAGATTGCCCAATCGGTAAGCGAATATACAGGACATTAAACTCTATTTCGAAAGAAGAACAACATACAAAACATGGAGAACAGACACCCAAGAATCCTTCACGAATTAACCCGTTAAAGGTTATTTAATTCTTTTTCACGGCCTCTTGAATTGGGCAGCGCAGAGAAATGCTCCAGAATCACCGGCTTCAATACACCAGCAACATTAGCTTTCTTAATCAGTATCTAAAAAAAAAATTGAACTTTATATGAAGAGGGAGGAGGAAAAAATTAAGGAACTAAAATAGCAGGCAGATACAGGTCTGCACCAACATAAAAAGGGCCCAGCCAGAAGATTTCCCAGCTAGACCCTTTGAATTTAACTTAATTCCTTATTTGCTGCCCACATATTCGGCTCGCCTTGAACTGCGCTGCAGGCGGACTTACAGTTTTTGCTTAAGGAGCAGGCCGCGCATTTTCCCTGTCTGCTTTTTACTACATGTTTATACAGGGTAAATCCGGCGTATCCAAAGATGATGGCGCCAATCAATAGATTGATGATCATGCAAGATTCCCTTCCTTCTGCAAAGTTTTCTCGGAGGCAAAGCTTGTCAATATCCAAGCAGACGACCGATTTGATAGATGGCAAGCGATACAATATAGGCTATGATCAGCGCATATACGATGGAAAACCACGTCCATTTTGCCGATCTTGTTTCGTTTTTAATGACTGCAACCGTGGCCAGGCATGGTACGTACAGCAGTAAAAATGCCATGAAGCTGTAGGCTGACAGCGGGGTGAAATGATGTGCCATGATTCCCTGCAAAGTCGTTAAGTCAGGAGCTACATAAATAATATTCATAGTGGAAACAACCACTTCTTTGGCCAGGAAACCTGTCAGGAGGGCAGCACCTGCCTGCCAGCTGCCAAAACCGATTGGCTCGAACAGAGGGGCAAGTACTCCTCCAATCATCGCCAGGAAGCTTTTATCCATAGATACATTGAACCCTGCAGGACCCGCATAGCTTAAGAACCAAATGGCAACTGAGCCTCCGAAAATGAAGGTTCCGGCTTTCTTGATAAAGCCCTTCCCTTTTTCCCAGGTATTGCGGAGCAGTGACTGCCATTGCGGGAAACGGTATGGCGGCAGCTCGATGACAAACATGGAGCTTTCATTTTTCAAAAGAGTGGATGAGAATATCTTGGCCAGCAAGAGGGCAATGATAATTCCCAACAGATAAAGGGACAGCACAATCAATGCCTGATTATGCGTGAAAAAAGCTCCTGCAAAGAGACTGTATACGGAAAGCCTTGCAGAACAGGACATCAGCGGTGTCAGGATCACCGTCAAGAGCCTTTCCTTAGGCTGCTCGATTGTCCTAGCGGCCATTATTCCAGGCACATTGCAGCCGAAGCCTATAATCATCGGGATGAAGGCCTTTCCGTTCAGCCCTACACTTTCCAAAACTTTATCCATCACGAGGGCAATCCTGGCCATATAGCCGGAATCCTCAATGAAGGATATCAAGAAAAATAGAATCATGATCTGCGGAACAAACACCAGTACGCCGCCGACTCCTGCCACAATTCCCTGAAGGACCACCGCCTTGATAAAATCGGATGCCCCTGCCGAATTCAGCGCAGATTTTAGAAAGTCTGTTACCGTTCCCGTCAGAAAGCCGTCAAGCATATCTGACAAGGGAGTGCCGAGCCAGTCAAATGTCAATTTAAAAATCAAAAACATGAACAGAATGAAAATGGGAATTCCCAGATATTTATTCGTAACAATGGTGTCAATCCGGTCAGACAATGTGTAGGAAGCTGATGCATGGGTTTTGACGGCCGACGAAAGGATTCGGTCTATATATGCCGATTTAACCGTCCTGATATAGTAAGACAGTGACTTAGACGAATGCTTCACCGCTTTTTCAGCTTCTGAATAGATTTCCTGCAGCTGCTGATGGGAGATGTGTTTCTCCAGAAGCTCCTTAACAACCGTATTCCCCTCAAAGAATTGAAGGGCCAGCCATCTTGAAGGCGGGAACTCCTCGTTTTCAGGAAATAAGCCGCTCAGCCTATGTATGGAAGCTTCCAATTCAGGACCATAATCCAGAATCAGGGGTTCAAAGCTGCGGTTCAATCCAGCAAGCATCCCGGAAAGCTCCCGGCATCCTTTCCCTGTACGGGCTACAATGGGTTTTACCGGACAGCCAAGCTGTTCTGAGAGCTTTCTTTCGTCAATCACGAGCCCTCTTCCCCGCGCTACATCAATCATATTGAGGCCGATAATAATCGGCTTGCCGTACTCCAGCAGCTGAAGCGTTAAGTATAGGTTTCTTTTAATCTGTGAAGCATCAATTATATTAAGTATGCTTGTGAATTCCTCATTCAATAGGAAATGGGTGGCGACTGCCTCATCATTCGAAAGCGGGTTCAGCGAATAAATGCCGGGCAGATCGATAATCTTTCCCTCTTTGCTTTTCAAGACGCCTACTTTCTTTTCAACCGTAACTCCGGACCAGTTTCCCACATACTCATATGAGCCAGTCAGTATATTGAACAATGAAGTTTTACCGGTATTTGGGTTTCCAGCCAGCGCTACTTGAATCATGACACTTCAACCTGAATCAGCTTTGCTTCCTTTCGGCGGATGCCGATGGACTGGCCCCCGGCTTCAAGAGCAAACGGGCCTCCAAATGGAAGTATGCGCTTTATTGAGATTTCCGTTCCTTCTATAACACCAAGGTCTAAAAGACGTCTTTTTACAAGAACATTCACTTTTTCGATATCGAGTATCTTTGCTCTGCCTCCTGGCTGCAGCTCCGTCAGTACCATAGATTCCACCCCAATTTCATGTCAGCTGGTTATATCCATAAACCTCATTAACAGGATGAGGCTTCTAAACAACAATGATAATTATTATCAGTAATCTTATTTCTATTATATGAGATTCATTCTCATTAGTAAATAGATTTTATCCAGGGTCCAGAAGAAAAGTTGGGGCATTTCACGTTTTTTCTGTTCCGTTACAACTCTACAAAAAGAACACCACATTTTTAAACGGCCCCCCTATTTTCACTCACTAAATCTTTGTACCTCATTATTGTCCCCCTCAATATACCTCTCTTTTACCTAATCTTATTTCTTCTTTATTTTGAGGAACATTCCTTTGAAGAAAGTTAAAAGGAGACTATCGTAGAAGCCTCCTTTCTGAACTACCCTGTGCCTATGTCAATCTGAATTCTAAAACAGAAAAGGATGCCAAAGCAGCCCTTCCCTCTTTCACTCATGCACCCGTTAGCCTCTCATAAATCGCAAAACCAGCGATTCACCACAGAGAATGAAAATGTTCCCAAGCCGTCCATACTGTTTCTAGGGCTGGAGAGGAAGGCCGATACACTATGGTGCCATTGAGCCCATCCGTTAGTCTGACGCGGGCGGCCACGGTGCACCAACGACTGCCGCTCCCCTTGCGGGAAGCACTCATGGTAGATTAATCCTAATTGGTTGCTGCACCAGCCTCCATTCTAACTAGCCTCGAAAGGAAGAGTTCAATGGATGTAATCATTGAAAGAGCTTGTGGGTTGGATGTCCACAAAGACAATATTACAGCCTGCATCATGACATCTAAAGGAAAGGAGGTTCGAACGTTTTCCACTAAAACGGTATTTCTTTTAGAGTTAATCGATTGGATTAAGGAACACGGATGCAGCCACATTGCGATGGAAAGCACCAGCGTTTACTGGAAGCCTGTGGTTAACCTATTGGAAGCTGAAGAGATAGAATTCCTTGTCGTCAATGCCCAGCACATGAAGTCCCTTCCGGGTCGCAAGACCGATGTAAAGGATGCAGAATGGATCTCCCAGCTTCTGAGGCATGGATAGCTAAGAGCCATCCCCAACCGGACCCAGCGGGAACTAAGGGAACTTGTTCGTTATCGCCGAAGCATTTTCGAGGAACGTGCCTGGCAGCACAACCCGATCCAGAAGGTGCTTGAAGGAGCGAATATTAAACTCGGGTCGGTGGTTTCCGACATCATGGGTGATTCTGCGAAGGACATGCTTCGTGCCATTGCGGATGGTGAGGACGATCCTGTAAAACTATCAAACTTAGCACGACGCACAATGAAACGGAAGAAAGACGAGTTGGAGCTGGCACTAAAAGGATACGTGAACCCTCACCTACGGCTAATGTTAAAAACCATTTTAACGCGTATTGCTTTCCTTACTGACCAAATTGAAATGCTGGATAGTGATTAAAAAAAGGTGAGTTTCTATCAGGAAGATATCAACGGCTCGATTCTATTCCTGGAATAGCTAAAAGGATGGCCGAACAGATCCTAGCTGAAATTGGACCTGATGGAGGAACGCAGTTCCCTAGTGCAGCACACTTATGTTCCTGGGCTGTCCTTGTTCCAGGCTACAATGAAAGTGCTGGAAAAAGGAAATCTGCGAGAGCCAAAAAAGGAAATAAGTTTCTTCGGTCCGCATTAACTGAAGCAGCTCAATCAGTCAGGGGTTCGAAGAATTATCCGGGTCCACTGTACAGACAGACAGCCGGCCGAAAAGGTAAGAAGCGTGCAGCCATTGTGGTCGCCCATGCGATGTTACGAATCGCGTATTACCTGCTTACGAGAAAAGAAATGTACGTTGACCTAGGCGAAGATTACTTTGACAAACAGAGACAGGCTTCTATTGTTAGGCATTCAGTCCGGAGACTTGAAAACCTGGGATTCACCGTCACCATTTCGGAAGCATCCTAATCCTAAAAAAACAAATGGCTGGTAAGACGCTCTCCTTTTTTAAAAAAACTGACTGCGCTGCGTCTATTAAAATATGGCCATTTTTCTAAAGTTACAAAATTTAATCTTCATGGTAGTTGAAGTAGAATCGTTCACTATCTACACCTTAATCCATTAAATATGTTGCTAAAAGATTTGATTTTATTAAAAAAGACGTCTTCTTATGAAAGAAAAGCGACCTATTGTGGAATAACAAATAATATCGATTTATCCATTTTACCTTTCTTTATTTATTCCACTCCACTTTCTAGAATCGAAAAGGTCCTCTTTTCACAATTAATTTCTGCCATTGCACCATATGGCAATATAAATTTCGGTTCGGTATGACCAAAATTCAAGTTATATAGAATTGGCAAATTCTCCAGATCAAATTCCTTCATTACTTTTTGAATTTCTTCTTTGTACTCGTCGAAATACTTCTCATCTTTTGGTTTACCAAAAATGATTCCATTTACTATTTTTAAGATGCCTTGTACAGCATAATTCCGTAGCCAATACTTAATAAGATTTGGTTCTGGTTTTTCTTCCGATGTTTCAAAGAAAAGTACGCTATTCTCCCAATGTTTCTTCTCTGGCCAAAGATCTGTTCCCTTTGCAAACTCTAGTACTTCAATACACCCACCAATCAAATGTCCTTGTACCACACCCGATCCTTGAAGTACCTCGTTACCTAAATTTTTCTGCATGGTACGTCGACGGTTCTTGTTCTCTTCTATCCATTCTAATCGCTCACTCGTCCATTCATTAGCAGGTTGTATTTCACCAATAATGTCATTTGAGAAGAGTGTTCGTTTCACCATTTCAATCGTATATGGATCCATCTCCACGTTTTCAGCAAAATCGGTTAAAATCGCCGGACCGTAAAAAGAAGAAATTCCTGCTTTATGACAAAATAAATGTGAAATGGTCACATCAGAGTAACCCATAAAAATTTTCGGGTTTTCATTTATAACATCAAAATCTATATAAGGGAGTAAGCGAATACTATCCTCTCCACCAATATTGGAAATAATTCCTTTTATACTCTCATCCTTAAATGCTGTCATCAAATCTTCAGCACGAGCTTGTGGACTTTTATAAAGATAGTCTCCCCCTTTCAAACTATTTGGCATTGGGATAACTTTCAGCCCAAAAATTTCCTCTAATCTGTTTACACCTTGTTCATATCGCCATCTAAGTGCTGGTTCACCTGCTCCTCCCCAAGAAGGACTTACTGTTGCAACACGATCTCCCGCTTGTAATTTTTTTGGCTTAATTAACACATTAACTCACACCCTATATAACTCGATTATTTACTTATTTAATTTCTATAAAAACATCAAATTACCTGCTGTTATTCACGGATATAGTCTGATTATCGAATAAAGAGGATTCTTATTTCCTCGTTAGTAGAACAACACAAAAAAAGCCACCGAAGCAGCCTGATGTTCTTGAACTAACGCACTCGTTAGTAAAAAGAATCAGATGGGTACGCCTGTTACTGAGCAGGAATCTCGTATTGCTCAGTAAAACAAAAGCCACAAAACCTAAGTACGCCTCTTAGTAATAGTTTCAATAAGCAGGGAAACAACAATAAGTAAAGTAAAACAAAGTAGAAATTCTACTATATCAGTCAATATCCAACTATCCAATATGTTTAAGCCTTTTGTAAAATGTATTACCATAGCCACAATGATAAATCCGAAAATGGTATCTTTATATATAGCTATCATTATTCCCTCCTTAATAAACAGTATGAGTCTACTATGTCATAAAAAGCTGCCAGCATAAAACCATCTTATTTAACTAACGCACCCGTTCGTTCAAAAAGGATTATTGATTTAATTTAATTCATTAGAAATTAACACTTCACTTGTTTCCCAATTAAAAACTCGTGTTCGAACATCATTCTTTGAAATAAAAACAGCTGACCCATCCTTATCTATACAATAGGCTATTGGTATAGATACACCTGCGTTTCTATATGAACCATCAGAGTGACTCGTTCCAATAATTTTAGTTTTATAGGTTATAGCGATTTTAGTTGCTTCAGCAATCCATTCATCAAATTGTTCTGTACTAAACATTCCAACTCCAATAGGATGAACAATTAAATCAATTGCATCCGATTTATCACTCTTTATACCTTGGACTATAATCTCGTCGCAAAGAATATGACCAATTTTCAAGCCTAATCATGTTTTGGTTCTTCTGTTGGATTATCCCCACCGGTTCCACCGCAGCCGCGGATTAAGCCTGGCTTTCGATTGAAGCCATCAACTTCTCGGACTGAACCATCGGAAGAAGCTGCCTTTTGATATGTCGAAACAGATGCAATATCTGATTTGCTGCCATCAGAAGAAAAGATAAACCTGGAACGTCCGTTCACTGCCTCACTTAGCAGCCTCTTTATGTACTGATTGCTTCAAACCTTCTCCCTCCCGTTTCTTCCTATCATTGTGCTGCGATTTTTGGTAAAAAACAGCTCTCTGTAACGAATTATAGGACAAAGTTATTAAGCTCAAGTAAATGTGCGGTTTCAAGTAAAGGTATTATTAAATGGACAACTGTGAAAGGCTACTGTAAGTTAATAGACTTATCAATTACTAAGATATTTATCCGGATTGTTTTGGGTATTCTGGAGGTTACAATATCGGCGGGATAGCCTCCATTTGATTCACATTTTGAATCCTCTTCATCCCTGCCATTTTTTAATGTATTCCTTTTGTCTAAACAATCCCTCTTAGCGAAAGACTTTCTTTCAATCGAAGTAGGTCTGCTGTATGTAGTTTTTGAATTTCCTTAATGATGTCCGTTAGTGCGCACTTGAATGTTTAACAGAGCCTAATAATCAAGAAAGGATGCAATCAAGACCTATGGACCTATATATGAAATGTGACTTTTATCTCCTGTTTTTTATGTTTTTTAACTTTATAATACTTCTGTAACCTATTAGAAAAAACACCAAAGAGAGGGAAACATGAAGAAAGTTCTATTGTCAGTTGTTGTCGTTTTAATATTATTGCCCCTTGCCGTCATTCATGCTAGTGCTGCCACGAACGTACAGGTGAACGCTACCTCCCTAAATTTACGGGAAAAACCGTCAACCTCCAGCAGAATCATTGCGAATGTTCCAAACGGGACGGTATTACAGGCAATTAGCACCACTGGAGATTGGGACAAGATTTCCTACAAGGGACAGACTGTTTATGCCTCCGACCAATATCTAAAGCTCTATATAACTAAATACAAAGTGAACGCCACTTCTCTGAATATCAGAGAAACTCCATCTACTTCTGCCAGAATTCTAGGTTCATATGCAAAGGGAGCCATCATCAGTACACACGGACAGACAGGTGATTGGAAAATCGTCACATATAACGGAAGAGATGCTTATGTGTCCAAAGATTATTTAATTGCAGTCACAGCTTCTAATACGACAGCAAAACCTTTAACAACAGGCGATGTCATCGTATTAGACCCTGGACACGGAGGAAGCGACCCAGGAGCTGCCGGGTATGGGTTATACGAGAAAAACATCACTCTCGATATAGCAAAAAGAGCGAAAACTAAACTTGAAGCAAACGGAGCTAAAGTGTACCTGACCCGAAGCACGGATGTATATGTTTCTCCTGATGCTCGTGCCGCTTATTCCCACAAGGTTGGAGCGGACATTTTTGTGAGCATCCACAACAACTCGTACACATCTTCTTCAGCTAACGGACTGGATACCTATTACAATGGTTCCAGGGATGAAGATGACAATCGAATCAATCCATATCCGGCCAAAAGCAAGGAACTTGCAACATTCATCCAAAGTTCCACTTACTCGGCAACCCGTTTGAAAAATAACGGAGTGAAAAGTGAGTCTTTTATCGTTCTCCGAAAGAACACAGTGCCGAGCGTCCTTGTAGAAGTTGGGTTCCTGTCTAATTCATATGACGCATCTTTGTTAAAGACGAGTTCATTCAGAGACAAATCAGCTCTTGGCATTACAAACGGAATTGTGAGTTACTTTAAAAAATACTAATTTTCAATGCAAAAACCACAGGGGATTATATCTGTGGTTTTTTACATCGTCATCTACAATATCATGCAACAAAAGATTTCCAACCTTTAATTCTTCATTGAGCCTCGTATTAGTATACTCCAGGTTATACAATAAAAGGTCACACAGTGATAGCCCTATTTCGATCATGCCGGCTGCAGCAGCCCATCTCTTTCGAACTAAACCACCCGCTTGTTGAAGAAAATCGCCATTGCATTATTTTGTTTTCAAAAGAGATAGATGATTTGGCAAAAGAAATGGGAGAATATAGATTTTCCAATCGTTCCCCGGTATCGGAAAAAAAAATCTTGGCAGCGATTATTTCTAAAATTGAGAAAATCAATCGATTTTGCCACCTAAAGAAGCTCGTTGCTTTCGCCGGAATAGATCCAGAAATATATGAATCTGACCGGTTTAAAGAAAAGGTAAACTACGTTACCAAAATAGGATCCAGCAGACTCAGGCATGCCTTGTATATGGCTGCCCGGTGCAGGTTAGGGATTTTCCGCAAACCATCCCTTCTTGTAATTAGAGATATCGTTGGGTTGCAAAATAGCACACCTGAAAAAGGCAGGCCTTACAGGTTTGAGTTTTCCTCAGATTTTAAATCGGGAAAGTAATACCTGTAATTGATCAGACCAATTTGACAAGGATTCCGAAGAAAGCGTTACTTTCGTCATCGCCTCAAGCTGTCCATCGGCTGCAGCTGCGATTTCTTGACTCGCTGACGTACTTAGTTTACTAATGTCATTTACATATATAACTGAATGTGAAATTTGCTTACTAGATTGATTTAATTTATCTAAAGCCAGGGAAACCCTTGAAGCTTTCTGATGAACTGAATGAATTGAATCTTTAATATTAGTAAAAGCGGTATTAACAGTTGAAGTGCTAACTAAACCTTCCTGTACTTTTAGATTACCACTGTTTATGGCTAACACAGCTTCTTTAGTCTCACTTTGAATATCAGTAATCATGTTTTTAATGTCGGCCGCAGATTCTTTTGATTCAATCGCCAATTTTCTGACTTGTTCAGCAACTACACTGAAGGCATTGCCATGTTCTCCAGCTCTGGCAGCTTCAATCGAGGCATTTAAAGCTAAAAGGTTTGTACTTTCAGCTATTTTGGTAATCATAATGATAATGTTTCCAATATGCTGAGACCTCTCCTCTAGCGATTTAATTAATTCGGTAGTGTGAGAAAAGGATTCTTTGATTTGATTCATTTGATGGAATATTTTGTATACAGAATCTAATCCCTGCTCTGTAATTAGGGTTGCTTCTCCGGTTGCTTCAATCATTTGTTCACTTTCATTAGAAATTTGTTCAATACCTCCCCCCATATCATTTATAGACTGAGTTACATTGGAAACATGCTGCATTTGCTGTTCCATTTCTATTGAATTTTGCATGGAAATTTGAGCAACCTGTCCTGCCGCTGCTCCACAATGTTGGGCACTTGCGGCAAGCAGCTCACTACTGATCGTCACTTGGCTTGTTGAAGCATTAACTTGTTTTAATACGTCTCGAAGGTCCGTAACCATTTTATTTAATGATACTATCATTGTCCCAATTTCATCTTTATTCCGTATTTTTATTTCGCTAATAGAGAAATCTCCCGCAGAAAGCCGTTTAATGGCTTCAGAAGCCTTATTTACAGGTACTGAAATCGCCCGGCTAATATAATAGGCAAGAAAAATCCCAATTATGAGGGCAATTATACTTAAAGTTGTTATTAACGATTTAGTATTATGAGTTTCATTCGTTACTTTACTGCTTTTACTAGTTAGCTCTCCTTTCTCATAGTTTATAATTTGATCTGCATAGCTGCTAAACTCATTAGATATTTTCTTGGCTGAAGTTTTAACCGTAATCAGGTATTCAGCATTTCGTTTAGTCTGTTTTAACTCAAGTTGTTTTTGAATATTATCCAGATAGTCGTTATGGATTTGAGTTAACTTCTTTATCTGTCTTTTGGTCTCTGCTGACGCATTTGAAGCTTGTATGTATTTCACTTTACTTTCAAAGTGTCTGATTGAATCATCATATTCGGCTAAATAAGAGGAATCGGCAGTAAGTAAGTATCCTCGAATTGCGTTTGATTGAATCATGATTTCAAGCTTTAAGTCTTTAATTTTTTCAACTGTCGAGACTTCTTCATTGAGCAATTTTACGTGCCTGCCATCCACCAAAGCTATGCCGTGAGTAGAAATCGCTCCCATTCCTCCTAACAAAACTAAGATAATAATAAACCCGCCTAAAATCTTTTTACCAACAGTTAGGTTTAACCTGTCTCTACTAGAACTTGTTTTACCTACTTTTTTAATGGCTTGTATAAGCATATATTCCCCTCAAATTTCTAAGTTTTTTCTGTAGAATAATGTATCACGCCACTAGGTATATTGTTCTATATTTACATTATATTTACATACAATTAATACTCTTATAAAAATTAAACACCTATACTAGGTATAGGTGTTTACAAAGTATATTAGAATACAGGATGGAATTATGATAAACAATAAAATTATAGACTGCTTAAATTATCTGTCTTTCTTAAAATCGAATCGGAAACTTCTTTATCTTGAATTTAAACAAAATCAGGAACTTAAAAGGTTAATAGAGCCCACTGCCATACAGACGGTCTTTCAGCCTATTCTTTCCCTCCATACAGGGGGTACTGTTGGGTATGAAATATTAAACCGTCCTCCAAAAACATCACTATTCCCCACTACAGAAAAATTCTATGATTTTGTCGGGAAGAGCAAAGACGTGATGGAAGTGGAGTATTTTTTAAGAGATATTTCACTTGAAAGGTACTCTGAACAAGCAAGATCATTCACAGCCCCAACTAGTAATTTATTATTTATTAATATACAGCCTCAATTATTGGAAAATCCGTTGTACAGGAGCGGGAAAACCTTAGAACTTTTAAGTAAGCATGGGCTATCTCCCAAACAGATTGTATTAGAGCTGACTGAGAAGGACGCTGTCATTGATTATAATTCGTTTGTAAAAGTAATCAAGCATTACCGGCAGCAAGGGTATAGAATCGCAGTAGATGATGCAGGAACTGGATATAACAGTTTAAAAACCCTTGTATATGTAAAGCCAGAATTTATTAAATTGGATAAATCACTGATCAGGGATATTGATAAACACTCAGGTCAGCAGCAATTAGTGGAGCTTCTTTTGGATTTTGCCTTGCAATCAAATACTCAAGTAATAGCAGAGGGAATAGAAAACCTAGCAGAATTAGAGTACTTACAAAAGCTTGGGGTGCACTTAGGGCAAGGATACGCCCTTGGAAAACCCTTGCCAATTTTAAAAGAAGGCACAATACCAACCTCTAAATTAAGAACTTTGTATTATGCTTGAAATTGAATATTTTGATTTATCAGAAATCAATTGTACAAAAAAACTTAAACATCAAGGTACAAATGTGATGACTATCATATAAACTAGCTCCAGCCAGCCCCAAAGTTAAACAGAAAAGGCTTGTATTACAAATCTCAGCATTATAGGTTAGGAGAAAACAGATGAATACATGGGAATTGATTGTCGGATTTATATTAGGAATCGTAGAAGGATTAACTGAGTTTGCACCGGTCTCTTCGACTGGCCACATGATTATTGTGGATGATATGTGGCTTCGTTCTCAGGACTTTCTAGGGGAAAAAGTAGCTAATACATTCAAGGTTGTGATTCAGCTTGGCTCCATTCTTGCCGTTGTCGTTGTCTTCCGAAATCGTTTTATCGAGCTATTGGGTTATAAAAAAGGGGTAAGCCGCCAAGTTGGAAGGCTTCGGTTAACCCATGTTATCGTGGGATTGTTACCGGCAGGCATTTTAGGAGTTTTATTTGAAGACTACATTGATGAACATTTGTTTTCAACGGGTACGGTTTTAGTCGGTTTAGTTATAGGTGCTTTTTTAATGATTGCAGCTGATTTATTAGGCGGACGTAAGCAAACCACTGAGACCGTTGATGAGATTACTTATAAACAGGCCTTTACAGTCGGCCTTATTCAATGTTTATCGTTATGGCCGGGATTTTCCAGATCTGGTTCAACCATTTCAGGCGGTGTTTTACTTGGCATGAGTCACCGGGCAGCAGCAGATTTTACATTTATAATGGCTGTTCCGATCATGGCGGGTGCCAGTTTTTTATCCTTACTAAGCAAATGGCAGTACTTTACTTTAGAAGTTATTCCATTTTTTCTCGTCGGATTCATTAGTGCTTTTGCCTTTGCATTAATTTCAATAAAGTTCTTCCTCAAATTGATTAACCGAGTTCAACTAATTCCTTTTGCTTTATACCGAATTCTATTAGCAGCTTTAATATTCTTGTTTTATTTTTAAGCATCAATAAGATACCACCATCCTGTTAAGATGAGTGGTAATTTTTTAATTGAGGTATTTACCTAAGTGCCATATCAACAATCTCCGTAGTGAAACAAAGAAAGCTGCCTTCCCCCCTTGTTCTTTTATTTCACCATTCACTTTTAGGTAATATCCGTTAAATAGAAAACCTTCCTACAAGCATTACTACTTTTTCTCCCACTAATGTATCTATGCTTTAAAGATTTACAAACATCTTACATCTAGCACAAATTCTATTAATATCTAAACGTTAATTTAGATTTAGTGGGGATAGCACGGGTGGCTATCATGGTATCTGGCGAAGGCGGAGCCAATACTTTTACTTATTACTTCTTTGTTAGTTAACTTAATTGTGAGGTCTTACAATGAAATGGTTAAATCTACATTTTCTAATAAATAATCTAGTTTGGTTGCTTATTATGATCTTGATTCTATTAAACTTTGCTTTCTGGTTTTTTACAAAATGACATATATACTGCCCTGGCCGGCGAATTATCCATTCTTTTTTATTTGTCCTCTTTACAGGTTTTTCTGATTGAAGTTTTGCATATAAGGACTCCGCTCCGGTTATTTAAATCTGACTTTGCATGTATTTTTTAATCTCTGTATTTTTATCCTTGTCGGGAATGATTACCCCGTTTTGGGCTGTGTTGATTCACATCTTTTCGACATGAAAAAATATTGACGCACTCAATACATCGATTCAATCGACAAAAAGGTTTCCTTTCACAGACATAGGAAACCTTTTTGCTTACGTTTGGTACATGCAACTAATTACTTCCCCCTCATAGAATATGAAACATCAATTAGTGCCTGCTGGGGGAATACCAATGTTTATTGAATTATTATTCATTATGTTACTCGGAATTTCATTGAGTTTTGACAGCTTCGCAGTAGGGTTTTCCTATGGAATTAAAGGAATACATACTCCCTTTACTTCGCTGTTGACTATAGGTTTTTTTACAGGAGCCGTTTTCTTTGTATCAATGCTTTTTGGCCAAGGAATTAGCCAATATATTTCTGCAGAAAGTACATCCCTCATTGGGGGACTAATATTAATATGTTTAGGCAGTATAGCGGTAATAAATGCTGCAATTAAAAAGGAAAAAAACTTAAGTGCCAGAGCAGTTGTACCATTGGAAGGAACAGCAATAAATAAAAGGAAAATCATAAGGATACTAAATATCAAAATTGTTATTGAAATCCTAAAGAATCCGGAAAAAGCAGACGTTAACCAGTCAGGACGGATATCTTTCAAGGAGTCATTTATGTTAGGGATCGCTCTTTCTTTAGACGCATCAGGAGTAGGAATTGGTGCTGGGTTTCAAGAATACCCTTTAATTCTGACACCCATAATCATTGCTATCATAAGCGGAATTTTTCTTACTGTTGGTACAAACTTGGGCCAACGATTTTCAAATATTAAATGGGTATGCAAAATTCAATTTTTACCCGGATGTTTATTATTGCTCTTGGGTTTGTTGAAAATCCTTTCGTAATACTCCTCAACAGGTAGTAATTAAGAAAAAGAGCTGTGCTTATGTCACAGCTCTGACTAATAGTTTTTTTATTTCTCCAAGTGATACGGTACAGTTGTTACTACGACATTGAGGAAAAAGCGTCTATATGTGGTTCGCACATTTTCCAGCTGGCTCCTCCCGTTAGTTAACCAAGCTGAAGAATTCTCTCTTGATATTCAGACTGATAACTAGAAGAAACCGAATCAGACTACTCCTCCAGCTATTGATATTCCCACTCCTTTACACTTCAGGTTATTCATAATTAGTATTTGCTCGGAGAACATCGTTAACTCCAATGAAATTAAATGAGATTCATGGTCTCGTTCTAACGTTCGCCACTTTTTATGATGGAAATAAAACGGAACATTTCCAATAAGAGATTGGCACCAGTTATTCAAACAGAGCTAAAAATATAGCCCGCTAATAAAGCCAGAATACTTTGTACTCTGGCTTTTAATATTTTCTTGAAGTAACTACCCATCCATTTTTCAATGCGGTTAAGTCATTTCTTTTTATACAACGCACGCGTTACTTAAAGTACCATTCTTCACCATCTTACATAATAAATTGCATATTAGGAGTATAGATAGTAATTTGGCTTGCCTTAGAAAGGTGAAGAGTGCATTCCCCATTTTATAATAGAAATTTCTTTAAACTCTCTACATTTTGTTTTAAAAATAAAGCATTCTTCTCAATTCCACGACGTTTACACCACCCAATACTATTAAAGGCATCTGTAAATCTATAAAAAGGCAATACCATTTCTAGGTCAATTAATGGTCTGATACTTTTATAACCTTCTCGATATGCCTTGTACAAGGTAGTATCAAAGCGTAAAAAGTCACGAAACAGTTTGGTAAAATCAATTTCAGTTGAACCAAACCGAACGCTCTCGAAATCTATTATTCCTGAAACTTTATTACCATCAACAATTATATTAGCTGAACGAAAATCCATATGTATAAAGCTTGGCCCATCTGGGGAGGGAAGCCATCGTTTCATTTCTTCAAATTTTACAATGGCTTGTTTGTATAATTGTGCATCCAAAACGTCCCTTACATCCTCAGCAAAACTATAAAATTGATGTTCAACAAAGTTAGACCAGTTCGTAAATTCGTTTTGTATGCCAGTTAACACTTGTACAGCAGGCGGACGAATAGTATGCATCTCGGCATGAAGGACTCCCACTTGAAACGCTACTGATGGCGAAGCCTCAGAAGTTAATGGCTTTCCTTTTAATTCAGATAACAAAAAAGCACCAGGACACTCCAGATCACCAGACCAATAATCCAGCATGTCAGGAATGGAAATACTTCCTTTTAGAAGTTCATAGGCTTCAAACTCCCGCTGACACTTCAATTTTGTATAAGGGATTTTCAAGAAAACATTTTCACTATTAGACAAAGTACATTTATAGACTGTTGAACTATGGGAATCTTCAACCTCATTAATGGATTGTACCCGCAATCCAAATTGTTGAATGACACGATGTAACATCAAAATTATCCTCCTTAATCATTACTACTCCCTGTTAACTTACCTACTATATCCAAATGGCAGCATTTTTTCTACTAACCACAGTTAGTTCAACAAACCAAAGCCGCCTAGAAAGGCAGCTGGATCTTAAACTAACGCACTCTTAAGTTTAAGTACATTTCTTCATTGCTTTAAGTCCATTTTTCTAACAAAAAAGGTGGCTCTCATAGAACTACCACCATGCTTAATCACTTAATTATTTTTTCTCTGTTTCAATTTTTTATTTAATTGTATATCCAGTTTCTTTTTCTTCCTGTTCAACCTAAAAAGTTCGTCATATTGCTTTAAATAGCTTTCATACCGGCTCTGGCTCAGTACACCATCTTCAATTGCTTGTTTAATGGCACATCCGGGTTCTGTCTGATGGCGGCAATTAGAATACCTACAACGCTTAAAAAGAACGGTAACATCTTGGAATGTTTCCTTCAGGACTTCCTCATCTCCCCAGAGCTGTACCTCTCTTAAGCCTGGTGTGTCTATAATCATGTAACCAGACTGGTGAAGAATAAGCTCGGCACTTGTAGTAGTATGTTTTCCCTTACCGGAAGCCTTGCTTGTAGGCTGCTTAACTTGTCTCTCTTCCCCCATTAGGTAATTTGTTAATGTGGATTTTCCTACCCCTGATGATCCAAGGAGAGCGATCGTTTTACCCGAAGTTAAATATGGCAATAAACTATCCATATTCTTATTTTTCTCCACACTAATGACCAGGGTCGGAACGTTTATGGCAATTTGTCTCACCTGCTCCACGTATTCGTCTATTTTGTTACATAGATCCATTTTGTTTAAAACAATGACAGGGGCAGCACCACTGTTGTAAGTGAGGGTGAGGAATCTTTCGATTCTGCGGACATCAAAATTGCCATCCAGCCCGCTTACTATCAAAACAACATCTATATTTGCTGCAATGACTTGCTCCTCTGTAGAGCCACCTTCCAGTACACCCTTTTTGAACTTCCTTCCTCCTGAAATGGGGAGCTTCCGCGAGAAGTAGCTTTTTCTCGGCAATACAGCATGTATAGTTGCAATTTCGCTGTGTGCTTTTGTTTCATACACAATCCAATCGCCTACAGCTGGGTAATCTTTGGACACGTTGCTATGATGCCTGAACTTCCCAGTTATTTTTGCTTGGAGGCTACGTTTTCCATCAAAGATCGTATATGATTGGTTCCCTCTTCTGATTACTCTAGCTGGACTAAGATTTTTTTCTTGATATTTAGCAAATTGATCCTCAAAACCAGTATCCCATCCTAATAAATGTAACATCGTGTTTTTCCTCCAATTTAATGATATGTGGAAGAAAAATTTAGAAAAAGCCTTAACTCGTCCTTATCCAACATAAAAAGCCGCAGAGTTTTTACATACCCTGTGGCTAATTCGAAGAAAATGGAATAATAAAGATTATTCGTTTCACAATTTTTATCTAACACACCCATTGCAGTTCTTTAAAATTGTTTATCCACTTGAGTGAGTTTTATATTGGATAGCTCCAAGGTAAGACGAATTAAATTTTTCTTCATCGTTACAACTCACTCCCTTCAACTTATTTATGTAAATCTTACCATTTTCAATAATGAATTTACAACTAAAACTTTTCTACTAACGTTGTCCGTTACCACAAAAGCATATGGCTGCCTAAGGCAAATGATCTTAAACTAACGCCCCTTTAGGCAGCACAACCGGATTCAAAAGGTGCTTGAAGGGGCGAATATTAAACTAGGATCGGTGGTTTCCGATATTATGGGTGTTTCTGCAAAGGACATGCTTCGTGCTATCGCGGATGGCGAGGACGATCCTGTAAAACTATCAAACTTGGCTCGACGCACAATGAAACGGAAGAAAGATGAACTTGTGCTTGCACTAAAAGGATATGTGAACTCTCACCAACGGCTTATGTTAAAGACAATACTGACGCATATTGACTTCCTTACTGACCAAATTGAACTGCTGGATAACGAGATTGCAGAGAGGGTAAGTTTCTATGAGGAAGATATTGAACGGCTCGATTCCATTCCTGGCATAGCTAAAAGGATGACCGAACAGATCCTCGCTGAGATTGGTCCCTATGTTGGAACGCAGTTCCCTAGTGCCGCACACTTATGTTATTGGGCTGCCCTAGTACCGGGCCACAATGAAAGTGCTGGAAAAAGGAAATCTGCAAGAGCCAAAAAAGGCAATAAGTATCTTCGTTCAGCATTAACAGAAGCAGCTCAATCATTCAGGGGTTCGAAAAATACCTGGGTGACCTCTACAGACGGAAAGCCGGTCGAAAAGGTAAGAAACGTGCAGCCATTGTGGTCGCCCACGCGATGTTCGAATCGCGTATTACCTTCTTACCAGAAAGAAATGTACGTTGACCTAGGCGAAGATTACTTTGACAAACAGAGACAGGCTTCTATTGTTAGGCATTCAGTCCGGAGACTTGAGAACCTGGGATTCACCGTAACCATTTCGGAAGCATCCTAGTATTTTAAAAAACAATTGACTGATAAGACGCTCTCCTTTTTAAAAAACTGACTGAGCTGCGTCTATTTAAGTATGGCCATTTTTCTAAAGTGGCAGAATTTAATTTTCATGGTAGTGGAGTAATACCAATAATAGGCAAAGCTCTTTGCAAAAAAAGCAAATTGCGGTGTTTAACATGCTTCAATAAATGCCTTAAATAAAAGTTTCATATACTTGTCTGTTTTAGTCATATCTTCTGGATGCCACTGTACACCCAAAATCCAGTGATTCTCGTTGTCATTTGATTCTACAGCTTCAATAACTCCATCCTTTGCAACCGCAATAGGTTTAAGTATTGGAGCTACTTCATTAACTGCTTGATGATGAAAACTATTTACATTTAATTCCATTTTCCCTGTAATTTTATTTAATTTACTGCCCTTTTCGACAGTAATTAAATGAGTTGCATCCCCTCTAGAGGAGGTATCTTGGAAGTGTTTTAGGCAGTTATCCTTTTCACTTTCAACATCTTGTATATTCGTTCCACCTAGTGCTGCGTTTAAGATTTGAATTCCTCTACATATTGCAAAAATAGGAATATTTTTATTTCTAGCAAATTCAATTATAGATATTTCCATGCTGTCTCTTTCGGGTATAATTTTTCCTAACTTTGGATGAGGTTCAGCACCAAACAGCTGAGGATTTATGTCTTCACCGCCACTTAAAAGAATACCATCGCATATAGAAAACATTTTCTCCGTTATTTCCTTGTTACCAACGGGTAGTATTATAGGAATCCCACCGGCATTAATTACAGAATCAGAATAGCTATAATGCAATAAACTACTCGTTATACCTGAATACTCTATGTTTGAACAAGTTATACCAATAATAGGCTTTCTTTTCATAATTTCATCTCCATTTGTTAATAATTTATTTTTTAAATACCCTAATTTAGAAGTCGAAGAACCACTAAGAATACTTTTGCTAATTTTTCTATGGCGGAGGGATGTAAGGAATGGAACTTTTATGGTCATTAATTACCGATATTATTTTTGGTTGGTTAGCAAGAAGGATCACCTTAAGCCTTGAAAGGAAGAGTTCATCGGTCTTAGAACAGCCCCCAAAATTTGCAATATTTTCAGTATCCTGTTATGATAAAAAAGAATTATTTTTGTTCGGTGTAATGGGATAGTATGAATATAGACTTTTCTTCTTGAGAATCACTTTGGGCAAGGATAGTAATACATTGTGTTTTAACGCACTAGGAGGCAACAAAAATGGAACAAGGTACAGTAAAATGGTTTAACGCAGAAAAAGGCTTCGGATTCATCGAACGCGAAGGTGGAGACGACGTATTCGTACATTTCTCTGCTATCCAATCTGAAGGATTCAAATCTTTAGACGAAGGCCAAAAAGTTACTTTTGACGTTGAGCAAGGTCAACGTGGACCACAAGCTACTAACGTTCAAAAAGCTTAATCTTATTTCGAAGACATAAACAAGCTCTTATTAAAGAGCTTGTTTTTTTATATTCTCTTTATATTACTCATTAAAAAACCCTACTCATTGTTCGAGTAGGGAGATGGAACAGGTAATATAAAAAGATTTAAAGCTTCAAAGGTTTGTTTACAGTATAACATACTGTATTAACAATATGGAGAATGTATATGGATTTTTTCTGTACGCTTACCTGACTGCTAGTGAAACATGAAAAAAGCTGCGGAAGTTCGATACGTCTTCCATTAGTCGAGTAGAAGGGAGCCTTTCTACCTTGCGGTAAATTGGACTCCACCCCCCTCACAGAACCGTGCTTGCACTATTAATGCACACGGCTCCTCCTAGTTACCATTCTCAAAATGTAGCTAATCTCTTAGATTCAGATTTTGCTAATTCTGCTATCCTTAGTAGTTTTGTC
>NZ_PGUY01000103.1 GCF_002863585.1 Peribacillus deserti | reverse complement strand
AGGCGAAGCCGAGGAGGCTCAGCGCCCGCCCCTAAGGTCCGCGAGCATCCTGTAGTGGAAATCCACCCCCTTGTTCAATAACAACAAAGTTTGCGAAAACAGCCTTTTAAAGAGGTCTTAATTTAGTGCACTATGATTTTCCACTTATTATAAACGCAATAATTAGATAAAAAGCAGATATCCGCCCCAAATACCCAGATATTAGGTCTTTTCCAAAGGCCCTTTTCTAAAAGATTGTTGTTTTTTAGTAGTTCGGTGAACCTACCCTATTGTTAAACAGGTTGATTGGAACGTAAGGTGCGAGACTCCTGCGGGAGCAGCGGGACAGGTGAGACCCCACAGGCGAAGCCGAGGAGGCTCAGCGCCCGCCCCGCGGAAAGCGAGCATCCTGTAGTGGAAATCAACCCCCATGTTCAAAAACAACAAAGTTTGCGAAAACAGCCTTTCCAAACTTCCATCATCAGAGGTATGTTACCCGTCTTGCTGTTGCACACTAAAAGCAGGGCATCACCTATGAATGACAAAAGGGAGTTTTCACATATGGACCAATCTTTAGGTTATTTAAGAGAAATACTGGCAGGACATACGGAAAATGATGCAGTCGGGAAGAGATTGTATGACTTAGTGTCTAAAAGGAATTTTTCTACTGACGGAGCTTTTGTGGATGAATTGACTGCAGAGGAAAATGACTACCTCAATAATATTTTGAATGAAGCTATCGATTATTCAAAACAAGAAGGCGACCTTGAACGAGCAAAGCATTTAAATGAAGTGTATGAATTATTGCTTACCTACTAACCCTGCTTGAATAAAAGGAAAACCTGTGGACTGGTAGGCATCCACAGGTTTTCTTGTCTTATACTTGCCGCCCAGTAACACCTGGAGCATAATCTGTTTTCTTATTATTTGAATGTGAATGCGGGTCTTCTTCCCCCACCTGATCATCCTGGCCTGTTCCAATGTACACCGACTTATGTTTTTGCTGAATTTTATTAAATTGTTCAAAATCCTGGTTTACCATTGAATTTCCCCCGTTTTCATCAATTTAAAGTAGTACTGCTTATTAGTATCACAAATACACGCAGTTACTATCCCCCTCTGAGTCCCGCATTTTCGTTCTGGTAAAAGATACTCCTTACATAATAAATCCCGTCCAGACTGAAAATAAAAACAATATAATGTGCAATTACCAGCACACGATTCACCGAAAGAAAGGAGTTAGAATATGCTCTCCCCTGAACAATTATCACACTTTAAAACCCTTTTGACTGAGAACAAAGAACAATTTGAAACCCGATTTCAAAAGAATGACCAGCTAGGCCTGGACTGGAGATTCCCGCAGGAAAGCATGAGTGAATTATCTGGATACGATAATCACCCGGGCGACCAGGGAACAGAATTATTTGAACGAGAAAAAGATATAGCATTAAACGAGCATTACAAACTCGAATACAGCCATATCAAAAACGCATTAAAAGCCATTGATGATGGTACGTATGGTACCTGCAAAGTATGCGGCGAGGAAATCCCATTTGAAAGATTAGAGGCAATCCCGAGCACTACGTATTGTATAAATCATGCAGACCAATTTGTAGCCGTTGGCCGTCCTCTTGAGGAAGGAGTATTAATGCCTCCTTTCGGAAAATTTGATATGGATGAAAAAGATGAGAATGTCGCTTATGATGCGGAGGATGCCTGGCAGGACACCGCTGAGCACGGTACATCAAATTCCCCTTCCGACTTCTTCAGGCCGAAAAACCTATATGGAGATATGTATGAAGAAGGGGAAGAACAAGTAGGCTATGTCGAGGCTTATGAGAATTTCATTGGTAATGATATGTACGGGAACAATATTACCGTTTATCCCAATGAGCGGCATGAGGAATACGAAAACATGCTAGATGAAGAAGGAATCATGACCACATTCGGAGATCTTCACCCTTATGAGCTGGATCCTTATGTTAAACCGGATGAAAAGGAAGCCGAACGTGAGTGGCCATAAGTCTTCCTCTATAAAAAAGCTGTCAGGAGTGATACCTGGCAGCTTTTTGCTATTCTCAGCTCATTTTTAGAAGTGCTTCCCTGACAGACATCCCCTTTGTAATTCCATGCCGTTCGGATTCCAAGGTTACAGATTCCAGAGAAGCCTCTAGCAGCTCATCAAGTGTCTTTACTCCTACAGCACGTCCAGCAAGGATCCTTCTATCCTTTAACCTTTCATTCAACAGTCCAATGTCCAGGGCACCGCACATCACGTAGCCCCTGTCAGATGTAATGGCCAATAAGGATGTTTTAGGCAGTTCTACAGCCACACCCAAGAAGGTGACATTGTTTATGATAATCGGTTTTAAAGTAACCATATAACCCCCACCTTGCCTTTTCTTCATACATATGAAAAAAGGAATCAATGGGTGATGGAGAATGTTCAGCTAAATAGCTGCCGGGGAACCTGCATGGCGAACCTTTTGCTCAAGAATGTCACGTAAAAATTCCGGCATGAAATAATGTTTTTCTTCAAGCCTTTGTAAATGCGGAAAAAAGCGGCCAAAGGTAAACATATCCGGTATGGCCAGTTTGTAAGTCTTATCTTTATCAAGCGGCCTCCCATTAATCTCTATAACATGGCCGTTGAACTTTATTTGGTCATAAACCATAATTCCCATGATTCTGCCCCTGAAGCCAAGTCCTTTTATCTGGAGCTCCGGCCAATCCTGACTCTTTGACTGAAGCAGGATTTCCTTTAACTCATTGCCCTCCAGCTCTACCAGACAAGGATTTATAGGATGGGGGCATATGCGGTGAATATCAAATTTTGTCACAGCACCCTCTGGCAGCTTATCCAATATTAATCCTGAATTTAAGAACGAGCAGTCTGCCTTACACCATTCTGTAAGACCCTCACATAATAGACGCGGAAGATCGGAGGGTTCAAACCACTGGGCTGATAACTCAACCGGCAAATGAGTAACAACTGAACTTAATGCCTTTTTGCCAGCTGCGTATAGATTTTCAGCGAATAGCGCTTCTCCCCCTGCAGGCTCCAAATCATGAGTTTCATACACCCGTGCTTTCTTAGTCATTTCACGGCCAGTGCCACTCACTTCAACATGGCCGACATAATAGCCAAACTTTCCGGCACCGCATAGCAGGGTGTTATGAATCTCCTTTCCCTCGTGCAGCACATGATGAGTATGTGAGCCAAGTATGACATCCACATCGGGAAAATCCTCTGCTATCCTTTCGTCATCATACAAACCTAGATGGGATAAGAGAACAATGACATCCGCTTCTTTTTTTATGATTGACATCTCATTTTCCAGCACTTGAAAAGGATCTGTAATTTTCCACCCCAAGAGCTCGTAATACTTTTGATAATAAGCTGTTACTCCCAGAAAGCCAATTTTTATGCCATTTTTTGTTTCATGTATAACAGAAGGCAGTGCCCAGGAAGGCCTGTCCCCGTTCCTGTTAAAAATATTAGCCGCCAGTATTTTAAAGTCCGCCTCCGCATACAATTCATCCAGCTTGTCATGCGGCAGGGTGATTCCTTCATTATTGCCAATGGCTGCATACTGGCAGCCAACTTCATTAAGTAGTGTGACATTTCCTTTTCCATAGGTACCTTCCGTAAAAGGATGTGATCGGTCGATATGATCTCCCACATCCACAATGATCATTTCCTCTCCTGCTTCCGTATGCGACTTTTTTCTTTTGGCTAGGAATTGTTTTATTCTGGGCCATGAATCAAAGTGGCTGTGTAAATCGTTTATATGATAAATGTGGACTGTTTCATTCATGGGATACCTCTTTTTACTCTTTATCGGGCCCTTCTCCAACACACCTTATTAATCAACACCTAAAAAAGATCAAGCTGCCTGGATGTTAACCCTTTGTATTCTAAACCTAAGATATCGATCATTTCTTTAGCGTTTCCGGCAGCGTCTCCGCCGGAGTTATTATTAAATAAAACAAATACGTCTTTACTTTGGTTATGGAGGTTTTCTATAATACCTGCCATTTCTTCTAATTCTGAACGGTTATATTTATATAAATATCGTACTTCTCTCCATTTATCGCCAGAAGCAGGCTTTCTCCAGCCATGTACATTCCGACCGTGCAGCCTGATGAGGGTCTTGTCTTTATGTGTTGCCCTGGCTATCAGAGGTATGGAGCCTTCTCCCGCCTGCGGTTCATCACAGACGCTGTGTATCCAGCCTTCTGACTCCATAAAATCCAAGGTGCGCTCATAATAGTCAGGCGAGAACCAGGATTGATTACGGAACTCCAGAGCTGCCGGGAGCTCACCCATTTCTTCCTTACACCATCGTAAGATGTCTACGTTTTCTTTCTTGCAGTCAAACCATGGAGGGAATTGAAAAAGTACCATTGCAAGCTTACCAGCACTCTTAAATGGCATAACAGATTTTTTAAAGGCCTCAAACATTTCTTTCTGATCAGCAAATGGTATGTCTCCCCGCTGGTGCCCCGTCATCCCCTGATACGCTTTGACTATGAACTGAAAGTTTTCCGGAGTAACAGAGATCCATTTTCGCACATTTCTTTCAGGCTGAACCGCATAGAAGGAAGCATCTACCTCGACTGCCGGAAAGTGACCGCCATATTCTTCGAGTTTGTCCCTCGCAGCTATTTTATCAGGATAAATGGAGTCGTGATCACCCCAGCCCGTCACACCGATAAAAATCATATGGTTACCTCTCACTCTAGTTTTGCTTCATTATAGCACAGCGGGACGGGTTTACCTCCTCCCGGAGCTCTTGATAGGTGTCAGAAAGGAATCAATTTACAGTTATATACCTGGAATAGAGGGTATGAGCCTAGAGTACCTTTTGTTTCCATTTCAAAGAAAGGTAAGGAGGTTTTTATGTTCGGATTTAATGACTTTTTGAAATTCTTCTCTGCCTTTTTTGTTATTTTTCCCATTGTGACTGTTATTCATTTGTGCGGCCATCTGTTTTTCGTAACGATTTACGGAGGGCGGGAAAAAAAAATCGTTGTAGGCTGCGGCCGAACTTTATTTTCCTTGTGGAAGGTTGAGATTCGAACGTTTTACTTCTGGAGCGGCGGGTGCGAATTTAAAAAGTTAGGCTGTAACACCCGTATGTCTAATACGCTTATCTTTCTTGGAGGATCTATTTTCAATCTGGCAAGCATCCTTCTCGTTAACCTATTCATTTTCTTAAAATATATGGAACCAAGTGTGTGGAGCTACCAATTTCAATATTTTTCTTTTAATACCATGTTCTTTGCCCTTTTTCCAATGGATTTTCCAAATGGTACTCCAAGTGATGGAAAGGCCGTGTGGCTGCTTTGGAAAAACAGGATAGAAGACAAGCATTCCGATGATCTTATTTTTAGGGACATCGAAGAAGAATTAGAGAAAATACAGGCTGACCAAAAAGAAAAGAGCCGGGACTTGTAAGCTTTCGGCTCTTGCTGCAGTATTTTTTCACGTGATATATTTATGTTTATAGTGGCTTAAGGCCAAGAGCGGAAAAACATACCGATAGCTGTGATAATGGATATAAAAAAAATTAGCCATTCCCTGACCGGCTGGATATTGGTTGGTCCAGCCTTCACTTTTGCCCTCCCTGATCAGGAAACGAATGGCCTTATCTATCTCAGGCACTGGTTTATCTGATACAGAAATCAGAGCATCGACTGCCCATGCTGTATGCGTCAGGGTGCTGGCACCTAAAGGAACATACTTCCTCTGAATATCGCTTAGACAGGATTCTCCCCATCCTCCGTCTTCATTTTGAATAGCTAGGAGCCAGCCAGCAGCCTTTTTTATAGCTGGATGCGAGGAAGATATTCCTGCGGCCGCCAGCCCTGTCAAGGCCGCCCAGGTGCCAAAAATATAACAGATTCCCCATCTGCCGTACCAGGAACCGTTTTTCTTCTGATTTTGAAGGAGCCAGGTTACTCCTCTGTCTATTCTCTCATCAGGGATTTTCAAGTTAACATATCTGCCTAGAAACTCCAGGGTTCTTCCTGTTAAATCCGGAGTTGAAGGATCGGCCAGGATGTATTCAGCGCCCTGTATGGGCAGGAGATGGAGAAATTTCTTATTCACGTTCTTTTCAAAAGCCGGCCACCCCCCATCCTGATTCTGCATGGATAAGGTATATGCCAGTCCACGGGTCCAGGCTTGCTGATATTCCGGCTTCAATATATGCAGCGCCCTTAAAGACGCAGTTGTATCATCGACATCCGGGTTTATTGAATTTAAGTCCGAAAATCCCCACCCGCCTGGAGATGCATCAGGATTATGAATAATCCAATCCCCATATTTATAATGCTGGCGGGAGAGCAAATAGTTATTCGCTCTACGCACAGCAGAGGAATCAGGGGAACGCCCAGCCTGCTGAAGGGCATAACTGATTAAGGAAGTATTCCAGACATTGGCGGTCGTATATTGAAAGTGGACCTTATTATGAATCGTACAGGCCATTGTTTTCAGGCCATTTAGCGCTTTTGTTATCACAGGGTCGGTCTTAGAATAGCCAAGTGACAGCAGGGCCATAATCATGTAAAAAGTAGAACTAAAATAATTATATAAAGTTCCGTCAGCTTCCAGCCGGCCAAACATATACCTTTTGACAGCCTCGATGGCAAGTGGATGAAGATAGCGGGGAATGCCAATTAATGCTTTTACCCCATAAGTAATCATGTGAAAAAGACTCTTAATCTCTCCTGATCTAAATTCTTCCCAATCCTCTTCATCTTTTCTTGTAAGATATAAATCTCCCAGATTCGGTGCAGCATCCGTTTTCAGTTGAAATTTTTTGTTTCCCAGCAGCAAGAGTGGTATTAGATTGGACCGGCCGAACACAGAAATATCATACATATTGATAAAAAAGGAGGAAGGAAGAAGAACAGCTTCTAATGGCACTGGAAAAATAGCCGGCCATTTAAACTGCCCTGTCATAGCAAGCAGAAATTTGGTATACATACTGGCTTTCTTGAGACCGCCCTTCGACAAAATGAACGTTTTAGCCAGCCTCATTTGTTGATCAGTCTTCTTCCGTTTGCCCGAGTACAATAAAGCATAATAACATTCTATGGTTAAGGACAGATTCCCATCAGGCTCATCGTGAAATAACTTCCATGCACCATTTGCCTCCTGCCTGCTCCAAATCCGTGCTGCAGCAGATTCAATAAGCGGTTCATCATCCTGTTCTAAGAGCTTCATGAGGATAATCATGTAAGCATCTGTAATCAAACCCGTCTCAAAGGGATAATCCCAGGAACCATCTTTAGATTGATCCTTTTCCAGCACCCCGATCAGCCGGTCTATCTCAGACTGTACCCATACCATCCAGCATACACCGCCTATCCTTAGTAAACCTTATATCCTTATATCTATTAGAGACTGCCTGGACATTAGGATATGAACTTTTTTGGGGTGAGTTCTTTTTTTGGGGACTGTCCCCCATTTCCCAAGTGCCCCAGCCCGCGGCCTATCAGAATTTGTTAGGGGGACAGTCTTTATTTCCCAAGTTTTTTGATGGATGGTGCAATCGAGGTCAGCCGAGGCTGTCTATGGCTAAAAGAAACGCATTGTATACAGCCTTTTTTAGATAAGGGGAATTTTTCCTTTGATAATTTTGTCTATTATGCTAAAATATTGGGAGAATTTGTCGAAATAATAAGTAGTTTAAACTAAAGGGGAATTCTGATGTTAGTACTAAAGAGATATTTTTTATCCGAAATTGAACGTTATAAAACAGAAAAGGCGATTCTGGAAGCAGAAGTGTCCATTCAGGAAAAAGTCCTGTTAAGCTTAGACGATGCAGAATTACTGCAATTATATAGAGAAAAAGTAGAAGCTCTGCAATTGGCTTAATTTCCTTAAGCACTAAAAACCTTCGATCCGTCTGTAAATCGAAGGTTTTTTTAATTCCCGGTAGTTCATTTCAACATAAAGCGGAACTCTCCCCACTAAAGTAAAAAGCCCTTCTCCATACAGAGAAGGACCCTAGTGTTAATTATTATATTTTAGCTGTCTTGTCCACTTTGGAAGATTGCTGCGATTCCACTTCACTCATTCTTTTCCTGCCTGCGAAGATGTAATACAGATAACAGGCAATCATAAATGGAATTCCACAGTATAGGGATATTCTCTGTTCTGGTACAAAGGCAAGACTGATTATCACCACAGAATTGAAGAGTATCGCAAGAATCGGAACAAGCGGATATAAAGGCGTTTTGTATTTCAAATCTTCTACTCTGCCGCCTTGCTTCATATAATGCTTCCTTCCGAGCAGATTGGAAACGGCAATTGAAAGCCAGATGAATACCGCGCCAAACCCAGCAATGGACAGCAGCCATAAGTACACGGTATCTTCGGCAAAAATACCAGATAATAAGGATAAGCAGCCTACACCAAGGGACACAATAAGTGCCAGCATAGGTACACCTCTCTTATTCAGCCTGCCAAACGCCGGACTGATCATCCCCTGCCTTGACATGGACCAAAGCATCCGGGAAGTTGCATACAATCCAGAGTTGGCTACTGAAAGCACAGCCGTGATAATAACGAAATTCATGATATCTGCCGCATACGGGATTCCGAGCCCCTCAAAGACAACAACAAACGGACTCTCGACAAGCCCTGCTTTTTCCCAAGGAAATAGGGCAGAAAGAATAAAGATTGAGAGGATAAAAAATATAAAAATTCGCCATACCGTACTATTAATGGCTTTTGGAATGGTTTTTTCAGGTTCTTCACTTTCCCCTGCTGTGATCCCCACGAGCTCTGTGCCCTGAAATGAGAAATTAACAGCAATCATGGTAACTATGATTGCTCCAAGCCCATTCGGGAAAAGTCCGCCATTCCCCGTAAAATTAGATAAATATGGGGCAGGTTGTCCATCTAGATGAAGAAAGCCAAAGATTACGGCTCCTCCAAGGAATATAAAAGCTATAATCGTAATGACCTTAATTCCAGCAAACCAAAATTCCACTTCTGCAAAACTTTTCGTGGACAGCGCATTAACAAAGAATAAGAGCAGTGTAAAGACGACACACCAGACCCAGGTTGATACATCCGGGAACCAGCGTTTCATTAACATACTGACGGTAATAAGCTCAAGGCCAATCGTTACCGCCCAGTTGAGCCATGACATCCATCCCACCACATAGCCTGCCGATGGTGAGATATACTTAGTGGCATATGTCTGATAGGACCCCGCATCAGGCAGCCTGACCGCTAATTCACCCAGACAGAGCATGGTCAGGTACATCACAAATCCGCCCCATATATAAGCTACCATTGCTCCCCCGGGACCTGCTTCATGAATGGTATAGCCAGAACTCATAAATAATCCCGTGCCAATTACTCCCCCTAAAGCAATCATTAAGACATGACGGCTTTTCAACTCTCTTTTTAACGACTGATTCCCCATAAACTTCCCCCTTTGTTGTGTTTTCAAGTGATGTAAGCGCTTAATTTAACAGATACAAGAAAAGCCCATTTGCCCCCTTTTTACAAATGCGCTTTACGTCACATGGTTTTTACGCCATTGACTTTATTATATTCTGATAATTTTAACTTTACAATAAAACCTGTATTAACACAAGTGTGAGCCATAAAATTATTATACTTGTATAAATATTGAATCAGGTAAATATTTATGAGACGATCAGAATCTGATCAAGAAACCAGGTGCCTCCAAATAAAAAATGGGGTATCGATTTGGATGTATTATTACATTATGCCATCCATTTTTTAAAAGTTTGACATACATATTTTACATGCGGTATAAAACATCGGAGGACATGCAGAAGGACAATTTAGATGTGAAAAAGGAAAAAGCCCTTCTCAAACATGAGTGGGCTTTCTCACGTAGTCTCCGTGAACGGTACACGTATTGAATAAAAAAGTGCTAACTGTTACAGTTAAGTAGTTCAGATAACGTGGAGAAACAATAGAATTAGCGTTAAAAATCGAGTATAAAATCGCAAAGGTTTTGTACTCGTTTTTTTATTGATATGTAAGTGTTATTCCTGTTTTCGTTGCCGAATTAACGAGTGGTATAGCATACCAATTAACAGGATGAAAGTAGCTATTGTCATTCGTTATTCAGGGTGCCGTTAAGGCTGTTATTTTAGCTGTTAAAAATAATCAAAAGGAATAGGAAATTAATGTTAAAATATTATTAGAAACAAAGTTGGTCCTGTTCCGTTAAGGGACGGTTTAATTGAATCCTTTTTAAATATATAAGGAGGTTAGCTATGAAAAATAATAAATTTGCACTTTTTGCTTCTTTAATAGTGTTAGTAGGTTTTCCAATTATTTTTCTCTTCATATCATTACTTACAGGGCAATGGAGTTATCTGGCGTGGAGTATCCCACCTTCCTTTGCTGCGGGATTAACTGGTTTAATGATGACTCTTAACCAAATAAAAAAAGAGAGAAAAGATGCATAACGATACTCCAACTATTCAATAAACGGGGATTTAATGGAATAAGGTCCCATAAACTCTGAGCTTTTTGCGTGCTATTTACTATGTGAATCGACCTGTGAATTCAAATGTTATTTAGCTTGTTATTTTAAGTTTTCTCCACAATAACTGAACTACTTATGTTACAGTGGAGCTCTCTTTTTATAAAGGCTGTTTTCGCAAACTTTGTTGTTATTGAACAAGGGTTTATTTCCACTACAGGATGCTCGCGGACCTTAGGGGCGGGCGCCCGAGCCTCCTCGGCTTCGCCTGTGGGGTCTCACCTAATCGAAAAGCGGAGGACGGTGCTTTTCAAGAAAAGATCCATCCAAAAGCTGAATGGTAATCTTTTTTAATTAGAGGCAAAACGCTAAAAGAAAAGCAGACACCTGTCCGGCATAAGACGAGCGGCAGTAAAAGGCCGATTTTGCCTTTTAATGGCGGTTGCTAGACCCGCGGTGTCGGTCCGGAGCTGGACAAAAAGAAAAGCGGAAAGCGGTGCCTTCCCATTAACATTATTTAAGAACTCTCATGATAAGCTCATCTTTTATCAACACAAAATCTTAGGCAAGGCAGAGACCTGAAAAGCATAAGACGAGCAGGCCGTGAGAAGCGGTTTTTCTTCTCATGGACTGATTGGCTTATGACTCGAGGGTCTAAAGCCTTGGAGCTGGACAATACCCGCTGCACCCGCACAGAAAAGCGGAAAGCGGTGCCTGCCCAACATATAAATATTAAACGCTCAGTGATAATCCCAATTGATATAAAATTCTAAACAATTTGGCAGGCAGAGACCCGATAAAGAAGACTTGCTGATTGGCGAACGACAGTGAAAACAGAAGCCTAGTCGCACTTACCACGCTTGAACGGCCACGTCCTGTGGCCCCGCCTGGCTCGCACATCCTGTGCATCGTGCGTTAGCCAAGCATAAGACGAGCCGGCTGTGGGGAGTGCTTTTCTCCCCATAGACGGATTGGCTTATGACTCGAGGGTCTCAGCTTGTAGCTGGATCAAGGAGTCTCGCACCTTACGTTCCAATCAACCTGTTTAACTATAGGTTTTGTTCACAGAACTTATAAAAAAACAACGATCTTTAAGAAAAGAGCCTTTATAAAACAACCGCTGTTTTGAAAGTTGTTTAAAATCGGCATACAGTTCCCTGACACCTAAACTTTCGCAATAGACAATCAATCATTTCATATTTTTCAAGCTTTCCGTTTGGCCATTAGAAGTGTCTCCTGGGACCTAGACTTTCTTACCAGGATGAAATAACAAAGGAAAGCCAAAACGCTGGCGCCAAAAATGACGGCGGCCATGGGAACTCCTGTGTAGGCTCCGCCGATCCCTACAAGCGGGGCAGATAGAGAGCCCATGACAAAAGGCAATACCCCCAATAAGGCAGACGCGCTGCCCGCCATATGGCCCTGTGACTGAATGGCCAAGGTGAAAGACGACGTTCCGATTATACTAATGGATGATATAAAGAAGAACACCGGGATAGCGACACCGATCAGCGGTGCTTTTAGTAAGAGTGCAATCAATAACCCTAAACCAGATACATTCGCAAGGGCAAGACCTATTTTCAGGAAAGTCCCTTCCGAAACGGTATCGGTTAAGCGGCCGACTGACTGGCTCCCAATGATTAAAGCCACCCCATTGACCCCAAACAAAAGACTAAATTGCTGGGGGGTCACTCCGTAAACATTCTGATAGACAAACGGAATACCAGAAACATAGGCAAAAATACCGGCAGTGATAAACCCCTGTGTTAATGCATAGCCCATGAATTCTTTATTTTTAAATAATGTGCCAAAATTGCCCAATACATAAGGCAAATTACTCGGGACACGCTTTTCAGTTGGCAGCGTCTCTTTTAACTTAAATGAAACGGTAAAGATCAATATGATTCCAATACACGCCAGTGCAATAAAAACCCAATTCCAATCACCAAAAGCAAGGATTGCCCCTCCTGCAATCGGGGCTAGGATTGGTCCAAGGTTCCCTACTAATACCATTAAAGAAAAAAACTTTGTCAGTTCCTTTCCGCTATAAAGGTCCCTTACGATTGCCCTAGATATGACAATTCCACCTGAAGCTGCGAATCCCTGTACAAAACGGCACCCAATAAGGAAATAGATATTGGGGGAAAAGGAGCATGTGAGGGATGCTAGGATGTATAAACCAAGGAAAAACAACAAAGGTTTCCGGCGTCCCTTCACATCACTCAATGGACCAATGACTAATTGCCCTAAACCAAGACCCAATAAGCAGGATGTCAAACTGATCTGAACGAGTGAAGCGGTCGTATTAAAATCTTTTACAATAGTAGGAAAGGACGGCAAATATGTATCGATTGTAAAAGGACCCAAAATTCCCAGAGATCCTAAAAGTACTGCAAGCTGCAGTCGTTTCTTTCCGCTGGATTTATCCAAGTTGCTCTCGCCTTTCTTTATGTAATTTTTTCATCCTCAATACGTAAGCACAATTGTTTCGAGAACCGAAATTTAACATCCTCCATTATAACTGGAAACCTCCCTGTAGGTAAACAATTAAATATCAGATAGGAAAAGCTCCATCGCCTGGACAGCCCTGACAAGTTTAAGGCGGGACCCGAAGGAAGAACCTGCCGTCCGGGGGGTACCAGCTTAAGACCTCGAGAAAATGAAGCATCAAATCGCACACAAAAAAGGATAGATGAGCAATTATCTATCCTTTTTTGTACATGAAAGGCCGTAAATTTTTTTTATTTAGGAAAGTGGTATCTTGAACGGAAAAAAAGTTTAGAGAAAGGTATCAAAATGCACGGGGTTTAAGTCCTTTAAAACAACAGCGGATACGTATCTTGAAACTGAAAAATAAAAGAAGACGAACTTCAAAAGTTCGCCTCCTAAACAAAAAGATAAAATCTAATCGGCACCAAATCGGCTCGCCGGTAATTTTACAATTTATCACATTTCATAAAACCGTCGCTGTACAAAGGTTTTTTCTTAATTACCCAATAGAACCTTCCATTTCAAACTTGATCAGGCGGTTCATTTCAACTGCATATTCCATTGGTAGTTCTTTTGTGAATGGCTCAATAAAGCCCATAACAATCATTTCAGTAGCTTCCTGCTCAGAAATTCCACGGCTCATCAAGTAGAACAATTGCTCTTCTGACACCTTGGAAACCTTTGCTTCGTGCTCAAGAGAAATGTTGTCATTTAGAATTTCGTTATATGGAATGGTATCAGAAGTAGATTTATTGTCCATAATCAATGTGTCACATTCGATGTTGGAACGTGCACCTTCTGCTTTACGGCCGAAGTGTACAATACCGCGGTACGTAACTTTTCCGCCCTGTTTAGAGATAGATTTGGAAACAATCGTTGAAGATGTATTTGGTGCTAAATGAATCATTTTAGCCCCTGCATCCTGGTGCTGCCCTTTACCTGCAATTGCAATCGAAAGGGTCATACCACGGGCGCCTTCACCTTTAAGGATGACTGCTGGGTATTTCATCGTAAGCTTAGAACCGATGTTGCCATCAATCCATTCCATGGTTGCATTCGCTTCACAGACAGCGCGCTTTGTAACAAGGTTAAACACGTTATTAGCCCAGTTTTGGATAGTGGTATAACGGCAGTATGCACCTTTTTTAATAACAATCTCAACGACTGCACTATGAAGTGAGTTGGTTGTATAAACCGGAGCTGTACAGCCTTCTACATAATGCACGCTTGCATCTTCATCTACGATAATCAATGTACGCTCGAATTGGCCCATATTTTCCGAGTTAATACGGAAATATGCCTGAAGAGGAGTATCCACCTTGATTCCTTTTGGAACATAGATGAAGGAGCCTCCAGACCAAACCGCTGAGTTTAGAGCCGCAAATTTATTATCTGTCGGCGGGATGGTTTTCCCGAAATGTTCGCGGAAAATATCTTCGTTTTCTCTAAGCGCAGAATCTGTGTCTTTAAACACGATGCCCATCGCTTCAAGATCTTCCTTCATATTATGATAAACAACCTCTGATTCATATTGAGCAGATACACCAGCAAGGTACTTTTGCTCAGCTTCAGGGATACCCAGTTTATCAAACGTCTGCTTAATTTCATCAGGAACCTCATCCCAAGACTTCTCTGATTTTTCCGATGGTTTTACATAGTACGTAATTTCATCGAAGTTTAAGCTCATTAAGTCGCCGCCCCATTGAGGCATTGGCATATTATAGAAATGCTCTAATGATTTCAGACGGAAATCAAGCATCCATTGCGGTTCATTTTTCATACGCGAAATTTCTTCAACGATTTCTCTAGTTAAACCGCGTTTTGAACGGAATATAGAAACGTCTCTATCCGAAAAGCCGTATTTATAATCTCCGATCTCAGGCATCTTTTTAGCCATTTGCTCGTTCCTCCATTCTTGAAAAGCAGCTGTCGAACCGCTGCTATCCGTTTATTCTGCTTTCAGACCCTTTTCCATCGCCTTCCAGGCCAGGGTCGCACACTTAATTCGTGCCGGGAATTTAGACACACCTTGAAGTGCCTCTATATCTCCCAAATCTATATCTTCATCATATTCATTGCCCTGCATCATATCAGAAAAGATCTTCGACAGCTTAAGGGCTGTCTCAATGTTTTTCCCTTTAATAGCTTGTGTCATCATGGAAGCAGATGACATGGAGATGGAACAGCCTTCTCCTTCAAACTTGGCATCTTTCACAATACCGGCTTCTACATGTAAGGTTAGACGAATACGGTCACCGCAAGTAGGGTTATTCATATCGACGGTAAGGTTCCCATTATCAAGCACGCCTTTGTTGCGCGGGTTCTTATAATGGTCCATGATCACCTGACGATACAATGTATCTAAATTATTAAAAGACATTGCTGAAATACTCCTTCGTTTTGACAAGCCCTTGGACCAGCTTATCAATATCTTCATCGGTGTTATATAAATAAAAGCTTGCCCGGGCCGTTGCTGATACGTTTAACCATCGCATAAGCGGCTGTGCACAATGATGGCCTGCTCGGACAGCTATTCCATCCGCATCGAGCACCGTCGCCACATCATGAGGATGAACGTCGTCTAGATTAAATGTTATCACACCTGCACGCTGCTCCGCACTTTGAGGTCCAAATATCTTGATTCCTTCGATATTAGACATTGCATCCAGTGCATACGCGGCCAGTTTGTGCTCATGTGCTTCAATTTGATCAAGGCCTATGCTTTCGAGGAAATCGATAGCTGCACCTAATCCTATTGCACCAGCTATGATAGGCGTTCCACCTTCGAATTTCCATGGCAATTCTTTCCATGTCGATTCGTATAAATCGACAATGTCAATCATTTCACCACCGAATTCGATTGGCTCCATATTTTCAAGGAGATGCTTCTTACCATAAAGAGCTCCAATACCAGTAGGTCCGCACATTTTATGGCCGGAGAAAGCAAAGAAATCACAATCGAGATCCTGTACATCGACCTTTAGGTGAGGCGCAGCCTGAGCTCCATCAACCACCATCACCGCCCCATTTTCGTGGGCAATCTTTGCAATTTCCTTGATCGGATTAATGACCCCTAGAACGTTTGAAACATACATAATCGAAACAATTTTAGTATTACCGGTTATGGTATTCTTAACATCCTCAATAGATATTGTGCCATCCTCCTGTAAGGGAAGATACTTCAGAGTCGCACCAGTCTGTCTCGCCACCTGCTGCCAAGGAATAACGTTACTGTGATGCTCCATATAGGAGATTACAATCTCGTCTCCTTCCTTAAGGTTTGGACGGCCGTAGCTTGCAGCTACAAGATTCAGTGCAGTAGTAGTCCCTCTCAGGAAAATCACTTCCTCTATAGAAGAAGCATTAATAAACTTTCGGGTCTTTTCACGGGCACCTTCATATCGGTCAGTCGCCTTAGTCCCTAGAGTGTGTACGCCCCTGTGTACATTAGAGTTATATTCTCGATAATACGTATTGATCTCTTCAATCACCTGAAGAGGCTTTTGTGAAGTCGCAGCACTATCCAAATATACAAGAGGGCTTCCATTCACATTCTGGTCAAGTATCGGAAATAACTTCTTAATTTCGTGGGCATTCATTATTTAACTTTCCTTTCGATTACCTCTACCAATCCCTTTTTAACTGCTTCAATTGGCAGCTGGTTTACTACAGGCGCAAGGAAACCATGGATAACTAACCTTTCTGCTTCTTGTTTTGGTATCCCTCTGCTCATTAAATAGTAAAGCTGAACAGGGTCTACACGTCCTACAGAGGCAGCATGGCCGGCTGTTACGTCATCCTCATCAATTAAGAGAATCGGATTTGCATCACCGCGGGCTTTTTCACTAAGCATCAATACTCTTGATTCCTGCTCAGCATTCGACTTAGAAGCTCCATGCTCAATTTTGCCGATTCCATTAAATATGGAGGAAGCACTGTCCTTCATTACTCCATGCTTTAAGATATAACCCTCAGAGTTCTTGCCCCAGTGGGTAATTTGTGTTGTAAAGTTTTGAATTTGTTCGCCGCGACCGACTACAACGGTTTTCGCATCTCCAAATGAACCGTCCCCTACAAGGTTGGTTACATTTTCGGAGATCGTATTGCCGTCGTTCATCAAGCCAAGTGCCCATTCAATCTTAGCATCTCTTGCTGCAGTACCTCTGCGGTTCACATAGGTAGTGATGCCTTTTGATAGATTATCAACGGCCCCGTAAGCTACTCGCGCATTAGTATTGGCAAATACCTCGGTCACGATGTTTGCTATGCCGTTTTCTTCGTCTGCAGTAGAAATATAGTTTTCAACGTAGGTTACCTGGCTGTTATCATCAGCCACAACCAATACATGATTAAATAATGAAGCTTCAGCATTATCGTGTAGGAATACAGCTTGCAGCGGCTCTTTTATTTCCACGTTTTTCGGAACGTAGATAAAAACGCCGCCATTCAGCAATGCAGCATGGAGTGCAGTTAAACGGTGTTCATCCGCTTTCACTCCATTCATAAAGTATTTCTGGACAAGATCCGCATGGTCGCGTGCCGCTGTGAAAATATCTGTAAAAATCACACCTTGATTCTTAAGCTCATCTGTCAAAACAGAAAAAGCAGGTGTATTATTGCGTTGAATATACAGATTCTTGGCTCCTTCAGCCGCAATCAAAGTTTTCACATTTTCAGGCAGTTCTTCAACTGACGTAAACGCTCCACTTTCTACCGTATGTTTCGTAAAACTTGTGAAGTTCCACTTATTTATTTTAGTTTTATCAGGCCGGGGCAATGGAAGAGTGTCTATTGCTGCAAAAGCAGAATTCCGTACACCCAAAAGCCAGCCAGGTTCATTATTTTGTTTAGAAAAGGAGCTTACATACTCCTGGTCAAACGGCAATTTTGTTTCCGTGGTCATTGCAATCCTCCTAAAACTTACGCTTCTTGGCCTACAGTTTCGTCTTCAATACCTAACTCTTGCTTAATCCAGTCATAACCTTCAGCTTCAAGTCTTTGAGCAAGTTCAGGACCGCCGGATTTAACCACACGTCCCTGCATCATAACATGGACAAAATCTGGAGTGATATAGTTCAATAAACGCTGATAGTGGGTAATGATTAAGCAGCCGAACTCATCTCCGCGCATTTGATTGATCCCTTTAGAAACTACTTTAAGAGCATCGATATCAAGACCGGAGTCAATTTCATCCAAAATAGCAATCTTGGGTTCAATCATCATCAACTGAAGAATTTCATTACGTTTCTTTTCTCCGCCAGAAAACCCTTCGTTAAGATATCTTTGAGCCATATCTGGATCCATCTCAAGGAAATCCATTTGCTTATCCATTGTACGGATGAATTTCATCAAAGAAATTTCATCTCCTTCTTCTCTGCGTGCATTTACTGCAGAACGAAGGAAATCAGCATTCGTTACCCCCGTGATTTCACTTGGGTACTGCATAGCAAGGAAAAGTCCGGCACGTGCTCTTTCATCTACTTCCATCTCTAAAACATCTTCGCCATCAAGCGTAATAGATCCGCTTGTTACTTCATATTTTGGATGCCCCATGATCGCTGAAGAAAGAGTAGACTTACCAGTACCGTTCGGCCCCATGATAGCGTGGATTTCCCCGCCCTTAATTTCAAGGTTTACACCTTTTAAAATTTCCTTACCTTCGATCGCAACATGCAGATCTTTAATTATCAAAGTTGATCCAGCCATTATATTACCTCCGTGAATATAAGTACTTACCTGAAAAAACCCGGAACACTCCGAGTATGTAACTCTCAAAATAATAATTCTGAATAACGCGCCCAAAAGGCCGTCAAAAGAGAACAATTTAACTTTCATTCTCAATTTATTCTCATTCCAATTTTATAACAAATCCAAAAACAATACAACTTTTTAAGAAAAGTGGAAAGCGGTGCCTGCTGAACCTTTTTATTGGCCCCCTAATGAAGATCAAATTTATGAAATCCTTTCCATAAAGCGGCAGGCAGAGACCTGAAAAGCATAAGACGAGGAGGCATTGAGAAGCGCTTTTCTTCTCATTGACTGCTTGGCTTATGTCTCGAGGCTCTCAGCTTGGAACTGGACACCAAGAAAAGTGGAGGACGGTGCTTTTCCTACCCAGTTCATTAGTTAATCTTTGATGATCCAAACCCTTAAAACGAACACACTATCTAGAAAAGCAGACA
>NZ_PGUY01000102.1 GCF_002863585.1 Peribacillus deserti | reverse complement strand
AACAGTGTAGCCAAGAGTGAATAAAATGACTCTTTCTTTTTACACAATTATACGGACTTAATCAAAACTTAAGGATAAAACCAAGAAACCTAAGCATAAAGATTCTGCCTGACCTGATTCAGTACCACCCATTAACAAAAACACCTTATTATTGCATGATACCCAAGGAAAAAGAGTGTCCAATGAATCATTTTTGAAGTTATTTATTCAACTTGAGGGAAAAACCGGCTAAAATTCCCCTTTTTTCACCTCCCTAAGCCCCTAGCCCACAAATATCACTTTCTCCTCTCCCATTCTATAAACCCTTCACCTGCTCCATTCATCTCATAGCGCAATTCAACCTAGCCCTCTTACCAATTACTATTCAATTAAGCAAAAAAACAGAAATTATAAAAAAGCCAGACCACTGCGGTCAGGCTTAATCCCCCTTTAATCCTTATACGTTCACATAATCCCGGATCGTTTCCGCTCTTTCTTGCTCAAAACATTTTTCGAGCAGGGCCATACGGATATAAAGGCCATTTTGTGCCTGCCTGAAATAAGCAGCACGCGGGTCTGCATCTACACTATGTTCAATCTCCCCTGCACGCGGCAACGGATGCAGGATGATACAATGATCTTTCATATATGAGAGAATGTCATCGTTGATGATATATTTGCCATTCGCCTTTTCGTACTCTTCAGGTGAAGAAAAACGCTCTTTTTGGATGCGGGTTTGGTAGATTACGTCCGCTTTTTGGACTGCTTTCTTTAAATCGTGTTCTTCCGAGAAAGAGATTCCTCTTTCCTTAAGGTATTCTTTTACATAAAGCGGGATTTGCACATTGTCAGGAGCCGTGAATGTGATATGGACATTGTTGTAATTCGCCAGCATGTAAGAGAGAGAATGGACGGTTCGGCCGTATTTAAGATCCCCCACCATTACTACATGCTGATTATCCAATGTTCCTAATTCTTTTTTGATGGTATAGACATCAAGCAGTGCTTGTGTCGGGTGCTCTCCGCCGCCGTCGCCTGCATTAAGAATGGGTACTGTGGCAACAGCAGCCGCCCTTTCAGCAGCCCCGATGTCGGTATGACGCATGACGATTACATCGCAGTATTCGGACACTACTCTGATGGTATCTTCAAGAGTTTCTCCTTTGGTAGCGGAAGAAAACTGCCCTGCATTTTCTGTTCCGATGACTTTGCCGCCAAGCCTGCTGATAGCTGACTCAAAAGAAAGACGCGTTCTGGTGCTTGGTTCAAAGAATAAGGTAGTCATGATTTTGTTAGAATAAATATCGCTTCCGCCGTTTTTAACGACCTTTTCCATACGGTCGGCCGTTTCATAAATGTCTTCCAAAGTCTGACGGTCGTATTGTTTAGCTCCAATTACGTGATAAAGTTTCATATGTCTGCTCCCTGGCTGGTATTTTTTTATACAGAAAATGGACCAACCTTTAAATTCGCATTATAAAAGCCTCCTGTTATAGGAACAGGAGGCTGATGCATGAAGGGTAATGAATTTTAGCAATCATATACATTTCGTATATGGCACGGGGATCCAGCTACTTCACCGGGATACACATTTGTCCGGCGGCTAGGGTGACCCCATCAATTCCATACCTTGTCAGTCTCTCTGGACTAAATTTAAAGGTAACTTCTTTATTCAATTACTGCGATTATGACACAAACTTTTAAAACTTGTCAATATCATCACATAAAACCCGGGCTGCTGCCCGGGCTTTCCATTACTTCACTTGAAGATATTCTTCTCCAATTGCTTTTAATCTTTCCTGCACTTCTTCTTCCGTTAAACCATGCTCTGGAATGTAACGGTTATTAGGGTGTACGCGGCATTCGTGTGAACAGCTGCGCAGATATTTATGTTCATTTTCTTCAGAAGATAGGATTTTTTTGTTGCATGCAGGGTTCGCACAGTTCACGTAGCGTTCACAAGGCTCACCTGTGTAGTAGTCTTTTCCGACAACAACATGTTCTTTTTGGTTAACAGGAACAGCAATTCTTTCATCAAAAACATAAAGCTGTCCATCCCATAGTTCTCCCTGGACTTCAGGGTCTTTACCGTATGTGACAATCCCGCCATGCAGCTGGGCAACATCCTCAAAGCCTTCTTTTTTAAGCCAGCCTGAGAATTTCTCACAGCGGATTCCGCCTGTACAATATGTGATGATTTTCTTGCCATCTAGCATTTCTTTATTTTCACGTACCCAGTCAGGAAGGTCGCGGAAGTTTTCAATATCAGGGCGGACGGCGCCTCTAAAATGCCCTAAGTCATATTCGTAGTCATTTCTTGCATCTAGCAGTACAGTATCTTCCTTCTCCATTTGTTCGCGGAATTCGGAAGGACTTAAATACCTACCTGTCATTTCAAGCGGATTCACATCATCTTCCAGGCGTAAAGTTACAAGTTCAGGACGTGCACGAACCTTCATTTTTTTGAAAGCATGTCCTTCTGCCTCATCGATTTTAAAGATCATATCTGCAAAACGCGGATCATTTTTCATTTTTTCCATATATTTATCAGTTTGTTCAATAGTTCCAGAAACCGTACCATTAATCCCTTCTGAAGCTACTAAAATTCTGCCCATTAGTCCAAGCTCAGTACAGAACTCTTTGTGCTCTGCCGCAAACTCAGCCGGGTCTTCAATGTGTACATATTGGTAATATAAAAGTACTCTGTATGGTTTTTCACTCATGTTAATCTGCCACCTTATCACATAATATTTGCAAGATATTAATGTAAATATGACACTAAATTCTTACGATAAAACATTATACCAAAATAGAAGTAAAAAATCACGTTTTTTTTAAGCTATATTATATTTCTTTATTGATTTTGTATGTCTTGTTTGTAACAGATATACGAGACTCCTGCGGGAAAAACGGGGCTACGGGGACCCCACAGTCAAAAACACCGAGGAGGCTCCCGGTCCGCCCCCGCGGAAAGCCAGTCCCTGCAGCGGAAATCAACTGGCATACTTAACAGAGCCTTATTTTAAAAATAAGTGACACAAATAGTATGAGTCATTTAATGCAAGAAAAAAACGATTTAATCATTTTCTTTTGAAAAGAGAGCATAACAGTAGATTTATTATTATAAAGAAGGCCTGAAAATGGTAGTAAGAAAAGTGTATAGCCAAGCTGGCAGCTTATCTATCTGCCCTACCTTCCCCGGTACACAAACTAGTCATTCCCAAACAGCATTCTCCTCCGTCCTCAGGAGATAAATGAATAGGAACAGGACTTTTAGCAGAGCAGCCTTACAGGGAACAGCCTGGATTGGGGTCCGCAGAGTGATTTCTAACCTTGGCGGTTATCAGGATTCCGAACATCTGCTTGTCATATTGTACGGCCACCGTAGCATAGGAGAAAAATTACTAACTCCATCGGGTATATTGGCCTTTAGATCAGTAAAGATAATATCCATTTTTTTAAATCAACCATTCTTAAGCGGTCAGGTTTAGACTCGGTTCCGGCTATAATCAGCGGCACTAAGGAATCTTGTTTATGAAGGCCTCCATGCCCTGCGCCGCCTATATGGGCAGGTGAGCCTTCACCCATAAATTCACATCCCGGTTTCGCGCTGACGACGAGAAAGCAGCCTTCTTGGGAATTCAAACTGCTGTGCAGCCTTGCCAATGCATCAGGATATTCTCCATAGTTCAAAGTTTTTTCATGGTCTTTCAAATCCAGAAGTGCCGAAGTACCGGAAATAGTCCATGATTGTCCATAGATATCTCGATACGAACCATGAGTCTTAAAGCGGAATTCTTGATCTGATCCCCCTCTTCGTACCTCTACGAAACCGTCCTTCTTCCAGGCAATCACATCTATTCTGTGGTCTCTCATTAAAGTATCTGCAATCACTTCCAGTGGAACAGCAGCTTGAAGACTATAAACATAAGCCATCCGGTCATTTACTGCAAGCACCAATTGATCCCCCGGCTGAACCCCTTTTCTTAGCTTCATAATTCTAAAGGACTTTAATAGTACCGTCAGATCAATGAGAGCCTCTTTTCGATTGGAATTCACCCAAGCTTGTCCGTTATCTCCCATGACGATCCAGGTAGTTTTTTCAATGGCCTCCTCCCAAGATACATAAGTGTTCAGGATTTTTTGCAGCTGTTTATCGGCCTTTTCTATCCCCTTCAGATCCATTCTTCCTTTTTTGTGCACTCGCTGATCGAGGTCAGGCAGGTAGACGATTGAAAAGAATGGCAGGCACTTTTCCTTGATAAGGGTGGTCAACTGCTGCACAGCGGATGTGTCATTAAATCCCAGCCGTTTCCAGAAATATTGATTTCTTCTAGAAGGATTAATTCTGATAAAAGATCCATAAGTAAAAATACGGGAGGCAAACATTGGCCTGCCTTCTTGGATGCCTGTTACCCACTTCATGATTTTAGAAACATTAGGGTAGTGAGGCGTATTCCCCCTATATACCAATGCATTTATAGAAGCTGACGACATCCCGTTTTTCTCTAAGTCCTCATGAATCGTGGAAACACCAGGGCTGATATGGTGCTGATTCATTTCATATAACAAATCAGTTACAGCTCTCCCAAAGCCAAGCTTGAACAGCTCCCGATAATGTGTTCCATAATTCACCAGCCTGTTCTCTTTGTGATTAAACCAGGCTAAACCCGGCAGACGATGCCTATCACAATATGTACCCGTCAATATGGTAGTGTCGACATTCACCGACATTGTTGGGAAAGGCACAACGATTCCAGGCAAATAGCCTCCCCTTTCCATGAGGAATTTTAAGGCTGGAGCTCTTCCGGTTTGTATAGCTTCTACGAGAGGCTTATCCATTAACGTGTCAATCACTAGCAAAATTACAGGTTTTACATGTTTGTTCTCTGCTGTCAACTGCATTCACCTCACTTTTTACAAGTCTTTCGTTTATCTTTTGTAAATGGATGGGGGAACTATACAATTTAGATCCATACATGGTTAATGGCAGCTAATGGCTTTAAAGGAAAAAAATTTTATGATTGATCCTGCTTTGAAAAACAGGCATTTTGCCAATTATAAAAAGGACTTTGAAGCGAAGGATGGGTGAATGTGGAGATTAAAGTCATGACATTTAATATCCATCACGGGAGAGGTATGGATAAAAAGCTGGATTTAGACAGGATTCTCAGGATCATCAAACATGCGGACGCTGATATTATTGGGTTAAATGAGGTAGATAAATTCTTTTCCGGCCGGAGTAAATTCATTGATCAAACAAAATATCTTGCAAGCGGCTTACATATGAATTACGCCTATGGCCCAGCCATTACCATTGAAGACAAAGCCCATAACAGACAAAAGCAGTATGGCAATGCTCTGTTAACTCGTTTTCCTATCACTTGTGTCAAAAACCATCCATTTGACTTCCTTCCTAAAATTGTCGAAAACCGTAGTATGCTTGAGGTATGTATCAATGCGGGCGGTTATAGTCTCAATGCCTTTATTTCACATTTAAGCTTTGCACCATTTCTTCATAAAAAACAGACATCTTTTATTTTGCATCATATGATTCAAAGCGACCTTCCATCTTTCGTAATGGGAGATTGGAATATGACCCGTCAGTCAAAAAGCTGGAAACTTGTCACTCAAAGCCTGGGTGATGCATGGCTGGAAGCAAATCCATCCAGCCCTGGGGGGTATACGTATCCCTCTAAAAAACCTAGGACTGCACTTGACTATATCTTCATCAATCAAGGATTTAAAGCTGTGGAAGCTGCTGTGCTGGAGAACAGTTCATTGGCTTCCGACCATCTGCCAATTACAGCTACATTAAAAATGCTATAGCACTAACGTGTTTGAAGTCTAAAATTAAGGCTCTTTTCTAAAAGATTGTTGTTTTTAATAAGTTTTGTTACGTCACCCTATTGTTCAGTCATGTCGATTGGAGCGTAAAGTGCGAGACTCCTGCGGGAGCAGCGGGTATTGTCCAGCTCCGGACTGACACCTTCGGTCATAA
>NZ_PGUY01000101.1 GCF_002863585.1 Peribacillus deserti | reverse complement strand
ACAGGATGTGCGAGCCAGGCGTGGCCACAGGACGTGGCGTTCGAGCGTGGTAAGTGCGACTAAGCTTCTGTCTTCGCTAACGCTCCCCAATCAGCAAGTCTTCTTTATCGGGTCTGAACAAGGCGCTTCCGCTTTTCGATCAGGTGAGACCCCACAGGCGAAGCCGAGGAGGCTCAGCGCCCGCCCCTAAGGTCCGCGAGCATCCTGTAGTGGAAATCAACCCCGATGTTCAATAACAACAAAGTTTGCGAAAACAGCCATTTAAAAAGACGATCCACCTTCCCGAATCAATGCCTCCCAGCTGCTCTTGTATCGGTTTTCATAGTTTTTAAGATCCGGCTGGAAGTTTATGCTTTGGTTTTCGAGGTTTATGCTTAGGTTTACTTGTTTTATGCTTAAGTTTTCCGGGTTTATGATTATGTTCAGGTGTTTTATGCTTAAGTGCCGATCGCCTTTGCTTATCTTTGGTGACATATGCTTGTCTATTGGCGGTTATGCTTATTAACAGGTATTTATGCTGATGTTTATACTTTCTCTAGAAGACCAGAGGAGAACACAGACTCGAGAACGAGCCCAGCACTAAGCCGCGAATTGTTTTTTGCCTAATATTCTCATTTTACAAAGATAAAAAAAGAGCAGATCCATAAGATCCACTCTTCAGCTTTATACTGTGTGCTTCTTTTTCAGTGCTTTATTTCCAATGTCTGTCCTATAAAACAGACCCTCACTCTTGATTTGTCGTACTTCTTTATATGCCTTTTCCTGTGCATCATCAAGACTATCTGCCTTAGCGGAAACCAGCAGCACTCTGCCGCCATTCGTTATAAATTGGCCATCGCCGTTTATGGCTGTTCCAGCATGAAAGACAGCTGTATCTTCACCTATTGTTTCGGGAAGGGTAATAATTTGCCCTTTGTCGTACTGGGCAGGATATCCTTTAGCAGCAAGAACTACACCAAGAACTGCTTGAGAATGCCACTCAATCTCTAGATTTTCTCCTTTTAAAACCGCTTCGATCACATCTGCTAAATCTGACCTCAGTCGGGGCAGGACAACCTGTGTTTCCGGGTCCCCAAACCGGGCGTTAAATTCAATGACTTTCGTTCCCTGCTCAGTTGCCATGAGGCCGGCGTAAAGAATTCCAGTGAATGGACGATCTTCTTTCACCATTGCCGAAGCAGCAGGAATCAGGACGGTTTGGACAGCCTCGGTAATGGTTTCTTCAGAAATTTGAGGAACCGGAGAATAGGCACCCATTCCGCCGGTATTCGGGCCATTGTCGCCATCATACGCGCGCTTATGATCCTGGGCAATCACCATTGGATACACGTTTTCTCCATTAACAAAAGCCATTAACGAGAACTCTTCTCCCGTTAAAAAGTCTTCGATTACTACACTGGAGGATGATTCACCAAACTTATCTTCTACGAGCATTTCACGGAGAGCGTTTATTGCTTCATTCATCGTCACCGCTACGACTACCCCTTTACCGGCTGCAAGGCCGTTTGCTTTTATAACGATAGGAACACCTTTTTGCTCGATATAAGCTTTTGCATCTTCGAAAGAAGTAAAGGTTTGATAGTCAGCGGTAGGAATGTCATACTTCTTCATTAAATCCTTGGCGAATGTTTTACTTCCTTCAATTTCTGCCGCATTCTGCCGCGGCCCGAAAACGGTCAGTCCCGCTGCCTCGAAATCATTGACTATCCCATTTAACAGCGCGACCTCTGGCCCAATAAAGGTTAAATCAATTTCATGTGCACGGGCGAAAGCAATTAATTCCTCATGCTGATTTTCATTGATGGGCACCAATTCCGCCGCGTCCTTCATACCTGGATTGCCTGGAGCTGCGTACACTTTCTGGACTTTGCTGCTCTCGTTGAATTTAGCTGCGATTGCATGTTCCCGTCCGCCCTGTCCTATAACTAAAACCTTCAAAAGATCACCCCAGTTTTAATGTTTAAAATGTCTAATGCCCGTAAAGACCATGGCAATGCCATACTCGTCTGCTTTTTTGATTGAATCCTCATCGCGGATGGATCCACCCGGCTGAATAATCGCTGTTATTCCAGCCTTTGCTGCCGCCTCTACGGTATCACCCATCGGGAAAAATGCATCAGAGGCCAGGGCCGCACCCCGTGCTTTTTCTCCAGCCTGTTCCAGAGCAATCTTGGCAGAACCGACCCGGTTCATCTGGCCTGCACCAATTCCCAGTGTCATCGCTTGATCGCTGACGACGATTGCGTTTGATTTAACATGCTTCACAGTCTTCCAGCCAAGTTTTAGTGCTTCCCATTCTTCATCAGTCGGCTGGCGCTTTGTCGGAACCTTTATATCTGCCTCATTCAAACCATATGCGTCCATGTCCTGAACAAGCAGACCGCCTTCAACAGAGGTGATCTTCTTTTCGATAGCCTTATTCCCCTCAAAGGTTACGGTTAATAAACGCAGGTTTTTCTTGGTTGTTAAAATATCTAAAGCTTCTTTAGAGAAAGCTGGTGCGATGACGATTTCTAAGAAAATTTCATGGAGCTTCTCGGCCGTTTCGCGGTCGACCTCGCGGTTTAATGCAACAATGCCGCCAAATATAGAGGTAGGATCTGCCTCGAATGCTTTTTGGAAAGCTTCTGAGATTGTGCTGCCAGTGCCCACTCCGCAAGGATTCATATGTTTGACTGCAACTGCGGCCGGTAAATCAAATTCTTTAACAATCTGGAGTGATGCATCTGCATCATTAATATTATTATAAGAAAGCTCTTTACCATGAAGCTGTTCAGCGTAAGCGAGTGAAAACTTTGAGCCAAGCGGTTTCTTATAGAAAGCAGCTTTTTGGTGCGGGTTCTCCCCGTAGCGCAGCGGCTGTTTCAACTCGTAGGTAACAGTATAGCTTTCTGGATTTTCCTCTTCAGCAAGCTTTGTCATATACTCCGAAATAACTGCATCATATGCAGCCGTGTGGCGGAATACTTTGGCGGCGAGCTTTCGTCTGGTTGCGCTTTGTACTTCGCCGTCATGTTTTAATTCACCCAGGATGGTATCATAATCGGAAGGATCCACAACTACTGTTACGTATTCATGGTTTTTTGCAGAGGACCGAAGCATAGTTGGCCCGCCGATATCAATATTTTCAATAGCGTCTTCGACCGTTACATCCGGCTTTGAAATGGTCTGCTGGAAAGGATAAAGGTTGACACAGACCAGTTGGATAGGTTTGATTTGATGTTCTTCAAGCTGTTCTTGATGATCTCTTTCCCCGTGCTTTGCCAGTAGTGCTCCGTGTACATTCGGATGAAGCGTTTTAACACGTCCGTCCAGAATCTCTGGAAAGCCTGTTACGTCACTGATCCCAATTACTTCAACTCCATGTTCCATAAGGACCTTTTTAGTCCCGCCTGTCGAAATAATTTCAAATCCCGCTGTCAGCAGACCTTTCGCAAAGTCTACGATTCCTGTTTTGTCCGAAACACTAATTAACGCTCGCTTAGACATTCTAAAAACCCCTCCGTAAATTCCTTTTGTAATAGCTCCTGCAGTACCGCTGGATATAAAAGATGTTCTACTTCCTGAATTCTGGACTGAAGGGTTTCCCGTGTATCGCCGTTCAGCACATCCACCGCCTTTTGAGCAATGATCGGACCCGTATCCATACCCGCATCCACGAAATGGACCGTTACCCCCGTCACTTTCACTCCTGCATGGAAGGCTTGGCCAATGGCATCCTTTCCGGGAAATGACGGCAGCAGCGATGGATGAATATTTACTATCCTTTTGGTATAAGCAGATAGCAAAGTAGAGCCTATTAATCTCATATATCCAGCTAGGACAATAAAGTCCACCCTATATTCTGCAAGTTTCCTTAAAATGATTGTTTCAAAGGCTTCTTTACTTTCATAGTCCTTTGGAGAAAAAACAAAAACCGGAATTTGTTTTTGCTTTGCTCTTTGAATCACATACGCTTTTGGATTATCACATACAAGCAGGCCGATTTCTGCTTGAAGCTTATTTCCTTGGACCGCTTCAGCAATCGACTCAAAATTGCTGCCGCTCCCCGATGCAAAGACTGCTATTTTTCTCATACTAATTCTCCTGTGAAAGTAACGCCTTCGCCTTGTATAACTTTGCCGATTGCATATGCCTTTTCACCATTGGCATTGAAAAACTCAGTGAGGCTGTCTGCTTCCTCTTCCTTGATTGAAATCACCATACCTATGCCCATATTGAAGATATTAAACATTTCTTCTTTCTTCAGATTCCCTTTTTCCTGAAGAAAAGAAAAGATCGGGTTCGCTTTCCAGCTTCCCAGCTGAATTTCTGTTCCCAGGCCTTCCGGAACCATTCTTGGTATGTTTTCAATAAATCCACCGCCTGTAATATGGGCCATCCCGGTTATTGAATAACTCTTTAGGGCTTCGATAATAGGCTTAACATAGATTTTGGTCGGGCGGATCAGCTCTTCCCCTAATGTACAGCCGAGTTCTTCCACATAATCTTGAAGCTGCAGGCTGTTGTCCTGAAGAAGAATCTTGCGGACAAGAGAATAGCCATTGCTGTGGATGCCGCTTGAAGCCAGCCCTATCAGAATATCCCCGTCAGAGATTTCCTTTCCGGTCACAAGCTTTGACTTTTCAACAGCTCCAACAGTAAATCCCGCCAGATCATATTCTTCCTCGCCGTACATCCCGGGCATTTCTGCCGTCTCGCCGCCAATCAGGGCACAGCCGGCTTGTTCACACCCGTCAGAGATTCCCTTCACGATTGCTTCTATTTTCTCGGGTTCTGCTTTCCCGCAGGCAATGTAATCCAGGAAATAGATAGGCTCTGCACCCTGTACAATAATATCATTGACACACATGGCTACGCAGTCTATACCAATCGTGTCATGCTTATCCAGCATGAAAGCAAGCATAAGCTTAGTCCCGACTCCGTCAGTTCCCGATACAAGGACCGGCTCCTTTAACTGAAGCGCAGATAAATCGAACATGCCGCCAAAACCGCCTAGCCCGCTCAGCACTTCAGGCCTCATCGTCCGCTTCACATGCTTCTTCATCCGATTAACAGCCTCATACCCTGCTTCTATATCCACACCTGCCTGCTTATACGCATTAGCCATTGAAGGACCCTCCTGTTTTTCTTTGGGAAATAATCCGGGAAATGGGGGACTGTCCCCATTTCCCGATAGTTTCCGAATCAGCATTTTTGATAGTTTTCTAGTTCTTCGTATATTTCGGTCGGATATTTGCCGTTAAAGCAGGCCATGCATTGGCCCCCTCCTTCGAATGGGCGTCCGATCGCTTTAATTGTTCCTTCGACAGATAGGAAGGTTAGGGAATCCGCGCCTATAATCTCGCGGATTTCTTCCACTGAGTTAGACGAGGCGATAAGCTCCTCCCTGGAAGATGTATCAATGCCGTAGAAACACGGGTTTTTGATAGGAGGAGAACTGATGACCACATGTACCTCTGTCGCCCCGGCTTCTTTCAGCATATTTACGATCCGTCTGCTGGTTGTTCCCCGAACGATAGAGTCATCCACCATAATAACTCGTTTTCCCTCGACCACGCCGCGGACTGGTGCCAGTTTCATCTTTACACCCTGTTCACGAAGTGACTGGGAAGGCTGAATAAATGTTCTGCCTACATAACGGTTTTTAATTAAGCCCATTTCATAAGGGATGCCGGTTGCTTCCGCATACCCAATCGCAACAGAAATACTTGAATCCGGCACTCCGGTTACCACATCGGCTTCAATGGGAACTTCAAGAGCAAGCTGCTTTCCCAAGTTTTTTCTTGCCGTATGAACATTGATTCCATCCACATTACTATCTGGACGGGAAAAATAAATATATTCCATCGTGCACATTGAACGGTTTACATTTACCGCAAAACGCTCGGAATGGATGCCCTCATCATTAATCAGAAGAAGTTCTCCCGGTTCAACATCCCTGACAAACTCAGCACCTACAATATCAAGGGCACATGTTTCTGAGGCAAGTACATAGGCTTCCCCCAGGCGTCCAAGTGAAAGAGGCCGCAGCCCATTCGGATCCAGCGCCACCAGCAATTCGTTTTCCGTCATCGTCAGAAACGCATAAGCGCCTTTTAACATACTTAAAGCATTTTTGATCTTATCTTTAAGTTCAAAAAATCCTGACCGTTTAATTAAATGGGCAAGGACCTCCGTATCAGAGGTAGTTTGAAAAATACTTCCCTGTCCCTCAAGCTGATGCTTCAGCTGAGTTGCATTTACAAGATTCCCGTTATGGGCAATGGCCAGACCCCCAGTTTGGGAACGGAACAACAGAGGCTGGACATTCTCAAGCCCGCCCCCGCCTGCTGTAGCATACCGGACATGCCCGATGGCAGCTGTCCCGCTTAACTGTTCAATTTTATCTGAGCTAAACACCTCGGTAACCAGTCCTTCACCTTTGACACACTTCAATCCCGTTTCATCTCTGACAACGATGCCTGCGCCTTCCTGCCCCCGATGCTGCAGGGCATGAAGGCCATAATAAGTGATTTGAGCCGCATCCGGATGGCCCCAGACTCCAAAAACACCACATTCTTCATTTAAACCTTTTAACTCAGCAAGCATGGGATAGCTCCTTTCCAGGCTGTAAATAATTCGTTTATTTCTGCCTTTACAATCGGCTGGCTGCTGCTGTCAGTTATCGTTAATATTGGCATATCTGTAACTTTTCCAACTAAATTTGCTTCTTGTATAAGCCCTTCAAACTCAGCTTGGTTAACCGCAGATACAGATACTAAGAAGCGGGATTGGGTTTCACTGAATAACGCTGACGCGGTGTTCCCAGAAACCTTGATTTCTGCTCCCAACTGCCTATCACCAAACACTGATTCTGCTAGTGCTACTGCAAGTCCGCCTTCCGCAATATCATGAGCTGAAGCAACTAGACCTTTTTGGATGGCTGCAAGCAGCTGCTTCTGCCTGTTCAGCTCCACTTCAAGGTCAATTTCAGGTGCTTTCCCAAAAATTTTGCCTTCTAGCATTTTTTGAAGCTCGCTTCCCCCAAACTCTTCTTTTGTTTCACCAATGACATATATAAGATCACCAGACTCTTTAAAGCTTTGAGTCGTGATATGTGCCACATCATGGACTAATCCAACCATCCCAACTACAGGAGTAGGATAGATCGCTTCACCGTTTGTTTCGTTATAAAGGGAAACATTGCCGCCGATTACCGGAGTGCTTAGTGTCCTGCAGGCATCACTCATGCCATCTACCGCTTTTTCAATCTGCCAGAAAATCTCAGGCTTTTCCGGGTTTCCGAAATTCAAGCAATCGGTAATCGCAAGAGGCTCTGCACCTGAGCAGACAATATTACGTGCAGCTTCCGCTACGGCAATTTTACCGCCTGTCTCAGGATCAAGATACAAGTAACGGGAGTTACAATCCGTCGTCATAGCCAGAGCTTTATTGGTTTCACGGATCCTGACAACTGCTGCATCGGAGCCCGGTGCCACAACCGTATTGGTCCTCACCATGTAGTCATACTGGTCATAGACCCATTCCTTGCTGGCGATTGTCGGCTGGGACAGAAGATTCTTCAATGTTTCTGTATAATCTTCTATCACTGGAGTGGAAACCTCCATTTCCTGAAATTCGCGGTAAGCGGCCGGTTCTGACGATGGCTTATGATACACAGGCGCTTCCTCTGCAAGTGCATCAACCGGTACATCTGCCACAACTTCACCTTTGTGAATCAGACGAAGCTTTTGATCGTCCGTTACGGTCCCAATGGAAACTGCCTCTAGATCATATTTTGAGAATAGATCCACAATTTCTTGTTCACGGCCTTTTGTGACAACAATCAACATCCGTTCCTGAGATTCAGAGAGCATCATTTCATACGCTGTCATACCTGTTTCACGCTGCGGGACAAGATCAAGGTTCATTTCAATTCCCGAACCAGCTTTACTTGCCATTTCGGCTGAAGAGCTTGTAAGACCTGCCGCTCCCATATCCTGAATGCCGACTAAAGCATCACAATGAATAAGTTCGAGACATGCCTCAAGTAGAAGCTTCTCCATAAACGGATCCCCAACCTGCACTGCAGGCCGCTTTTCTTCAGATGCATCCGTCAATTCCTCAGAAGCGAACGTTGCCCCATGGATTCCATCACGGCCTGTTTTAGCACCGACATACATGACGGTATTCCCAACACCGTGGGCTTGGCCTTTTTTGATATCTTCATGGTTAATCAGTCCGACACACATCGCATTTACAAGCGGGTTTCCTTCATAGGAAGGATCAAACTGAATTTCTCCGCCTACAGTCGGGATCCCGATACAGTTTCCGTACCCTGCAATACCCGCTACTACTTCTTTGAATAGATATTTACCTCGTGAAGATTGCAGTTCACCGAAACGCAGGGAATTCAGCAGCGCAATCGGGCGGGCGCCCATCGAGAATACGTCACGGATAATTCCGCCGACACCAGTAGCTGCACCCTGATACGGCTCAATGGCCGAAGGATGATTATGACTTTCTATTTTAAAAACAACCGCTTGGTTATCACCGATGTCCACAATTCCCGCACCTTCGCCCGGACCTTGGAGAACTTTTTCTCCAGTTGTCGGGAATTTTCTTAAGACGGGTTTAGAATTTTTATAGCTGCAATGTTCAGACCACATAACCGAAAACAATCCAAGCTCTGTATAGTTAGGAAGACGGCCAAGGGTACTCTCAACCATCGCAAATTCTTCATCCGATAATCCCATTTCTGCATAAATTCTTTCTGATTTGATCAATTCAGGATTTGGTTCAAGCATTAACGACATGAGATTCCCTCCAATGTTTTACTATCGATTGAAACAGCCTTAAGCCGTCAGCACTGCCTAAAAGAATATCCACGGCACGTTCAGGGTGCGGCATCATACCTAAGACATTTCCCTTTTCATTTGTAATGCCAGCTATATCTGCCAGGCTTCCGTTCGGATTCTCCCCATGATAGGTAAAGGCAATCTGTTTATTCTCTTTAAGCTTTGCCAGCGTTTCTTCATCACAATAATAATTGCCTTCCCCATGTGCAATAGGTATCTGTATGATTTCACCCTCTTGGTAAGCACCTGTAAAAAGGGTATCTGCATTTTCTACTTTCAATTGGACAGTTCGGCACATAAATTTTAAATTCTGGTTTCTGCGCATAGCCCCTGGAAGCAGACCTGCTTCCAAAAGAATCTGAAATCCGTTGCACACTCCAAGGACAGGTTTGCCAGCCTCAGCCGCTTTGACTACTTCATTCATCACATTAGAGAAGCGTGCTATTGCGCCGGAGCGGAGATAGTCACCGTACGAGAATCCTCCTGGAAGAAGAATCCCATCATACCCTTCAAGGCTTCCTTCGGTGTGCCATACATATTTTGCTTCAGCACCAAGCTCATCCTTGATCGCGTGGAACATATCTACATCACAGTTAGAACCGGGAAAAACGATGACTGCGAATCTCACTGTGCGACTACCTCCTCCACCTCGTAGCGGTAATCTTCAATTACTGTATTAGCAAGAAGTCTTTCGCACATTTCCCGGACCAATCCATCCAGATTGCGATTGGATTTTCCAATCGTAAGCTCCAGGTATTTCCCGATCCGGACATCCTGTACTTCACCATAAGACAGGCTGTGAAGTGATCCCTTCACCGCTGTACCCTGTGGATCTAAAACACTTTCCCTTAAAGTCACATAAACCTTTACTTTATACATGAAGACGTCCCCCTAGTCTTGTAAGTATGTTCTCATATGCTTCTGTTAAACTTCCTAAATCTCTTCGGAATACATCCTTATCGAGCTTTTCATTTGTTTCCAGATCCCATAAGCGGCAGGTATCAGGCGAAACTTCATCCGCAAGAAGGATATTTCCCTCTGCCGTTTTTCCAAACTCCAGCTTAAAGTCGATCAGCCGGATTCCAACTCCCTCAAAAAAGCTTGATAAAACTGCATTCACTTTTACAGCATGTTCTTTTAATTTTATTAATTCATCTGTACTCGCAATCTCTAATTCTCTGATATGGGCATCTATAATCAGTGGATCCCCAAGAGAATCGTCTTTGTAGTAAAACTCTATGATAGGCTGTTTGAATTGAATTCCCTCTTCTATTCCCAAACGTTTTGCAAGGCTGCCTGCCGAGAAGTTTCTAACGACCACTTCAAGCGGAATGATATCGACTTTTTGTACAAGCTGTTCACGGTCTGACAATTTTTTAATGAAGTGTGATGGAATGCCGGCTTCGTCAAGCTTTAAAAATAGCAGACTGGTAATCTCGTTATTCAGTACTCCTTTACCAGCGATTTCTGCCTTTTTCACCCCATTAAAAGCAGTGGCTGAATCTTTATATTCGATCCAAACGACTTTTTCATCTTCTGTTGAATAAATCTTCTTCGCTTTCCCCTCGTACAATAAAGTACCTTTTTGCATGGTTTTCCCCTCCAAAGTTTAGGAATATTAGGAATTTTGAGACTAAAGAATTTGGCTGCCGCCCGTGATCAAGCAGCCAAACTTCATTATTAAAGACCTAGGCGGTCAAAGATGACATCTACGTTCTTTAAGTGATAATTGTAGTCGAAGCAATCAGCAATCTCTTCCGGAGACAGAAGGCTTGTAATTTTATCATCCGCCTCAATCAATGTACGGAACTGCACCTGCTTTTCCCAGGCTTCCATGGCTTTCGGCTGAACCGTATCATAAGCCTCTTCGCGGACAAGCCCCTTATCTATAAGTGCCAGAAGTACACGCTGTGAATAAATCAGACCAAGTGTACGATCCATATTTCGCTTCATGTTCTCCGGGAACACGGTTAAATTTTTCACGATGTTTCCAAATCGATTTAACATGTAGTTTAAGGCAATCGTCGCATCTGGCAGGATAATCCGTTCTGCAGATGAGTGGGAAATATCCCGTTCATGCCACAGAGGGACATTCTCATAAGCCGTCATCATGAAGCCGCGGATCACACGGGCAAGACCTGTCATATTTTCAGATCCGATTGGATTCCGCTTATGCGGCATTGCCGAAGATCCTTTTTGGCCCTTTGCAAAGAACTCTTCCACCTCACGAGTCTCGCTCTTCTGAAGGCCTCTGATTTCAACTGCGAATTTCTCAATGGAAGTCGCGACTAAGGCAAGTGTTCCCATATAATGTGCATGGCGGTCACGCTGAAGGGTCTGCGTAGAAATGGGTGCAGCCTGCAGGCCCAGTTTCTCACATACATATTGCTCAACAAATGGATCAATATTAGCGTAAGTACCAACAGCGCCAGAAATCTTTCCAAATTCAATTCCTCTTGCCGCATCTTTAAACCGGTCCAGATTCCGCTTCATTTCTTCATACCAAAGTGCAAGTTTAAGACCAAAAGTAGTCGGCTCTGCGTGGACGCCGTGTGTGCGGCCCATCATAACGGTATATTTATGTTCCTGAGCCTTGTTCTTGAGGATTTCAACAAAGTTCTCAATATCCTTAAGAAGAATTTCATTAGCCTGCTTCAATACGTATGATAGAGCTGTGTCTACAACATCGGTTGAAGTTAAGCCGTAATGTACCCATTTACGCTCTTCGCCTAGAGTTTCAGATACCGCTCTTGTAAAAGCAACTACATCATGGCGTGTTTCTTCTTCAATTTCTTTAATCCGATCCACATCAAAGGATGCCTTTTCTCTCAGCAGTGCTACATCCTCTTTTGGTATGGCACCCAGCTCTGCCCATGCTTCACATGCCAGGATTTCTACTTCAAGCCATGCATTAAAGCGGTTTTCTTCTGTCCAAATCGTGCCCATTTCAGGTCTTGTGTAACGTTCAATCATGTAAATCCCCCGTTCAAAATTATGCTTGCCAGATCTTGCTCATGCCAGCGTCTCTTAGTGCATCATCCACTGATTTACGCAAAATATTCACATGCCCCATCTTGCGTTTTTCTTTGGCTTCCTTTTTTCCATAGAGATGGACCTTCCAGTCATCCAGCACTGGAATCTCTTCCAATAATCTTTCCAAATGCTCACCCAGGATATTTACCATAACAACCGGTTTTAGCAGTTCTGTGCTGCCAAGAGGCCAGTTGCATACAGCTCTGATATGCTGTTCAAATTGCGATGTTTGGCATGCTTCCATGGTATAGTGCCCGGAATTATGAGGTCTTGGTGCGATTTCATTTATCACGATTTCCCCAGCTTCGGTTAAAAACATTTCTACAGCAAGTGTCCCAACAAGTTCTAAATGTTCAGCGAGCCGGACCGCTTTCTCCTCCGCCGCCTCGAATGCCGGACCGCTGATTCTGGCAGGCACAATGGTTTGGTGCAGGATGTTCTGGATATGAATATTCTCAGCCGTTGGAAAGACGGTATAATCACCATTACCTTTTCTCGTGACAATCACAGAGATTTCCTTTACAAAAGGAACCCACGCCTCCAGCACACATGGGCCGTTTCGTAGCAGACCTGCCGCTTCGGCTATATCGGATTCTGCCCGGATCACATGCTGGCCTTTCCCATCATATCCGCCTGTTGCAGTCTTTAGCACACATGGATATCCAAGCTTCTGTACCTGTTCATGTACCTGTGATGCTTCATTTATGACTGCATAAGGAGCAACGGGTACCCCCGCTTTTTGGATAGCCTCTTTTTCCAGTACTCTGTTCTGCGATATTCTTAATATTTCTGTTCCCTGGGGAATATACGCATAGTTTCTCAGCCATTCCAAGCTTTCCGCATTTATATTTTCAAATTCGAAAGTGATGACATCGCTGATTGTAGCCAGCTGTTCAAGTGCTTCCAGGTTATCATAATCTGATGTTATGGCAGTGTCCGCCACTTGTGAGCAAGGACAATCAGGTGTCGGATCAAGAACTGCAATTTTAAATCCCGATGCCTTTGCCGCTAGTGCCATCATTCGGCCCAGCTGGCCTCCGCCGATGATTCCAATGGTCTGCCCCGGTAAGATGGTTTTAAAATGTAAGTTGTTCACTGCTTACTAACACCTTTTCTCTAGTTTCATTTCGCATGTTTTCTATCCTTAAAGCAAGGGCCTCATCCGATGCACCTATCATTTGTGCTGCCAGAATCCCTGCGTTTACCGCACCTGCTTTCCCGATTGCAACGGTGGCAACAGGGATCCCGCCAGGCATCTGTACGATGGATAACAGGGAATCCAAACCCTTTAATGCTTTGGACTGCACGGGGACGCCGATTACTGGAAGTGTTGTTTTAGAGGCAGTCATGCCGGGCAGATGGGCCGCCCCCCCTGCACCTGCAATAATTACTTTCAACCCTCGGTCTCTTGCACTTTCTGCATACTCGAACATAAGATCTGGCGTGCGGTGTGCAGATATAACTTTAGCTTCAAATGAGACTTCTAAGCTTTCTAATGCTTCACACGCATATTTCATTGTATCCCAATCTGAGATACTTCCCATAATGACTCCAACTTGAGGTCTCATTTGTTATTCCTCCTATTTTGAACATAAAAAAACGGGTAGACTTCTTCTATGAGAGAAGATAGTCTACCCGGCGTAATTCAATCATTTTATGAGAAAAATTGCGCGCCGAAAACACTGCTACCTTCTCTCATAGTCCAATTATTTACGGTAATCGGGTAGAAACTTGCGGGCCATATCCCCGCTATTATATGAGAGAAACGTTATATATCATTTTCCATGTCTTTATCTTATCAATCCTGCGGCAGTGAGTCAACTTATTTTCGAACGATTTCTTTTTGTAAAACCTTATTGTTCGGTTTTTAGTCATTCTTTTTGGCTTCAAACACAATTCTTCTCCCAAATGGTTCATATTCCACATTTCCATTTTTCATTACTTCTTTAAATATAGGCTTTTCCATCCTGCGTACAGGTGTATATCCTTCAGCTTTCATCCGCTCAAGGCATTCATCAATCGATTCGTGTTCTCCTACCTCAAAGTTAACTTTCTTTCCTTTTGCCATATGCATACCTCACCTGTACTAAATGTTTGTTATAGTGTAACCATTTTTATTACGAAACTCAACGAAAGTCACTGCCGGTCCTACGAACATTTTATAAATCCAATAAAAAAGAGCAATCCAATATGGATTACTCTTTTTAATAAACTAATTTGTTCCTCGTTTAAATGGCCACCAATTTGCTTCACCGAAGTTCTTCACCATAACCGGGATAAACAGCGGCAGAATAATAAATGCGTATAGCAGCAGCCCTATTAATATTATCGAGGCGATCTGGAGGAGAGACAGCATTCCTGATGGCATCATAGCAGCAAATGTACCGCCTAGAATGATAACAGCAGAAATGATAACTGTTCCCATTTTTTTCATGGATAGCAGCATAGCGTCAGCCACTGACAAATCTTTATATTCATTAAAGCGGTCCATGAGGAAAATACTGTAATCCACTCCTAAGGCCACAAGGATAACGAAGCCAAAGAATGGAACTGCCCAGCTTATGCCGGTGTAATTGAAAATATCAACATATAGAACTTCATTGATCGCCATGGAAGTGTAATAAGTAAGGATCAACGAACCAATAATATAAACAGGCATGATAATTGAACGGAACAGGAAAACAAGAATGATGGATATACCCGCCAGCATCAATACGACTGTACGGGAATAATCCTGCCCGGACATCTTATCCAAGTCTGCATTTGTACTTGTTATTCCTCCTACAGCTAATACAGCATTTTCTAGTTTTGTATCCTTTGTTGCCCTTTTAACTGCTTCCTTGATCTCCGGAACCTGGCTGATGGCCTCATTAGAATAAGGATTTGATTTAAAGATCACATCCAAGGTCATATATTTTCGATCTTTTGACATGTACGCCTCTAAAGATTGTTCAAAATCCTTACTTTCCAGCACTTCTTCCGGAAGATAGAAATTATCCATCTGATTCGATTTAGACAGACCTGTTAAGTAGCTCTGTGCCGAACCAAGTCCCTCTGAAACTTGATCCAATCCTTCAGCACTCTGGCCTAACCCTTCCGTTAACTGTCCTAATTGTCCGGTTAAATCGCCGAATCCATTAAGCAGCTGTCTTTGTCCCCCATTAATTCCTTCGAGGCCTTGAGTTAATTTAGGGAAATTATCTACAATCTTTCCCTGGCCGTCAGCCAGTTGGTCTAAACCGTTTTTTTGCTGCTCAATACCGGAAATTAGCTTTTCCATCCCCGCTGCAAGCTGCTGCTGTCCGCTGATAGCTTTTTCAAAGCCAGAGTTGGCCGTATTAAGACCTCCATCTATTTGCCCAAGTCCTGAATTTAACTGACTTAGGCCGGTCGCAAGCGGGGCCAGCTGCTGCTGCAGCGTTTGAACTGTTCCTTTGATCTTTTGGTATTGGCTTTCATCTGCCAGGCCTTCATGTGTCTTTTCCAGGTAGGTGAAGTCTTCTTCCTTAATCTGTGCAAGACTGCCTGATAAAGCTGTCAGCCCCTTGCCGATTTGCGTATATTGTGAAGTTAAGCTGCCAAGATTGGATGCAGCAAGCTGGTAGCCGTCTAACAGTTTATTATAATTTGCTGCTAATTCTTCGGCACCTGACTTCGTCCGCTCTAATCCCTGCTTGATTTCTGTTGAACCTGCAGATCCTTGACGGACTCCATTTTCGATTATTGAAAGATTGGACTGAATCTCAGATAATCCTGACTTAATTTCCCCTGTCCCGTTAATCAAAGAATCAATTCCAGTAACTGCTTCCTTTAAATCAGGCTCTGATTTAGATAATTCACTGCCTGCTTCATGCAAGCCTTTACTTATCTGATTTATCCCCTCTTTTCCCTCTCCAAGGCCAGCCTCAAGGCTTTCCGACTGCTTAGATACAAAAAAGTCTTCAATAGGCTCACCAGTCGGCCTTGTTACCGAACGGACAGTATCCACTAAATCAACTTTTTCCAACTCCTGGCTGATCTTCTCCGCAATGGCGACATATTCAGTAGAATCCATTCTTTCATCATTTTTCAAGATAATTTGCGTAGGCATAGATTCCCCTGGCCCAAAACTGTCTGCAATTGCGTTAAAGGCTTTAATGGAAGGAACATCACCGCTAATTTCTTCTAATGAATTAAAAGATAAATTACCATCATATTTAACAAGGAAAGGAACACAAACTACAGCTACTATAATCAGCGCTGCCCATGGACGGGCAAGCGAAAAACGGCCGGAAGCTCCCCATAGCTTACTTTCCCCATGCTCTGCTTTCGCTTTGGATGGCCAGAATATTTTCATCCCTAAAACGGCCATGAAGAAAGGAACAATTGTAAACAAGGCAATAAGAAGGAGTGCTACTCCTACGGCAACAGCTGCCGCAGATTGATACAGTTTAAATTGAGAGAACCCGATTGCCGCGAAGCCGATCATTACGGCTAGACCGCTGAAAAACACTGTTCTCCCCGCATTACGATAGGTTGCTGTAATTGCTTGCGCCATCGTCTCATGGTGCGGCAGTTCTTCTTTAAACCGGCTAAGCAGCAGAATACAATAGTCTGTACCGATTCCAAATAAGACAGCTACCAAAAAGATTTGTGTGTAATTAGAAATAGGAAAATCAAATCTATCTACTAAGAAGGAAACAATCGATTGCGACGCAAGATACGAAAAGCCCACGGTAAGCAGTGGAATCACAGGAGCCACTACAGATCTAAACACAAGGAACAATACTACCAGAATAAAGACAACCGTAATGCCTTCCGTTTTCTTTAATCCCTCCTCAGAGCTTTTCGTCAGATCCTCATTAATCATCCAGTTGCTAGTATAGTAATGATCCACTTTTGCTTTTTCTATTGTGTCATACAAGGCTTCTCTGACCTGGTCTGGTTCGCGATCATTCCAGCTGATGCTGATAGAAGCTAGAATGGATCTCCCATCCTTTGATACTAGCTGGTCTTTCAAATTTTTATCATTAAAATGAGTCAAGAGCTGTTTGATACCTAATTCATCTTTTTTTGCTTCCAAGGCTCTAATCGCTTTTTCAGCTTCTTTTAGTTTATCTGCTGACAGCTTTTTATCATCATGAAATATAAGCGCAACCTGGGTTTCATCCCCGCCGCCTTTCTGTTTTTGAACTTCATCCATAATTTTTCCGGCAACCGCCGAGGAATATCCTCCCGGAACATCTACCTGACCCTTTTCCCGAACCAGCTCTGCCATATTAGGAGCAGCAAACAAAAGTCCTGCAACAGCAGCAATCCAAACCGCGATTACGAGCCACTTTCTTCTTATGATAAAATTCACACCTATTCCTCCACTTTAAAGTCTTTACTCTCTGTCAACACCTGATTTAACTTCTCATAGGTATCCAAAAACTGTTCAATTTCCTTCTGTTCAAACCGGTTAATCAGCGATTCCACCAGCTTATGTATCCGATTTTCCGTTTCAGCAAAAAGCATATTCCCCTTTTCAGTGAGAGTCAGGTACACTACCCGCCGGTCCTTCTCATCACGAGTTCTCTGTATTAACCCTTTTTCCCACAACCGATTAATAATGGCTGTTATAGCGCTTTTCTTTACCTCAAATACCTCAGCCAGCTCTGTCGACGTACATACATTAACATTGTGTATATACCTTAAGGTGTAATGCTGATCATTCGTTAAATCATCACCAATCTGACACTTAACTAAATTCTCGCCTTTCTTAGCAACCGAAAAGGAAAGTGAAATATACCTATCCACCAATTCTTTAATTTGATCTTGTGACATCCTGTATTCACCTGCCTTAAAAAAAGTTCTATCGTTTAATAATTAAACTGTTTAACTATTACTGTGTTTAACTTTAATACGCTGGGATTTGGCTGTCAACGACTTTTTATGTATTTAAGGATATCAACTGCTCACTTAACCTTTCTGCTTAGCTGGATCTGCATGGACAGGAAAAATTCATTCGAGTGTACGGGAAAATTGGCGGAGATCAAAAAACCTCATGCTCCCTTTTTTATCAGTATACGAGGCGAAATACTAATTTAGAGAGCTTATTAATTAGTTTGCAAGAAGCGGGACTGAGGATGAAACTTGATACTATATGGGTAAAACTTTACTAAATATTATTCTTCTATTCTTACCCCTCGGTTTAAAAGACACAAAAAAAAGACCAGCTATCACAGCTGATCTTCGGTCTGCCTGGCAGCGTCCTACTCTCACAGGG
>NZ_PGUY01000100.1 GCF_002863585.1 Peribacillus deserti | reverse complement strand
TGAACAATAATAAACAGTTGAAAACGAAGGTAGAGTATTTTACACAATATTGAGGACTTGACTGCTTTTGGCCCTTTTTCATCGAAAAACCCCTGTTTTTGATTGCTAATTCATTCATTTAGGTCCTTTTTTATCTAAATGGATGCTCCGAGCTTCTAAAACATGTAGTTAGAAAAAGGTTTTTACTAAATCTAAGACATGTTGTATGATGCAGAATGATTTATGCTTAACTTCATGGGAGATATGCTTATGTTCAGAGGGTTTATGCTTAAGTTTTAGCTTTTATGCTTGAGTATAGAACGTTTATGCTTATCTCACTTGTTCCAATGCTTATGTAGGGTGGGTTATGCTTATTAATAGGCCTTTATGATTATCTACCGTAGAATATGCTGATCTCTCAGCGGCCCTTTTCTGATATCAGGCACAACGTCTTAAACAGAAGAAAATGCCGCAGAGATCTGCGAGGCGGCCTGTACGTCTTACACCACAAAACGCCTATCTACCATACAAAAAATCCCATTAATTCATGCGGGGTGTTTGTTGGCCTGGTTCTTCTACCCTGATATCCACCAGCTTGTTGTTTCTAAGGTTATGCCTGATCTTGACAATCGGTTTTAGTCTTTTTCCATTTTCAATTACATTGAATTGAAAGGAATCCTCCACTACACCCTGTGCGATATTTTTGCGCCCCAGATACTGGTAGTCTGTTACTGGTTCTCCAGTGTAGTCAGACTGGATCACAGATATTGCGATTTTGCCGTATTTCTCATAATCAGTCTTTTGAGCCGATACCTGGCCGGTTTGCAGGATAAATAAAACTGCAGCTACAATAGCGAGTATTTTTTTCATAGTAAGCCTCCTGGATAGGTTTTTTACTTACTATGTGTAAATTTTTTCATTTTATGCTTTTATCATTATTATTTGTTATGCATAAGGATTAATTGTAAAATTTGAAAGTTGGTGTAAGCGGTTGATCCGGAAATTCTTTATCGCCTATTTCACTCTTTGCTGCTTCCCCTTTTACATCCACGATGATTTGACCATATAGTTCTTCATTTATATAAGCATTCAATGCCCACATTCCGCTCGTTGGCAGTTTCATGCCTGATGGCACATCCGTATGGTTATTCACTGCTGAACCCACATTGGTTCTGGATAATACCCATTCCTGTTGTTCCGTATCAGGAATCACCAGAGCTTTGCTTATTTCATTTGTGTCTTTTTTAACAGCAATTACAGACAGTTTTCCTGAGGGAATTTGTTCTCCAATGAAATGCCACATATATTTACTGGTGACTCCAGCCTCCCACGGGTTCGAAAGTATACCGATTTTCCTTTTTCCCCGCGTAACTTTAAGGTTCCATAAATAAAAGTTCGGCTCACATCCCACTTAATATTTTTGATAACAGACATACTAAAATAATCGGGTACCTCACTTATTAGTTTACTTTCATTTTTCTGTTAGTGTGATTGGACTTCTCCGTCTTACTTTCTTCAGTAGGTCTTGTTTCAACGCCACTACTGCAGGATGCCAGCCCAAAAATAACAGCCGTTATTAGACAGCACATAAACAATTTTGGCATATACCCACTCCTTAATTTATATATATAGCTATTTTACCATTTAATCCCTTTATGTTGATAATATAAAAAAAAACCGCCTTTAGAATCCTAAGCAGTTCTTCCAATGTTTGAATTTAGACAATTAGGTCATTCTATATCCCAACTGTCTTTTGAGTGATCTTTAAGTTAAAATGATCGCTCCTCAGCGAATCCGTTAGCATAACACCCATTCATATATGCATTTTTCCTTTTCCCCTCGCTGATACATATCGTTGAATTCTGGTACATCAACAATTGCTATTAGATTAGCTCCAATATACTCGCATGTTTTTCTTGAAGCGATGTTATCTGGATTGCAGGTAATGACCAGTTTCTCCAATTCATGATCATGTGCCACTTTCCTTAAAAGCAAAACCGCCTTTGCGGCATAGTGATTGCCTCTATATTCCTCATTAACTGAATATCCAATGTGTCCACCATAATATAAATTTTCATTGTATCCGATTCTAATATCTATTTTCCCGATAGGTTCGGGTGAACCACTTAAAGAAATATCGAAATGATAAGCTGGAACCCAGTTTTTTTCCTTGTTTCCTGGTACTGTTTTTACAAGATATAAATCAATTTCTTCTCCTTTAATAACATCAAAGTCCAAAAATTTAAATTCCAATTATACTTCCCCCTAAATTTAAATATGTATTATTTTAGTCGGACAAACATCCTCTGCTTATTTTACTTTTCTGCCCGTTAGCAGAATAAGAAAGTAGGCTGCTGAAACAGCCATGATCTTTCACTAACGCACCCATTAGTTTAAGTACAATATTTCACAATCCTCCGACTTACCTTGCAGTAGAT
>NZ_PGUY01000099.1 GCF_002863585.1 Peribacillus deserti | reverse complement strand
ATCTACTGCAAGGTAAGTCGGAGGATTGTGAAATATTGTACTTAAACTAATGGGTGCGTTAGTTTAAGTGCATTTGGCTACTTCAGCAGCTGTTTTTAGTTCTATGAACAGGCATTTCTGCCGCGGTCCCAGTAAAAAAGGAATCGCCAATATAATGCGATTCCTCTTGGTCCTTTAATTTATCAAAATAAGCACTTTTTTAGTCGGATTTTTACCGATAAAAAAACGATTGTGTTAATCGGATAATGAAATTATAAATTTAGTAATATTTTTATTTCTGTGTCTTTTAACTGTTTTTTCTTTTATGTGGCAACCATCCATACTAACCCCCCCACATTGAATAAAATATATTAAATTACGAAGGGAGGGTAAATTTATGGGTAAAAGAAAAAATAAGGCGTTGGTATACTCTACTGGACCAATGGAAAATGCTACTGCTGGCCCTGATTTTCCTACACAATCTACGAGCGTAATTACCCATGTTTTGAATAACCATGAACACAAAACTATTATTGCTTTGATTAGGGTATTTATGCTAGACGGAACTAAAACATTGATAGACGAAGCCACATTAACAATTTCCCCAAATTCTAATGCTTTCCGTGTGTCTAATGTTTCAAATGCATTAACATTTGAAGTCCAAATTCAAATCTTCCCTAGCATAGATAGCGATGACGTTTTGATTTCAAGTTTTGGAAGAGATGCAGCAGGAAACCTTAATCCAAGTCATCGTGTGGTTCACAAGGAATTAACTCGAATCGATGAACTAACTTCTAATTAGTAATCGAGCTAACGGTGCAAATGATTTCACAAGAATTAGGTGCCGTTTAACCGTCCAAATTAATGGGCGGTTTTTTTTGAACTAGGGGCGATGCTATCTTACCTTATTCCTACATTTTGTCTTTACAAAAAATGTTCTTTATTCAGCTAACGAGTGTGTAAGTTGAAAATAATAGAGGCTGCTTAAGCAGCCTGCCTTAGAAGTATTTATTGTATAAATCTTTCCTTATTTTCCCGTTAAGATGGGCGTAGACTTATACAATCATCATGCAATATCTGCCTGCCAAGTCGTTAACCACAGTTACTTTTTTCTGTTGGTTATCGTTGATAGACAAGTGTGCTTCCAACCAATATACTTAAAGAAAATATAGACACTTAGGAGTATTGCTCTATGGGTATTGAAAAGGTAGAAACAATTGAAGAATTCGCACTTTTTCTATGTGAAAATGCAGAACCAATAAGCAGGGAAATTGTTAATTATAGTATGGGTAAGATAGAAATAACAGTACCAAAAGAAATAATTGATAAATCAATTGATACTCATGCTGAATTTCTAAAATTTTTAGGGAGTACGCTTACATTTTCGAATGAAGAGGTTGAACCTAGATTCATTGAATGGCTCACCAAACAGGAAACACCGGAAGATGCTCAATATATTGAGCAATTATCGAGTCTTATAAAGCCCTATGCGGATACAAGACAGCTATTAATAAAAATCTTGTCTCAATTAAGCTTGGTCCATGGACTAACTACTGAGGAAGTTATCACTGTTACCAGTAGATTAAGTTATTTGCTCGATTTAAGTATTACTGAAACTATACTTAAGCGAGAGAGAATAACAAAAGAAACCGAAGAAAAGCATAAACAGGAGATAACAGAACTATCTTCACCCATAATACCTATACAAAATGGTATAGCGGTTATCCCGTTAATTGGAAATATTGATGTAGAAAAAAGTGAATTTATTATGAATAGAGTCATCCCCAGAGTCAATGAGTTGAAAATTGAATGTGTAATTTTTGACTTCTCACCCATTGCCTCTATAGATACCGAAATTGCGGCTCGAATCTTTACTATATATGATGTTCTTAAGTTACTAGGAATCAATGCAGTGTTTACAGGGATTAGAACGGATTTAGTATCAAGAATTATCAATTCAGGCATTAATTTCTCGAGTATTAAAACTTATGCCAAACTTCAACAAGCTTTACAAGATATGAGGTAATTGATGCCTTTATAATAGGTAAATAAGTTAAATTTAGTCTAAGCAGTGCACCATAATCATAGGTGACTCGTATTAATAAACAGCAAATAGAACATCAAAGAATCGCTGCGGCGGTTCTTTTCTTTTACCTGAAAAAATTCACAGGTGTAGTTTAATAACATATAAGGTGAAAAGGATTTAAATGAAGTGATGTAGAATTACATATTTTTAACGTTTATTTAATTAGCCACAAGAATCAAGGGGTTTTTAGGAGGAGTAGTAAATGGATATGAAATATCCAATTGGCAATTTCCAATTTGATGGTGAAATTACTAACAGTGTTATAAGGGATTGGATAAATGAGATTGAAGATTTACCAAGATTATTACGAGATGCTGTAAAAGACTTAGATAATGAACAGCTTGATACAGCTTATCGTTCAGGAGGGTGGACTGTTCGACAAGTAATACATCACTTGGCTGACAGTCATATGAATGCCTACATTCGATTTAAATTGGCTCTTACAGAAGAAAAGCCTGTAATTAAGCCATATGATGAAACGAAGTGGGCGGAACTATCTGATTATGAGATGCCAATTGATATTTCACTTTTACTTCTCAAAGCACTGCACAAACGCTGGACCAAACTTTTACGTAGTATAAGTCCTGCTGATATGGAAAAGACATTTATTCACCCAGATTCAGGTGAAGTTTCAGTAGGTGAAAATATAGGAATCTACGCTTGGCAGGGGAGACATCATCTTGCACACATTACTTCTTTGTGTAACCTCAAGGGGTGGTAAGATGACTCTGTGAACAATTACACTTAAAGTAACGGGTGCGTTAGTTAAATAGAGAGGCTGTTACAGCAGCCTCTTTTCTTACCATGAAAATTAAATTCTGCCACTTTAGAAAAATGGCCATACTTAAATAGACGCAGCTCAGTCAGTTTTTTAAAAAAGGAGAGCGTCTTATCAGTCAATT
>NZ_PGUY01000011.1 GCF_002863585.1 Peribacillus deserti | reverse complement strand
CAGTCGCTCGTAAGCAACTTAATAATCATAACACATATCAATCATCTGGTCAACATCTTTTTTTGAAGAAGTTATGAACCAGAGTTACTCAGTCGCTTAAAGCAACTTTAATATCTTAACACGGCTAAAGAATCTCGTCAACACTTTTTTCAACAGCCGAAATACCAGCAGCTCGAAAAACTTCATTTGAATAGATGAAATCCATTTTCTTTACCTTCAGACAGTCTGTGATGCACATGAGACATTTCTCATTCTTCTTCCTATACATATTAGTCTTACCTAATATATTGTTAATACTATTCGGCATTCCTTTCCCCCGCCTGTTTAGAAAGGTGGAGTTTCAATAATGGATTTAAAAAAACGTCTTTTTCATGTTATTGGATTGGCAGCTCTCCCTGCGCAGGCAAAAACACCCCGGCACGAAATCTTACAGGTGAATTTACGTTTATTTATTACAAATGTGATGTCTATTATGAAGATCAAATGTCCAGGAGCTCAGAGGGGAAAAACAGCCTGCCATTATAAAATAAAAGATTAAACACGGAATCAAGTATGGTCAAGCCAATTTTGTTCTCTTACAGTTGACAGCAAGTTAACGAAGTTATAACTGTGTACCGAGAACAATTCCAGGTTTATATTGGAGGATTTACTGAGCCTCCTCAGCACAACAAACATCCTGGAGGAAGGGGCAGGATTACTGCCTGAATTGGTTGCCCCTGCTTTCAAACCAAACCTGGCTATATGGATGGTCCCTTCATCTGATTTTCAGGTAAACCAATACGAATGTGCAGAAACTCAAATTCGATGAAGAGAGACGTCAAATTTGCTGAAAGAATTACTGCGGGTGTTGCAGCACTTAAGGTAACTGCAATAACAGCGGACGGCACCAAGTCTATTGATCAGGGTTATGAAGAGTTCATTACACATTACAGCCTTACGTATACAACAGTCCTGAATAAAAAGAAAGCATCTCACTAAAGCGAGATGCTTTTTCATTATGCTCTTAATGCTGCCCCTGTTTTTTCTTCGACAGTCTTTAGTACTTTATTATGGGCTTTTGTTACTTCTTCATCCGTTAAAGTACGCTCTGGATCGAGATATTTCAGTGAGAACGCAATCGACTTCTTCCCCTGCTCCATACGCTCTCCCTCATATAGGTCAAATACAGAAACTTCTTTTAACAATTTGCCGCCTGCTTCTGTTATAACACTGTAGATTTGGCCAGCTGCAGTTTCCCGGTCCACAACTAAAGCAATATCTCTTGTGATGGAAGGGAATCGAGGAATCGAAGTATAAGAAATCGGCTCAACATGTACCTTTAAAACGCTTTGTAAAGATAATTCAAACACAAAGGTTTCCTTAAGATCCATGTCTTTTTGAACTTTCGGATGAATCTGGCCAACAAAACCAACCGCTTCACCGTTCAGCTTGATTTCTGCAGTACGCCCTGGATGCATTCCCGGTATTGCCGCAGGATGATAGGAAACAGCCTCGGATATACCAAGGACTGAAAACAGACCTTCAAGCACTCCTTTTGCCACATAAAAATCTACAGGCTTTTTCTCACCCTGCCATAATTGAGAATGCCATAAACCTGTTAATGCACCAGCTAAATGTTCCTTCTCCACCGGCAGTTCATGTTCTCCATTTTTCAGGAATACGGACCCTGTTTCATATATAGCAATCGAGTCATTTTGTCTTGCGATGTTGTATTTTAAGATTTCAAGCAGCTGCGGAGTGATGCTTAGCCTTAGGGTGCTGCGCTCTTCACTCATTGGCATAGCAAGGCGGATAGTATCAGCTGTTTCCAATGCATATTGGTTTGCTTTTTCATTTGTTGTCAAAGAATAAGTCACAGCCTGGTAAAGGCCTGCTCCTTCAAGAAAGCTTCTTACTTTCCTTCTCTTCAATTGATAAGAAGTTAATCCCCCGGGACCCGTTTCAGCTACAGGGAGTGTCAGCGGAAGATTATCATAACCGAACAAACGTGCCACTTCCTCAATTAAATCCTCTTCAATCGTGATATCTCCACGTCTAGTAGGAACAGTTACAGTAATTTCATCCCCTGAAACATCCACTGTGAACTGCAGGCGTTTGAAGATGCTTTGAACTTGATCCATTTGTAAATGAGTTCCTAGAACTCTGTTGATCTTTTCAAGCGTGATTGAGACCACTGCCGGTTCAATTTGGAGAGCGTCTGCTGTAACGGATCCATTTAGAACTGTTCCGCCGGCATATTGAGCCATTAAGTCTGCAGCCCGCTCTGCGGCTTGGCGTACGCGGTTTGGATCTACTCCTTTTTCATATCGTGAACTCGCTTCACTTCTAAGCCCATGATCTTTTGAGGCTTTACGGATGACCCCGCCTGTAAAATAAGCAGATTCCAGTAAGACAGTCGTGGTATCTGTATCAACTTCTGAATTAGCACCGCCCATAACTCCTGCAAGAGCAATCGGATCTGTACCATTTGTAATAACCAAATGATCGGCTTTCAAAGTACGTTCCGCTTCATCTAACGTAACAATTTTTTCGCCCTCTGATGCTCTTCTCACAAGGATTTCTTTTGAGCCGATTTTATTATAATCAAATGCATGCAGCGGCTGGCCGTACTCAAGGAGTACATAATTCGTGATATCTACTATATTATTATGAGGACGTATACCGCTATTCATTAGGAGCGTCTGCATCCATAAAGGCGATGGGCCGATCTTTACATCCTTAATTACTTTAGCAACGTATAACGGGTTATCCTCCTTCGCATCAACTTTTACAGAAATATAGCCGGAAGCTTCTTCCGAGGAAGAGTGTTCCGAAATTTCCGGCCACTTCACTTCTCTGCCAAGGATGGCGCCCACTTCATACGCAACTCCAAGCATGCTCATGGCATCTGCTCTGTTCGGGGTAAGCCCAAGCTCTAAAATAGCATCATCTAATCCAAGTAATGAAAGAGCATCCTGCCCTGCCTCTGCTTCACTTGGGAAAACAAAGATACCAGACGAATAATCCTTTGCCACTACCTTCGGCTCAATTCCAAGCTCCTGTAAAGAGCAGATCATCCCATTTGATTCCTCGCCGCGAAGTTTCGCTTTTTTAATCTTGAAGTTTCCTGGAAGCACTGCACCTACAGTTGCTACAGCGACTTTCTGGCCTTTATCAACGTTTGGTGCCCCGCAAATGATTTGTACCGGGGTTTCCTGTCCGAGATCTACCTGGCAGATATTCAGCTTATCTGCTTCTGGATGTTTTACCTTTTCAAGGACATGACCGATGACAACACCTTTAATTCCTTCACTCTTCTTTTCTACACCTTCTACTTCAATACCGCTTTTTGTTATTTTTTCAGCAAGCTCTACCGGGCTTATGCCTGAAAGATCCACATATTCTTGTAACCATTTATATGATACAAACATGGCTCATCCTCCTTACTTATTCTTCGTGCTTGGAAAATTGTTTTAAGAATCGAATATCATTGGTATAGAAATGGCGGATATCATCTACGCCATATTTAAGCATGGCAATACGCTCCGGCCCCATTCCAAATGCGAATCCTGAATATTTTTTAGAATCGAATCCTGCCATTTCCAGTACATTCGGATGCACCATGCCTGCTCCAAGAATCTCAATCCAGCCTGTGCCTTTGCATACACTGCAGCCTTTTCCTCCGCATACTTTACAGGAAATGTCCATTTCTACAGAAGGCTCGGTGAATGGGAAGAAGCTTGGTCTTAAGCGGATTTCGCGATCCTCACCAAACATTTTTTTCGCAAAAACATCCAGTGTTCCTTTTAAGTCACTCATACGAATATTTTCATCTACGACAAGCCCTTCAATCTGCATGAATTGATGTGAGTGAGTGGCGTCGTCATTATCCCGGCGATACACCTTTCCAGGACAGATAATCTTAACCGGTCCTTTCCCCTGATGTTTTTCCATCGTTCTAGCCTGAACCGGGGACGTATGGGTACGCAGCAGAATGTCTTCAGTAATATAGAAAGAATCCTGCATGTCTCGAGCTGGATGTCCCTTTGGAAGGTTTAGGGCTTCGAAATTATAGTAATCTTTCTCCACTTCAGGGCCTTCCGCAACTGCGTAACCCATGCTGATAAACAAATCCTCAATTTCTTCAACCACTTTTGTTAAAGGATGCTTGCTTCCTGTACGAACTGGACTTCCTGGAAGAGTCACATCAATGGTTTCTGCTGCAAGCTTCTCAGCAATCGCAGCTTCCTCAAGCTGTACCTGTTTTGCTTCAATCTGCTCAGCAATCGCTTCCCGCACTTCATTGGCGAGCGCGCCGATTACCGGACGTTCCTCTGCGGAAAGCTTGCCCATTCCACGCAGCACTTCTGTAATCGGGCCTTTTTTCCCCAGGTAAGAAACCCGGATATCATTCAATCCTTTCAAGCTTGATGCCTCTTCAACTTTTTGAAGAGCTTCAGCCTGAAGCTCCTGCAAACGTTCCTTCATACTAAATCCTCCTTTTTGTTATGTAGACCGGCAATTTTAAAAGAAAATAAAAAAACCCCGTCCCCAAAAAAGGGACGAGGTATTATTCGCGGTACCACCCTTGTTAGCGCAATCTATGCACTCACTTCATTAGGATAACGGCTTATGCCGATGCACCTTTACTCTGCTTAGCAGAGGTCCCGGTGCCGACTCGAGAGGTGAACTTCACAGGCGGCCCATTTAAAATGCTTTCAGTCTAAGGCATTTTCTCCCTAATAAAGGGTCTTCGCACAGCTACTTTTCTCTGTCTATGTCTTTTCTTATAAAATTTACACCCTATTATAGTATAAATAAGTATGAGTTTCAAACTGAATTTTAATACTTTATGCTTTCCCGGTATTAATGGCTACTTTATTTTTTTAAGTGGTAAAGGAGAATTCCTGCGGCAACCGCCACATTTAACGACTCACTTCGCCCGAATATGGGGATGAATAAGTTTTTATCGGTTGCTGCCAGCAATTGTTTGTCGACCCCTTTTCCTTCATTTCCAACCAGAAGGGCAAATTTATCTTGTTTTTCTGCCTCTTCAAAAGGATCGGCATGTTCAAGAGAGGTCCCATATACCGGTATGCCCTGTTCCTTTAGCTGAGCAATAAAATGTGTTAAGTCTGCCTTTAATACAGGTATATGAAAGAGGCTTCCCTGTGTAGAACGAATTACCTTCGGGTTAAATAGATCAGCAGATCCCTCCCCTAACACAACTGCATCCATTCCAGCTGCATCTGCTGTGCGGATCATTGTACCGAGGTTCCCCGGGTCCTGTACCGCATCTGCCAGCAGAAATTGCTTCCCGGAAAAGTCTTCTACCTGATAAGAGGGCTGTTCGCATACAGCTGCAATCCCCTGCGGAGCCTCTGTATCAGAAATGGATTTCATGACGTCTTTGGACACGTAGATTACTTCTATATCATTTAGCTGGAACCCTATAGGCAATTCAACGTTTTCCTGCACAATAACTTCTGTTACTAAATTAGTCTCTTTAAGAGCTTCTTCCACGAGATGAAAACCCTCTATTAAAAATTTCCCTGTCTTGTCCCGGTCTTTCTTGGTTAAGAGCTTTTTCCATTGTTTAACCTGGGGATTTTTGGAGGATTCGATATACTTCAAGCCTGTCTCTCTCCTTCTACTTAAGAACTGATTTTCCTATTATATCCTAAACTCATTACATAATAAATGAAGGGATGGTTATGTTATAAAAGTAATCTTTATGATTTGGAGGGATTTTAATGAATATAAACCTGCGACATGCAGTTATCCACAACGTTACAGGGAAAACCCAGGAACAACTGGAAGAAACCATTGTCGATGCAATCACAAGAAAAGAAGAGAAAATGCTCCCGGGTCTTGGAGTTCTTTTTGAAATAATCTGGCAGAGTTCTCCTGAGAATGAAAAAAAGGAACTGGTTCAGCTGCTAGAAAGCGGATTAAAAAAGTAAAATGCTTATACGAAAAACCGTGCAGAGAAGCTTCACGGTTTTTTGTTAAAAGCAGGTATCTTTTATAATAATGAAATACACACTTTAGTAAATGAGAATAACGCGAAGGCAAAAAAAAGAATTCCCCATATTTGTGCAGGAATTTGTGTATATGCAGCAAGGCTGGCTGCATCACCAGCTTCTCCTGGTGTTTTAAAGCTCAGATATAAAACCATAAAGGCAGAGCTAATTGACTCTGTGAGCAAGATAGCCGACATGAGCATACCACCGTGTATAATCCATAGATCATTCCCTCTTATCATGATCAGCACCAAGAGCACAAGGAAGGATATGCACCAAAACACGCCATACATATTCCTCACCCACAGCAGGAGTGCCGCAGAAATTGTGATCCCCAATCCATAAAATACCCAGGATGCATGCCCTTTTGAAATAAGTGTAAAACAAAGCAGGGCAAAGGCTGATGAAAACGGATAACCCGCAAAACTCGTCATAACTCTGCCAATCCAGCTTTTTGAACCGGTCATGATAAGTCCTTCTGTATTCGCGAACAGAGAGATGCTTCTCACTTTCCCATCAAAAAGGAGGGAGCAAAGTGCATGGCCCACCTCATGAATCATTGTATGAATGATACACAAATATCTGCCGATTACAGGAATACGGCAAAGTATCAGCGCTCCTAAAATATATGCGGCAAAAACCATAAACCATAACACCTCGATTTACCCATACTAATACTACCAGCCTAACCGTTTGGAACCCTATTAATACCCCTGCTGCTGCCGCTCATAATTCACTTTATTTTTATCCATATAAAATGTCTCTATATCTGCAAAAGAAAAACCTAACAAATGTCCAAGCTTTGCATACTGGGTGAACATCTCCTTGTATACCTGTTCGCTTGGATCCTCTTTGAAGGTATTTATACTCTTATATACAGTTAGGAACTGACTGGTCATATCGCAGTCCCTGTTCTCAGCTTCATCCATATCAGGCCCAATATGCTCATAGGATTTTGTGATACCGAGCGAAAGAATAAAATGTATGCCGTCTGCATATTCCTCTAAAATCACTTCTCTAGGAGAGGACTTTTTTAAGCTCCAGAATTTGAAACATCTTGTTTCATTTGCCAGTTCCCCAACTTCTACGAGAAGCGCCAATACCTTTTTATCAAAGAGCTCCTCTTTCCTAAGCCCATGCATGGTCTCTATGTGCAGATCCAGTGATTTTTGCAACGCAAACAATTGATCATAATTCATTCATTTCACCCCGTCTTATTTTACTAGAGTAAACAGTAGAAATAGATGTATAACAACAAGCATCGGAAAACCAAATCTAAAGGACAAATGCTTAGTTTTATGCCGGAATAAATTCATTCCTAGAGTGGCCCCGATCGATCCCCCGGCTGCAGCCATCAGCCATAAAGTACTTTCTGCGATTCTGTACTGATGCTTTCTAGCTCTTTCCTTATCAACTTTCATTGTAATAAGCGAAATTACATTTATTATAAATCCATATATCGTTAATATGTAAAACCATTTCATACATACCGCTTCTTTCTTCTATAATGTTTTACTGGTTGAGCTTGAATTGGACTAATAAATAGCCTCCCAGAATTAGCTTCCATTTCCTAAACTCATTGCTTCGCTTCTTTAGCTTTACTGTCAGTTTCCCGGGAATTTTAATAATAACCCGCAAACCGCTTTTCTCACAACCATTATAAATAAAGGCTCTTTTTTAAAAGATTGTTGTTTTTTAATAGTTCTGTGAATCTACCCTATTGCTAAGCAGGTTGATTGGAACGTAAGGTGCGAGACTCCTTGATCCAGCTGCAAGCTGAGACCCTTGAGTCATAAGCCAATCCGTCTATGGGGAGAAAAGCACTCCCCACAGACGGATTGGCTTATGCTTGTCGGGTCTCTGCCTGCCATTTTGTTTACCATTTTATATCTATTTGGATTAAAACTGAGCTTTTAATATTTATAGGTTGGGCAGGCACCGCTTTCCGCTTTTCTGTGCGGGAGCAGCGGGACAGGTGAGACCCCACAGGCGAAGCCGAGGAGGCTCACCACCCGCCCCGCGGAAAGCGAGCATCCTGTAGGGGAAATCACCCCCTTGTTCAATAACACTAAAGGTTGCGAGAACAGCCTAAATAAAAAAGGATGCTCGGAGAGGAGCATCCTTTTATAAAATCCTGTAAGAGGATTTCTTATTGTTCAAGGTGTTTTTTAGCAATATTTGCAAATTCAGCAAATGCGTTTGCATCAGAGATTGCAAGCTCAGCTAGCATTTTACGGTTCACGTCAACCTCAGCAAGCTTTAGTCCGTGCATTAAACGGCTGTAAGAAAGACCGTTCATACGAGCTGCTGCGTTGATACGAGTGATCCAAAGCTTACGGAAATCGCGTTTTTTCTGACGACGATCACGGAAAGCATATTGTAGAGATTTCATTACTTGTTGGTTAGCTACTTTGAACAAAATATGTTTTGCACCATAGTAACCTTTTGCTAATTTAATGACTTTTTTACGACGTTTGCGAGTAACAGTACCGCCTTTTACACGTGGCATGTTATTTCCCTCCTATATATAAATCTCGTTAAATTACTTAATGTTGTCTAACATGTGGCGAATGCGTTTGAAGTCACCTTTGCTTACAAGGGCTGCTTTGCGAAGCTTACGCTTAGCTTTAGTAGATTTGTTAGCAAATAAGTGGCTTGTATAAGCGTGTGACCGCTTAAGTTTACCGGAACCTGTCTTTTTGAAACGTTTTGCAGTTCCACGGTGAGTTTTCATTTTTGGCATAAGGGATTCCTCCTCATAACATTACTTTTCGTTTTTAGGTGCTAATAGTATAAACATGCTTCGGCCATCCATTTTTGGATGTGTTTCAATTGTGGAAATATCCTTGCATGCTGCTGAAAAACGGTCAAGAACACGTTGTCCAATCTCTTTATGAGTGATCGCACGGCCTTTAAAGCGGATAGATGCTTTTACTTTGTCACCTTTTTCAAGGAACTTTCGGGCATTTTTCAACTTTGTATTGAAGTCATGTTCTTCAATTGTCGGGCTGAGGCGAACCTCTTTTAAGTTAATGATCTTTTGGTTTTTGCGTGCTTCTTTATCTTTCTTTTGCTGCTCAAAACGATGTTTTCCATAGTCCATTATACGGGCTACTGGAGGCTTTGCATTTGGAGCAACCAATACGACGTCAAGATTGACACGCGCAGCAATTTCTAAGGCTTCAAATTTAGTTTTGATTCCTAATTGCTCTCCGTTTTGGTCTATGAGACGAAGTTCGCGGGCACGAATACCCTCGTTTACCATCATGTCTTGTTTGCTAATAATTAGCCACCTCCAAGGTAATTTTGGCGAATACAACGTTTAAGGTTATTTAAAAGCTGTCCTCATTCACCATGATTGCTGTTTGTTTATCAAAAAAGCAAATAAAAAAGTGTGGATGCTAGATACACCCACACTGATTAATTAATAGACAAAGTCAGATAATCATCATGAACCTGTTAACTGCAAGAATGCGTCGATCAGGTGAGAAGCGGGTGCCTCTTCTTTTTCTCAAACACGTATTCAATTCACCTTAGAAAATATAACATGGAAAACGACTAACTGTCAACCATTAAATTATTTTCACAACAAAACATATATTATCAGATATTCCGTTTTGTTGCAATAGCATTTCAGAAAATTATTTCAGACTGTACAAACTAGATGCTCTCAATCTCGAGTTTAAGTTGCTTTAACACCTCGTCAAGTTTTTGTACGTTTGACTTTTTCTCTTTTCGCTTTCTAATGGAAACAGTCTGATTCTGCACTTCCTGATCACCTATGACAATCAAGTATGGAATCTTCTGCATTTCCGCTTCTCTGACCTTTAGTCCCATTTTCTCCATTCGCTGGTCTGATTCTACCCGTAATCCAGCTGCTGCTAACTGTTGTTTAACTTCAGCCGCATAGTCTGCATGAATGTCAGAAATCGGTATGATTTTCGCCTGGACCGGAGCAACCCATAACGGAAATTCACCGGCATAGTGTTCAATCAAGATAGCCATAAACCGCTCAATCGACCCATAAATGGCCCGATGAATCATAACTGGCATATGGGGCTTATTGTCCTCTCCAATATAAGCACAGCCAAATTTTTGAGGCATTTGAAAATCAAGCTGGACTGTGCCGCACTGCCAGCTCCGTCCTAAAGAATCTAAAATATGAAAATCTATTTTCGGGCCGTAGAAAGCACCGTCTCCATGATTAATCTGATAATCTAAGCCCTTCGCTTCCAGTACAGATTCCAGGGAAGCTTCCGCCTTATCCCACATTTCAGGGGATCCCATAAAGTCTTCCGGCCTAGTTGAAAGCTCCACCTTGTAGCTGAATCCGAATTTGGAATAAATGTCATGGATTAAATCGAGAATGCCGCCGATTTCAGTTTTAATTTGGTCTTCACGGACAAAAAGGTGGGCATCATCCTGTGTAAAGGAGCGGACCCGGAGCAATCCATTAAGAGAACCAGACAGCTCATGTCTGTGCACAAGGCCAAGCTCCGCATATCGCACCGGAAGTTCCCGGTAGCTTCGGCGTTTACTGTTAAAAATAAGAACAGCTCCCGGACAGCTCATAGGTTTAATGGCATAATTTTGTTCATCCACATTTGAAAAATACATATTTTCATGATAATGATCCCAGTGTCCAGATTGCTCCCAGAGAGATTGCTTCATCATAATGGGCGTTTTTATCTCCTGATAACCGGCTGATTGATGCTTTTTCTTCCAAAAGCCTTCCAGTTCATTTCTGAGCGCCATACCCTTCGGAAGGAAAAAAGGCATTCCCGGAGCCTCTTCCATCGATGTGAATAATTCTAAATCCTGCCCTAATTTACGATGATTCTGTACTTCCGCTTGATTTAATTTCATCATATTTACCTCCTGCAATAATTTATTTTTTGTGTTCCGCAGCCGGCTTAGAGATTTTTGAATATAAAAAAACGCACCCATCCCCAAAAAAGGGACGAGTGCGTCGTGGTTCCACCCTTGTTTCATAAAGAAAATAGATTCTTTGTGCTCAAAGTCGAAGTAACGGTCCGGTACCGATTATGGATACTATCTTTCCCCATAATAGCTCAGGAGGCGGTAAATCACTCTGCTTTCTTCAGGGGCTTCCAGCCTGCGGCCCCGTTCTCTGGTAAAGAAAACTGTGGAGTGATTGTTGTCCTCGTCATCGCTTTTCATATCATAATTCATTTGAATTTACGTGTTTCCAGATTGTATCTGCCAATTATGCGGCTGTGATCATGTCCCCGCTTAAATGAGACTTATCGTCTTACTTCTTTTGAAATCATTTCTTGGAAATCGGCAAAACTCATTGTTTCTGATTTTTGTTCACCGTATTTACGTACATTCACAGCATTTTCTTGGATTTCATTATCCCCTACAACAAGCATATACGGGATTTTTTGCATTTGAGCCTCACGGATTTTATAACCTATTTTTTCATCGCGGTGATCCAGTTCAACTCGAAGGCCAGCCTCCTGCAGTTTCTCCTGGATCTGCTTAGCATAATCAAGATGCGCTTCTGGTGATACAGGTATTACTTGAACCTGTACGGGCGCAAGCCACGTCGGGAAAGCTCCTTTGTATTCTTCGATCAAGAAGGCTACGAAACGCTCCATTGTGGAAACTACACCGCGGTGAATAACGACCGGTCGATGCGGCTTTCCATCTTCACCTACGTAAGATAAATCAAATCGTTCTGGAAGAAGGAAGTCCAGCTGAACTGTAGAAAGAGTTTCATCTTTTCCAAGCGCTGTACGAACCTGCACGTCGAGCTTAGGACCGTAGAATGCAGCTTCTCCTTCGGCTTCAAAGTAATCAAGGCCGAGTTCATCCATTGCATCCTTCAGCATGCCCTGAGCTTTTTCCCACATTTCATCGTCGTCAAAGTATTTCTCAGTATCCTGCGGATCTCTGTAAGAAAGACGGAATGAATAATCGTTAATATCAAAATCCTTATATACCGCCAAGACTAAATTTACTACACGTTTGAATTCTTCTTTGATTTGATCAGGCCGTACAAAAATATGGGCATCATTCAGCGTCATCCCTCTAACTCTCTGCAGCCCAGATAATGCTCCGGACATTTCATAGCGGTGCATCGTTCCAAGCTCAGCGATACGGATAGGCAGTTCACGGTAGCTGTGGATTGCATTTTTATAAACCATCATATGGTGCGGACAGTTCATCGGACGAAGCACAAGCTGTTCGTTATCCATATCCATCACAGGGAACATATCATCACGATAGTGATCCCAGTGCCCTGAAGTTTTATACAGATCCACGCTTCCCATGATTGGTGTATATACGTGATCATAGCCAAGTCTTACTTCTTTATCTACAATGTACCGCTCAACGATGCGGCGGATCGTAGCCCCTTTTGGAAGCCAAAGCGGCAGCCCTTGGCCAACCTTTTGTGAATTTGTAAAAAGACTCAATTCCTTGCCCAGTTTTCGGTGGTCGCGCTCTTTTGCTTCTTCAAGAAGCCTTAAATGCTCTGCTAGATCTTCCTTTTTAAAGAAAGCTGTACCGTAAATCCTCTGAAGCATTTTATTATCACTGTTGCCTCTCCAGTATGCACCGGCAATGCTCAGCAGCTTGAATTCTTTAATTTTTCCTGTTGATGGAACATGGACTCCCCGGCATAGGTCGAAGAATTCTCCCTGGCGGTATACAGTCACTGTTTCTTCAGCCGGAATGGCTTCAATCAATTCAAGTTTATATTCGTCGGCAATTTCTTTAAACATTTGTATAGCTTCGTCACGGCTGACTTCTTCGCGGACTACTTCAAGATTTTCATTAACAATTTTCTTCATTTCTTTTTCAATTAATGTGAGATCCTCAGGAGATAGTGAATCTTCAGCATCGATATCGTAATAAAATCCACCCTCAATGACCGGTCCTACGCCAAGCTTTACATTTTTATATAAACGTTTTACTGCCTGTGCCATCAAGTGCGCTGTACTATGGCGCAAAATTTCAAGCGCATCTTTGCTGTCTTGAGTTACAATTTCAATAGAACCATCGATTTCAATCGGTCTTCTCAAATCAAATAGAATTCCGTCCACTTTCCCTGCCAGAGCTTTTTTCTTTAAACCTGGGCTGATAGAGAATGCAATATCTTCAGTTGATGTACCTTTTGGGAACTCCTTTACTGCCCCATCCGGAAATGTTAGTTGTATCATTTCAGACATATCAGTCACTCCTTCATATTCTACGGCCGCTAGAAATTCTTAGCTCACCATCTCAAAACAAACAAAAAAGCCCGTCCCTGTATATATATACAGGGACGAGCTTGATATACATAAGTATAAACCCGCGGTTCCACCCTAGTTCCATCCGTTTCATGAGACAGATGACACTTGCGACCTTTTAACGGCGGTTCTTCCCGTCAGCCATTACTTCATTCACAGCTGAAGTTCAAAGGGGGTAAGCATCCTATCCGTATTAGGAAGTTTTCAGCGCAAGCCTTCCCTCTCTGGAAACCGATTTAGAATACCCATGTCCTTATCATTACTTTTAAATATAGAGGTTATTATGTAGGATATTATAGTTTGTTATGTAAGGAAATGCAAGGGCACATGGGATTTTTTTTATAGAACCTGATTCCTCTGGCTAAGCTGTTCAAGAAAATCTGCCTTGTCTAGCGCAAAACATTTTTTGGATTTTAAAACTGATCTTTCTTCAAAGATCCGTGAGATGGTTTGGATGAGCCCATTTTCCACTTCGTCTGTATACACAAAAAGCTGTTGGGGAGCCATAGAAATGAGCGGAGCAATGGTGTTCGAATCAATATATAAAGGATTCTCGGCTAATAATCTGCGGTCTATCTGCCTGAAAAGTTCGCCGCTGTCCATTTTCTTGAAAGAATCATTGTAAAAATAAAGTACTTCATCATGCAGCAGATGAAGAGCTTTTAATTTACTGGGCTGAGAGACCATAAATTCTCTAAGCGACTGGATAAAGTTTTGGTAATCCTGCTCCATTTTATATTCATCAATGGCCTGTTCAATAAACGGCATAAGAGAGCCCGCAATTCCTTTCAGCCGGAATTTAGCAAAAGAATCAAAAGAAAATGAGACATTGCTTAGCAGCATGGTGAGGAGGCTTTCTGCAATAACTTGTTGATCTAGCCCTAATCCGCCGTTCTGGTCTGTTTGGCTGCTTTCTATGATCGCTCTTGTTATCTCGATGATCTGATCGATCTCCTCTTGCTCATCATAAAAAAATTTCGACCTAATCATCTGTTCAACCCAGTTATAAATTTTTGATGTCATAATAAAGGTGTGAAGGGCATAACTTAGCACCTCAACCATTTGCCCCATTCGTTCGTCACTTACGTGTATCACAAGCCCTGTCTCAGGTATATATTCAATAAGTCCATTTACTTCAGTGCCTTTCCGGCATTTTGTAATGAAACCAAAGATTTTAAGTGCATCCGCATCATCTTCAAAATAAATCGAAACCAATGATACCCCCCCTAATACAACTTTCCTAAATATGTATATGGGATAAGCCCCTGGTTTAGAAGCCAATAACTTGTTACATCTTAGAAAAACTCTGCTTCACCGGCCCTTAAGCATTGTCTGGATCTGTTAGCTTTTTAATGCGTTATAGACATAATAAGTAACGATGTTTTCTTAACGCATCAGAAAAAGCCACCCTAAGATAGGATGGCCTTCTAATGATCTATTATCTTCTTCTATTTAATCCATCAAGGAGGACGGGTTCAGCTAGATATCTGATACGTTCCATGATCCTCGCTGCCTTTACCTCTTCAATTTCTCCCCGTTGGGATACAGTCAAGTGATTCTTCATCTGGTTGAAGTCAAAGTTTGATGAGAAGAAGGTCGGCAGGTCTTCGAGCATTCTAAATTGTAGAATAGGCCCAAATACTTCATCCCTGCCCCAGCTGCTCATGGTCTCTGCCCCCAGATCATCAAGCATGAGAACGGGTGCCTTCTTAACCATTTCCAGCTTTTCACCCAGTGTATGGTCTGAAATAGAGTTTTTAATCTCTCTTAGAAAATCAGGCACATAGACCAATAAGGAGGAAATCCTTTTTCTTGCTAGCCCATTGGCAATGGCTCCAAGCAAATAGGTTTTTCCCACCCCAAATTTCCCGTATAGATACAGCCCCTTCATTTTGCTGCCTGGAGTGTACTTCTCAACAAATTCCGTAGCTTTTTCAAGCGCTGCTACCCTGTCATCTGAACTAAAATCAAAATCTGCAATTGAGGCTGAGAGAATTTCTTTCGGGACATACAAACTTTGAATTAATTTTTCATGTTTCTTTTTCTCATCGGCATGTTCTTTGCGCGGGCATCGGTCATAATTAATATCAATATAATTCCCCCTGAGAACCAGGTGCGGGTGATACCCCTGCATCATATTTATGCAGCCATCAAGAGACGGGCAATTCGCGCATTCTTTACTTTGCGTACTATATTCATAAAGTTTACCCATGCTTTTGTTAAGCATCTCTTCAGAAATTTTTGAACTGTTTTCTTTAAGAAAGTGAGCAATATGCGGGTCATGAAGAACTTGTTCAGACAGCCGATTATACCTCTCCTGAAATTGGCCTCCATTAGCCCATTTATTCAGCGTATCATTTATGCGTTCCATTTTTAATCTCACCCCCGGTTCTGATACTTCTTGAGCTTCTCTTCAAGCTTCCGTTTTCTTTCCTCGATATCATTTATATCATTGCTTGTTGTTTCACTATTAACCGGTGCTGCCTCTTCCTCTTTCAGCCAATCAGGAACAATTTCTGTCCTAATCGCTTTTTTCGCGCCAATTTTCTTGGTTTTCTTCTCATTGGCCCAGGATTGATATTGCCTATGCTCACTTTTTGCGAGCTCCATTGCCTCTTTCACTGTTTTAATTCCCTTTCGCGCCCAATGCCCCGCAATTTTCTCGACATACGCTTTTGTTAATTTCATATCTGATCTCATCATTACATATTCGATTAATACATTGGCAACTCCAGGTGTAAGCTGCTGATTCAATAAAATATCCTCGATAATCTGGAGATCTGACCGTGATGGCTCAGCACCCCCGGACAAATCAATAAGCCGCTGCCGGGGTGACACATTTTCTAGGTATTTTATATGCTTTTCTTCTGGTGTTCTCGCCTCGGCAGATTGTGTGTGTAATTGCGGAGGCTGAATATGGCTAGACAGCGAGGGGAGCTGTACATTGTATTCCAGCTGATACCAGTCTCTGGCTCTTTTCCTTAATTCTTCTACATCAATTTCATCGCTGCTGTCAATCACATCGAGCAGAAGATTTTTCATATTCAACGAATCAATGCCATATAAAAACGAAAGCTTTGCAATGGTATCACGAACTTTAGGAGTAAAGGCTTTTTTCGGTATAAATGAATCCTTTAATCCTGAGTACAGAAGATCAAAATCAAAATACCCCTCAAACCCGCTGATATCTTCTGCTGAACTGCGGGTGATGAACTGCTTCTCTTCTTCAAGTGACAAATCTTCTGCAGCATCATCAGGCAGATAAAGCGATTCCGTGTGGTCTGAAACAAAGACCTCATGAAAGGATTTGGTTACATCCTGATACTGGTCATGAGGAATGTAATGGTCACTGAATGTTTTCTTCAGTTTTGCATACTGAATCTTTCCGACTTTTTTATAAAGATAGATATTAAGCATTCCATCCGTAAAAAACGCTTCAGGAGACAGAGGCGGCACTAATTCATAGATAAATGAACTTTCTTCTCCCTCTTTTCTTTTCCACGACTTTAATAGTCCTATTCCTTCTAATTTAGTTCTCGCTTCAAATATTTCCCGCAGGTTCACTGCCATAGTAGACATTAATGCATGATGCGAGGAGGATACAGACCATAATCTATTGTCTTCCACTTCACTCAACAGTGTTAAATATAGACTAAAGCAGAGTGGCCCAATTAAAGGCTGATAGAGTAAAGCCAGCACTTTACGATCATAAGAATGAATAAGCCCATTTGTGCATACCTCATATCTATCTATAGGCAGAATTTGCTGCCAGTGCTTCTGCATATAACTCAAACCTTTACTGTGTATTTAAAAAGAGCTCTGTTAACATTTCATACAATTCCGCTCGGAAGAAAGGTGCTTTCCGAGGGCAGTATGCCTCTTCCCACGCCTCCGCCTGCGGATGACTTCCTGCTCCCGCAGATGTCCTGCTTGCAGCGAATATTGACATAAGCGCCAAAATAAACAAAGAAATTGAACATAAGTGTTCCTTTTAAAGTCATTCGCATTCACAGAAAAAGAGCTAAACAGGTTAGCTCCCCACTGTACTATAGTTACCGCTTAAACACAGAAGCTCACTTTTCCTTATTTATGAGCTCTCTAAGTTCTTCAATAAATACATTTATATCTTTAAACTGACGGTAAACAGAGGCAAACCTCACATAGGCCACCTCGTCTACCTCTGCAAGCTGGTCCATGACCATCTCTCCGACATCTTCACTTTGAATCTCGGAAACCCCCTGGTTTCGTAGCTCCTTTTCTACATAGTGAGTAATGTCTTCAAGCTGTTTCAATGAAACCGGCCGCTTTTCACAGGCTTTTATAAGGCCGCGTAGAATTTTATCCGCACTGAATTCCTCTCTTGTACCGTCCTTCTTCACAACAATCAGAGGAATTTCTTCGACTTTCTCAAAAGTGGTAAAGCGGTAGCTGCACTGCTCACACTCTCTTCTTCTCCTGATTGACCGGCTTTCATCGACGGGACGTGAATCCAGGACACGCGTTCCATTATATTGGCAATTGGGGCATTTCATACTATCAGCTCCGTATCATATATCTCATATTAACCTGGATTACCCCATCAATCCGTTCGGTCCCGAAGAGGGCTGCAATGAGGAGGTACCAGTGTCAGCCAATAAGATTGTCTATTCTAATACTTTCATCTTATAAAAAAGCCCTTTGTTGTACAAGAAAAAGCGAATGGAAAAAGACATCAAGAATTTCCCACAACAGATTAGGCTTTAAAATGTCAGATTGGTGTAACTAGATGTGGAACATATTTAAGGTTTCCCTTTAGAAAGATAAGGAAGCTTTTGGTCAAGCTCCTGATAAAGGGCGACAGCCTGTTTTTTCAGGGACGGAAACATACCTGTTAGTGATGTTCTTTCAGAGGAAATAATGAAATCCACCGCTGTTTCATTGGGCTGTACAGCTACGATTGTAACTACTAAAAAAGAGTGTGGAGACGGCAGCTCGGCAGAGACTTCTCCATGTTCTTTAGAAATGTTTACAATACGGCAATTAGGAATAGAGCGGAGAACCTCTTCAACAGCTGCAAATGCTTTTGCAGAATTCGCTTTATAATAATGCGTCCGTAGTTCAGGCAGTTTGTTTTTGTCACTTGTTTCGCAAATTCTATTGAATCTTGTGAGTAATCCCATTGAAAATCCCCCGAGCTCATTTTCTTTTAGTTTACCTAATTTTCAGCAAGTGTTCAAATCGGGAGAATGCTGCGGGGAGCGGATCTATTTTATATAATAACGGCGTATGCACTATACTCCAGTTTTTTAGCAATTAAAAAAAGAGATGCAGCATGTACATCTCTTGTCTGTTTATTAATTATTAAGTATTATAATGCCTTAGCTGTTGATTGCTTAACCTGTACCGGGCCCATACCGCGAGGCAGTTCAATATTCTCACGAGTCTGAGCACCTAATGCTTCTGCAATGTAATCAGCAGCAATATTAGGATCTAATTCTCCGCATGTGTAAACATCTATGCTGGCATATCCGTGTTCAGGAAAGCTATGAATAGTTAAATGTGATTCAGATATGATAACCACACCACTTACTCCCTGGGGAGCAAATTTGTGGAATGCCACCTCACGTACTTCAGCACCTGACTTAAGTGCTGCATCAACGAAGATTTGTTCAATCTGTTCCATATTGTTTAATTTTTCAAAGTCACAACCCCAAAGTTCAGAAATGACATGTCGACCCATTGTTTCCATGTTCAAGTTTCCCCCTTTAACATGATTAAAATTTCCAAAATTCTGCAACATAAAAGAATAACCACCACGGGGGAAAGTTAGTCCGAAGAGGTCCTAACCCTTTAAGTAGCTATCCGTTTCCTTCACAAGAAGTTCACGAAAGTTAGTATACTAATTTTATATTTGTTTTGCAATATATCTTTTTAAAAAAAATATATATTTAGGAACTTATAGTCAAAACCTCCCTGCCTCTTTTCATTTATTCCCTATAAAAATACAAGGCTAACGTAAAAGCTGAAGCTTACCCCGATAGCTGGCGTCCAAAATTCATCCGTTTATGAAATGGACCTAAAAATGAAAAGATTCCTGCCATGGAGGGGCAGGAATCTTTCTTTAAATATGTTAACGTTCATTGTTGATACTGATGGCACGGATATCGAGACTCCCTACGGGGAATAAGGGTGCCTGCCAGCTGCATTTCAGCCTGCTTTTACTTTGAGCTTAGATTTCAATTGTTCCGCAACATGCATAGCTAAATCCACGACTCTGCAGGAGTAGCCCCATTCATTATCATACCAGGCTAACACTTTGACTTTATTTTCCCCGATAACCATCGTAGACAGTCCATCAATGATGGCGGAATGAGGATCGGAATTAAAATCTACGGAGACTAACGGTTCTAATGTAAATCCTAAAATCCCTTTTAAGGAGCCATGTGCTGCCGTATACAAGGCATCATTCACTTCACTTACGGTGACATCCCTCTTAAGATCCACTACAAGGTCTACCAATGAGACATTTGGTGTGGGGACTCGTAATGCCATGCCATGCAGTTTCCCCTTCAAGTGGGGCAGTACAAGTGAAAGAGCCTTGGCTGCACCCGTTGTTGTCGGGATAATGCTTTGGGCGCATGCTCTGGCCCTCCTCAGGTCTTTATGAGGATTATCTATATTTTTTTGGTCATTAGTATAGGCGTGGACCGTCGTCATTAAACCGTTTACAATTCCAAACTGCTCATCTAAAACTTTTACAAGGGGTGCCAGGCAGTTGGTTGTACAAGACGCATTAGAAATAATCTGATGCTTATCAATATCTAGTTTTTCTTCATTTACACCCATAACAACTGTAATGTCCTCATTCTTGCCAGGCGCCGTCAATATAACCTTTAATGCGCCAGCATCCAGGTGTGCGGATGCTTTGTCTCTAGAGTTGAATTTACCCGTTGCTTCGATAACAATATCAATTTGCAGTTCTTTCCAGGGAAGCAGTTTAGGATCACGATTATTTAAAAGGAAGACCTTTTTTCCATTTATCAGAATGCTATCCCCATCAGGTATGACCTCTCCTTCGAATTTTCCGTGAGTTGTGTCATACTTTATTAAATGAGCTAATGTTTCAGCAGGATAGCTGGCATTAATCGCAATAATATCAAGTTCATTCTCTAAAATGGCCTTTCTAAAGACCATTCTTCCAATTCTCCCAAATCCGTTAATTGCTACTCTAGCCTTCATATTTCGGCCCCTCCCGAATTAAGTTATACTTATTATACTGTTTAATATTATTAGTATAACATAATTAACTTTAAATGTGATAATAAAATAGTGGAGATTCTCTGGATTTTTTTAAAACTATATCCTAAAAGATGCTTGTTTTTTAATACGTTCTGTGAACTTACCCTATTGTTAAACAAGTTGATTGGAACGTAAGGTGCGAGACTCCGCAGGAAGCAGTTTCAATTCGCTACAATCAAAAAGCAGGCAAGAAACAAAAAAGAACTCCATTATGGCTGGAGTCCTTTTTCATCGCTTATTATTGCCCACCTAATCAGCATTTCTTTTACCTGTTTCTTTGTTTGTTCTACCGTTCCTTCATTATTGATCACTGCATCAGATTGAGCTATTTTATCTTCTATAGACATCTGTGAGTTAATTCTAGACTGTGCTTCTTCTTCAGTAAAATGATTTCTAGCCATAAGCCTTTCGAGCTGTATATCTGAAGGAACATACACAAGAACAACTTCATCCACCATATGTGTGAGATTACTTTCAAACAATAAAGGTATATCCATAAAGACAGTCTGCTGACCTGAAGCAAAAGCGGCATCTTTCCTGCTATTCATCCAGGCTCTGACGGCAGGATGGACAATACGGTTCAATATGGTTCTCTTCTCCAGGTCATTAAAGATAATCGCTCCCAATTTCGGTCGGTCTATGGTCCCGTCTGGCAGTAATACATTTTTGCCAAAAGCCGAAACAATTTGGTTATAGGCTTCTTGTTCTGGTTCTACGACTTCCCTTGCTGCTATATCTGCATCAATTACTGTAAAACCAAGCTCTTTAAGATAGCTGCTGACCGTGCTCTTCCCAGTTGCAATACCTCCTGTTATTCCAATAACCTTTTTCATGATCATCCATCCCATTCATCTGTCTATAGGGAGCTGCCTGCCATGTGATGCTGATTACTCTAGCAGCTGGCAGGAAGGACAAATATGTGTTCCTCTTCCGCCTACAGTCAGCTTCATCAATGGAGTACCGCATACCTTGCAATTTTCCCCTTTACGGCCATATACATTTAACTCCAGCTGGAAGCTGCCGATCTTACCCTGTGAATTCACGTAAGACCTGATGGTACTCCCGCCTTTTTCTATTGCTTCGCTAAGCGTAAGAACTATTTCCTTATGGAGCCTTTTAATTTCTTCCTGTCTTAAACCGGAAGCTATCCTTTCAGGGTGGATTCCAGCCCTGAATAAAGCCTCATCTACATATATATTGCCTATGCCGACCACGATATTTTGATCCAGGAGGACGGGTTTAATTTTTCTGTTTGTTTTGGCCAGGCGGCTGCTTAAATAATCTATAGTGAAGTCGTCCGATATCGGCTCTGGTCCCAAATGGAGGAGCGGCGGATGCAAAAGCTCTTCTCCCCGTCTGAACAGGTGCATCGTTCCGAATTTACGAACATCTCTGTATCTAAGCTCTGAGCCATCGGAAAATTTGAAAATGACGTGGGTATGTTTATCATACGGTTCCTCCCCTGGAAACACGCCATATTTACCTTCCATCCGCAGATGGGAAACAAGGGAATAATCATCCAGGAAGAATATTAGAAACTTCCCCCGCCTTCCAACGTCCCGGATCGTCTGCCCCCTGAGTGCATCAATAAATTGTTCCTGTTCTTCGGGTGCCTTAATGATCTTTGGCCAATGTATTTGAATATCCTCGATTGTTTTTCCCGTCACTAATTCAATTAATGTTCTTCTGACTGTTTCTACTTCCGGGAGTTCGGGCATATTCATCCCCCTTTTGATTTATTTAGCATCAAACCATGTTGGTCCATACGCATAATCTACTTTTAACGGCACATTCAATTCAACTGCATTTTCCATCTCTTCAGGTACTATCTTCATTAATATCTCTAGTTCCTCTTTAGGAGCTTCAAAAATTAATTCATCATGAACCTGCAGGAGAAGCTTAGCCTGTAATTTCTCATCCTTCAATCTTTCACTCATATTGATCATGGCCTTTTTTATAATGTCCGCTGCACTTCCCTGGATTGGCGTATTCATTGCCGTTCTCTCCGCAAAGCTTCTAATATTGAAGTTTCGGCTCGTGATTTCAGGAATATATCTTCTCCGCTGTAACAGTGTGGTCACATATCCCTTTTGCTTAGCTTCTTGAATGCTCTCGGTCATATACTCTCTTACCTTGGGATAACTCTCCAGATAGCGGTCAATAAACTGACCGGCTTCTTTCCTGGTTATACCGAGGCTTTGTGAAAGTCCATAATCGCTGATTCCGTACACAATCCCAAAGTTTACGGCCTTTGCATGACGGCGCATATTTGAAGTGACTTCCTCTTTGGATACATGAAAGACATCCATGGCCGTTTTAGTATGAACGTCCATTCCTTGATGGAAGGCATCACTCAAGCGTTCGTCGTCCGCAATATGGGCAAGGACCCTTAGCTCAATCTGTGAATAATCGGCAGCAAAGATGATCCAGTCCTTTTCTGAAGGGACAAAAGCCTGTCTAAGTTTCCTTCCTTCTTCAAGCCGGATAGGAATATTCTGCAGATTGGGATCGGTTGAGCTTAAGCGGCCAGTCTGAGTGAGGGCCTGATTGAAGCGGGTATGAACTTTATGTGTTTCAGAATCCACTACCTTCAGCAGTCCTTCAATATAGGTCGATTGGATCTTCCCGAGCTGCCTGTAATGGAGGATTTCTCTTACAATTTCATGCTCCTGCTCTAATTTTTCCAGTACATCTGCAGAAGTGCTGTAGCCGGTTTTTGTTTTCTTTGCTGCTGGCAGCTGGAGTTTTTCAAAAAGTATGACTCCGAGCTGTTTTGGTGAATTGATATTAAATGCTTCTCCGGCCAGTCCAAAGATTTTTTCTTCAATGGCCTTAAGCCTGTCTGAGATTTCGGTCCCCATCTCATGTAAACGATGTAAATCTATTTTGACACCTTGCAGTTCCATGTCAGCAAGGATCAGTGACAGCGGTAATTCCAGGTCTTTGAAAAGCTCGTACTGGCTGTTCTCTTTCAATGCATCCAAGATTGGTTCGGCAAGTGCTTCGATAGCCATCGCTTTACGTCCAAGGTGCTTAGCAAGCAGTTCTGGGTCAGGCACTCGCCGTTTTGCACCCTTACCGTAAAAAGCATCATCAGATTGTATTTGCGAATATTTATGCCGCATCGCAATTTCCGCAATATCAAGTGAGCTTTCTGCGGGATTTAAGATATACGAAGCAATCAGCAGATCAAACGTGATTCCATTTAAATCGATTCCTTTTCTGCCAAGGCTGACTATAGAACGTTTGGCATCATAGACCGCTTTCTTTTTTGTTTCATCCGCTGCCCATCGTTTAAACTCTTCAGAAGTAAAAGCTGTATCGGCTGGAATAAAATACATTCCCTTTTTATTTACAAGAGAAAGTCCAAGCGGCTCCGTGCGGCTGTAATTATCTCCTAGAATTTCAACATAAAGCGTATTTTCATCGTCAAAAATATCGGAAGTGACTTCGCTTAGCACCGTTACATCTATATCCTGAAGCTCATCTGTTTGAGATGTATCAGGTACATCCATCTTTTCCAGGAGGGAGTTAAAGCCAAGTTCTTTATAGATATCCACCACTTTTTCGTTATCCGGCCCAGAATACTGGATATCCGATAGACTTACCCCAATCGGTGCTTCCCGCGTAATCGTAGCAAGTTTCTTTGACAGAACAGCCATATCCTTATTAGTTTCTACTTTTTCCTGCAGTTTCTTTCCACTGATCTCAGATACCGAATCAATGACATTTTCTACGGTCCCAAACTGCTGCAATAGTTTAAGGGCAGTCTTTTCACCAACTCCAGGTATACCGGGTATATTATCCGAGGCGTCTCCCATCAGCCCCTTCAAATCGATAATCTGCGCTGCAGAAATGCCATACTTCTCCTGAATATGTTCTGGTGTGTATTCTTCAATTTCAGAAATCCCTTTTTTTGTAATAGCAACTGTAGTTTTCTCAGAAGAAAGCTGGGTAAGATCTTTGTCACCCGATATAACCTTTACATCGAACCCTTCTTTTTCTGCCTGGACAGCAAGCGTACCGATAATATCATCTGCTTCATAATTTTCCAGTTCATATTGTGAAATTTGAAAAGCCTTAAGCAGCTCCCTGATAAAAGGGAATTGTTCAGACAGCTCCGGCGGTGTCTTCTGTCTTCCGCCCTTATATTCCGTATACTCGGCATGACGGAAGGTCGTCTTTCCTGCATCAAATGCCACAAGCATATGTGAGGGCTTTTCTTCTTCCAAGATTCTTGAAAGCATCATTGTAAAGCCATAAATCGCATTTGTATGGATACCTTTATTGTTATTCAACAGCGGCAATGCAAAAAAAGCCCGGTATGCAATACTATTGCCGTCTATTAATACTAATTTTTTCTCCAATGAATGTTCCTCCTTTTAATCAAAGCGGACATAATGTGTAACCTCGTTTTAACTCCTGTTGCTATGTATAGAGAGGCATGAAAAAAGCCGTTATATTTCTCTCTATTCTACCATGAGAATAATCTGAAAGAAAAATACCGGCGTTCTTTTAAATAGCAATAAAAAGCGAAAAGGCGAAAACGGGGTAGTTTTCGCCTTTCCTTTGGCTCCTTGGATGAAGGGGTCTTTCACAATATATTCTACTTGTCCTATGTAAAGAAATGTCCGGATAAATGTAAAAGTATTGTAAAAGCCCCCCACTTTAGAGACTCTCTTCAGTATGGAAACGTTTGTTAAGCAGCACTGTAAACTCTGTGCCTTTTCCCGGCTCACTATTTACCTGGATCTGTCCTTTATGAGCCTCTACCAAATGCTTCACAATCGCAAGGCCTAGTCCGGTCCCGCCATAATTTCTGCTTCTGGCTTTATCTATACGGTAAAAACGTTCAAAAATACGCGGGAGCTCTTCCTGCGCTATTCCTATGCCTGTATCTTTTACACGTATTTTAGCGTATTGGTCCGTTTCCTCAAGATTCACTTCAACAGACCCGCCAGAAGGGGTATACGCGATGGCATTACTAATAAGATTAATCAATATCTGCTTAATTCGGTTATAATCCCCCTCTATTTTAACCATACTGCCAGGGCTGCTGTACGAAAGCGTAATCCCTTTTAGTGCGGCACGATGCTCATACATAGGGACAGTCTCCTGTACCAATTTATGAGCATCCAGTTTTTGAATAGACAGAGAAAATCCCTGCTGCTCGATCTTCGATAAATCCAGGAGTTCCTGGATAAGTGTCTGCATTCGGTCACTTTCTTTTAAAACAATAGACAGGAAATGCTTTAATGATTTTTCATCATGTAGTGCACCATCCAAAAGTGTTTCGGTAAATCCCTTTATGGAGGTAATCGGCGTTTTCAACTCATGAGATACATTTGCCACGAAGTCCTTCCTGATCTGTTCAAGCCTTTTCAGTTCGGTAATATCATGGAAAACAAGAAGAATGCCTTTCCATTCGTCATGGCTGCCGATGATTGGTGCGCCATAAACCTCAAAATACTTCCTTTCGAGGGAGACAGGAAGCACAAGATGTTTTTTTATGCTTTGTTCAGTCATAAAAATTTGCTCAATCATTAAAATGACTTCTTTATGCTCAACAACCTCATAATAGAGACGGTATAAAAAATAAAACGGATCCACCTTAAAAAAATTCCGATACGTTCTATTGATTAAGGTAATATATCCTCTGCTGTCAATAAGAAGTACTCCGCTTCCCATATTCTCCACAAGTGTCCCTAAACGGTCCTGCTGCATTTCCCTGAGTTTTTCCATCTCCTGCAGGTTCCTGGCCAATTTATTTATGGAGTTGCTCAGCATACCGGTCTCCGATGAATGCTCTTCGTATGTTCTGACCCGGTAATTGCCTTTCGCGAGCTCTATTGCTGTACGTGTTGCAGCTTCGATCGGTTTTGTAAATCTGGAAGTGATTCCAGCAGCCAAAATCAGGATGGCGATAAAGGCTGTACCAAGACTGAATGCAAGAATAAGCCACATTTTCTGGTTTGCATCCTTTAGTTCATCAATTTGATCGCTGAGAATCACAAACACAGTTTCTCCGCCATCCAGCTTCATTTTCTTCCAATAGTAATGCTGGTCATACCTTCCTTCAACTACTGAGTAGCCTTCAGGTTTTTCTGAACTCGAACTATCTTTAATAATGACGTCTATGGCTTCAGAATGGTCTTCATCTTGATCCGATGTACTATATAATAGGGTGCCATCACTGCCGGCTATTATAATATTTGAATCCAGTATTTCTTTTAAGCTTTCCATTTTGCCGCTGCTTATTGCAGTGTCTACTCCGTCGTTTTCCTGTATGTAATTGGAAACAAACTTAATCTCCCTTTGAAGACGATCATTATGGGTTTCTATGTAATAATTTTTAAATAGCTGTCCAAGGACGATACCAAGCCCCAGAAAAACAGCCAGTGATAACATAACTAAGGCCAAAAAGAGCCTTGAGCGATATCTGCTCATTCTCCTTTTGGCTCCTCTAGCTTATATCCTAATCCCCTGATTGTTTTAATATAGACAGGCTTTTTTGTATTCACTTCGATTTTATCGCGAAGATGGCTGATATGAACATCAACAATTCTGGTATCGCCGGCAAAGTCATAGTTCCACACTGCGCTTAACAACTGGTCGCGTGTTAAGACTCTTCCCTTATGTTTAGCTAAGTATAATAGCAATTCAAATTCTTTCGGCGTTAATTCAAGTTGATTTTCTTGGAAATAGGCTTCATAGCGCTCTGGAAAGATTTTTAATGCACCTAATTTAAGCAGCTCCCCATCTTCGTGTTCTGTTTCATTCAGCTCCGAATTCTCCGCATGGATTTGTGATCTCCTGAAGATTGCTTTAATCCTCGCAATTACTTCTCTTGGACTAAACGGTTTTGTCATATAATCATCTGCGCCCAATTCCAAACCCAATACTTTATCAAATTCATCATCTTTTGCAGTCAGCATAAGAATAGGTACATTCACTTTTCTCTGCCTAATCTGCTTGCAAACTTCAATTCCATCAAGTTCTGGCAGCATCAAATCTAAAATGACGAAATCTGGCGCTTCCGTTAATACTTTATTCAGTCCTTCCTGCCCATCCATAGCCGTTATAACCTCATAGCCTGACTGTTCCAGGTTGTATTGAAGGAGTGTTACGATAGATTCTTCATCATCTACTACAAGTACTTTTCTGCTCATACATTCCTCCCAAAGAAAATAAATTCCCCTTGTACCAATCAAACCTGAGCCATTTATACATTCCTATTATAAACAATTACATACAAACTACAAACTACAAAGGACAAAACGGTCGAAACAGATTGATTTGCATAAAAAAGAAGCTTGCTGGTTTTGCAAGCTTTCTTGTGAGGATGCAGATCCATTAGAAGTTGTCTAAGGCATTTCCATCTGTTCCATCAATGAAGGCTGGCGGGCAGACAGCAAAATGTCCATCAATGACGGTTTCATTGTCCTCATTCTCGCCTTGTACGGATATGGTAACCACCTTATTTGCATAATCAATATCAGCTACCTCAAGAAGAAACTTTACAGTTCCATAATGATAAACAGGCTTCCGGAAGTTCAACTCCTGCTTCAATATATAACTTCCAGGGCCGGGTAAATATTTTGAAACTGCAGATGTCATTATCCCCGTGAGCATTAAAGATGGAACCACCGGCTTCTGATACTTCGTCTGGGAAGCATAATCATGTTGTATGTACAGCGGGTTCGCATCGTTTGTAAGCCCTAAATATAATAATAGATCTTTGTCTTCTATTTTTTCAGTAAGTGTAAGTTTTTCTCCGACTTTAATTTCATCAATGACTCTGCCAAGTTTTCTTTTCTTGCCAAGGAGCATGTAAACACGACCTCCAACTTTTTATTGATATAGCCAGCCTTGCCCCGGAAATTCTGCCGTTCATCTGCTTTGATCTCCGCTAAGGCTGTATGAACCAAATAGAAGGGTATAAAGAAGACCGGCGTTATACTTAATCAACAGCCGGTCTCTTGGTCACTATTTTATGCTAAGACATTCATTACATTGCGTACGGAATCAGCGGATTTCTGGAGAGCAGCCTTTTCATCCTCTGTAAGCTCAAGTTCAAAGATCTGCTCAATGCCGTTTGCTCCAAGCACAGTTGGAACTCCAAGGTAAATCCCTTCATATCCGTATTCACCTTCGAGATAAGCGATGCTTGGAAGCACTCTGCGTTGATCTTTAAGGATGGCTTCTGTCATTTCAACCAATGAGGCAGCTGGTGCATAATAAGCGCTGCCGTTTCCTAAAAGATTAACGATCTCAGCTCCGCCTTTACGAGTACGGTCCACGATTGCGTCCAGACGATCCTTAGGAATTAACGTTTCTAATGGGATTCCACCCGCATAGGAATATCTTACCAGCGGAACCATGTCATCCCCGTGCCCGCCTAATACGAACCCGGTGATATCTTTGACCGAAAGGTTAAGCTCCTGGGCAATGAAAGTTCGGAAGCGTGCTGTATCAAGCACACCTGACTGGCCGATTACACGGTTTTTAGGAAATCCTGATTCCTTAAATACAGTATAAGTCATAGCATCTACTGGATTAGTCAGCACGATAATTGTACTTTCAGGGGAATATTTTACGATTTCCTGTGTAACAGATTTCATGACCTTTTGGTTAGTCTGCACAAGATCGTCACGGCTCATGCCCGGCTTACGGGCAATTCCTGCAGTGATGATCACAATATTGGAATCCTTTGTATCCTCATAGCTCGACGTTCCGGTTACGTTAGCATCAAAGCCTTGTACAGGGCTTGCTTCCAGCATATCTAGAGCTTTACCTTTTGTAGGATTTTCAGCCTGAGGGATGTCTACTAATACCACATCTCCTAATTCTTTTTGTGCCAGCAAGAATGCAGTAGTAGCCCCTGTAAAGCCTCCGCCGATTACTGAGATCTTTTTGCGTCTTAGAGTCATGTGAATTCCTCCTCATTTATATGTATACAGGATTGGCAGGCAGAATTTCTGCCTGCCTCCCTTTTTAAGATATTAAACTAGGTTTTTGATTAGCTCGTCAGCGAACTCCGAACATTTTACTTCTGTTGCTCCATCCATTAAACGTGCAAAATCATATGTTACAACCTTATTAGAAATGGTTTTTTCAACTGAGCTGATGATCATTTTCGCTGCTTCTGTCCATCCAAGGTGTTCAAGCATTAACACACCAGATAAAAGAACAGAAGAAGGATTTACCTTATCCTGGCCTGCATACTTAGGGGCAGTACCATGAGTTGCCTCAAAAATGGCATGTCCTGATTCATAGTTGATGTTTGCTCCAGGAGCAATTCCAATTCCGCCTACCTGAGCTGCAAGTGCATCAGAAATATAGTCACCGTTTAAGTTCATTGTAGCAACTACATCAAATTCTTTTGGACGAGTAAGAATCTGCTGAAGGAAAATGTCTGCAATGGAGTCTTTGACAATAATTTTGCCTTCAGCTTCAGCATCAGCCTGTGCTTTGTTGGCAGCTTCGCTTCCATCAGCATCCTTAATACGGTCATATTGTGCCCATGTGAACACTTTATCTCCGAATTCCGCTTCAGCTAATTCATATCCCCAGTTCTTGAATGCACCTTCAGTGAATTTCATAATGTTGCCTTTATGAACTAAAGTTACAGATTTTCGGCCTTCTTTAATAGCATAGTTGATCGCAGCGCGTACTAAACGCTCTGTTCCTTCTTTAGAAACTGGCTTAATGCCGATTCCTGAAGTCTCAGGGAAGCGGATTTTGTTAACGCCCATTTGCTCTTTTAAGAATTGGATTACCTTTTTAACTTCTTCAGAACCCTCTTGGTACTCAATACCAGCATAGATATCTTCAGTATTCTCACGGAAGATGACCATATCGGTATCTTCAGGACGCTTGATAGGTGAAGGTACACCATCAAAATAGCGAACAGGACGAAGGCAGGTAAATAGATCCAGTTCCTGGCGAAGCGCAACGTTCAGGGAACGGATTCCTCCGCCGACAGGAGTAGTCAGAGGACCTTTGATTGCGATTATGTATTCGCGGATCACATCAAGAGTTTCAGCTGGAAGCCATTCTCCAGTTTGATTAAATGCTTTCTCTCCGGCAAGTACTTCTTTCCAGACGATTTGTTTTTCGCCATTATATGCTTTTTCAACGGCAGCTTCTAATACACGGGAAGCAGCTGCCCAGATATCCGGTCCGATTCCATCGCCCTCGATAAAAGGGATAACCGGGTTGTTAGGCACATTTAATGTACCGTTTTCTACAGTGATTTTTTGGCCTTGTGTCATTTTTGTTTCCTCCATTTTCAAAGTCGAAGGTTAGATGATTCATAGCCATCTAACCTTACATATTCTCTTTCTATTTTTAATTTACTATAAATTTAGATACATAGTAAACTATTCGCATTTTACGAGACTATCTTAATTCAATCGGAACATATTTCTGCATATCCGGACCTGTATATTCAGCACGAGGTCGGATGAGGCGGTTGTTATCATACTGTTCAAGAATATGCGCAAGCCAACCGGAAGTTCTGCTTACTGCAAAGATAGGCGTAAATAGATCATGATCAATGCCAAGGCTGTGGTAGACAGATGCAGAATAAAAGTCTACGTTTGGCGGAAGAGGTTTTTGTGAAGTCACCAGTTCTTCAATTCTAACAGACATTTCGTAGTATTTAGACTGTCCTGTCAGCTTAGTTAATTTTTCAGACATTTCTCTCAAGTGCTTCGCACGCGGATCTCCTTTTCGGTACACCCGGTGGCCAAAGCCCATAATTTTTTCCTTGTTCTGCAGTTTTTCACTGATATAAGAGGTTACGTTTTCAACAGAACCAATCTCAGAAAGCATTTTCATAACAGCTTCATTTGCTCCTCCATGAAGAGGTCCCTTTAGTGCACCAATAGCAGCAGTAATACCGGAATAGATGTCTGATAGAGTAGCTACACACACACGTGCAGTAAATGTAGAAGCATTTAATTCATGGTCAGCATGGAGTACAAGCGCTTTATTGAACGCTTCCACTTCAATTGAAGATGGCTCTTTGCCGCTGAGCATATATAGGAAATTTGCAGCGAAGCTTAAATCTGTCCGCGGTGCTACCGGTTCAAGCCCTTTTCTCACACGGGAAAACGCTGTCACGATTGAGGGGATTTGAGCCTGGATTCGAATAGCTTTACGGTAGTTCGCTTCTGCATCCATTACGTCGGCTTCTTCATCATATAGAGCCAGCAGTGAAATGGCAGAACGAAGAGCGGCCATTGGATGTACTTCTTTTATAGGATACATCTTGAAATGGTCGAGCACTTCTTTCGGAAGTTCAGCATTTTGTGCCAGCTGCTGTGTCAATTCCTCTAGCTCGCTTTGATTGGGAAGGCGTCGGTGCAAAAGCAAGTATAAAACTTCTTCAAAACTAGCATTCTCTGCTAGGTCATCAATATCATACCCAACATATGTTAATGTATCGTCAATGATGGAACTGATAGAGGAAGTGGTTGCTACTATTCCTTCAAGACCTTTAGTTGCTGTCATAAAAACCTCTCCTTTTAGAAAAATTTCCCCAATATATAAAAATATATAAAGACTATATTTGGCAAAATATCTCTCCTATGTACTTTTATGCAATAACCCCGCAGTTGGCAAAAGTGTCTCAATGCCTAAAGACATAGTAAATATTTTATATTTTACCCCTTCAGCACCACCCCGAAACTCTTCACCGAGCGCTTGTTCAATCCGCTTCCGAGAGTTTCTATTTTAGAAGACTACCAAGTAGGCGCTTACATAATGTATTATAAACAATTATCAGATATTTGTGAATGAAAACGCCTCAAATAATTAATTAATTATTTTATTAGAATAAGGAAGATTACAATATATGGTTATTAACCTGCCGCTCCATGAGAGAAGAGCCGCTCTATTTGAACAGCTCTATGAACCTCATACACATGTAAGCGATTCCTGCACCAATTAAAGGGCCGACAGCAACTCCTTTAAAAAGTGATACTGCTATAATGGTTCCAAAAACAAGCGCTGCCGTAAGATGGGGATCATCAGCAAGAAGGACAAGGCCATTTTTAGCAATGAGCGCTACTGCGATTCCTGATCCTAAAGCAATCCATGCATAAGGGGACCTTAAGGATTCTCCCAGTTCTTTAAATCCGATAGATCCACTTGCTACAGGCACCAATACCGAAATAGTGATGACGGTCACTCCCCAATTGATCCCTTTTGCCTGAAGATGAGGAAAGATTTTAGTATCTAATCCAACAGCCTTTACAAGCAATAACACACCTGCTGAAAATACAAGCGAGTAGTTCCTCGCTATTAAGCCAATACCGAGAAGGAGAAATAAAAATAAGACCGGACTCCATGACATCGTGATCTTCCCTTCATAAATATTTTAATAAAATAATTTTACCAGTAGAGTCTGCAGCCTATCCTATATTTATACATTTTAGCTTATAATGGAAAACTATCAGCTCTGAACCCTTTCTTTTTTTAAAATCCATAGATAAAATAAAATTACATGCATATAAAATATATAGGACATTCCGCTCGCCTGCGCGAAAAGGGAGGAAAGTGTTTGAACCCTGCATACATTTACCGATTTGTACGTTTCTGCATAACAGCAGCAGCTGTTATAGCTGGAACCATGGCCTTGCTTTATTTATGGAGATATACATATCCTTTCGTCATCGCTTTTTTCATTGCGTTTTTAATCAACCCTTTAGTAGGCTTTTTTCAGCAAAAAGGGAAGCTGCCGAGAGGCATATCCGTACTGCTTGCCTTACTCACCATCATCAGCTTGCTTGCCGGGCTTATTACTTTATTAATTACCGAAATCGTCTCTGGAGCCAATTACCTCGCAGAAGTAGTACCTCAGCATATAGAAACCCTTATCGATTATATTGAAACGCTTATCGCTACAGAAATCCTGCCACAGTACAATAAATTCACCGCTTACTTTAAAAGCCTGGATTCAGGCCAGCAGGACACCGTAATGGAGAATATCCAGATTGCCGGCAAAAAGATTGCCACCGCTGCAGGGGACTTCATCCAGGAATTTTTCCATAACATCCCGGCCATTTTGGGCTGGTTCCCGAACGCAGCAACAGTTCTTGTCTTTTCCCTGCTCGCCACATTCTTTATCAGTAAAGATTGGAACAAATTAGCCCGGCTCGGAAACCAGATTTTGCCCGTTAAAGTCAGCACAAGCAGCAAACGAGTATTCCTTGACCTAAAAAAGGCCTTATTCGGCTTTATCAAAGCGCAGTTCACACTCATCTCGATCACCACTGTTATTGTATTAATCGGCCTGCTTGTTTTACGCGTAGATTATGCAATTACGATTGCACTGGTCTGCGGAATTGTGGATATACTGCCGTATCTTGGAACAGGAGCCGTGTTTGTCCCGTGGATTCTGTTCGAGGCAATCTCAGGCGATGTGGGACTCGCCCTGGGTCTCGGTATTCTTTATCTGGTTGTCCTCATCCAGAGGCAGATCATGGAGCCTAAAGTACTGTCCTCCAGCATAGGGCTCGACCCGCTCGCAACACTTATAGCCTTGTTTATCGGTTTTAAAACCATCGGATTCCTTGGATTAATCGTCGGTCCGGTCATATTGGTGGTTCTTTCTACTCTTCACAGGGCAAATGTCTTTTATGATCTTTGGGCTTTTATTAAAGGAGATGAACCAGCAGGATAACCTGTTTAACAATAAGGAAGAGATGGCAGCTTTGATTGGTCTATTTTACATTTAAGCTGAGGTGCGTTCGGGATTACCTGTGTTACTTTTAACACGAGGTGCGTTCGGGATTACTTATGTTACTTTTAACATGAGGTGCGTTCGGGATTACCTGTGTTACTTTTAACATGAGGTGCGTTCGGGAGTACCTGTGTTACTTTTAACATGAGGTGCGTTCGGGATTACCTGTGTTACTTTTAACATGAGGTGCGTTTGGGATTACCTGTGTTACATTTAACATGAGTGCGTTTGGGATTACTAGTGTTACATTTAACATGAGTGCGTTTGGGATTACCAGTGTTTCAAGGTGCCAACGGGATTTGTTTTCGCAAGTCTTACTTATATAACAATGTTGTATGACCATTTTAAGACTAAAACGATGTACTGCTGTCAAAAGGTTCCGGGGCGGATAAATTAAACTCACAGGGTAAGGATAAATAAACGGGAAAGTGCGTAGGGCCCGGCCAAAATATAGATAGACCTTTTGGAACGAGTAAGGACCTTAGGTTAAACATGAGCTTCCGGAGTAAGCATAGGATCCGCGGGTTACGCATTTTATTCTTCGGAATAAGCATAAAGCCTTCTGAATAAGCTAAGGTCCGTAGAATACGCATAAACCCTTCTGAATAAGCATAAGGCCCGTAGAATACGCATAAACCCTTCTGAATAAGCATAAGGCCCGTAGAATACGCATAAACCCTTCTGAATAAGCATAAGGCCCGTAGAATACGCATAAGACCACAACGATAAGCATACAAAGCTGCAGAATCAGCATAAATGGTAAAAACATAAGCATAAAGCTTGAAAACTTAAGCATATATGTTAAAAACATAAGCATAAAGTCCAGAAACTTAAGCATAAGCCCCTAAAGAAGATACAAAAATTATTCGGTTTATGCAATATCACAAAAATCAGCACATTTTAGTCTCCCTATCATTGTGAATGATTTAAAAATTCGTTATTTTATAAAAAAAGAGGTTATTTTTGATCAAAATCACGAGTAAATCCACACTCTTAAAAAAGGCCCTCGGTTTCACCTGGCTGGTGAGACAGAGGGTCTTTTTTTAACAAATTCTTTACAAGATATGAACCGAACTTTGTGGGATCCGATGAAATCACCTGACGCAGAAAATCATACTAAAATAACAATACCAGCTGCAAAAAGGAAATCCGTCTTTAGTCGGGCCAAAGCATTCAGCGGATAATATTGATTCGTCCTTTATTAATTGCATTTCGCAGTGATTTTTTAATGATTGGCTTTATTAACGATCTGAGGGGCGGAAGCAGCAAAAATAATCCCAAGATATCGGTGATAAAACCTGGTGATACAAGCAGGCAGCCTCCAATCAAGATACACGCGCCATCTATGATCGATTCACCCGGTATTCTCCCATAGCTCAATTCCTGCTGTACTCGTCTAATCGTTTCCAGTCCCTGTTTTTTAGCTAAATATGAACCGGCTATTCCAGTTATGATGATCAGAAGGATAGTCGGTATCACCCCGGCTGCTTTACTTGCAAGTAGAAAAGCTCCGATCTCCAATGCAGGCACCACTATAAAAATACCTAAAAGAATTTTCATCCATATCCTCCTGTTAAAAAGCTTCTTTTTATAAGTTTAACATGTTCCGCTCATATACATGCAAAATAAAAAGGGCGGAAGCAAAAGCTCTCCCCGAGTCTTTGCTTCCACCCTATATATGTTATAGATTAAAGTACTTTTGTATTTCCTTCGTAGATCGTTCCACGACGGGCATCTACGGTTACAGTCTGGCCGTCTTTTAAGATCGTTGTAGCCTGCTCAGCACCCACGATTACCGGGATTCCCAAGTTTACCCCTACAACAGCTGCATGGCTTGTAAGGCCTCCCTCTTCCGTAATAAGGGCTGCACATCTTTCAATTGCAGGCATCATATCCCGGTCAGATCCGTATGTCACAAGGATACAGCCGTCTGTCACTTTGCTGTTGGCTTCTTCAGCATTTCTGGCTATGACTACTTTGCCTTTAGCTGATTTTCTTCCGATTCCCTGTGCTTTAATTGTTGCATCGCCTAGAACGTGAATTTTCATCAAGTTAGTCGTTCCTGTTTCTCCAACCGGAACACCCGCTGTAATGACAACCAGATCACCGTGGCTTACAATTCCGGATTCCAGGCTCTTTTCGATTGAAATATCAAGCATTTCATCGGTAGACTCAGCTTTTTGTCCGATTTGAGGATATACACCCCATACAAGCGCCAGCTTCCTTGATACGCTGTCGCTGGAAGTTACGGCAACGATTGGTGCCTTAGGACGGTATTTAGAGATCATACGCGCTGTATGTCCGCTCTCTGTTGGCGTGATAATAGCCCCAGCTTCTAAATTAAGCGCAGTATATGCTGTAGACTGTCCAATCGCATCTGTTACATTATGTTCGTTAGTCTTGCTTCTTGCAGCAACAATTTCTTTATAGTTCAAAGCTGTTTCTGTATGGGAAGCAATATTATGCATCGTTTCCACTGCTTCAACAGGATAGGAACCTGCAGCTGTTTCACCAGATAGCATGATTGCATCGGTACCATCAAAGATTGCATTCGCAACATCGCTCGCCTCAGCACGGGTAGGGCGGGGATTTCTCTGCATAGAATCAAGCATTTGAGTGGCAGTAATAACCGGCTTGCCTAGGGTATTACATTTTCTGATCAATTCCTTTTGAACAAGAGGAACCTCTTCTGCCGGAATTTCAACTCCCAAGTCACCGCGGGCTACCATCAATCCATCTGAAACCTCCAGGATTTCATCAATATTCTCGACACCTTCATGGTTTTCAATCTTAGGGATAATGTGGATGTGAGAAGCATTATGCTGTTCTAAAAGTTCACGGATCTGCAGCACATCTGAAGCGCGTCTTACGAAAGATGCTGCTATGAAATCGATCCCCTGCTCGATACCGAAGATAATATCCTGCTTGTCTTTTTCGGTGATTCCTGGAAGCTTAACGGAAACTCCCGGTACGTTTACACCTTTTTTATTTTTTAATACACCGCTGTTCAAGATTTTAGTCTGAATGATTCCTTCTTCTTTCCTGACGTCTGTTACTTCTAAGCCAATCAGTCCGTCGTCAAGAAGGATTTTCGATCCTATGTGGACATCATCCAATAATCCTTCATATGTAATGGAGAACCTTTCGGCTGTGCCCAGCACTTCTGTCATTGAAATTTCAGTAACAGCACCTGAGTTCAGCTCAATAGCACCATTTTCCATATTATGAGTCCTGATTTCAGGTCCCTTTGTATCTAATAAAATAGCCAGCTGTTTTCCAGTAGTCTCAGAAACTTGGCGAATCGTCTTGATTCTGCCGCCATGCTCTTCAAAATCACCATGAGAAAAGTTCAGTCTGCACACATTCATTCCTGCTTCTGCGAGAGCAGTCAGCTTTTCTGCGCTTTCGCTTGCCGGGCCGATCGTACATACGATTTTCGTTTTACGCATGTTTCTTTATACCTCCCAATTATATTGCTCAAATTCAGTTTTATATAGATAACTCTTTAGATAAGTCAAACATCTGATGATCCAGCGTGTGTTTCTTTTGAGTCAATGCTTCGATAATATCATAATCCACGAGCCTGTTCTGTTCGATTCCAACAGCACGGCCGCCTTTTCCTTCTAATAGCAGTGAAACAGCCTGGGCTCCCAGTCTGCTCGCAAGAACACGATCAGCTACAGTCGGAGAGCCTCCCCGCTGAATGTAACCCAATACAGAAACCCGTGTTTCAAAATCCGTAAGCTCTTCAAGCTTCTTAGCTACTTCTACGGCACTTCCTACACCTTCAGCAACAATGATGATACTATGTTTTTTACCACGGTCCTGGCCTCGTTTCAGACGCGCAATAACATCATTTATATCGTCAGCAGATTCAGGGATTAAAATAGATTCAGCACCGCCCGCCAGGCCCGCCCAAAGAGCGATATCACCTGCATCACGGCCCATTACTTCAATAACATACGTTCTTTTGTGGGATGTCGCAGTATCCCTGATTTTATCAATTGCATCTATTACCGTATTAATAGCGGTGTCAAAGCCAATTGTAAATTCAGTTCCAGGGATGTCGTTATCGATCGTACCGGGCACTCCTACACATGGAAAGCCTCGTTCAGTTAACGCTTTGGCTCCCATGTAAGACCCATCGCCTCCAATAACCACAAGACCTTCTATTCCGTGCTTGTTAAGCTGTTCAATTGCCTTCAGCTGTCCTTCTTCCGTTTTCATTTCCGGGCAGCGGGCTGAGAACAGCATGGTACCGCCGCGATGGATGATATCCCCTACAGAACCGATTTCAAGCTTCTTAATATCTCCTTTAATAAGCCCTTCGTAGCCGTGGTAGATACCATATACTTCAACTTCATGAAAAATTGCTTTTCTTACAACCGCACGTACAGCGGCGTTCATCCCAGGGGAATCTCCACCACTGGTTAATACACCTATTCTCTTCAAAAAGATCACCCCGATTAAAAAATAGCAGCTGTGGCAATGCTGCCAGGTACCAATATTACCTGTTAGTCCCGACATCCTATTTATGTACATAAGGATCAGCCCTGGCCAGCTATACCTAAGATAGATTTATTCCAATAAACTCCCTGCTGAGGCAGCTAAAATTCTCATATAAAAATAGTATAGACATTTTGTGCTAAACCTAACTTATAAATTTGAAAAACCGGGCTGCACAATACCTCGGGACAAAAGCGGCCTGCAGTTTTTCTATGCATAAAAACGGGTATAGGACCCTTAAACCATTTAATAAGCATAAAAAACACTTGGCTGAGCAGCCGTTTCTAATTAACAGCCATAATTCGTAAACCTTAATTTGTGAAATAACGTACATATTATAAAATATAAATACCTGATTTACAAAATATCAGTTTAGCAAAGTTTTCATAAAAATAAAAGAGAACGTGCATAAAAAGATGCACGTTTTATTTTACCCCTGTATATTGATGCGAAAACGAATATTCACCGATCTTTTTGAATTTTTGGTATCTTCGCTCAACCAGTTCATCACTGGAAAGATCCTGAAGCCCTTCAAATGCTTTCCGAAGCTCCTCTTCAATAAATCCTGCCTGCTCTGTAACATCTTTATGGGCTCCTCCGCTCACTTCCCGGATAATCCCATCTATGACCCCAAGCTCTTTCAAATCAGGTGCCGTTATCTTCATTGTTTCAGCAGCCCTCTTTGCCAATGAAGCGTCTTTCCAAAGTAAGGCAGCTGCCCCTTCAGGAGAGATGACAGAGTAAGTGGAATTCTCAAGCATTAGAATGTGGTCTCCAACTCCAAGCGCCAAGGCTCCGCCGCTTCCGCCTTCACCAATGACGATGCATACGATCGGCACTTTAAGACCGCTCATTTCATAAATATTCCTGGCAATTGCCTCGCTCTGTCCGCGTTCTTCTGCTGCTTTTCCTGGATAAGCGCCTTTCGTATCTATAAAGCAGACAATAGGACGGTTAAACTTCTCAGCCTGTTTCATAAGCCTTAAAGCCTTTCGATTCCCCTCTGGATGAGGCATACCAAAATTCCGTTTGATGTTATCTTTTGTATCCTTGCCTCTCTGATGACCGATAACCGTGACTGGAATTCCCTGAAATTTAGCGATTCCACCGACGATTGCTGCATCATCACCAAAGTATCTGTCACCATGGCATTCAAAGAAATCAGTAAAAATGTGTGATATATAATCAAGAGTAGTCGGTCTGGCTGGGTGCCTTGCCACCTGGACCCTGTCCCACGGCTGCATATTGTTATAAACCTCCGTTTGAAGCTTGGCCAGCCTGCCCTCAAGCTTTTCAATTTCAGAGGATAAGTCCACATCTGCCTCTTGTGTCAATTTTCTTAAATCCTCTATCTTACTTTTAAGCTCTACTATCGGTTTTTCGAACTCTAATTCTCCTACCATCTATAGCTCACCGCCCGGCGAATGAATATCCAATATATTTTCAAGCGTACCCTTAAGCTCATGCCTGTGAACTACCCCATCCAGCTGTCCATGTTTTAATAAGAATTCACTGGTTTGAAAATCTTCCGGCAGCTCTTCCCGGATGGTCTGCTCTATAATACGCCTGCCTGCAAATCCAATTAGTGCCCCTGGCTCTGCCAGATTATAATCCCCCATAGAGGCGAAACTTGCCGATACCCCTCCAGTTGTAGGGTGGGTCATGACCACGATATAAAGACCGCCATTTTCGCCGAATCTCTTAAGTGCAACGCTGGTTTTGGCCATCTGCATAAGGCTTAGTACACCTTCCTGCATACGGGCGCCGCCTGAAGCGGTAAAAATAACAAAAGGCACACCAAGTTCATCAGCTTTTTCGACGGCTCTCGTAATTTTTTCACCGACTACAGAACCCATACTTCCCATACGAAAGCTTGCATCCATGATCGCCGCTGTAACAGCATGTCCGTTTATTTTACCGGTCCCTGTAACAACTGCCTCATTAATACCGGATTTCTCGGCATCTGACTTAATTTTTTCCTCATATCCGGGAAAGTCCAGAGGATTGACAGTAACCATATCTTTATCAAGCTCTGTAAAGCTTTCCGGATCAAACAGGATCTCTATTCGTTCTGATGATTTCATAGGATGATGGAATCCGCAATGCATACAAACCTTAAGATTTTTAAGCAGCTCCTTGGTGTACATGATTTTCTTACATTTAGGACACTTTGTCATAATCCCTTCTGGTACTTCATGTCTGCTTTGCTCTGAAGGGATGGTAGCATACTTTTTCTTTTTAGATTTTGAAAATAAATCCTTTATCAATGATGTAACCTCCCCTAAACTTTCAGCCGCATTAAAAGCGTCTCCTTATTATTACTACAACAAGATATTATAGTGCTCGTCCGCGGATTATTTGGCGAAGATATCAACTACTTGAACTGTCAACTTTTGTCCGACAATCTTATCCCTTTTGAATAAATTCTGTCTATCTCATCCGAGTCCTTGTGCATAAGAGCGTGCAGCAACTCCACATAAAGCTGTTTTGGAGCCTTCCGGTTTGGCCCGCCGGCTGATTTTTCATAGCTATTGACAACAATCCATATTCTTTCCAATAAATGATTAGGGTTTATCTGAAAAACCCTTTGAAAGAAAGCTTCATCATCAAAGTCTTGGGTTTTCGCCCACTGAATCATATCCTCTATGTCAGCCTGCGCTGCTTTATTCACAACACCTTGAAGACATGCCTGTTCTAATAATATTTTAGTTTCGCTTAAATTGTTCCTGGAATTTTCATCGAGCAGAAAAAAGGCTCCAAGTAATTCCACCAATCGATGTTCCTGAAAGACTTTAATGAAGGTTCCTTCTCCGCGCCTTGTCTCGATCAGGCCAAGGAGCTCCAGAGAGCGTAGAGCTTCCCTTACGGAAGAGCGCCCTACTTGAAGGCGCTCAGAAAGTTCCCTTTCAGAAGGTATTTTATCACCTGGCAGCAATCCGTCGGCCTGGATCATCAGCCTCAATTCTTCTACAATATCCAGGTAGATCTTTGACTGTTTATTTTTAACTGAATCCGCACGGTTATCATTCATCTTTGTCAATAGATGAAAGCTGGCGTGTTTTTTCTTTGATTTCTTCAGGATCCACTTTTATACGCGCCACTCCTGTTTCCATTGCTGCCCTTGCTACAGCAGCGGCTACTTCTGGAGCCACTCTTGGATCAAAAGGAGCCGGAATCACATAATCAGCCTGCAGCTCATCGTCGCTGATCAGACCTGCAATCGCCTCTACTGCCGCCACTTTCATTTTTTCATTGATATGTGTAGCCCGTACATCCAGGGCTCCTCTGAATATACCTGGAAATGCTAAAACATTGTTGACCTGGTTTGGAAAATCAGAACGGCCCGTTCCCACAATTTTCGCCCCGGCGAGTTTCGCTTCTTCGGGCATAATCTCAGGTACAGGATTGGCCATGGCAAAGATAATGGGATCCGGATTCATGCTCTCAACCATTTCTTTCGTCAATGCACCTGCGACAGAAACACCTACAAATACATCAGAACCGCTAATAACCTCTTTTAGGGTACCGCCCTGCTTTTCCCGGTTCGTAAATTTGGCTACGGATTCCTTGACAGCATTCATACCGAATGGCCGGCCTTCATAAATGGCGCCTCTGGAGTCGCACATAATGATATCCCTCACTCCATATGAATACAAAAGCTTGATTATGGCAATCCCCGCAGCACCAGCGCCGTTGGCAACCACCTTGATTTCAGACATGGTCCTGCCAGTAATCTTTAGGGCATTTACCAGGCCTGCTGCGGTAACAATTGCGGTCCCGTGCTGGTCATCATGAAAGATGGGAATATTCGTTTCTTTTTTTAGGCGCTCTTCAATCACAAAGCAATTAGGTGCTGCAATATCTTCTAAATTAACTCCGCCAAAGGTCGGCTCTAGCAGCTTAACTGTTTCAACGATTTTATCGACATCATTTGTATTTAAACAAATAGGAAATGCATCCACTCCGGCAAAGCTTTTAAAAAGAACCGCTTTTCCCTCCATAACTGGCATTGCAGCCTCAGGGCCAATGTTCCCGAGACCAAGTACAGCAGTCCCGTCTGTAACAACAGCTACAGTATTTCCCTTCATGGTATATTCATATACTGTTTCAGGCTTATCATATATAGCTTTGCAGGGCTCTGCTACACCTGGTGAATATGCCAGGCTCAGGTCATCAGCGTTTCTTACAGGGACTTTGGAAACTGTCTCTAACTTGCCCTGATTTATTCGGTGCATGTGCAATGCTTCTTCTCTCAATGTCAACTTGGATTCACTCCTCAGATAATAAAGAAGTCGTAACTGATCTTCTGCAGTAAAGTGGTCTGACCACATTTTCTCTTGTTTACTATAACATATCTTAAATGCTTGTAAAGGTTTAGCGTTTTTTTAAAACTACATTATCAGGACCTACTAATTGTCCAAGCTGTCTTAGACATCCTTCGCCCGCGCTAATCCATTGATCCATTGGCAGCTGAACATAACGGTCTTCTTTCTCATAATAAAGAACAACCTTGGTCAGGCCTTTGTGATTCTGCAGAAGCTTTTTAATCCTAGTCAACAGTTGTTTCGTATGCTTATCTTTTTCTACTTTGATAAACAAGCGGTACGCCTCTTCATTTGTATGTCTCTCTAAATCTTCAATTGAATAAGAATCTTCAACAATAAGCTGTTTTTTTCCGTCCTTAGTTTCAACCGAACCATGCAGCATGAACACATTTCCCTTTTTGTACTGAAGCGATTTCTTCCGGTAAACGTTCGGGAATACAACACATTCCAGGTCTCCTGTTTCATCGCTTACCGATAGGAATGCCATCGTTTCACCTTTCTTTGTGCGGATTGTTTTCACCTCTGTTATATATGCGGGGACATACCCTTTTTTCACTTCCCTCTCCACTGCCTCATGTATGGAAATGGAACCGAAATAGTGAAATAGCTTTTTAAATGGAGTAACGGGATGATCCGATAAGTAGAGGCCTAGAGCCTGCTTTTCGAGCTCAAGCTTATCCAGAGTGCGGATCGGTTCCACTCGAAGATATTTTGGCTTTAATGTAAATTCACTGTTAGCAAAGAGGTCGAACTGATCGTCATCTGGATTCACCAGCTCGTTATGCTCCAATGCAACATCGAGGCTCGCAAGAAGAGTAGCTCTGTCTTCACCAAACTCATCAAAGGCACCTGAATGGACCAGTGCTTCTAATGATTTCCGGTTAACTGCCTTGGAAGAGACACGCAGACAAAAGTCAAAAAGATCTTCAAAGGGCTTTTTCCTTCGAGCTTGAAAAATTTCCCGTATAGCAGCAGCTCCTATTCCCTTAATGGCTGCTATACTGTACCGGATCCCCTGTGCTTCAGGCTTAAAAGCGAAATGGCTCCTATTAATTGAGGGAGGCAGCACTTCAATTCCTTTCGATTTCATTTCTCTTATATACTGGGCAATTTTGTCTTCGTTCCCAACCACAGAAGTCAAAAGAGCAGCCATAAAATAATGGAAATGATGTGCCTTTAAATACGCGAGCTGGTAAGCAATGATACTATACGCAACCGCATGGCTTCTATTAAATCCATAATTGGCAAACCGGACAATTAGATCATAGATCTCATTTGCTGCGTTTTCTTCATATCCTTGCCTTCCTGCCCCTTCAACGAAGTGGGCCCGCTCCCTGTCTAATACATCTTTTTTCTTCTTGGATACAGCCCTTCTTAATAAATCCGCTTCCCCCAGCGAAAAACCTGCCATCTTTGCAGCAATCTGCATAATTTGTTCCTGATACACGATTACCCCGTATGTGGGCTTGAGAATGGGCTCTAAATCGATATGAGGATATTCAAGAGGTTGAATTCCATGTTTTCGATCAATGAACAGGGGGATATTCTCCATCGGTCCCGGACGGTATAAAGCATTCACCGCAACAATGTCCTCGAATCGGGTCGGCTTAAGCTTTGTAAGCACATTTCGCATTCCCTCCGATTCCAGCTGGAACACCCCTGTAGTTTCCCCTTTTCCAAGGAGTGCAAATGTATCAGAATCCTGTAATGGAATTTCATCAAGCCGCGGCCGCTTCCCCGTCCCCTTTTGAATCATCTCGAGAGTATTTTCTATAAGTGTTAAATTTCTCAACCCAAGAAAGTCCATTTTCAGCATTCCCAGTTCTTCCAGATTTTCCATCGGGAACTGAGTAAGATGGATCGCTTCCTGCCCTTCCTGAATAGGTATGAGCTCAGTCAGGGGCTTATCTGAGATAACAATGCCGGCTGCATGTGTAGACGTATGTCTCGGCAGCCCTTCCAGCTTCAATGCAGTCTGGAATAGATTCCGGTTAAACTCATTTTCGTTTACAAAATTTTGTAAATGTTTGGATTCCTTCAACGCTGCTTCCAAAGTGATGCCGAGGCGGCTAGGAATCATGCGGGACAATCCCTCCAGCTCTTTCTGGTTCAATCCGAAAACTCGTCCTACATCCCTGAGAGCAGCTTTAGCAGCCATCGTCCCAAAAGTTATAATCTGTGCAACATGAAGTTCTCCGTACTTTTTAGCCACATAGGAGATCACTTCATCCCTTCTTGTGTCCGGGAAATCAATGTCAATATCCGGCATGGAGATACGCTCTGGATTTAAAAACCTCTCAAATAACAGCCCATGTTCCAACGGGTCAACATCTGTAATCCTTAATACATAAGCCACCATGCTCCCTGCCGCAGACCCACGGCCAGGACCCGTTAAGATGTTCTGTGTTCTTGCAAATCTCATAAAATCCCAAACAATCAGGAAATAATCACTGAAATTCATTTTCTTGATGATTTCAAGTTCATATCTCAGCCTTTGCCGGTGTCCAGGGGCTGAGTCGGGGTATCTTTCCCTGAATCCTTCCTCACAACAGGCCTCAAGCATCTCATCTGCGGTTCTGTCTCTGTCCACCGTATATTTAGGAAGCAGCTTTCGGTTAAATTCTATGAGGACATTGCAGCTCTCACCAATCCGGATTGTATTTTCCAAGGCTTCAGGCAGGTCATGGAATAATTCAGCCATTTCAGCTTTGCCTTTTAAATAGTTTTCATCTGTATCTAATTTATGCCGATTTTCATCGCTGAGCTTTTCGCCATTTCTAATAGCCAGGAGCACCTCTAAAGCAAGAGAATCTGACCTTTCGAGGTAATATACGGGGTTCCCGGCTGCAAGATCGGTGTCTGTTTCGTGTGACAGGGCCACAAGCATTTTGTTCAGTCTCTCTTCTTCATTCCGCCCAGTCCGGTGAACAGCCATATAAAACGACTGCTCCTCAAAGATCGATTTAAACTTGAATAAGTGACTCAGGGCATTTTCTTTTTCGTCCCTGAGCAGCAAGGTTTCGATTATGCCTTCTCTGCCTGGAGTGATTGCAGTTAATCCTTCTGAATAAGCCTTCAGCCATTTTAGAGGAAGTCCTTCAGGAGATTTTGTTTTGATGGCACTGCTGATTTTAAGGAGATTTTGGTACCCCTTATTGTTCTTTGCGAGCAGTACAAGAGGGAAAGCACCCGTGTCATCATGCAATATATCAGCAGTCAGTCCAATAATCGGTTTAATTTTCTGCTTTAGGCATTCTTTATAAAAATCTATTACTCCATACATAGCGTTTCTATCTGTAAGGGCAAGCGCCTCATAGTTCTTAGCCTTCGCGCCTGCAACCAGATCCTTGACGCTTGCAGTGCCTGATAACAGGCTGTATGCGCTTTGTACATGAAGATGAATAAAAGCCATCTATTTTCCCACCCTTAATAAGGCTTTGACCCTTTAATTATAGAGGTTTAACGAAAAAAAAGAAAATATGTTCTCATATTACCGCCAAGCTGTTTAACTCTTTTGAACATATCTTTACGGGATTGTCCATATATAAGTAGTAACCATAATTCAATTTTAAGGGCTGATCACTGATGAAAGAAGCATTTTTTCCGGCGTTTGTTAACAGTTACTTTATATCCCTTGGTGTTTTGCTTGGTGGAGCATTAATCGGTGCGCTTGGAGCCTTTTTTACGGAACAGCCCCCCCTTACTGTGGTCTACAGGCTGGCTGACTCTCTAAGGATTTGGGCCATTATAGCTGCAATCGGGGGAACCTTTGATACCGTCTATTCCTTTGAGCGGGGTATTTTTCATGGAGAAACAAAAGATATTGTCAAACAAATCCTGCTGATCCTTTCAGCTCTTGCCGGTGCACAGACAGGAGCAACTGTCATAAACTGGCTGACACAGCAGAATATATCACAATGAGAATCCCCCTCTATTTCAAATCCCCTCTCTGGCAGCGTTTTTTTGCCGGAGCAGCCGCAGGCGGTATCATCAGCTGGCTTATGTTCTTTTATATGCATAGCATCATGCAGGAAAAGCTCATCCAGAAACTGCACAAACAGGGTGAATACATCAAAGATCTAGAAGAAGAAAATGCCCTGTGGGAAGAAGACTATAACAAACTCAATGATAAAAACCTGGAGAGGCTCACCATCCAAGAAGTCAAAGTCACCGTTACCAATTTTCATCTCTACAAAATCGACCGCCTCAGTGTCGCCGAAGCGGTAGAAAAAATCCAGGATGATCTAAACTCTACCCTATTATCAAAGGACTTAGAAACCGTCTACGAAGCAAGATCTCTATTGAAAAAATCAATAGAAAATAAGGTTCTTGAAATAAACAAAAAGAAATACATGCTGGAAGTCTCAGAAGTCCTCTATTACACGACTCTGAAACTAGAGGTTAAATTGAAGCAGGTAAGGTGAGTGCGATCTAAGAGGGTACAAGGGAAGGCTTGTCCCCGTTGCCGGCTTAATTATTTCACAAAAATCAGGCACCCGTTCTTCAGGTGCCTGGATTTTTATTTCGTGTATTCTTTACAGACTTCAATTAAATCATTAACAACGGAATCCACTTCATCCCACGAATGGATGGATGCACCCGAGGCCAGCGGATGGCCGCCGCCATTGTACTTTCTCGCAATTCCGTTGATGACCGGTCCTTTTGAACGCAGTCTTACTCGGATGTTGTCCTCTTCCTCGATGAAGAAAGCCCATGCCTTCAGGTTCTGGACGCTGCCCAGAGAGCTTACCAGCTGTGATGCTTCGGATACTTTCACCTGGAATTTTTCCAGAATGTCCTTCTTGATGACCAGCTTGCCTACACCTTCCGGCTTCAATTCAAAATGCTGGAGTACATATCCTTGCAGGCGTACTACACTTTCTGGCACATCATACATATCGTTAAATAATTCGGTCCTGTTAAAGTTATACGTGATCAGTTCACCCACGTAGCTGAAAGTTTTATTCGATGTGCTTGGATATAGGAATCTCCCCGTATCTCCGACTATCCCAGCAAAGAGGAGCCGTGCCGCTTTGTCCGAGAGCTTTAAGCCCTTGTCTTTGCCGAATAAATAGAATTCATAGATCATTTCACTGCAGGAGCTTGCATTTGTATCCACCCACAGCATGTCACCGTAACGGTCTTCATTGGGATGATGATCAATTTTAATCAGCTTCGCTCCTAGAGTGTAACGAGTATCACAGATTCTTGCCTGATTGGCTGTATCGCACACAATTACAAGGGCATCTGTATATGTATCATCGGAAATTTGGTCCAGTCCCGCCAAATACTGAAGGGATTCTTCCTCTCTGCCAACTGTATAGATCTTCTTCTCAGGAAATGAGGTTCTTAAAATCTCTGCCAGCCCGCATTGTGATCCATAAGCATCTGGATCAGGCCGGACATGTCTATGAAGGATAATGGTTTCGTAAGCTTTTATGGTTTCTAATATTTCTGCTTTCATTTGGAAACTCCTTTATTTTCAAATATGTCAATTTAAGCAACAAGCACGATAAACGCTAGAATTTGACACTTATAACAGGTAAAATGAATGGGACTACTTTCACATCGGAGGAGTGCACATTGCCTGTTTTAGTTGTTCTGATTGTTATTACGTTTTCTTTCTATCTTTATTTCAAAATTAAATATGTACGCACCCAAAAGCCTGCTGAGAAAAAATGGACCGCTACCAAGTCTTCGATGGCTCTTGGACTTTTCGTTGTTCTCTTTGGCATAAACCAGCTCTTTTTATATTCAGGGACTGTGACCTACATAGTTGCAGGCGTGTTTATTCTGCTTGGGGGAATAAACATTTGGGCCGGCTATAAATCATATAAGCATTATCTTCCATTTGTGGTTCAAGAGGCAGAGGATGGCTATAAAAAATAACCGCTGCCTTACAGAAAATATTGACCGGATACAGAAGTTAAAACCATAAGATACAAGAAAAGGCCGCCTCCACCTGCGGCCTTTTTGCATTTATGTCCGGTCAAACAATTGGCACATCATCATCGCTTTGCCAACCAATCTTCCTTCATTATATACTTCAATATCAATCTTTCCAAATTTTCTTCCAATTTCGAGTACCCTCGGGTGAATTTCAATCATGCTGTCCATTTGTACAGGCTTAATAAAGTAGATGGTGATATTCTCAATGACAAGATCTCCTCTTTTGAATGCACGCATCGTCCTGTTTGCCGCATCGGTAACGAGAGCTGTAAATACTCCGTAGGATATGGTGCCAAGATAGTTGGTCATCTGAGGAGTCACTTCACACCGGTAAATATCTTCTCCCTTTACCCGAATCCCTGCACTTACCAGCTGGCTTGTAATCACATCGTCAATCGTTTCGCCGACCTGCGGCTGCCTTTGGATCATTTGCAGAGCCTTTAAAACATCCTGCCTGCTGATAATCCCTTGCAGCACCTGGCTTTCGTCCACTACCGGGATCAATTCGATCCCCTCCCACACCATCATATGGGCACTCGAAGCCACACTGGTCTTTCCCCCTACCGCCATGGGATTCTTGGTCATAACCTTCTCAATCGAAACATGCAGCTCCACTCCGATAATATCCTTGGAAGTGACCATTCCTTGAACCTTGAAAGCAGAATCAACCACTGGAAAACGGCTATGGTTCGTACTTTTATTCAATTCATGCCATTTACTTACCGAATCATCTAAAGATAGAAAAGCAGTCTCGCTTATCGGTGTTAATATATCCTCGACAAGAAGGATTTCCTTTTTAATGAGCTGATCATAAATAGCCCTGTTGATCATGGTCGCAACGGTAAAGGAATCATAGCTGCTTAGAATGATAGGCAGCTCCAGCTCGTCTGCCAGTTTTTTCACATGCTCTTCTGTATCGAAACCGCCTGTAATCAAAACGGCCGCCCCGGCTTTTAAAGCAAGTTCCTGAGCGTTAACCCGATTTCCGACAATCAGCAGGTTTCCTGCTCCGGTATATTTCATCATGGCATCTATCTTCATGGCGCCAATGACAAATTTATTAAGAGTTTTATGGAGGCCGTCTTTTCCTCCGAGCACCTGTCCGTCTACAATGTTAACAACTTCCGCAAATGTCAGCTTTTCTATGTTTTCTTTCTTTTTTCGTTCAATCCGGATTGTGCCCACACGTTCTATCGTACTTACGTAGCCCTTGTTTTCTGCATCTTTTATAGCACGGTAAGCGGTCCCTTCACTTACTCCCAGTGCTTTGGCAATCTGTCTAACCGATATTTTATCCCCAACCGGGAGATCATCGATATATTTTAAAATCTGTTCGTGTTTTGTTGCCAACCTTTTCACCCTTTTTAGGTACTTATTAACACCCATTATAGAATGAAAAGTATTTCTATTCAATGAACCTATTAATAATTACGTACTCTTTTCATGACGCGTCTCTTACTTCCTGAAGCTCTCATTCGTTTCTTAGGTGAATAAAGGATTCCTGATAAATTCCCAGCTGCAACAAACAAAGCCAGCAAAAGCCACATCCCGCTGTAAATCCCGGCCAAACCATCTCCATTTAAATCAAGCCGCGGTACTTGATAATAAAGCATAACCCCGCACAGCAATAAACAAAGCAGATATCTTTGTTTCATCTATAGCCCTCTTCCCTAAAAAATAATGACAAGCTTTAGATATTATATGCAGCTCACCCATAAAAATTGACTAAGGCAGCCCAAGCAAAAAGGGTGCCGCTTAAAAAGGCACTCCCGGCTTCTGAAGAAAGCTGGTCTTTTCATTGTGCAATGGTTTATTGGTCGATAGTACGCAAGGATATAAACTGTTTGATATTTTGCAGGTATTTTCGAGGTTTATGTAAATGTAATATTGCTTATACGATTCTGCCCAGCGTTGAACTTATTCGATTTCCGCTGATTTTTTGTCATTTTTGAATACTCACCTGCGGCTGCAAGAGCGTTTTTTATCGGAAAACAGCTATTTTTAGTGGCTTAACCGTAACCTTCAGTTCGTTTTTATATAAACGGCAGGTGCCAGCTCCTGAATGCAAACGTTTTGGAAACGAAGTAAAATGCTGCAGAATGGCTTATGCTTAACTTTCAGGGAAATATGCTTATGTTCAGACGATTTATGCTTATGTTTTTAGGTTTTATGCTTATGATTTCAACGTTTATGCTTGTCTCTCTTCATTCAATGCTTATCCTGCTGCCTTTATGCTTTTCTTCCAATGAATATGCTGATTGCCGAGCGGGATTCTATTATTTTCGCTTAAAGAAATAAACAAGGCCGCCGAGATTATCTCGGCAGCCTTAGAGTGTCCATAATAAGGACTTCCTGTCACATCACAACTCAATACTTTCTCCCGGCTGCAGCACTTTGCCATTTTTCCCTTCCAGCATATCGATAAAGCTTTGCGGATCTTGTTTAATCTGCGGGAAGGTATTATAATGCATCGGAACCACCTGCTTTGCCCCAAGAAACTTCGCAGCAAGTGCTGCATCTTCTGGCCCCATTGTATAATTATCCCCAATCGGCAGAAATGCAAGATCGATAGGATGGCGTTCTCCAATTAGTTTCATATCTCCGAATAATCCAGTATCACCTGCATGGAATACTGTTTTTCCTTCCGCCATCAATAAAACTCCTGCAGGCATCCCTAAATAAATGATTTCTTTATTTTCTGTTGTAAACCCTGTACCATGAAAGGCCTGAGTGAGTTTTACCTTTCCAAAGTCAAATTTATAAGCCCCGCCGATTGACATGCCATGCGTCCTGACTCCCTGCCAGCTTAAATATGTACTCAATTCAGCGTTTGCAATGACTAATGAATCATTCTCTTTTGCAAGCTGGACTGTATCACCAAGATGATCCCCATGACCGTGTGTTAAGATTATAACATCCGGCTTAATGTCCTCTACAGATAGATCGGTAAGCCCATTACCGGTAATAAATGGATCAAATAAAATGGTTTTCCCCTGTGTTTCAACTTTAACTACTGAGTGCCCATGAAAAGATACTTTCATATCATTACAACCCCTTTCTAATAAAAACCAGAATACGCAGTAATTCATTTACGTATACCCTCATTCTACCATTGTCTAACAGTTTACATTCTAATTTAAGACTGTTAATCTCATAAAGGAAAGCAGGCTTTACCCACAGTATTTTACATATCAGCGATAAGTAAATTTTTCAAAGGAGGTACATACAAATGAACAAACGTATTGTTAACTTTCAGGATTGGCTCAAATCAAAGGATATCCCCTTTGGTTTTATAACTTCCTCTGATAATGTATTTTATCTAAGCGGTTTCCGCAGCAACCCTCATGAACGACTTCTGGCACTAGGTATATTTCCAGATGCTGAACCCTTTTTAGTCTGCCCTTTGATGGAGAAGGAAGATGCAAAGAATTCTGGCTGGAACTTTGAAATCATCGGCTATACAGACATTGAAAACCCATGGGATATGATCCGGAAAGCTGTTGAAAAGAGAAATGTTGAAGTGACTGCAATGGCGGTTGAAAAGGAACACATGAATGTGGAACGCTATGAACAGACTCAGGCTCTCTTCTCACGTCCGCAGCTTATCTCAGCTGAAGGATGCCTGCGTGAACTGCGTATGGTTAAGGATGAAAGTGAATTGGCCTTAATCCGGGAAGCGGCAAGGCTTGCTGACTTTGCTGTTGAAACGGGAGTAAATGAAATTGCTGAAGGTAAAACCGAGCTGGATGTGCTCGCGGCCATTGAATTCGAACTCAAAAAAGCCGGCATTAACGAAATGGCGTTTTCCACAATGGTATTGACAGGTGCAAATGGGGCATCACCGCATGGCACTCCGGGAAAAACTAAAATCCAAAAAGGCGATTTAGTATTATTTGACCTGGGCGTTGTCTACCAAGGATATTGTTCAGACATTACCCGGACCGTAGCCTTTGGGGATCTGACGGAAAAACAAATAGAAATTTACGAAACGGTACGTAAGGCAGAGCTCGCTGCAGTAGAAGCATGCAGACCTGGCGTAACCTGCGCCGAGCTCGACTTAACAGCCAGAAATATAATCCGGGATCTTGGATACGGAGACTACTTCCCCCACCGTCTCGGACACGGACTGGGCATTAGTGTTCATGAATATCCTTCCTTGACAGAAACGAATGACCTTGTACTAAAGCCGGGCATGGTCTTCACCATTGAACCGGGTATTTATGTCCCCGGTGTAGCAGGCGTCAGGATTGAAGATGACATCCTGGTTACAGAAAACGGCTTTGAAGTATTAACCAGCTTTCCGAAAAGTCTGCAATATATAAAGTAACAAGAAAAGCGGAGAACGGTGCTTTTCTAAAAAAACATATATAAACCAAAAATGATGAAGCTTACACTTTAAGAAAACCTAAACTTTTTAGAAAAGCAGACACCTGAAAGGCATAAGATCAAGCGGCAGCGAAAGGCCTCTCTTGCCTTTTGATGCCGATTGGCTTATGACCGAAGGTGTCAGTTCGCAGCTAGACAACAAGAAAAGCGGAGAACGGT
>NZ_PGUY01000098.1 GCF_002863585.1 Peribacillus deserti | reverse complement strand
TGCGTTAGCCCGGCATAAGACGAGCGGCAGTGAAAGGCCGATTTTGCCTTTTAATGGCGATTGGCTAGACCCGCGGTGTCAGTTCGGAGCCGGACAATACCCGCTGCTCCCGCAGGAGTCTCGTACCTTACGTTCCAATCAACCTGTTTAACAATAGGGTTTGTTCACAGAACTTATTAAAAAAACAACATTCTTTTAGAAAAGAGCCTTATCAAAAGTTCTAGATACAGTCATCGCGGTGAATGAAATCGAACAGGTTTTGAATATCAGGATCCAAGCAGGCACTCTTGGTTTAATTCTGATCAAAGGCATTAGACAAATAACTGCTTATCAGGCTTTTACCCTTTATGAATAGGAAGAAGTACTTTCTTATGTAAAAAGAAGGAAAAATGTTGCTATTTGACGAATAAGATTAGGTAAAAGGTCATCAAGTTAGGTCGGGGGGAAAAAGATAGATGGAACAGACACATCCAAAAATTGAAAGAATTTTAGATAATATAGCAAAGGTAATGATAGGTAAACGGCATGTTGCCGAGTTGAGTGTAGTGGCTTTGCTGGCAGATGGCCATGTCCTTCTGGAGGATGTACCGGGGGTAGGGAAAACGATGATGGTACGAGCGCTGGCGAGATCAATCGGCGCAAGCTTTAGAAGAATTCAATTTACGCCTGATTTGCTGCCATCAGATGTGACTGGTGTTTCTATCTATAATGCCAAGGAGCAGGAGTTTGTCTTTAGGCCGGGTCCGATCATGGGAAATATCATCCTCGCTGATGAAATCAATAGAACTTCGCCCAAGACTCAATCGGCCCTGCTTGAAGGGATGGAGGAAGCGAGCGTAACAGTGGATGGAGTGACCCGGTTGCTTGAGAAGCCCTTTTTTGTAATGGCCACTCAGAATCCAATTGAATATGAGGGAACATACCCGCTCCCAGAAGCGCAGCTGGACCGCTTCTTATTAAAAATGAAGATGGGGTACCCGGATGCTTCAGAAGAGATGGAAGTACTGGAAAGGGCGCAGCATACTCCTCCAATAGTGGAGCTTGATTCAGTGATCAGCCTTGAAGAGCTGCGGCTGCTTCAGCAGGAAGTAAAAGAAGTGCATGTGGATGATACGATTAAAAGATACATAGTAGAGCTTGCTTCACGTACGCGTGAGCACAAGCAGATTTTCCTCGGAGCAAGCCCAAGGGGTTCCATCGCATTGATGAAAGCCGGGCAGGCTTTTGCACTTTTAAAAGGAAGGGATTTCGTTCTTCCTGATGATATTCAATACCTTGCCCCTTATATCTTTTCCCATCGGATTATCTTAAAGCCTGAGTCAAAATATGAAGGGCTGACTGCTGAAGACATAATAGAAATGATCGTATCTAAGACTCCTGTTCCCGTACAAAGGTTAGTGAATCAGAAATGAACAAATTTAAAGCATTTGTTCTGCCCTATCTTAAATTTTTCCTTCTTATTTTTCTGATGCTTTCAGCCTTTGTTTATGCCATGTTTCAGGGGGGATTTGTCAGTTGGTTCCTATTCTACAGCTTTCTTCCTTTTGGATTGTATTCGCTGGGTTTATTTCTTTATCCAATAAATGATTTCCTGATTGAACGAGCCATCAATCGGTCGGAGTGCAGGGCTGGGGATTCGTTAGAAGTAACACTAAAGATCAGGCGCAGATTTGCCTTCCCGCTCTTTTTTTTGGTGATTGAGGAAAATCTGCCGAAGCAGCTGGAGAAATCTGGCGTTCACGTAAAAAAAGAACTGATCTTTCCGTGGTTTAAAAAAGAGTTTGTTGTTTCGTACCGCATAGAACGTCTTGTGCGCGGAGAGCACGAATTTAATGAAGTTACGATAAAGGTAGGAGATTTGCTGGGACTCATTGAGAAGGGGGCCCGCTTTTCGGTGAAGGAAAGGGTATTGGTGTACCCTTCCTATTATGACCTATCATATAAGCAGATAGGCACCCAATTTAATCAAGGGCAGACAGCGAGTACTGTCCGGATTCAGCGGGAAGTTTCCACTCTTTCCGGTGTAAGGGAATACCAGCCCGGGGACCGCTTTTCGTGGATAAACTGGAAAGCAACAGCCCGGAAAAATGAGATTATGACGAAGGAATTTGAAGAGAAAAAAAGCCAGGATGTTTTCATGCTGCTCGATACTATAAGTGACCCTTCTTTTGAGCCGCTTATTTCATTAGCTGCATCCGCTGCCTTAGCAACGGTTAAACGAGGAATTCCCATCGGTTTTTTCATGCCCCTGCTCATGGAGCATCCCCTGCCTATACAGGGCGGAGATGGACAGCTCCAGAAAATTTTTCATTTGTTAGCCAGAGCCGAGCAGCAGAATGATGTCTCAATCATCGATATTTTGAATAGAGAAACCCAAGTAATACCTTATAATGCTACCTTAATGATCGTTACTTCACAGCTGACAGAAGATACCATACAAGCACTGGCCCGAAGGAAACATTCCCGTTCCATCTCCATTATTGCTCTTAGAGACGATGAGAGAGGCCTGTCGAATAGGGAATTACAGGTTCAGCAGCAGGCTGCAATGTGCGGCATTCTTGTAAGATATTTAAGTGATCAGGCTTATACAGATGGAAACAAAGAGGTGAGCGGACAATGAGAGGAGACTCGGCCAGGCGTTCCAGATCGGGGTATCTGCTTTTATATTTTTTAGGCTTCCTTCTTTTATTGGAGTGGATCAAGCCGCTAGGTGAACTAACCGATACAGGGAATTTAGGTATATTTGTGACTTTCATTGGAATGGCTCTTCTATTAAGATTTTTAAATCTTTCATTGATTCTGAGATTATCTATAAAAACGGTTTATATCCTCGTGATCATCCATAATTTCTATTATCGGACTGATCATTTGATAGGGCTGTCCTGGATTATTAAATTCATTAAAAATATGGTCATAAACATGGATTTGTTATTAACCAGACAATGGTATGAACTCAGTAATGATTTTAAAACACTGTTGTTCTTTCTCTTATTGGGTTTAATGACGTACCTCATTTCCTACTGGCTGGCTGTAAGGAAGAAGATGCTTCTCTTTTTCCTGGTTTCGGTGATATACATCACTGTGCTGGACACCTTTACGGCCTATCATGCGGATTCTGCCATCATAAGGCTGATTGTAATAGGCTTTGCAGTCCTGGGTATCCAGACATATTATCGCACTATTGATACAGAAAAAATCACCTACTCATCCAGTGCTGTTACAAGGTGGATGCTGCCGCTGGGACTGCTGATTGCCTGCAGCGTCCTTTTGGGATTCTCCGGCCCGAAAGAAGATCCGATATGGCCTGACCCAGTTCCTTTTATCAAATCTTACTCTGATAAAGTTTCGGGACAGGGAACGGTGAGCACTGTCGGCTACGGAGAGAATGACGACAAACTTGGAGGGGCCTTTCAATCAGATAGTACCGTCGTGTTTCAGGCAAAATCCTCGGTCCGGCACTATTGGAAGGTAGAAAATAAGAATTTCTATACCGGCAAGGGCTGGGAAGTTGCCAATCTTGCGAACGATTCCATTATACGGCTTCCTGAAGATGAAAAGCTGTACTTTTTCTCGCTGCCTAATAAAAAGAAAAGTGAGTTTAAAGCAACAGTCACTGTAAACAGAAGATATAAGCATATCCCCTATCCGGAACCACTGGGGGTTACAAAAATAACGGCGGATAAGGCCAGATATTTTGACTTTGATGCCAATAAGGAGAAAATCCAATCTTATATGGATGATCAAACCTCTGTCCAACTCAGCGAATTTTCGATTGAATATGAACAGCCCCGCTATGATGTAAGCCAGCTAAGAAAAGCGGAAGACCCACTCAGTTCTACTGAAATCCGGTTGACCCCGCAGGAACTAGATTTATATACCCAGCTTCCGACTACCGTACCACAGCGGGTTAAAGACCTGGCTTCAGAAATAACGGCTGGTAAAGATAATTCATTCGATCAGGCTAAAGCGATAGAGGATTACTTTGATAGGGAAGAGTTTGTCTATGATCAGACAAATGTTCCATATCCAGCGGAAAATCAAGACTATGTGGACCAGTTCTTATTCGATACAAAAGTGGGGTATTGTGATAATTATTCGACTTCCATGGTGGTCCTGCTGAGATCATTAGGGATTCCGTCCCGGTGGACTAAGGGATATTCAGACGGAGAATATGTCCGCTCTGAAGACAATCAAAATATCTATGAAATTACAAATAATAATGCCCATTCCTGGGTTGAAGTTTACTTTCCGGGAACAGGATGGGTTCCTTTTGAGCCAACCAAGGGATTTACCAATTCCGCGCGGTTTCAATATCCTGCCACCGGCGGAAATAGTGTCCAGGCTTCGGCACCCCAAGAGGAACAAAAAAGAGCTGAACCGGTCAAGCCTGAACAGAATACCGCTAAGAAATCTGTATCTGCTTCAGATTCAGGAATCCTGGAAATGCTAAAGGAAACCTGGGAAAATCATAAAGCATGGAATATAGGGATTTTGATTGCCCTATGTCTTGCAGCCTGGGGAATCTACCTAACGCGCGGTAAATGGATGCCGCGGGTCTGGCTTTTGCTATATAGAAATAAAACTCCAGAAAGCCATTTCTTAAAATCATATCCAGTACTGTTAAAAGAGCTTGATCGATACGGATTGAAGCGTCCCGAGGGACAGACACTCCGTGAATATGCAAATTATGTTGATTCCTTTTTTCATACAATGGACATGATCAGGCTTACGGGTGTATATGAACAAATGATTTATAAAGGTCATTCAAGGAATGCAGACTGGCAGGAGGTCCACCAAATGTGGGAAAGACTCATGCATAAAACAATAGCTTGACCTTTTTTAAAAATAGTTGATAAAATAAGCGGGTATAATTCAATATGGATTGCTTCATATATCCTCGAAAATATGGTTCGAAAGTATCTACCAAATCACCGTAAATGATTTGACTATGAAGACAGATAAATAGAAAGACTGGAATTCTGTCTTTGCAAAAGAAAGTTTAATTTCTGCATGCAAATCAAAACCTAAGGTAGTGACAAACACTTACTTGGGTGGACAGAGTTCCAGTCTTCTTTGTATTCATACGAATAAAAGGGGACTTTTTGACTCTCCTGATCCAGCAAAACGAAAAATACATCAATAGAGGTGACCGCAGTGCCAGGAAAATCTGAATTGCAAAATCAAGAAATGATTGTCGTACTGGATTTTGGTAGCCAGTATAATCAGCTTATTACACGACGCATCCGGGAGTTTGGCGTTTATAGTGAGCTGCATCCTCATACCATCACAGCAGAAGAACTCATGAAGTTAAATCCGAAGGGCATAATTTTATCCGGCGGGCCAAACAGTGTATATGATGAGAATTCATTCCGCTGCGATGAACGGATCTTTGATCTAGGCCTTCCTATTTTAGGGATTTGTTATGGTATGCAGCTTATGACAGTCCACTTTGGAGGCAGTGTTGAGCCTGCAAAGAACCGTGAATATGGCAAGGCCACTCTTAACGTAACAAACAGCACGAAGCTTTTTCAGGGTCTGCCTGAAGAACAGCTTGTCTGGATGAGTCATGGAGACCTTGTGGTAGAGGCGCCGGCAGGTTTTAATATTGACGGAACAAATGTATCCTGCCCGATTTCAGCGATGAGCGATGAATCACGTAAATTATACGCTGTCCAATTCCACCCTGAAGTCCGCCATTCTGTTTACGGAAATGAGCTGCTGAGAAACTTTGTGTTCGGTGTATGTGATTGTGCAGGAAATTGGTCCATGGAAAATTTCATCGAGATAGAAATGGAAAAAATCCGCCAGGAAGTCGGAAACCGGAACGTGCTTTGTGCATTAAGCGGCGGGGTTGATTCTTCTGTAGTAGCCGTATTGATACATAAGGCCATCGGGGACCAGTTAACTTGTATTTTTGTCGACCACGGTTTACTACGTAAGGATGAAGCTGAGGGAGTTATGAAAACCTTCAGTGAAGGCTTCAATATGAATGTTATTAAAGTGGATGCCCAGGAACGTTTCTTAAACAAGCTAAAAGGTGTGTCAGATCCTGAACAGAAGCGTAAAATCATCGGAAATGAGTTTATCTATGTATTCGATGATGAGGCAGCCAAGCTTAGTGGGATAGATTTCCTTGCTCAAGGCACGCTTTATACAGATATTATCGAAAGCGGAACGGCAACTGCCCAAACCATAAAATCGCATCATAACGTGGGCGGCCTTCCGGAAGATATGCAATTTAAACTAATCGAACCGTTAAATACCTTATTCAAGGACGAGGTACGTGCTCTAGGTACTGAATTAGGCATCCCGGATGAAATCGTTTGGAGGCAGCCATTCCCAGGCCCGGGTCTTGGAATCCGTGTTCTTGGTGAAATCTCCGAGGACAAGCTTGAGATTGTCCGCGAATCAGATGCAATTCTTCGCGAAGAAATCAGAAAAGCCGGTCTTGACCGGGAAATCTGGCAGTACTTTACCGTTCTTCCTGATATAAGAAGTGTCGGGGTTATGGGGGATGCCCGGACATATGATTACACAATCGGAATCAGAGCGGTGACGTCGATTGACGGCATGACGTCCGACTGGGCCCGCATACCATGGGATGTACTGGAATTGATATCAACCCGTATCGTCAATGAAGTGGCTCATGTGAACCGGGTAGTCTACGATATTACAAGCAAACCGCCTGCAACCATCGAATGGGAATAAAAATCAGCTAAATACGAACTTTAAAAAGTGCGAACAAGAAATTGTTCGTATTTTTTATTGACGTTTTACGATTCTGTGATAAAATTATCTTTGTACTAATAAAATAATTATCAAATTATGTCGTATAATATTGGGGATTGGCCCAAAAGTTTCTACCGAGCTGCCGTAACAGCTCGACTACGGGATAAACGATGAAAGAGGATATTACTACCCTTTTTCTTAATTTATCAAGCAGTCGCGCTCCGTTCGGTAACCTGGCGGAGCGCTTTTTTCGTTCCATACGACTAATCTCCTGGAGGGAAAAATTATCATGAGGAAGTTTTTTGGATTTGACCAGCTTGGTACAAATTATCGAAGAGAAATCATTGGCGGATTAACAACGTTTTTATCAATGGCTTATATTCTGATCGTTAATCCCCTAACGTTATCCTTAGGAAGCATAAAAGATTTTCCCGCGGACTTACGAATGGATTCAGGAGCCGTATTTGTCGCTACTGCACTAGCGGCTGCCATCGGATCGCTGATGATGGGGATTATTGCTAAATTCCCAATAGCACTTGCGCCGGGAATGGGACTCAATGCATTCTTTGCCTTTACGGTTGTGCTCACGTATGGTGTCCCATGGCAGACTGCTTTAACAGGCGTTTTGATCGCTGGTATTATTTTCGTGCTGCTATCTTTATCAGGTTTTCGTGAAAGAATTATTAACGCGATTCCAGCTCAATTAAAACATGCGGTTGGAGCGGGTATCGGCTTGTTTATTGCTTTTATTGGATTTCAAAGTGCGGGTATTATCGTAAATAATGATGCAACACTGATAGGTCTCGGGGATCTTACCAAAGGTACAACTCTTCTTGCTGTATTTGGGATTTTAATTACGGTTATCTTATTAACCAGAGGTGTTAATGCGGCAGTATTTATCGGTATGGTTATTACTGCTGTAGTAGGGATGATTTTTGGCCTTATTGATGCACCAACCAAAGTTATTGGCCCTGTACCAAGTATTGAGCCGACATTTGGCGCAGCTTTTGATGCCTTCGCAAGCCCGGGAGAAAGTATTTTTACACTTCAAATGCTCGTTGTTATTTTAACATTCCTTTTTGTGGCATTCTTTGATACAGCTGGGACACTTGTTGCGGTGGCAACTCAGGCAGGGATTATGAAAGGTGACGAACTGCCGCGTGCTGGAAGAGGATTATTCGCAGACTCAATGTCTATCGTGGTGGGAGCAATACTCGGTACTTCGCCGACGACATCCTATGTAGAATCTACTGCAGGGGTTGCCGCAGGTGCCAGATCCGGTTTCTCGGCAGTCGTAGTTGCTATATTGTTTATTCTATCTCTCTTCTTTTTCCCGTTATTATCCGTTATCACAGCGCCCGTCACAGCTCCAGCCCTTATTGTTGTCGGTGTGCTGATGGTTGCATCACTTAAAAATATTGAATGGGACCGCTTTGAAATTGCTGTTCCCGCGTTCTTTACAGTTGTTGCAATGCCATTCACTTATAGTATTGCTACAGGTATCGCCATTGGATTTGTGTTCTATCCGATCACAATGATCATTAAAGGAAAAGCCAAAGAGGTTCATCCGCTTATGTATTTCCTTTTCGTTATCTTCCTATGTTATTTCATCTTCTTGGTGTAATGGTCCATATAAACAGAAGCCGGCTGCCGGTTTCTGTTTTTTCTTGTGGAGAACCAATGTTTTTCAGCTTTTACTGCTTCTTGAAAGTCTGTTTTTTTTCGGATATGTTGATTTATATAATGGGTTTTAGCTAACATGTATAGTAGTCCTACTAAATGAGGTATATACATGATAAGTATTGAAGTAAAAAAGGTATTAAATAATAATGTACTGATTGCCAGCCATCCCAGATATGAAGAAGTGATTATGATCGGGAAAGGAATAGGCTTTAACCGAAAAAAAGGGGAAGTTATATCTGCTGAATCAGCGGAAAAAATGTTCGTTTTAAAAAATGAAAATGAACAGGAAAACTATAAAAAACTTTTACCATTAATAGAGGAACCTATTTTATCAGTAATTATTGAAGCTATTGATCTTATCAAGCGAAGAGTCCGCGGAGAGTTAAATGAACATATCCATGTAGGGCTGACAGACCATCTGACAGCAACCATTCATCGGATCAACGAAGGAATAAACATTAGAAATCCTTTTCTTGATGAAACAAAAACACTGTATCCATCAGAGTTTGATATAGCCGAAGAGGTGGTAGAGCTTATTCAAGCCAGGACGGGGGTTTCATTGCCTGAAGCTGAAACGGGCTTTATTACTCTTCATATTCATAGTGCCATAACGAATAAACAGGTTTCTGAAATCAACCAGCATTCCCAGTTGATCGCTTCCTTAATTGCAGTTGTTGAGGAACAGTTTGATATGTCGATTAATAAAGCGAGTATGGATTACATGAGATTAGTACGCCATTTACGCTTTGCTATTGAACGTGTTCTGCGTGAAGAAAAGGTGGAAGAGCCAGAAAAAATATCTACACTCTTGCAGGAAGAGTATCCAGTATGCTACAATCTTGCATGGAAACTCATTAAAATCATGCAAAATGTTCTAAAAAAGCCGGTCTTCGATGCAGAAGCTGTATACTTAACTATGCATCTTCAGAGGCTTCAGAGGAATAATTGATTTAATTTAATATTGAAACTAACGTGTTACTGATTCGATCAGGCATGAGTAAAGAAAAAAGCATTAGAAAACTGCAATTATGGGTAAAGTATACCCGTACTCTGCATTTCTATTGGTTTCTATACTCATGCCTTTTTTTATTGTCAGTTTTTTGCAAACGTTTTATTGAGTTGATAAATGTGAAGGAGGAAGTTAAATGTTTAAGAAAGCATTTGGCGTGCTGCAAAAAGTAGGGAAAGCGTTAATGCTCCCAGTTGCTATTCTGCCAGCAGCCGGAATTTTGCTTGCTTTTGGTAATGCTTTGCAAAATCCAGTATTGCTCGACCTTGCACCCTTTTTAAAAAATGATGTGGTGACTATGATCGCTTCTGTAATGGAAGGTGCGGGCGGAATCGTATTTGATAACCTGGCGTTGTTGTTTGCGGTAGGTGTCGCTGTAGGTTTGGCAGGAGGAGAAGGTGTAGCTGGACTTGCGGCTATAGTTGGTTTCCTGATCATGAACAAAACGATGGGTACAGTCCTTGGCATAGAATTGAAGGATCTTGAAGGACATATGGAATATGCAAGTGTCCTGGGAATACCCACTCTTCAAACGGGTGTTTTCGGAGGTATCATTGTAGGGATCATTGCTGCTTTCATGTACAATAAATTCTACACTATTGAACTTCCTTCTTATTTAGGATTTTTTGCAGGGAAAAGATTCGTTCCGATTGTAACGGCTGCAAGTGCTGTTGTACTTGGTTTAATAATGCTTGTAATCTGGCCACCAGTTCAAAACGGGCTAAACGCATTTTCGAACAATATGGTAAATGCAAACCTAACTATTTCTGCTTTTATCTTCGGTGTTATAGAGCGTGCTTTAATCCCGTTTGGTCTGCATCATATTTTCTATTCTCCATTTTGGTATGAGTTTGGCCATTATGTTAATGAAGCTGGAAATACAGTCCGCGGTGATCAGCGTATATTCATGGAGCAGATCAAAGACGGTGTGCAGAATTTGACTGCAGGTACCTTCATGACAGGTAAATACCCGTTCATGATGTTTGGTCTTCCAGCAGCAGCTTATGCGATATATAAAGAAGCTCGTCCGGAGAAAAAGAAGCTGGTAGCTGGAATCATGGGATCAGCTGCATTAACTTCATTCTTAACAGGTATCACTGAACCAATTGAATTTTCATTCTTATTTGTAGCTCCAGTATTATTTGGAATTCATGCAGTCTTTGCAGGTCTTTCATTCATGGTTATGCAATTATTAAACGTGAAAATAGGAATGACCTTCTCCGGTGGATTAATTGACTATATTCTATTTGGTCTCATTAATCCACAGACAAATGCCTGGCTCGTAATTCCTGTAGGATTAGTGTTTGCGGTCATTTACTACTTTGGTTTCCGTTTTGCCATTCGTAAATTCAACCTAATGACTCCAGGTCGTGAAGAGGATGTGGAAGGGGAAGAAGAAGCGGCTGCTGCTCCCGGTGGAGAACTAGCATCGGAGATTCTTGATGCAATGGGCGGCCAGGGGAATATTTCTCATTTGGATGCTTGTATTACACGCCTCCGTGTATCGGTAAATGATGCAAAACAAGTAGATAAGGACCGGTTGAAAAAATTAGGTGCTGCGGGTGTCCTGGAGGTCGGAAACAATATCCAGGCAATCTTTGGACCGCGTTCAGAAACAATAAAAGGTCAAATGAAAGACATTATGACTGGCAAAAGACCAAGAGCTGCCGAAAAAGCTCCGGAACCACAAAAGGAAGTCAAGAAGCAAATCGAAGATGTGAACCCTGCAGTGATTCAAAATCGAGAGGAAGTCTTTGTTTCTCCGCTGCAAGGTGAGCTAAAACCGATCACTGAAGTTCCTGATCAAGTGTTTTCTGAAAAAATGATGGGGGATGGTTTTGCGATTGTGCCTACAGAGGGTACCGTCGTGTCACCTGTCGATGGAACGATTGTTAACTTATTTCCAACTAAGCATGCCATAGGAATCGAATCGGATGCCGGCAGAGAAATTTTAATCCACGTGGGTATCGATACAGTAAAATTAGAAGGCAAAGGATTTGAAACCCTCGTCTCTCAAGGTGATAAGGTCAAAAAAGGACAGCCTTTACTTAAGGTAGATCTAGATTATATAGGAGAACATGCTGCTTCAATTATTACTCCTATCATCTTCACTAACTTAAAAGAAGGCGAGAAAGTTACCATTAAAAAGCAGGGAAATGTTACTTTAAAAGAAGAAAATATTATTTCGTTATAAAAAAAAGGAAGACCTTCGTTAAGAGGTCTTCCTTTTTTTACGTTAATTCTCTTAGTACACTCAGCACAAATGAATCAAGAGTACCGGTGTATCTCTGGACTCCTTCAATATAATAGAAGGTGCTTGTCTTTTCGAAGCTAAAAAGTTCCTGGGAAGGAGAATATATAAAAACCCTTTTCCCTAATCCAAGGGCGATTCCTGCTTCAATATGACTTCCGACTCCTGCCGGTAATAATATAATGAAGAAATCTGATTCGATTACAGCAGTTTTTTCAAGTTCGCCTATCCGCTTCAGATCATTCAAGGTAGAGGCTCTCACGTTTTGGGTCCAGTCATATGTCTGCCTATGTCCCTTCTCTTGAAGCAGGGCAGCAACATGACGGACATTTTCTTTGTTACTGAATCCCGAGGCTATATAAAAATTCATCTTTTTTTCTTCTCCTGTCTCTAGTGAGGTTTAAGTGTTTCTGATTGCTTTGTGTTGTTAGGGTATTTTACCTAAATAAATCATTTGATTTGTATTGACGGACATATTCTATGGTGATAATATACATATTACACTTCCACAACACATACATTAAGAGTTACGATTAAAATCACTTTTAAATAAGTTGTTGACGGTAAAGTGGATAATAGGCTATATTTATTTAGTTGCTTTAAGCGACTGAGTAACTCTGGTTCATAACTTCTTCAAAAAAAGATGTTGACCAGATGATTGATATGTGTTATGATTATTAAGTTGCTTACGAGCGACTGACCAATACTGATCAATGATTGTTCTTTGAAAACTGAACGAAACAAGACGCCAGATATTTTCTCTATGAGAAAATAACAAAA
>NZ_PGUY01000097.1 GCF_002863585.1 Peribacillus deserti | reverse complement strand
GCTTTTCAAGAAAAGATCCATCCAAAAGCTGAATGATGATCTTTTTTAATTAGAGGCAAAACGTTAAAAAAAAGCAGACACCTGATAAAGAAGACTTGCTGATTGGCAAGCGATAGCGAAGACAGAAGCTTAGTCGCCCTTACCACGCTCCAACCGCCACGTCCTGTTGCCCCGCCTGGCTTGCACATCCTGTGCTTCGTGCGTTAGCCCGGCATAAGACTAGCGGCAATAAAAGGCCGATTTTGCCTTTTAATGGCGATTGGCTAGACCCGCGGTGTCAGTCCGGAGCTGGACAATACCCGCTGCTCCCGCAGGAGTCTCGCACATTACGTTCCAATCAACCTGTTTAACAATAGTGTTAGTTCACAGAACTTATTTAAAAAACAACAATCTTTTTAGAAAAGAGCTTTAATAAAAAAAGGAGCAGCATAATAGATGGCTGCTCCTCTTTGTTAAATTCCTATCATTTGGATTACCTGGCGAAGACCTTCCAGTGCAAATTGGCCTATATATCGATACGCAATTAAAGCGACGATTGGTGATAAGTCCAGCATGCCAATAGGAGGGATAAAACGCCTGAAGATATTTAAGTACGGGTCAACCAGTTTTCTGACCCATATTCCCAGCTTTGTTGAGTAGAATTGAGGAAACCATGACCCAAGGATGGAAATAAGTATGATCCAATAATAAATACTGTAAATATACTGTCCTATTTCAAAAATGATAGATCCCATTTTGTTCGTCCCGTCTATTTAAGAATTTTGCTATTTTGTCTCTTGAAAAGCTATACGTTTCTAAAACAAAAAAGTTTCAATTAATGTGTGCTCTTTTATTTTATTTTTTCTGCAATAGTCCGTTTTCCATGGCAGGACATCATAGAATTCCGCCTGGCTTTACTCTATAAGTAAATTCCTGCCAGAAAAATCCCCAGAGCCTCTTCATATATTTCATTAAACTGTGATAAAGGGAGAGGATTAACACCGCGGCCCAGCTCAATGGTAAAGCCCGGCCTCCTCCAGTCCTGTATAAACCAGTCCTTGTAACCAGCATAACTTTCTATCGTACGAACCGGTTCATAACCGCTGACTCTGCCCAACTCCCTGACGTATTTGGCGGATTCCGGGGGTTCTAAATTCTCAAATCCCCAATAAATAACTTCCCCTTGAGTATGAAAAGCCAGCACACGTGTATAGTCCCTTCGAATAATCAGATCTGCCATGGCAATTGCTTCGGGTTCTGTTAATGGACGTTCTCCCGCATAATCCCGCGGCCCGGGCTGTGCCGGATTTCTAGCTTTTTCTAATTCCCACCTCGCCGGGAATTGATCATTAAGATCGACTCCTCTAATATTAGCCTTCCACCCTGAAAAGTCTCGGCTGTCATTGTTTAATTCGATCGTTTTGCTCCTCCAGGGCTCACTTGCCGGCGGTCCATTTAAAACAAGATTCACTCCATCCGGATTCACCATCGGAACAATGGATAATAAAGCTTGCTCATATAGCGGAAATAAAGCAATCTCCCTAATTGGTGTTCCGTTAGTAAGTGCGAGCAGATAATCATTTAAGAACGCCATTACCACAGCTGTTGTAATCCATTCATTAGCGTGAAAGGAAGCATTATAATGAATCCTTTTTTCACCAAAGCCGAGCAGCAATTCGGGAATTTCTCTTCCTAACACAGTATGGCCAATGGATGTCATCCGTAAAAAAGGATAGATCCCCTGAAGCCTTGTGATATGGTCCATCATTGTTTCATAATCATAATTTTCAGGAAGCTGCACAATTCGCCAGGTTATCCTTAAGGGCACTAAAAGAGTTTGTCCCGGCCGGAGTGAAACCGGGTTGATATGGAGATTCACTAGAAACAGGGTATCCAGCGGCAGATTGCGGCTCTGGGCTATGGACCATAACGAATCCCCCGCCCTCATCGTATATAAAACAGAAACAAAGCCCGGTATTCTTATTCGCTGTCCGGCAGCCAGCTTGTCAGGATTACTATCAGGATTTGAATCTATGATTAACTGAGTATTTACCTTGAATAGGGTACTGTAGTACCAAAGGGTATCTCCCTGCCTGACAAATACGTCCATCTTACCCCTCCCGACATATGGATATTTATATGTATGCTCTTGGCGGGCTAAAAAGTATTTACATGTTGGGCTGATGTCCTATGCCTCCTTTATTATCAGCCAAGGACCGTTTTGGGAACTTGCTAAAGCATTACGACACAGCGGTTTTACATTTTTTCATTTTCATAGTAAACGCTCTGCATCAGGATTTTTTTCTCCAGACTCTTTATATTGATTCCTTAGCTCCTATAGAGTGAAAGAATTCTATTTTTACTGATAAAAAAACGGATAGCTAAAGCTATCCGGATCTGTTATGCCAGTATGTGTACTCTTACATTTAAGAAGACCAAGATTTAAAGCTTTATTCTCTGAAGCCTTAATGCATTCAATACTACAGAGACTGAACTAAACGCCATAGCGGCACCAGCAAGCCACGGAGCCAGCAGTCCGATGGCGGCTATAGGGATTCCGATTACATTATATGCGAAGGCCCAGAATAAATTTTGCCTGATATTCCGTATCGTTTTCTTACTCATAAAAATAGCATCCGCGATATTGTTTAAATCACCGCTGATAAGCGTGATGTCAGCAGCCTCCATAGCTATATCCGTACCAGTGCCCAGTGCCATTCCTATATCGGCAGCCGCCAGTGCAGGAGCGTCATTAATACCGTCTCCTACCATTGCGACTTTCCTGCCTTCAGCCTGAAGCTTTTTCACTTCCTCTGCTTTCCCCTCAGGCAGAACTTCGGCAATGATCGAGTCAATTCCTGCCTCTTTACCGATCGATGCGGCAGTTCTTGAATTATCCCCCGTTATCATGACCATATGCAGACATAGATCTTTTAAACGCTGAATGGCTTCTTTCGATGTTTCTTTAATTGTATCGGCAGCCGCAATCATCCCGGCATATTCGCCGTTAATAGAAACAAGCATGGCGGTCTTGCCATCATTTTCGAGATTCTCCATTGCAGGCACCGCCCCGCTAATGTCAATATGTTCGCGCTGCATCAGGCGGCGGGTGCCGATTAAAATCATATGGTGTTCCACCACTGCCCTCACACCATACCCGGGAATGGCCTCAAACACCTGAACGTCCTTAAAAGTGATTCCTCGCTCCTTAATCCCTTGAACTATTGCCTGTGCGAGCGGATGCTCTGATTGATTTTCAGCCGATCCTACCATCGATAAAAATTCGGTTTCATCCCCTGCATGTACAATCACATCTGTTAATTGAGGGTTCCCTTTAGTGACGGTTCCGGTTTTGTCCAGTATCACTGTATCAATTCGATGGGCTGCCTCCAGATGTTCGCCGCCTTTAAAAAGAATTCCAAATTCCGCCGCTCTTCCAGACCCGGCCATGATAGAAGTTGGCGTTGCAAGCCCGAGAGCACAAGGGCAGGCGATAACCAGCACGGCTATTAACTTTTCAAGGGCTTCGCCAATATCCCCCGGTTGGATCCATATAAACCAAATCAGGAAGATAAGAATGGCAGTACCTACAACTATCGGCACAAAAATGCCGGATATCTGATCAGCCAGCCGTTGAATAGGGGCCTTAGATCCTTGAGCCTCTTCGACCACTTTAATAATTTGGGACAGGGCAGTATCTCTTCCGACTCGTGTCGCTTTAATTTTTAGAGAACCATTTTTATTAAGTGTGGCACCAATAACGGTATCGCCAGCCTTTTTATCAACGGGTACACTTTCCCCTGTAAGCATAGATTCATCCAAAGCAGAACGGCCATCTATAATTTCGCCATCCACTGGAACTTTTTCACCAGGCTTGATAAAAACAATATCCCCGACCGCTACTTCATCAAGCAATATCTCTCTTTCGGTTCCATCCCTCAACACTCTTGCTGTTTTAGCCTGCAGGCCCATCAGCTTCTTAATGGCTTCAGAGGAGCGTCCTTTCGCCTTTGCCTCAAACAGCTTTCCTAATAAAATCAAAGTAATTAGAATCGCACTGGTCTCAAAATACAGTTCAGTCATATGGGCATGGGAACCGATAGACTCTAAAGCCTGATAAAGACTATAGAAGTACGCGGCTGAGGTCCCGAGAGCGACAAGAACATCCATGTTCGCACTCTTGTTTCTTAAAGCTTTATAAGCTCCTGTATAAAACTGCCAGCCGATGATAAATTGAACAGGTGTAGCAAGAACCAGCTGCACCCACGGATTCATCAGGGCTTCAGGCAGATAGATGAAATCCATGAAAGAAAAATGGCTGACCATCGCCCATAGTAATGGCAGAGTCAAAATAGCGGAAACAACAAACTTCGTCTGCTGCTTCTTAATTTCCTTTGCCCGATAATCAACCTCCGCTTTTTCTTCCTTTGGAATTGCATGATAACCAAGCTTTTGCACACGCTTAATGATATCCCCCGTATTGATAAGTGAAGGATTGAATTCTACCGTGGCCCTTTCTAAAGCCAAATTCACACTGGCTTTATTAATACCTTCTAATTTGTTCAACGACTTTTCGATCCTTGCTGAACACGCGGCACATGTCATGCCTGTTATATCAAATTCCTTCTTTTCGGTTACTACACTATATCCAAGTCCTTCTATTTTGTTTTGAAAGTCCTCTTCTGAGACAACCTCGGGGTCATAAGTAATCTTTGATGTTTCCAAAGCTAAATTAACATTGGCATCCTTCACTCCCTCTATCTTCTTGAGCCCTTTCTCGATTCTGCTGGCACATGCTGCACATGTCATACCCGCAATCTGATAATTCGCTTCTTTAACCTCACTGCTCATAACCATCACCTCTCATAGGGGTAGGGGGTATATTTATTTGTCAAAGATAACGTGCTCCCCCGAGCACGTTATTTTTTTAATAGGCTCTTTTCTAAAAGATTGTTGTTTTTTAGTAGTTCGGTGAACCTACCCTATTGTTAAACAGGTTGATTGGACGTAAGGTGCGAGACTCCTGCGGGAGCAGCGGGCAATGTCCGGCTCCAGCGCCTAGACCCTCGAGTCATAAGCCAATCGGTCCATGGAAAGGAAAACCGCTTTCCACGGCCCGCTTGTCTTATGCTTGTCGGGTCTGAACAAGGCACTTCCGCTTTTCTATTAGGTGAGACCCCACAGGCGAAGCCGAGGAGGCTCAGCGCCCGCCCCGCGGAAAGCGAGCATCCTCACGTTCCAATCAACCCCCATGTTCAAAAACAACAAAGTTTGCGAAAACAGCCTTTTAATAACTATTCAACATCATACCCCTGGTCATCAATAGTTTCTTTTATTTTATCAATTGTTACCTGTTCAGGGTTATATTCTACAGCTACTTCGCCTTCATTTAAATCAACTAACACACGTTCTACACCGGATAATTCTCCGACACTGCCTTCAATAGCCTTTACACAATGATTACAAGACATGCCCTGAACTTTTAACAGCGTTTTTTCCATGGTTTATCTCTCCTTTTTATTTCTTCATTAATTTTTCTATCGTTATTAACACTTCATCTACAGCCTCAGAGTCACCGGCATTAATTCGATCCACAATGCAGCTTTTTAAATGGCCTTCCAGCAGGATTTTCGCTACACTATTCAAAGCAGACTGGGTAGAGGCTATTTGAGTGATCACATCATCACAATAAGTATCTTTTTCAATCATACCTTTTATTCCGCGGATTTGTCCTTCAATCCGGTTCAACCTCGTAACTAAATTCTTTTTAACATCATTGGAATGATGACTTTTTCTTTCTTCAGAAGGATTTGCACAGTGATCATGGTTTGAATTTTTATCCATATAGCCGCCTCCTTGACAACATCATACTATACCCCCCACCCCTATGTGAAGCGTTTGAATTATTTTTTGCTCTAAAGTGTTACTGTCAATCCGCTATGTAGATTGTTTCAGAAGGCGCGAGGCTCTTAGGAGCCGGGTCAAGGAAGACCACAAATCCGAATGGGATAAGGAAACCCCGAGTGCCCGATAAATCAACTCTACAGCCTCTAAAGGTTAACTGGGTTTAAAATTTTAAAAACTGAAAGATCCCTTTACCCAGTATTCTGCTCTTACCATTGGCTTTATAACTAAATTTTTCAAGGCCGGAAATATGAACATAAAAAAAAATTAATCAAGTGGTTTAACATTATTGTAAATCGGGTAATAATTAATCAACCACAAACCACTTGCGCTCATAAAATTGGAGAATGGCACACAGTGATGCTTATAGATAGAAAAGACGTTATCCAAAAAGATAACGTCTTTTCTAATGGATGGTCTAAAATCCGCGGATTTTAGGCAACTAAATTTCTGCATTGATCCGCGCATGCAAAGCAAGCCTCCGCACATCTTTGGCAGTGATCATGCTCATGCCGCTTGCACTCATTTCCGCAGGCTTCACAAATGGTAGCACAAACATTAGCTAGCTCTGAAACAAAAGGTGTACCCTTACTTAACGCTTGTTCAAAATAAGCACAGTAATCCGCACACTCCCGGTCCAAGCGGATACATTCTCTCATCACTTCAACATGATCCTCCATGAGGCAGGCATCAAAACAGTGATTGCAGGCAGCCATACAATCATGTAGAGCCTGAATGAGCGATTGATATTTTTCGTGTGACATGAAAAACCCTCCTTTTAATCACGTGGATTTTATTCTCTATATTTTAATTAGCCCATTTCTGATAATCTAAACTTTCCTTATAACCCCAAAGGAAAATTTAGCCCGTTTGTGTGGATTCTTAGCCCTACAATATGGGTAACGTTAATAGAACAGCAGAGGTTCGGATCAAGCCAGTTCATGCCGGACAGCCGGGGGTGTCTGGTCCATGCAGGCATGAGCAGAATATATGATGTTTTCACTCAATTTTTGCTTAAAATGGCTTATAGGGGAGCATTTCTTAGTAGAGTTTTTATGAAGTTAGAAATATAGAAGGTTGATCCGCTTAAATTGGTGAAATTTCAGAGAATCCTGTTGATGTCTTGGAAGTTTATGCTTCTATTTTTGGGTTATATGCTTATGTTTCGGGGTTTTATGCTTATGTTTTGGAAGTTTATGCTTATGTTTCCGTAGCTTATGATTATCTGCCAATGATCTATGCTTAACTTATTAACGATATGCTTACCATTGAGTGGTTATGCTTATCTTCAAGGCGATATGCTTATCATCGACTTGTTTTGTTAACTTATCACCGAGTAATTATGTTTTAGTCAAGATGCTTATCATTGATTTACTATTCAAGGCGGTATGCTTATCAAAGACTTGTTTTGCTTAACTTATCACCTAGTAGTGATTTGATCATCAAGGGATTATGCTTATCAGCTTATCATCGACTTGTTCAGCTTATCACAGATATGCAATCGTGCAGTAGTGGGGCTTACCATAAACCGGTAATGGTTACCATCAAGTTTACTTATCATCGAGTAGTTTTGCTATCAAGTCGTATGATACCCATGCGTAATTATGCTTAACCCTCACAGTTACCAGGCCTGCATAAATTAAAGGAACCTGTCAGGTTCATCGAGGCCACCCAGTTTGCCATACATCTAAACAAACGCATGATAACCCAAATTGGTTAAGACTGCTTTTATTTTGATTATATGACAGACTGACTATATTATATAGGGTGGGATAACCTATTTATATTAATCCATCTAGCTGGGTTTGGAGGTACTACTTTGAATAACGAGTTGCAATTACTAGGAGAATTGATCTTAGAGAAGAAATACGAGATCGCTCAAACCATTCATAAGGACAGATTATCTGACCTGTCCATGTCCGAAGCTGAAAAGAGAGAGTTTCAGCAAATAGAAGCACATATTTTAGACATTCGGGCTAACTTTATCAGTTTATTCGGTGAGGCTTTGGTCGACCATGTGGACAAGAAGAAAGCTCATGAAAAGATATTCCAATGGGGGAAGGAAACAGGAGAGTACTTTTACAAGCTTGGAGCACCGCTGGACGAGGCCCTAAAAGATACGGGCTTTTATCGTACGTATATTTGGAAAGCCATTGAGAAAGAAGCCACAGCCCGCAACATGTCGGCATCAACCATTTTTGAAGTGATACATATCATTGATCCCCTTTTAGATTGGGCTGTGTACTGTTTCAGCCTTACATATGTGGAATATCACCAAAAAACACTGGAAAACGCCAAAAATGCTTTTATGGAACTGTCGGTACCTGTTGTACCATTAACTAAAGGAGTCGGAGTTCTTCCATTAATCGGCAACCTGGATACAGACCGAGCGCATCTATTAATGGAAACAACGCTGAACCGATCTGGAGAACTCAAATTATCTCATCTTATTATTGATGTGTCCGGTGTATTAATTGTGGATACCATGGTAGCGGATCAGCTGTTTAAAGTCATTGATGCTCTCTCATTAACGGGTGTTAAGACCATTATCACCGGTATTCGTCCTGAGGTAGCACAAACTATGGTAAGCCTCGGATTAAAATTAACCGATATTAAGACAAAGGCCAACCTTCAGCAGGCATTTGATGAAATACAATTGATGAAAAACCTATAAAAATACTGAATGGGCCGAACCACTCCGCCCATTTTTTCTATTTAATTCAGCGATAAACGCCTTTATAGGATAATGTACCAAATTGTTTTTTCATTTAAAGTAAGCATCCTTCTGTTTATGAAACCAATATTCCCTTCACTTCCTGAAGAACTTATGAAACTGGAATGCTTTTTTACTCTAAATGGTCGAGGAAAGTAATCCGGCTGGCATTGGCCAACCGTGTTCTAACGACTTGCAGGTACCTAAAAAAGATCCTTCAATCACGATTGATTGAAGGGTCTTTCCAGTTACACTCTTAATTTAAATCGATTCTGATATTTTTAGCCTTATTGATTGTTTTTTGTTTTTCATCAAGTACATCACTAGTTGTGATATCTATCCATTTAATGGATGGAGCAGACTTCTCCACAATGAACCCAAGTGCGCCCTGCTTTGACCCTTTAGGTTCTATTTCACCGCCTAAATATTCAATATAGAAATCATCTTCGAAGGCTTTTTCTTCGCCATTGCTTGTTTTAATATGCGCAACTGGTCCAAAATGAAGGGTCTGGTCTGTTTTATTAACGAGTTCAACTTCAACCTTTACAAAATGAAAGTCCTCATAGTTTTCCGTATAAGGGTGGAAATAATCCATCAAAGAGTAGGTTGGCTTATTATGAATGAGCTTTACATGTTTAATTTTCATTTCAACAGAACCAATATTTAATGTTTTGTTAAGAGAATTTATACCTTTTAAGGTGACTGTCCCTTTTTCATCTTCTAATGTCTGCCCAACCTTCAGCAGCTTGGTGTCATCTGATACTTGTGGATTGGGTACATAGATATCAGACAAAGATTTAGCCCTGTTCTTTTCTTTGGAGGGTGCCTGCTCTGCTTTTTGTTCCTGTTGTTCTTTTGCTTTGGCTGAGGAAGGTTCAGAAGTCTGATCGCTGCTGCAAGCAGATAATAATGCGGATATTAGTAACAGTGGAATGAATTTTTTCATGAATATCCCCTTCTATCTTTGAAGTAAATTGAGAGCCATTCCGTACAAATATTAAAAAGCTATCCCGTTGAACAGAATGCCCAACGGGATATTTTAATTTTCACCTGAAATTATTTACGTTTTTTAAGAATATTAAAGATATTTTTTGCCTGATCGGTGTTTTCAATATTGCCGGCAAACATGTCGCTGCCAGGCCCATAAGCATATACGTTTACATCTTCACCTGTGTGGCCGCCAGTAGTCCAGCCAGTAACGGAACGAGTATCATAAATTCCTTCAATTGCATTATCAATATCTAATACTTTTTTAGATTCAGCTGCTTTTTTAACAGATTCAAGTTCTTCTGGTTTTAATTCAAGCCCGCTGTAAGATTTAAGTGTCTGCTCTACATCGGCACCTTTAGCAATTTGCTCCGCCATAAAGTCTGGTGTGCGTTTTGCAGCAGCAATCGGAGCTCCATGCCAGTTGTAATCTCCTCTTGCACCAATTGAGTATCCGCCGGTAGAGTGGTCTGCTGTTGCGATAACCAGCGTATGCTTGTCTTTTTTGGCAAACTCGATCGCTGCCTTATAAGCATTCTCGAAATCTTGCATTTCACTCATGGCTGCTACGATATCATTATCATGTCCAGCCCAGTCAATTTGGCTTCCTTCGACCATAAGGAAGAAGCCATCTTTATCTTTGCCTAATTTTTTCAAAGCAGTGTTTGTCATATCTTTAAGTGATGGCATAGAATCTTCACGGTCAATCATTTTAGGCATACCGCCAGGGGCGAAAAGGCCTAATGTACGTGAGTTTGTGTCTTTTAACATTTCTTCTTTATTCGTTACATAAGAATAACCGTCTTTTTTAAATTCCTTTGTCAAATCACGGTCTTCACGAACGAAATTGCTTAAGCCGCCGCCAAGCATAACATCAATTTTATGCCCGCCTTTAATCATTTCATCGTAATAATCATCAGCAATCGCGTTCATATTCTTGCGGTTCACATCATGCGCTCCATAAGATGATGGTGTTGCGTGTGTGATTTCGGAAGTAGCAACAAGTCCAGTTGATTTCCCGTTTTCTTTAGCCGCTTCAAGAACGGTTTTGACTCTAGAACCGTCATTGTCTACTCCAATTGCAGCATTATATGTTTTAACTCCTGCGGACATCGCTGTAGCAGCTGATGCGGAGTCAGTAACGTTCTGGTGCGGATCTTCGGGATACGTCTTTTGCTGACCAACCAGATATTTATCAAATTCTGTTTTCTCAACTTCTTTTGTTTGCGGGTTATCTTTCATGTAACGGTATGCTGATGTATAAGAAACACCCATGCCATCCCCAATTAAGAAAATAACATTCTTAATTTCTGCATTGTTTTCTTTTTTCTCTTTAGCAAGGGCACCATCGTTTGAGAATGAGCCAAACAATGAACCTAACGCTACAGTAGAAAGAACTGCTACTGGTAATATTCTCTTTTTAAAATTCAAAGGGTTTACCTCCCTGAAAATAAAATAATTTCAAATCTATTAATATCTTAAAATATAAATATGAATGTGCTGTTAATGATTTGTAAACTTCACATATTTTCTTTCGAGCTTCTTTGAATTTCTTGTAAATAAATTTACAACTATGATTCAAGCCATACTTAAAATACAAATAAATAATACTGATAAGAGCTTATAGGAACGGAGGAAATAATGGATAGGCAAACCCATATACCAAAAAAAACCCACTACTCCTTATCTCAAGGAACAGTGGGGCAGCATTACGGATATATGCTGGTTAAGTTAGTTTAGCTAATTCCATTATCGACAGCCGAAAAAGGTATACCTATCTTTACATTTTATCTCTAACCCTCTTTAATTTACTTTCCATAGACGACTTTTTATCTCTTCTGTCATCTATCCGGATGTTTGTTGCGATCCTCATTGTCCCTTTGTTAAATACTTCTTCATGAATTTCACTTATGATTTTAAATATGTCCTCTAAATCGCCTTCAATAATAGTGCTCATCGGAGTTAGCTGAAACTTAATTTTTTCTTCCGTTTGATATCGTGTTAATAAATGTTGAATATCAGCGACATATTTACTGACACTTGTAGTCTCCGTACCTACCGGGATAATCGTAAAATCAACAATAGCCATAGGTATTCTCCTTTCGTTTCCCAGATACTAATGGGGCTCTTACCACATAAGAGATTTTTTTCAAAATTTAATCTGATGCTTACTTACAATTTTTTTCAGACTTAGGAATTATAACAATTTCGTTCCTCATATGCCAGCGCGTTAAGCAGCCCTTTCAAATCTCGTATGAAATGGTATTGTTTTCTCTAGCAACGAATTTAATTGTTTCTGTATTTCAAAGAGATTTTATAGCCTTTCCCTCAGATAGCTAGTTAAGAAACACGAAACAACGGGTATTTATATGGATAAATAACACCTATGGAAAGAGGATGCATGATGAAGATATCTGTAAACAATTGGACGAATACCCTGAAGTCTAATATGGTCAACTTTATAAACTACTACCTATCAAAAGGGCCGCTGTTAGAGGTAGTAGAAAGATGTGACGAAGCAGTTAAGCTTTTGGACAGATGTATCCCATTTAATGAAGCGGCAAAGTATCGTCAGTTTTTAGGCGGTGTTTTTACTTCACATCTGCAGCTTATAAACCTCCCAGGGATGAACCTCGGTAGGCTGGAACATCTGGCTTATTTATTAAAAGGACTGAATCTAAATAAGTTAAACGTTTTGACTCCTAAAACAACATCTAACAATGAGGTAGATGCTTATGTAAATGGTCCTGACTGCCTCCGTGTATTTATAGATGAGATCAATAAAGCTGAACGCTACATTCATTTGTCTGTTATGTTATTTTTTAATGATAAATCAGGTAACCAAGTGGCTGAAGCTCTTATTCATGCTATAGAAAGAGGGGTTATTGTCAGGCTGATGGTTGATTATGGAGTCACAGCGATTGGTTATGATAAAAGTCTGGCAGTGGGGAGATTTGAGAAAATAGCTGAACGGTTAGAGGCAGCCGGGTGTAAAATCGTTGATACTTTTCATACGTGTTATGACAAAAAAGACTGGCCAGGAAAAAGGGCAGAGCTTGCATCAAAAGGGGTGCCAGAAAGCGCACTCTCCATACAGGATTATGTTCAGGAGGAAACCACAATTGACTTAAATGTCATCAATCATCGGAAATTTATGGTCATTGATGGAATCACTGCTGTCATGGGAAGCTTGAATATCGGTGATCAATATATGTATGAAACGGCTGCTGAAGGTGCACGCAAAGTACAGGCTGACTCCGTGAATCAAGGTATCCCTGGAAAGAAGGAACAATGGCATGATGGCTGCTTCCGCATCAGAGGAGCCGCCTCCTTCTCATTGAATGAAATATTTTCCGTACAATGGACTGTGCTTGGAGGCGATGTATTCAATCCGTCTGATGCCTTTTATTTTCCGGACATCAACCGAAATTTCGGCAGTGAAGAGTGCACAATTTTTAGCAGTTTCCCCGGCAATCCAGTCAATTTAATCCAAGATTATTATTTATCCTTGATCAAATATGCTGCGGATGAAACCATTATCATAAATCCATATCTTATTGACCAGTCCTTTTGGGATCAGCTGCAGAATATAAGCAAAGAGCAGTCACGGCACATTGCCATATGCAACCCGCTTTATGTAAATGATCTTTTAACCAACCGGACCGCGGTGCGCAGCAATATGTACCAACCATTTTTAAAAGGGGTGTCTTTCTACGATTACAGCGAAACGGGGCGTTTTTCCCACTGGAAGATCGCTTATGATAAGCGGTCAAATTGCGTGTTCCACGGTTCATATAATATCAATGAAAGAAGTGCCTGCCATGACTTTGAGCTGGGTGTTCTTATCAAAGGAAAATCCTTTGCCCAGAAAATGAGGAAGATTATTGATTTTGATCTCTCTGTTTCTAACAAAATCACTAACGAAAAAGAGTTTTTCAAACACCCTCTTTTACATCCCAGCACTTATATTCACAAGATAACCAAAGGCATAACCTGATAGTGAGGTTATGCCTGCGGGATCTGGGGAGGTCATTCAATCTTCTATCTCCGTTCTCTTGTCAAACTTACTTCCTACATCAAGTAAACATTGGAAATTTGCTGACTCTATTTTGTTTTAATGATCAGTTCGTAATATAGCAAACCCACCAAAGTTACGTTCCTTTTCTATGGGTAAACTAAAGAACTGCTGACTCATTCATCAACAGTTCCTCTCCTATATATATTTCGATGCCCGCCTTGCCCTGATAGCTGAGAACACTGTTTAGATACATGAAGCGCTGATCAGTTGTTTAGACAACTGAACCACATATTTCATAGTACTTTTATTCGTTTAAAATCGTCTTCTCTCTGCAGCCATTGCATCTGCTTTTGTTCTATGGACCGTCCCCGCCGGATGCTGTGGAGGAGCATATATCGAATAAAGCTTCATGGGGACATTACCTGTATTCGTTACATTATGCCAAGTTCCAGCGGGTATCATAATGGCAGAATCATCATAAACTTTTCTCATGAAATTTAAACGATCTTTTCTCTTGCCCATCTGCACAATCCCTTGGCCTTGTTCAATCCGTAAGAACTGATCAACGTTAGGGTGAATTTCTAAGCCGATATCTTCGCCAGCTTTAAGACTCATCAATGTAACCTGTAAATGATTTCCTGTCCACAAAGCGGTACGGTAGGTATCATTTCGTTTAGACGCCTCATTGATATTTATTACAAATGGATTCTTCCCATAATCGACTATTCTATTTCGTCCCATTAATGACTGAGAAGGTTCGGATTGGCCAGCATGATTGACAACTGCCCAGTAATCAGGATGTGTTATATAGTTGTACATTGGCATATTAACGTAATAAGGATTTCGATATTGATAAGATGGATATACATCAGGAGCATAGTACATGTATTTCATCCCTTTCAAGGATTTTTAAGATTATCTTATGCTCTTTGTCAGCAGAATGTACTTTTATTCAGGGTCTAAGGTATGAGGATTCTAATTACATCTCATAAATTAAGCTTCCTCCTACGATTTATTAGGATGACTAAGAATTTTCTTGTTTTCATGTAAAAAAAGATGGTGTCCTAAAAGTTATACTTCTTTGGACACCATCTTTTATTTAGCAGCAATTACCCGTATTCCCCAACAATACAAGGCCTGACTTATCTCCGGCCAAATCAAGAATAAGGGATTCTGTTTTAGGCTGGATTTTGGGGTCGATTGCAACAAGTACTCCATTGATTCTCTCGGTGACATCATCCTTTTCTGGCTCATCCAGAGCCAGTCCTACTCTAGGCTGTCCTCAGCCATAGCCTGCAAAATAAACACGAATGTTTTTCGCATTGTGTTTTTCGAACATTTGATTCAATACGTCACGAGCATGATCTGTAATCTGCAATGTTTCATCATCCTTTCACTGTTTTTTATGATCTTAATATATTTTGTATCATTACTTGCCCTTTGCCGCAAACGTTTTAATGCGCTCCCCAATTTCATCTCTTACTCGTTGGAAGAATGCCCATTTTTCTTCATCTGTACCTTCTGCTTTGGCAGGATCATCAAACCCCCAATGCTCACGTCTTACATAAGGTGGTGTAACCGGGCAATGGTCTGCGGCGTGTCCACATAAAGTGACAGCTAATTCAGCGTTATTTAAAATCTCCGGATCTATCACATCGGATGTTTGATTAGAGATATCAATGCCTGCTTCTTTCATTGCTTTAACGGCGTTTGGGTTTAATCCGTGTGCTTCAAGCCCTGCACTTTTAACTACCCACTCAGGACCTAGATATTTTTTTGCCCAGCCTTCAGCCATCTGGCTGCGGCAGGAGTTACCTGTACATAAGAAATATATGGTTTTTTTCGGCATGATGAATGGCTCCTTCTTTGCGTATTTATATTAATGGATGATCAATAGCCAAATATACAGTCCAGCAAGCGTTAAGAATAAGGTAGGAATGGTTAGTATGATACCTGTTTTAAAGTAAGCTCCCCACGATATCTTGACCCCCTTTTGTGACAGCACATGTAGCCATAAAAGGGTCGCGAGTGAACCGATTGGGGTGATTTTAGGCCCTAAGTCAGAGCCAATCACATTCGCGTAGATGAGTCCTTCCTTTATAACACCAGCCGTATTTGTTTCAGCAATTGCCAGGGCATCTATCATGACAGTGGGCAAATTATTCATGATGGATGAAAGAATGGCTGCAATGAAGCCCATCGAGATGGTACCTGCAAATAACCCCTGATTGGCTGCCGCTTGTATGACATCAGCCAGTATGTCTGTTAGTCCCACATTCCTTAAGCTATAAACGACCACATACATACCAATGGAGAAAAACACAATCGCCCAGGGTGCTCCTTTCACAACAGCACCTGTATGAACGGCCTTACTGCCTCTGGCCATGAATAAGAAAAACACAGCTGCGATTCCTGCAATAAACGAAACAGGAATATTTATAGCCTCACTTATAAAATATCCCACAAGAAGAATGGCTAATACAATCCAGGATAGCCGAAACATCTTAAGATCCCGGATAGCTTTCGCCGGCTTTTTCAACTGAGCCCATTCATATTGTCTCGGAATGCTTTTTCGGAAATAAAAATAAAGGACCAGGATGCTAGCCGCCAGCGAGAAAATATTCGGAACAATCATTCTTGAAGCATATTCTGCAAATCCGATTCCAAAAAAGTCTGCGGACACGATGTTTACTAGGTTACTCACCACTAATGGCAATGAGGTCGTGTCCGCGATAAATCCGCTGGCCATGATGAACGGAAATATAAACTTGTCTTCCAGTTTCAGGTTTCGGACCATTGCAAGCACGATCGGGGTCAGGATAAGAGCAGCACCGTCGTTTGCAAATAATGCAGCGACAAGTGCTCCGAGAATACTTGCGTATACGAACATTTTGACTCCGTTTCCTTTGGCAGCTCTCGCCATATGAAGGGCTGCCCATTCAAAGAAACCAATTTCGTCTAAAATTAAAGAAATAATAATAATCGCGATGAAAGCAAGTGTTGCATTCCATACGATTTGAGTGACGTCGACTACATCCTGGAAGTCAACAACGCCAGCAATAAGAGCAAGTATAGCTCCACCGCAGGCAGTCCATCCTATCCCGATTCCTTTCGGCTGCCAAATGACAAGCGTCAGGGTGATCAGAAAGATGAGACTTGCTAAAACAACAGAAACCACTGTCTTTGATCCTCCTTGTTAGTCACAGCAGATTCTTTTCCCCTGTGCTTCTAATTCCTCTAACTTGAATGTCTGACTTGGAATTTGTTCAATTACAGTCTGAATAAAAGTAAGATACGGGCAGGTTTTGTTTAGTGAATAAAATATCCATTGTCCTCTCCTGGTTTCACTGACCAAACCTGCATCTTTTAATTTTCTCAAGTGCTGGCTGATTGCCGGCTGTGTCATTTGAAATAAATCAACAAACTCACAAACACAGCATTCCTGTTCGGAAACAATCTTCACGATAGCAAGCCGGGTTTTATCCCCCAGCAGTTTTAGAATATTTGCTGCCGTATCCAGATCTGGCGATGTTATCTGCATAATCCCACCTCACACAACTACATTGTTATCTGCACAATTTTGAACATTTATCAGTATATAAGTATATTCTTATTAATACTACCATTACGGTTCACTCTTTACATGAATTTTACAAGAGATTCTCCATTGCGTTTACATCACTATATTTCTCCTCTTCATCCCTTGCTCTAAAAGACTCCAATCTCTCGGCAGCCCATATGACGATATAGTCTTTGGGCAAGTTCATTAAAAAGAAACGTAAACAATGATTGGCTGCGGATCGCTTTCAATTCCCTTTTACAACATCTTCCTACTCCCGTCCCCCTTTTATACCTGTTAATATAAAAGGATAAGTCAGCGGCAAAATACGAGGTTTGGGCCTTCATCGACCGGAAGAAGACCTTTTCTCTGCCTGACAATCGCGGTTTGGGTCTTTATCGACCGTATGAAGACCTTTTCTCTGCCTGGCAAACGCGGTTTGGGCCTTCATCGACCGTATGAAGACCTTTTCTCTGCCTGGCAAACGCAGTTTGGGTCTTCATCGACCGTATGAAGACCTTTTCTCTGCCTGACAAACGCGGTTTGGGTCTTCATCGAGTGTATGAAGACCTTTTCTCTGCCTGGCAAACGCAGTTTGGGTCTTCATCGAGTGTATGAAGAGCTTTTCTCTGCCTGACAAACGCGGTTTGGGCCTTCATCGACCGTATGAAGACCTTTTCTCTGCCTGACAAACGCGGTTTGGGTCTTCATCGACCGTATGAAGACCTTTTCTCTGCCTGACAAACGCGGTTTGGGTCTTCATCGACTGTATGAAGACTTTTTATCTCCTGACATTATCAAGACGATGAGAATAGAGATTAAAGTGAACCCTCCAACCATTTTTCCTTTGAAGGCAGTCTGCTGCGGCATTCAATATTAGCCTATGATAATATAAAAAAAAGACGGAATGTATCATGGTTATTGTTGAAGTATGGGAAATACAATGACAAACAGCATATCTAAAATTCACTAAATGGTTAATTAACAACACGACCTTCAAAACATACTTTGCGATTTAATAGTTTAATGAATACGCAAATTACCTGTTTCGAAGGTGGCTGAAGGTCATTGTGATATAAGGAGCTGGTTAGTACTTTTAACAATAAAGGTTTCCATTGGGATGAAGGGTGATTTACATGTTTTACGGTATACTTTTATTTATTTGTGCAGGTGCAGCTGAAATTGGTGGAGGCTATCTCATTTGGTTATGGCTAAGAGAAGGTAAACCTTCGTATCTGGGTCTTCTAGGTGGAATAGCATTAGCTCTGTACGGTGTAATTGCTGCGTTTCAAACTTTTCCATCGTTTGGCAGAGTGTATGCTGCCTATGGCGGCGTTTTTATCGTCCTTGCTGTTATATGGGGCTGGTTAGTCGATAAGAAAACGCCTGATCTCTATGATTGGATAGGTGCAGCCATCTGTCTTGCTGGAGTCTCGGTTATGCTTTGGGCGCCACGCGGATAACAGAACACATATACATATGGGACTCCAGATTTGGAGTCCCATATGTATTAAATAATTTTGGAGCTTACCCGCAACATGAATTCTTGTTGTCTTCGCTTGAGCCACAGCAAGATTCGTTTGCAGCTGAGTTTTCTGTTTCACCAGCTTCTTTAATTTCAACTCCATAGCAGGCCGGCTTTTTTATAGCTTTTTTATAGCTTTTTTAATGAAGTCAAACATAATATTCACCTCCTTTTGGTACAGATATTTCTTAAGCAACTTTTTCAACAATCTAGGCTGTCACATTGCAGTCGCTATGCAGGCAGTCATTGACTCGGTTCCATGATTCCGCTCTAACCAGGCAGATCGGCAGGAGTCTTTTTATTTTTTGAGTAAGGAGGAACATTATAATGGTTTATCTTTTCGTGGGCTTGGCCGGAACCCTTGGGGCTATATTGAGATATGCGATAGGAATAACATTCTTCACACATAGTACCTTTCCTTTTACGACCCTTTTCATAAATCTAATCGGGAGCTTTCTTTTAGCATGGCTTACCACGAATTTATTTAAGAGGATTTCTGTATCCCCTCTATTAGTAAGTGCAATTGGCACAGGATTCGTAGGATCTTTCACAACTTTTTCCACCCTGAGTGTAGAAACTGTCACATTACTTAAAGACGGAGAACTATTATTAGGTATTATTTATATTTTTGTCAGCATTTTTGGCGGATTATTAATGAGCCGGATCGGATTTAAAGTAAGCGGAGAGGCGGGAAAATCTTGAGCGGTGTACACGTTCTATTGGTAGGTATCGGAGGATTTATTGGAGCGATAGCCCGGTTTTCAGTAAGCAGGCAGTTAAATGAATTTCATACTCCTCTTCCGATAGGAACACTAACAGTAAATTTATCCGGAGCTTTTCTCTTAGGAATGATCCTAGGGGCAAAGGCAGATACAATGATTGCCTTGTTATTCGGAACTGGGTTTTTGGGGGCTTTCACTACTTTTTCTACGTTAAAGCTCGAGATGATACAATTACGCCTAAGCAAGTTTAAAAAAGAGTTTATTCTTTATGTGGTTATTATATACGGCGGAGGGATTGCTCTTGCCTTCCTAGGCAACCTGGTTGGAAGACATTATTTTTAATTTTTTCAAAGCCTGCCGTAATTCAAGGTTTTAATATTTATATTAGTTCCAAAAGGACTCTTCTTTTTAAGTTGTTTAGCTTAAAATCTCCAGGGGTATTTGTATGGTTGGAAGGAGAGATTCATATGTGGAATGCGGCGATGTGGGGTGGAATATCCGGTTCTGCGGTGCTGATCGGTGCCTTAGGTGCTATGTTTTTGCCGATACAGAAAAAAATTATTGGTTACATAATGGCCTTCGGTACAGGAGTGTTGATCGGAGCTGCTTCTTATGAACTTCTTGGGGACGCAGTTCATGATGGTGGAATCCTACCTACTAGTATTGGCTTTGTATCGGGTGCACTCATCTTTACGATCTTTGATAATCTGGTTTCTAAGAAAGGGGCATCTCAGAGAAAGAGATCTGGACAATCTTCAGCCGCCGGGGGTCTCGCTATTTTTATAGGAACCATTATGGATGCGATTCCAGAGTCGATCATGATCGGTGCCAGTCTGCTTGAAAAACAGTCAGTAAGTTTCCTTCTTGTCATCGCAATTTTTATTAGTAATATTCCTGAAGGACTTTCAAGTACAGCCGGAATGAAGAACAGTGGCTACTCTAAGGGAAAGATCCTTTTATTATGGATAATGGTGTTAGCCATTTCAGCTATTGCCTCCTGGGGAGGATACTTTTTTCTCGATGGAGCTTCTGATGCAGTAATGGCCGTGATTGCAGCCTTCGCCGGTGGGGGCATAATCGCCATGATTGCTTCTACGATGATGCCAGAAGCGTATGAGGACAGTGGTCCCATGACAGGTCTCATTGCTGCTCTAGGTCTGTTAGCTTCACTTGTACTTGATCATTTTTCTTGAGCACATGAGATGCACTCTAATAGCAATGTACAATATATATAAATAGAGGCTGGGACATAACTAGCTTCAAATAATGCGAAAGGTGAATTTGAGGGTACTCAAATTCA
>NZ_PGUY01000096.1 GCF_002863585.1 Peribacillus deserti | reverse complement strand
AGGTTGATTGGAACGTAAGGTGCGAGACTCCTGCGGGAGCAGCGGGACAGGTGAGACCCCACAGGCGAAGCTGAGGAGGCTCAGCGCCCGCCCCGCGGAAAGCGAGCATCCTGTAGTGGAAATCACCCCTTGTTCAATAACAACAAAGTTTGCGAAAACAGCCAAAAATAACACAAAATTCATAAAAAATTCTTTAAGGTTTAAAAGTTCTACTATTCATGTAAAACCTGTATAAACTCTTTATACGTTCTGCACTTTAGAAACTGTTGGACTTTTGTACTGTCATCCAGCAGGCTGCCTAGCAGATTATACATCGATTGAAAGTCGCCGGTACTGTTTTTTTCTATACTCAGTAAACAGATGAATTGTACTCTTTTGTCGCCCCATTTAATCGGCTTTTGAAGGGTGCATACGGCCCAAAAAGTAGTGTTTGTCTGTGGGATAGCTGGATGCGGGATGGCAACAAGATTTCCAAAAGAAGTTGGTGAATAGGATTCTCTTTCTAAGACCGACTCTAGAAAAGATTCACTGGCAAGTCCAAGTTTCATCAATCTTTCAGTTAGAAAGGATAGAACCTCTTCTCTCGTTTCAAATTTCTTTTGCAGGAAGACTAAATCTTCTGAAGTATAGTTTGTGGTCTGGCTCTGATTTGTTTTTAACTGACTTTCAATCTTTTGAAAGTCATTATGCCCGAGGAATGTGTTTACTTCGATCACAGGTACTGAAATAGCTTCAGATATGGGAATTGTACTAATGATAAAGTCTACTGATTGTATAGGAAAATCCTGCAATTTGTAATACTCAATCGTACCCGCAATTCTTATTTTGGTGCCGAAAACTGATTGAAGCTTATATGATAAAAGCTTCGCACTCCCTAAACCGGAGGCGCATACAATTAAACACTTTTTGGGGATGGTGGACAAAGTTCTCCTTTCCATGGCAGCCCCGATATGAAGGGCAATATACCCTATTTCATGCTCATTAATGTCAATATTCAGTTCTTCTTTTATTACGACCCCGGCTATGATTCCCCCTTCAAAGGCTATAGGGAAAGTGGCCTTTATTTCGTCGAGCATTGGATTTCTCAGGTTCATTTTATATCGGAATCGGTACAGGGCTGGCTTTAGATGAAGATTTAATGACACCAATAGTTCTTTATCATCACCAATTCCGAGTCCCAGTTTTTTCTCGATGGAATCAACGATCTTCTTTGACAGTAGATGGATATCATCGTCCATGTACTCCTGTAGTTCTGCTTCTTCCAAATTCAAATTTGCCATTGTTCTTGTGCCCAGCAAATGAATGGCAATATACGCAATCTCTGTGTCTGGAAATCGAACATCCAGTTTATATTCAATGTTTTTAATGATTCTATGGGCTACATCGTACTCAAGCTGACTGGTTATTTCCTGAAGCTGTGCAGGACTGAGGGAAACATAGTTGCTGTTCTGGATTCTTTTATACGCAATGGCAATATGGATTACTAGATTATTTAAACTGATATCTGATAAATCAATGCTGTGGTCTTTTACTTGCTTAAGAATAATGTCTTTGATAACCTGCATTTCTTCGGCAGTAAGCAGCGATACTCCCAAATTATTGATATCTGGATGGGTCCCTGCTCTATTAAAAATATATTCAGACATACAGTACCGAAGATTTACTTCATTCCCTTTCAATTTTATTCCATAATTGGGCCGCTTTTCTAAAGCAATTCCATATAAATTCAACAGTTTTTTTACATCCCGCAGATCATTTTGGATCGTAGATTTACTGATGAACATTTCATCAGCTAAGTGATCCAGCTTCACATACTGATCCGTGAGCAGCAGCCGCTTTATCAAATATTGAACTCTTTCCTCTGGTACAGAAGGAATATGGTCCTCCCTGTTGGAATCCCTTTGAAAATTTTCTTTTAAGAAATGGAGGAATGCCTGTTCATCCTCTATCATCAGCTGATATCCAGTTCCTCTTTTTGAACGGATGTTCCCTCCGTGATACGAAAGAATCGAATCAAGCTCTTTCATATCGTTTCTGATGGTTCTGGATGTCACATCAATAGCTGCTGCTAATTGTTCACCAGTTATACACGATTTCGCACCCATTAATTCTCGTAGTATTGCAGTCATTCGTGTATTCAGCATCCACAACTCCCGCTCCCTTTTCATGTATAAAATCATTTTAATAATCTCTATAGTTTTGTCTCATATAAGCAGAAAGCCCCAATTCCTCAGCTTGATGGAATAATATCATGTGAATAAAAAGCGGTCAAGACAGGTTTTTCATTATTTTGAATAGTAAAATTTTTTAGCCTGCATGTCCGGCTGGTTACACTTTTATAAAAAGCGATCACCATAATTCTTTTGAAAATACTGAAGCAGTTCTCCTTTGTTACTTCCAAAATACGTGCAAAGCTGGTGGCCGAACGGTGCAGCATAGATCGTCCTGCCGCATAAATTGCATGGTTCTTTTACAGTAAATTGATGCTTCACATTTAACGGAAATGGCCGTTTGGTATTTCCGGTTAGAAAACAATATCTCTGACCTTCAATAGTAAAAATAATCTCATATCCATCAAAGCCAGAATCTCTGGTAATCCTAATTAGTTCTATGTTTAAATCTTTCATCGTTTCCAAAGTGAAATCCCCCTAAGTCTAATCTTCCACGACGTATTATGTATGTAAGTTTACGGAAATCGCTTACTAATAGAATAAAACAAAAGCGGTATTTCCGATACTATAAAGTATAAATAGAAACAGGATGAGGAAGTAAGATATCATTTTTACTATTTTTCAACTCCTTTCTTGCAATGTGATCTTCTTTCTGTTATATTTGAATAGAATTATTTTTGTTCGCTACATAAGATTGATAAGTTTTTTAGCTTTCTGTCTTGACGATCTGAGCAAGGATAGTAACATACATGTATTTAAGTACATGCAAGGAGGCAACACATATGGAACAAGGTAAAGTAAAATGGTTTAATGCAGAAAAAGGCTTCGGATTTATCGAGCGCGAAGGTGGAGACGATGTATTCGTACACTTCTCAGCTATCCAAGGCGAAGGCTTCAAGACTCTTGAAGAAGGCCAAGATGTAACTTTCGAAGTTGAACAAGGTCAACGCGGACCCCAAGCAACTAACGTTCAAAAAGCATAATTTCTGAACCACATACATGGACAGGCTCTTCCCGAGCCTGTCTTTTACTTTGGCTCTTTTCTAAAAGATTGTTGTTTTTTAATAATCCTGTGAACCTACCCTATTGTTAAACAGGTTGATTGGAACGTAAGGTGCGAGACTCCTGCGGGAGCAGCGGGTATTGTCCAGCTCCGGACTGACACTGCGGGTCTAGCCAATCGCCATTAAAAGGCAAAACCGGCCTTTCACTGCCGCTCGTCTTATGCCGGTCAGGTGTCTGCTTTTCTTTTAGTGTTTAACCTCGACTTAAAAAAGATCATCATTCAGCTTTTGGATGGATCCTTTCTTGAAAAGCACCGTCCTCCGCTTTTCGATCAGGTGAGACCCCACAGGCGAAGCCGAGGAGG
>NZ_PGUY01000095.1 GCF_002863585.1 Peribacillus deserti | reverse complement strand
GAATCTGAAAGAGTTGAACATATTTTTAATTGGGTTGTACCCGAAATTTCTCGATTAAAGCTTGCATACCTTATTATGGATTTTTCCGGAATTGTTACTATTGATACATATGTTGCAAGTCAGTTATTTAAAATAAATGATGTTCTTCAGTTGTTGGGAGTAAATATGGTTTTTACTGGTATTCGTCCCGATTTAGCAAAAAAATCTATTAGTGCCGGAATCGACTTTTCATCGATTAAGACGTATGGATCTGTTTTAAAAGCGATAGAAGTTATAAAATAATAACATATACTTCTAATCAATAATAAAAAGGCTCATTCATTATAAACATTGACTGGTCATTTTATAAAAGGTTCTTACCAGATACTATACAGGTTTTTGTTGTACTTTGGTCTTTTGGATTTATACAAGAATTGTTTGGAACACCTTTTGAAAAAATGGTTTGTTCGTTAGTATTGCTTATTGGAGTTATCTCGAACTTGCGTATGGCGATTGAAAAAAAATAGATGTAACTATTTAATTAATAAGTTTGTGAACAATTACACTTAAACTAAAGGGTGCGTTAATTGAAGTAGCATCGATATTTTTGACCACATTTTGACCACTAACCATGTTATGTGAATTTTTATAATATTGCAATCAATTATTAAAGAAGCCCATCTCTCCAGGCTTCTTTAATAATCCATTTAATTTGTATTTCTTCCTATTTTATAAACATATTAAAGAACGTAAAAAATACGGTCTTAAAGGCGCTCTTCGTGCACTTCAGTTCTCAAAACCGTTAATTATCAACACTCCAAAGGCTCTCAACCAATTTGCTTGGGGGTCTTTTTTATGCCAAAAACACTGTTTTGACCACGAAAATACTTTTGACCACATCTGAGCACTTATCATAACGATCCTCTGCTACCTAGGATGCCTTTTAACACCCTTCTTCCCGAATTTTTCTTTTTTAAAATTTCTTATGTACCCGAGATATTTGCTGAGGCAATCAAAATTTAATGAATAATTATTTGTTAAATAACCAGAAAAGAAGTGTGCCCGGAAGTTGTCTCATTAATATTTTAGAGACATTAAACAAGAAATCGCGCAGTACAAAATTTAACTTATCAGTGAGGAGTATAAAGAGTGTATCCTACTTATATCAATCCTTATAATGTTTTTCAGCAGAATCAACAATATATAGAGGGTTACTATAAAGAATTATGGACAGATATAACTGAAAATTCTTCGTCTCACAGACTATTAGTTTTCCACCAAGTTTGGGAAAATTACAAAAGTGAATATCTGGGAGCTATAGGTATAAACTCCTAATCTCAGGCAGAAACTTGTCGGAAGTCCCCTCATAAAGAGATTCCGGATTCGGGAAAATTTTAATAAAGTGGGTATTTCTACCAAATAATATTTTCCTGTTTTTATCAAGTCTGTAATAAATAGGGTGATTTCTAAGGGGCGATGGGTTAATCTATTCCCAGAGGCCTCGAAGAAAAAAATCAAAGGGAGACAAGAAAATGTTAAAACAGACAGCATTAAAAGTCGCATTGAGCGGCGTATTACTAACAGGGATCGTGAGCTCTCCATTTTCCTTAAATACGGAAAGGATAATCTCTTATGCAAGCCAGGAACAATCCCAGTATGCCAAACCGTTGGACAAGCTGGTGTTCATTTCATCCACTGAGTTGGGCGAAAAGATCAAACATATTAAAGGTGGCAAAAAAGATGAAACGCTGGACAAGCTAAAAGACAAAGTGAAGAAGAATGCCTTGGAGGTTAAATCGGTCAAAAAATCAGGAAGACTTGATAAGAAAAACAAAGATCTAGTAGAATCAACGGACATTGCAGCCAATGTTGATGACGTAAGAAAAGATGCTGATTTACAAGCCTATCTGCAAACTGCACTTGATGAAGGGAAGAAAGTCTATCTTTATGGAGAGACATCCCTTGAAGAGTACAAGCAATTGCTTAACATTGATAAAATAAAGGTCAAAGCAAAAGACCTCCAGGGATACATAGAATTTGGTGCAAGTGCTGAAGATGTTAAGGCTGAAAAAGGCGAATTCAAAGAGAATGCTCCAGTGGCAGACGCTGTGAGCAATATCATCGGATTCTCAAAGAACGGTAAAGAAAAGCGTCAATTTGTCGATATCAGCATTGCCGCTTATGACGATGAAGGGAACTCAATTGAAAACAAAGAGGATTTTTATATCCAGAACATCATGGCCGAACAAGCTGAGATGGTTGAACTAGATGAAGCAGAATATCCGGAAGAAACGGCTCTAATTACATCAAATAAAGCAAACGCAGCCAGCTCAATGGTTAAAGAGGCGTATGGCGCCTACTCCTTAGCTGTAAGCGGTTCAGGAACAACAATGGGGCGTGTCGATATGGACTGGGAGCTTCTTCTGGCAAATCGTTCAACTGACAATAGCTCTACATACGATTATTTTACCCTTTCACCTTTGACACAGGCTAATGCCTATAATGGTGCGCAGGCAAGGGCAATCTGGCAGGATCTTGATATACCAATTGATGGCGACGAATTAAAAAATTGGACACCGCAAGGAGACAGCGCTAAATCAAGTTGGGACCTAACCATTGGATTCCCTTGGGCTTTCAGTGCAACCATGGGTTTTGGTGATGCAGTCACTGTCGATGATCAGAGCAGTACCGGATATGATTACGCAAGATGGAACGTGACAGATGGTGAGTTGGATGATGAAGTGTTTAAGGGCACGGCCGGTTGGGCATCAACTGGCACTTATGCAACGGCATCTTATGCTGCAGCTGTTACCGTCCAAATATACAGCGGAACACAATATAAGACTGCAGCAAAACGTTTGTCTGTAAATTACGACTATAGTTAATACTGTTTAATGAGGAAAAGCAGGGTTGCAAAACTTTGCTTTTTCTTTTATGAAAATTTATGTAGATTTTGATGTTAATGGTAAAGTAGAATAAAGAAAATAGAACAACGGGGGGGGGAACTGGAAGAATGAAAGCATTAGTGGGTATTTTTATAGCGGTGCAAGCCATCCTGACAGGATTAATCCTACACGGGATGCATTCCATATCGGATTCGATCATAATGGCATCAGTACATCAAAAGAGAGATGATTTTACAATCAGTTGGGGGGGCAACCTGGATAATACTACTTATATTTTACTGGGTGTTATTGTAATCGCAGGTGTCTATCTAATGGTTGCGGATATACTTAAAAATGGCAAATAAACACTGGACCTCGTGTACAGCTGTCATTATCCTTTTGCTATACATAAGCTATGAAATGAATCAAGCAGTTGATTACTTACGTAATATATTTGACCAATTAATACTGACGGGAAATAATCGGGGCTCAAACGCCCTCTTTTTTTTTGCTCCTTTTGAACAGAACTAACCAAGTGTGACTGATCTACCGACTTATTATTCTGAATATCATCATAAGCAGTATGGAAAAGTGAATAAAAATATATGATCCTTCTAATACCCCATCCAAATGTTCATACTTATCCAGAATGCGAACCATTATCTTAATTTGTTCTTTATCCGACAAAGAAACATTGTATGTGCTACAGCTTCCGTAAATCCAGACCAATTATATTGTGACTAAGACTGTTGGCCATGTGTTGACGAATTGTTGACGAAAAACAACAACAACCTATAATAACCAACTATAAATAACTTTATCTAATGGGAAGAAACCCTTATAAATCAACACTTGATAACAAATGAACCACATATAGATACAGTATCACCGCACCTTGACAGGGTAGGGGTCGGGGGTTCGAATCCCTCTCAGATCATCAAAGCAGGAAGTCTCA
>NZ_PGUY01000094.1 GCF_002863585.1 Peribacillus deserti | reverse complement strand
AGGCCGCTCTTGCCTTTTAACAGTGATTGGCTTATGACCGAAGGTGTCAGTTCGCAGCTGGACACCACCAAAAGAGGAGAACGCTGCCTTCAAAAAAGATAGCTAGCAGTATAAGAGGGTAAAGACTAGAAATTGCTAATATCTATGTGTGTAATTCAAAACAATAGTCTTATTACTTGAATCAAGATCTAATTAAAGTCATAATACTGTTTTTAATAAATCAAGAAGCCTCAACATACGTGTAAATGCCACTTATGGGGTAAAATAAAGTTTTATGTGGCGAAGTTGGGAGTTTATGTGGCAATAATGAAATTATATGTGGCCAAGTCGGGAGTTTATGCGGCTAAATGCTTTTTTATGTGGCAACAAAGAAATTTCATGTGGCATACTCCTGCATGTATGCGGCTGTCTAAAAACTCCCAAACACAGCTTCTTCGCCTGACTATAAATTAAATTCACAGAAAAATAATATAGATAGAGGTTGTTAATTATGTCGTTTGACGGTTTATTTACAAAAGCAATGAGCGAAGAAATTGCTTCCCTGCTTAAAGGGGGAAGAATTAATAAGGTACATCAGCCTTCTAAGGGTGAGATTATCATGATTATCCGCGCGGGCGGAAAAAACCATAAGCTATTGCTGTCAGCGCATCCAAGTTATGCGAGAGTTCAGTTAACGAATGAATCTTATGAAAATCCGTCAGAACCACCTATGTTCTGCATGCTGCTGCGAAAGCATCTAGAAGGATTTATCTTAGAAAATTTATATCAAGTTGATGTAGATAGAGTTATAGTGTTAGAAATCAAGGGCCGGAACGAAATCGGAGATATTTCGCATAAAAAACTGATCATCGAGATCATGGGCCGGCACAGCAACATCATTTTAGTAGATCGTGACCGGAATATAATTCTAGACAGCATTAAGCATATTTCTCCGGCCATTAACAGTTACCGTACCGTTCTTCCGGGAAATGAATATATAGCTCCTCCTGCACAGGAAAAGAAAAATCCTTTAGACGCAACGGAAGAAACATTACTGAGAACGATCAATTTCAATGAAGGCCGCCTGGATAAGCAGCTGGTGAATTCATTCGCTGGCATATCCCCTTTGTTCTCAAAAGAAGCGGTTTATCAAGCAGGGCTGGCCAATCGGAATACCTTGCCAAATGCGTTTCTGAATCAGATCAATAAAGTGAAACAAAAACAATATGAACCAACCTTAATTCATACTCCAGATGGAAAAGAAATCTTCTATTTTATACCGCTTGATCATATTGACGGGACTAGACAAGTATTTAGCAGCCTTTCTGCGCTGCTTGACCGGTTTTATTTTGGAAAGGCAGAGCGGGACCGCGTTAAACAGCAGTCACATGATTTAGAGCGTTTCATCCTTAATGAAAAAAAGAAAAACGAAAAGAAAATTATTAAGTTAGAAGAAACATTAGTAAATAGTGAAAAGGCTAAAGAGTTTCAGCTGTTTGGAGAATTGATAACAGCCAACCTTTACGCAATGGAAAAAGGCATGAAGGAAATAGAAGTAATCAATTATTATGATGAAAATGGCGGGACCATCACAATCAGCCTCGATCCTCAGAAGAACCCTTCGGAAAATGCTCAAAAGTATTTTTCCAGGTATCAAAAGGCTAAGAATTCAATTGATGTGGTGAAAGAACAAATTGAGATTGCTACGGAAGAGACGGCTTATTTTGACAGTCTGCTTCAACAGCTGGAGTTTGCCTCACCAAAGGATGTTGTCGAAATCCGGGAGGAACTTCAAGATGGAGGATATCTAAAGGCCAAATTTAAAAAAGGATCGAAGAACAAACAAAATCAGAAGCCCCAGCTTGAAAAATACATTTCATCCGACGGTGATGAAATGTATGTGGGGAAAAACAATAAGCAAAATGATTATTTAACGAATAAGTTCTCCCGCCGGGATGATATCTGGCTGCATACCAAAGATATTCCCGGGTCGCATGTAGTAATCAGAAATACCGATCCATCAGAAAAAACCTTGCTGGAAGCCGCTTCACTAGCTGCCTATTTCAGTAAAGCAAAAGAGTCCAGCTCCGTACCGGTCGATTTCACAGCTGTCCGCCATGTAAAAAAGCCGAACGGCTCTAAACCAGGATTCGTGATCTATGATAATCAGCAGACCCTATATGTCACACCGGACGCTGATAAGGTGATCGAACTGAGAGAAAATCTGAAGAAGTTAAATGTACAGTAATATATAGAGAGAGCCGCACAGGAAGATCCAGCTGTGCGGCTCTTTTTTGATTCCAGTCGGTGGGAGAATGGAATCCTATATAAATCTCAAAAATCCTGCAAAAAATCTGGTAATCCTGCATATGACAAAATAATCCTGCATATGTGTAAAAAATCCTGCAATTCCTCTCATTAATCCTGCATATAATCAAATCCGGCTTGTTCACTAAATTCTTCACAGATATCATCCCCCCACCAGAACAAAAAATTCCCTGATCATCAGGGCACCGCAAGTTTATGCGTTCATCCACGCAAGTTCTGCCGGATTCTTTCTCCATTGGGTCAGCCTGTCGACATCGCTTTCGTCGATATATCCTTTTTCAGTGGCAACTTCAATCAAGGCTGAGTAGCTGCTAAGGGATACTGCTTCTATTCCTGCATCCTTAAGCTGCTCCGTTCCTTTTTCTAGTTCATATGTGAAGATGGCCGCTACTCCAAGGACTTCACATCCTGCTTCTCGCAGTGCCTTTACGGCGGTAATGGAACTTCCACCAGTAGAAATAAGGTCTTCGATGACGACTACTTTCTGTCCTGGTTCTGCTTTGCCTTCAATTTGGTTTCCTTTTCCGTGCTCTTTTGCTTTTGAACGGACATAGCACATCGGCAGGTTCAGGATATCACTTACCCACGCTGCATGGGGAATGCCTGCTGTTGCCGTACCTGCGATCACTTCTGCACCGGGGAAGTTCTCCTGGATGGTCTGCGCTAAACCTCGTGCAATTTCGCGCCTTACTTCGGGGTATGACAGCGTCAGTCGATTGTCACAATAGATAGGGGATTTAATGCCTGAAGACCAGGTAAATGGATCGTTCGGCTGTAAGAATACTGCCTTGATTTCTAGTAATTTTTCAGCAATTTGATGTTTCATTCTTATATTCCCTCCCACGCGGATTTAATATCGAGGTAAGCTTGATAAGGATCAGGGGACTGGGTGATAGAACGGCCGACCACAATAGCATTGGTTCTAAGCAGTCTTGCCTTATCAGGTGTGGCTACTCTCTTTTGATCATGGCTCTCATCGCTTACAGTCCGGATGCCGGGCGTAACGGTCAGAAAAGAATGTCCCATTTCTGCGTGAATGGCTTCCACCTCGTGGGTGGAACACACAACCCCATCAAGCCCTGCAGCGTGTGCAAGCTTTGCATAATGAAGAACAGATTGTTCAAGCAAAGTCTGAATCAGCTGCTCCTTTTTCATTTGTTCCTCAGACGTACTGGTTAACTGAGTGACTGCAATGCATAGAGGCCTTTCCCTTCCTGCTGGCGTTCCAGCTTCAAGTCCTTCCCGTGCGCGGATCATCATTTCGGTTCCGCCGGCGGCATGCAGATTAACCATATCCACCTCAAGTGAAGCCAGTCCTTTCATGGCCTGGCCCACAGTATTAGGTATGTCATGCAGCTTGATATCCAGGAAAATTTGGTGGCCTCTCTCTTTGATAAAAGAAAGGATTTGCGGTCCGTTTTGATAGTAGAGCTCCATGCCTACTTTGACAAATAGGGGTTCATCAGAAAATCGATCGAGAAACGCCTCCACTTTGCTTTTATTTGGAAAGTCAAGCGCGATTATGGGCAAAAAGTTCATTCGTTTTCCAGCTCCTTCCCCTGCAATCAGATATATGGCTGATCCCAAGCTTATCCATTAATACCGGCAGTTCTTCAATGATTTTCGGACACACAAACGGGTCTGTAAAATTAGCGGTCCCTACAGCAACCGCGCTTGCACCGGCAAAGAAGTACTCAAGTACATCCTCTGCATTCTGGATGCCGCCCATGCCGATGATTGGAATCGAAACGGCCTGTGATACTTCATGTATCATTCTTATAGCTACCGGTTTGATCGCAGGCCCGGATAAACCGCCTGACTTGTTAGCCAGAACCGGCTTTCCTGTTTTTAAATCTATCCTCATCCCAAGAAGGGTATTAATCATGGTCAATCCGTCTGCTCCGCCGTCCTCGACTGCCTTTGCCATGTCAGCGATATTGGAGACATTGGGCGAAAGCTTCACATATACTGGGACTTCTGACACTTCTTTGACTCTTTTAGTCAGATTCTTCGCTACTTCGGGAATAGTTCCAAAAGCGATTCCGCCTTCCTTCACATTCGGGCACGAAATATTCAGCTCAAGTGCATGGACATTAGGGGCCTTAGATATCGTTTGGGCTACTTCTACGTAATCCTCTTCCCTGGAGCCTGCCACATTGGCAATAATCGGCAGGTTAAACTGCTCAAGCCATGGAAGCTCTTCATTCATTACTTTATCAAGGCCAGGATTTTGGAGGCCAATGGCATTCAGCATGCCGGCAGATGTTTCGGCTACACGCGGTGTGGGATTTCCAAACCTTGGCTCTTTTGTGGTAGCTTTGATCATGACCGATCCCAGCTGGTTTAGATCATAAAGCTTGCTGAATTCACGGCCGAAGCCAAAGCAGCCTGAGGCGGGCATCACCGGGTTCTTCAAGTTTAATCCTGGCAGTTCAATATTTAACCGGCTCATAACAGTACCTCCCCTGCACGGAAAACAGGTCCGTCGCTGCAGACTTTTTTATATGAAACACCTTCAGGATCGTCAGCAGTATGACATACGCAGGCAAAGCATGCCCCGATGCCGCACCCCATTCGTTCTTCCAAGGACAGGAACAATTTCTTATGTCCATACTTCTGTTCGAGCGCTTTAAGCATGGGTCCAGGGCCGCAGGAGTAAATCACATCCATCCTGACAGTAAGCTTTTCTAAGATATCCGTCACAAACCCTTTTGTGCCGTGTGTTCCGTCTGCTGTTGCAATATAGGTTTCTCCAAGTTTCTTAAACTCTTCTTCATAAAATACAGCATCCTTGGTCTGGAATCCCAAGACATGTATCACTGTAACGCCTTTTCCTGTTAATCTCTTAGAGAGCTCATACAGTGGCGGGACGCCGATTCCGCCGCCCACCAATACCGCCGTGTCCCCCGGTTCTGCTTCATGTTCAGAGAAACCATTTCCAAGGGGCCCCAGTACATCTATTTCCTGGCCGCCTTCTTTTGCTGCAAGAAGAGCAGTTCCCTGCCCCTCACTTCTATAAATAATGGTAAATTGCTTTTTTTCGCTGTTGATAGATGAAATGCTGATCGGCCGTCTTAGTAAAGGGTCCACCCCGTTGGACACTTTAATATGCACAAATTGTCCTGGCTGGTCCATTTCCGTAACGAGTTCTCCGCATAGTGTCATTTCAAAAATGCGGTTTGCTAGTTTCCTATGAGAGACAACGCTCAGTTTTTCGTTTTTGATCATGAATGGACCACCTCACGTCCCTTTTCAGCCGGATGCATCGCTTCGGCAGAGAAGGACATTGATTCGATTACCCGAAGAATGGCTTTAGCCGTATCAAGGGAAGTGAGGCACGCCACTCCGTTTTCAACGGATTCACGGCGGATTCTGAAACCGTCTCTTTCAGGCTGTTTCCCTTTTGTCAGGGTATTGATCACAAACCCTGCTTCTCCATTTCGGATCACGTCCAGAAGGGTCGGACCTTCTGTTCCAATCTTCCCGACCACACTTGCCGGAATTCCTGCTTTATTGAAGTATGCAGCCGTTCCTTCAGTAGCCAGAAGCTTGAAGCCTAGATTATAAAATCTGGAGGCGATTGCCCGTGCTTCTTCTTTATCTTTTTCAGCAATGGTAAGAATCACTTTACCATGAGATTGTATTTTAATTCCTGAAGCGATCAGTCCTTTGTACAAAGCTTTTTCAAGCGTGAAGTCTTTCCCCATTACCTCTCCCGTTGATTTCATTTCTGGACCCAGCGTAATGTCCACTCCTCTTAGCTTTGCAAATGAGAAGACAGGTACTTTTACAAATACACCAGGCTTTTCAGGAACCAATCCGCTTTTGTATTCAAGATCAGCAAGCTTAGCTCCGAGAATTACCTTCGTAGCAATGTTTGCCATCGGCACATTCGTAATTTTACTTAAGAATGGCACTGTCCGGCTTGAACGTGGATTGACTTCAAGAACAAACACTTCATTATTAGAAACAACATATTGGATATTTAACAGCCCGATGATATTTAATCCCTTAGCAAGTTTTGCCGTATAGTCTACCAGTTTATCTTTTATCTCCTGTGATAAGCTTTGCGGCGGGTATACGGCAATGGAATCACCGGAGTGAACGCCCGCTCTTTCGATATGCTCCATGATGCCTGGAATCACAACATCCGTGCCGTCGGAAATGGCATCCACTTCAATTTCTTTTCCTGTCAAGTATCGGTCGATCAGCACCGGCTGATCCGGATTGACATTGACGGCATTTTTCATATAATGCAGAAGTTCTTCCTCTTTGTACACGATTTCCATGGCCCGACCTCCGAGCACATAAGATGGACGTACCAGTACCGGATAGCCGATTTCATCTGCTATGATTACTGCATCTTCAACAGATGTTGCCGTTTTTCCTTTCGGCTGCGGCACTCCGAGCTGAGTTAAAGCCTGCTCGAATTTATCTCTATTTTCGGCACGGTCCAAGTCTTCCAAAGATGTTCCTAATATGTTAACACCGCGCTCCACCAGCTGATCAGCCAGATTAATCGCCGTCTGTCCGCCAAATTGTACGATAACACCCTCTGGCTTTTCCAGGTCGATGATATTCATTACATCTTCAATGGTTAAAGGCTCAAAGTACAGCTTGTCTGAAATACTGAAGTCCGTTGAGACTGTTTCCGGATTGTTGTTAATGATAATGGCTTCATAGCCTGCCTGTTTTATAGCCCATACGGAGTGGACGGTTACATAATCAAATTCTACTCCCTGTCCGATACGGATCGGTCCTGACCCAAGCACCACAACACTTTTCCGGTCGGTTACAACTGACTCATTTTCTTCCTCATATGTTCCATAAAAATAAGGAGTTTCAGACTCAAATTCCGCTGCGCATGTATCCACCATTTTATATACAGGTATCAGCCCAATTTCCTGGCGCCAGCTGTATACTTCTCTCTCCTGAACTCCCCAGTACTTTGCGATTGCTCTGTCAGAAAAGCCCATTTGCTTTGCCTTACGAGCCACTTCCTTGTGATAGCTGTTACCCTTCAGCACTGTTTCAAATTGAATGATATTGTCTAGTTTTTTCAGAAAAAACAGATCAATTTTACTCCATTCATGGATGGTTTCAATCGTTGTTCTTCTTCTAAGAGCTTCAGCCACATAGAAAATCCGTTCATCGCCAGCCTTGCGTATTCTCTTTTCGATCAGCTTATCATTTAATTCTTCAGCATCTTTAAGCTCTAAATGATATTGGCCAGTCTCAAGTGAACGGACTGCTTTCAGGATAGATTCCTCAAAATTCCTTCCTATTGCCATGACTTCTCCGGTTGCTTTCATTTGCGTTCCAAGCTTGCGGTTGGCCGACTCAAATTTGTCAAAGGGCCAGCGTGGAATTTTTGTCACGATATAATCCAGTGCAGGTTCGAAGCTTGCATAGGTTTTACCTGTAACAGGGTTCATCATTTCGTCCAGTGTCAGGCCGACAGCAATCTTAGCTGCAAGCTTCGCGATTGGATATCCCGTCGCTTTGGATGCAAGAGCCGAGGAACGGCTTACCCGCGGGTTTACCTCGATTACATAATAGTTAAAGCTATCAGGATCAAGGGCAAGCTGCACATTGCAGCCTCCTTCAATTTTCAAAGCTCTGATGATCTTCAAGGAGGTATTTCTCAGCATCTGGTACTCTCTATCACTCAAAGTCTGGCTCGGTGCTGCCACAATAGAGTCACCAGTATGGACACCGACAGGATCAAAGTTTTCCATGTTGCAGACTACAATCGCGTTATCATTTGAATCACGCATCACTTCGTATTCAATTTCTTTAAAGCCGGCAATACTTTTCTCGATCAAGCACTGTGTTACAGGGCTGTGCTTCAAGCCGCTCGCAACAATCTCATTCAGCTCTTCATCGTTAGAACAAATTCCGCCGCCTGTACCGCCAAGTGTAAACGCAGGGCGTACAATAATCGGATAGCCGATCCTTGCAACAAAGCTGTGAGCTTCTTCAAGAGTGTGGATGATATCGCTGTCTGGCACAGGCTCTCCCAATTCATTCATAAGGTTCCGGAAAAGGTCTCTGTCCTCGGCCTGTTCAATGGCAGACAGTTTAGTTCCCAGAATCTCTACATTACATTCTTCAAGCACACCTGAATTATGAAGCTCAACGGCCAGGTTTAAACCTGTCTGCCCTCCCAGAGTCGGCAGTAAGGCATCAGGACGCTCTTTTCGAATAATGCCTGAAACAAATTCAAGAGTTAAAGGTTCAATGTAGACTGCATCGGCTATTTCGGTGTCTGTCATGATGGTGGCTGGATTCGAGTTGATTAAGATGACTCTGTAGCCTTCTTCTTTTAGAGCGATGCAGGCCTGTGTGCCCGCATAATCAAATTCTGCAGCCTGCCCGATAATGATAGGGCCGGAACCGATGACAAGAATGCTTTTTATATCTGTACGCTTAGGCATGTTTTTTCCCCTTCCTCTTTTGCAGCTTCAATCATTGAAATGAATTGGTCGAACAAACCGTTTGCATCCTCGGGACCCGGAGATGCTTCCGGGTGATATTGAACTGTGAAAGCTGCATGTTCTTTATGCTTCAAGCCTTCTACTGTACCGTCATTGATTGCAATGTGGGTAACCTCGAGTTGTGTATCATGCAGTGAACCTTCTTCAACCGTATATCCGTGGTTTTGTGAGGTTAAAGCGATTTTTCCTGTTTGAAGATCTTTGACAGGATGGTTGGATCCTCTGTGTCCGAACTTCATTTTTACTGTATTGGCTCCATTAGCGAGAGCAAAAAGCTGGTGCCCCAGGCAGATCCCGAATAACGGCACCTTCCCTTGAATTCCCTTGATCATCTCGATTGCATCAGGCACATCCTTCGGGTCTCCAGGTCCATTTGTCAGCATGATGCCGTCAGGACTTAGACTAAGGATTTCTTCGGCACTGATATTGTAAGGAACAACCACGACATCGCAGTCTCTTTTATTCAGCTCGCGAAGAATTCCATGCTTCATGCCGAAATCAACCACAATCACTCTGCTGCCTCTGCCTGGGCTTGGATAAGACGACTTGGTTGATACCCGTTTTACCTGATCTGAAGGCAGAACAACTGCTTTTAGATGGGCTATCACTTCTTCTGCCGGTGTGTTTTCAGCACATAGTGCACCTTTTAACGTACCAGTCTTTCGGATCAATCTTGTCAGTTTCCGTGTATCAATTCCTGCAATTCCAGGGATATTTTTCATTTTAAAAAATTCATCCAGGGACATTTGGCTTCTCCAATTGGAAGGAAAATCGGCTGCTTCTTTGACGATGAACCCGTGGATTGCGGGATTGATAGATTCAAAGTCATCCCTGTTGATACCATAGTTTCCGACCAGTGGATAAGTAAGCGTGACAATCTGGCCGCAATATGAAGGGTCAGACAAGATTTCCTGATAACCAGTCATTCCAGTGTTAAACACAATTTCTCCTGTTTTTTCGGCTTCTGCACCAAAAGCTTCGCCTATAAATACAGTACCATCTTCGAGAACAAGCTTTCTTTTCATCCTAAACACGCCCTTCTTATTTTTTGTGCCACACTTTTTTCCCCTCAGCAAATGTCATAACTGGCCATCCGCTGCATTTCCAGCCCTTAAACGGTGTATTTCTCCCCTTTGATACAAACTCATCTGGGTTAATTTCATATTCCGCCTCTAAATCTATCAATACGATATCGGCAGCAGCTCCTTCTTTTAATCTTCCAAACGGCAGACCAAAGCTTTCAGCCGGCTTTATCGTCAAGAAATCGATCAGGTCCTTCAAGGACAGTTCCCCGTACTTAACGAAGTGTGTATATAAAAGCGGAAACGCCGTTTCTAAGCCTACTATTCCAAAAGGAGCAAGCAGCATTCCTTCCGCTTTTTCTGGATCCGTATGCGGTGCATGATCTGTCGCGATAAAGTCGATCGTTCCATCGAGAAGGCCTTCTATCAGTGCTTTCTGATCGGATTTGCTTCTAAGGGGCGGATTCATTTTATAATTTGGATCAAGTCCAGGAATATCTTCTTCACATAAGAGCAGGTGATGAGGGGTGACTTCTGCCGTCACACGGATCCCTGCCCTTTTGGCATCACGTACCACTCTGACCGATTCTTTTGTACTGATATGGCAGACATGATAATGACATTCGGCAGCCTCTGCTAAAAGTACATCCCTGGCAATATGTACCGATTCGCATACAGAAGGAATTCCGTTCAAGTCATGGGTCTTCGAAAACGTTCCTTCGTGAACAGAACCTTTATTGATTAATGTGTTTTCTTCACAGTGTGCGACGATTGGGAGATTGACACTCGCTGCACGCTTCATAGCCTGCAGCATCATGCCGGCTGATTGAATTCCAACACCGTCATCGGTTAAGGCAAATGCTCCTGAATCTTTCAATCCTTCAAAATCAGTAAGCTCCTGTCCCAGCTCCCTCACCGTTATAGAACCGTAGGGAAGCACTCTGACATGAGCAGTCTCCCGGATCCGTCCCATCAGCCACTCCATCTGCTCCTTAGAGTCAGGAACGGGCCTCGTATTCGGCATGGCAGCCAGGGTGGTGAAGCCTCCTTTTGCTGCTGCCAGAGTACCAGTCTCAATCGTTTCCTTTTTTTCTCCGCCAGGCTCGCGAAGGTGTACATGCAAATCAATTAACCCTGGCGCAACCAGTAATCCTTCAGCATTTATTACCTCATGATCTTCCGGAGCTATAAAATCAGCTATTTCAACAATTTTCCCGTCTTTGATAAGAATATCTGCTTTTTTCTTGCTTCCTTCTTCATTCAATATATATCCGCTTTTGATAATCGCTGCCATGGATTATTCCTCCTGTATGTTGAAATTGGCTATAAAAAAACACCCTGACAATCATGGTCAGGGTGTGAAAACGAGAAGGGATGATATCACAAGTCCTCCCAGATCAGAACCATCTGGGAATTCATATGCGATTTCCTTCGTTTACACCCTTAGAAGCCTCACAGGACTTCCTTTAAAAGGTGTGTTATTTAGATAAACTCTTTGCATCTGCTTCCGTTTGCTTTATACGGCCGGGAAGCACCAGGTTCAGGATAACCCCGACGATCGCAGATAAGGCCATGCCGGACAGGGAAACCTGATCTGAAAGCTTTACAAATGCTCCGCCGATTCCCAGTACAAGAATAACTGAAGCAATGATTAAATTTCGTTTGTTTTCAAAGTCAACTCGGTGGTCTATCAGCATTCTAAGACCGCTTGACGCAATGATCCCGAAAAGCAGGATCGAGATCCCGCCCATCACCGCTTGTGGTACGGAGTGAAGAACCGCGGATACTTTCCCGATAAAACCAAATATCACAGCTAATACGGCGGCGCCTCCGATTACGAATACACTGAAGGCTCTTGTAATGGCCAGTACACCGATATTTTCACCATACGATGTGATCGGCGGCCCGCCAATGAATGAGCCAATAATGATTCCAACACCATCACCTGTAATCGAACGGTGAAGGCCTGGCTTTTTAAGAAAGTCTCTGCCTACAACATTGCTTAATACCATCTGATGTCCGATATGCTCAGATAATGTAACGAGGGCAACTGGTGCCATAATGAAGATGACTTCCCAAGAAAACTGCGGAGTGTAGGTCGCAAACGGAATCATAAAGTCCGGAGCCTCAAACCATTTTGCCGCTTCTATCCCGCTGAAATCCACGATTCCAGCAACACATGCCGAAATGTATCCTGCGATAATACCAAGAAGGATTGGTATCACGCCGATGAACCCTTTACCAAACATATTAAAAATGATGGTCGCAATCAGTGTGATCATCGCTACTGTAAGGTGTTTTGAGCTGTAAACTAATTCTGCTGCAGGAGCCCCAGGATTTTCGTACATGGCCATCCCTACCGCCGTTCCCGCAAGACTTAAACCGATAACCATAATCACTGGTCCTACCACAATTGGCGGAAGCAGGTTCATGAGCCATCTCATACCGGCTTTCTTTATAATTAAAGCTACGATTCCGTAGATCAAACCTGCAGCAAAGCAGCCGATCATAGCGGATTCAGGTCCTCCAAGTGATTTAGCTGCCGCAATTGGAGAAATGAAGGCAAAGGAAGAGCCTAAGTAGGCTGGTATCTGCCCTCTTGTTACGAGCAGGTAAGCAAGAGTGGCTAGACCGCTGGAAACAAGAGCAACAGCCGGGCTTAAGCCTACAAGGAACGGTACCAGCACGGTTGCACCAAACATGGCAAATAAATGCTGAAGACTTAATGTGATCCACTGTCCTGCCCTTGGTACTTCATTAACATCCAATACAAAGCTTCTTTTATTTGTTTCCATCATCTTTCCCCCTATAGAAAAACCTCTTTTATACAAAGAGATCGGTAAGGCGGATCCATAAAATTCTGATAAAGAATTTTATGCTGCATCGTATATGCGGACCCTTCCTTGTCAGCCTCACAGAACTGCATTTAAAGGTTGGCTATTTATTTTTCTAATATAGTTACTTGATCTAATCCATCCACTTCACTAAGCTTTACAGATATCTTCTCAGCCTGTGAAGTAGGTACATTCTTACCTACAAAATCTGCACGAATCGGAAGTTCTCTATGTCCTCGGTCAACAAGGACAGCGAGCTGAATCTGGGAAGGCCTGCCGATGTCTACTAAAGCATCCAATGCAGCACGGACCGTTCTTCCTGTGAATAATACATCATCAATCAAGATTACTTTCTTGCCGGATATCTCAAGCGGAAGGTTTGAGCCTTTTACCAGTGGCTCGCCGGATTCCGTTTTAGTTGTTAAATCATCGCGGTAGAGAGTAATATCAATATCGCCGACCGCCATTTCTCTTCCTTCAATCTGCTGGATCCGCTCGGCGAGCCGTCTTGCAATATAAATTCCTCTAGTGCGGATGCCGACCAGTACACAATCTTCAATACCCTTATTTTTTTCAATTATTTCATGGGCTATTCTGGTTAATGCCCTTCTTATTGCCTGATCATCAAGGACAACAGCCTTTTCCTTCATACACTCACCTGCTTTCTATCAATATTACTGAGTATGGAAAATAAAAAAATCCTCCTGCCGGAGAGCAGGAGGATTTCGTTCAGTAAGAATCTAAGACAATCTCATCTTAGGCTTCTTCATCCGTTTTCCTTCTCAGCCTCTCGGGACTGTGTTAAAGGTTCTTATTTTGTTACATTCATACTAATACTATACCAGCATATTGTCAATCATTTTGTCGAAGGGTGCCCAGCACCTCTTCAAAAATAGGAGGGAGCGGTGAAGTAAACTCAAGGTATTCTTTTGTTCGAGGGTGTACAAAGCCCAGTACGCCGGCGTGCAGGGCCTGACCCCCGATATCCAATGTTTTTCTCGGTCCATATTTCGGATCTCCTGCAAGCGGATAACCAATATATTTCATGTGAACCCTGATTTGATGAGTTCTTCCTGTTTCAAGCTGGCATTCAACATAGGTAAAATCTTTGAACTTTTCAATAACATTAAAATGAGTGACGGCATGCTTGGAGTTTTCATCTGTAACGGTCATGCTCTGACGGTCTTTCTTGTCCCGTCCGATCGGAGCGTCAATCGTGCCATGATCATGTGGGATCACACCATGAACGATCGCTTTATATCTTCTTGTTACCGTTTTGTCCACAAGCTGCTGAACGAGGCTTTCATGCGCCATATCATTCTTGGCTACCATTAAGAGACCAGACGTATCTTTATCGATTCGATGGACGATTCCTGGCCTCATTACACCATTTATGCCGGACAAATCCTTACAGTGGGCCATGAGCCCATTAACAAGCGTCCCAGTCACATGCCCAGGAGCCGGATGAACAACCATTCCCCGGGGTTTATTGACCACTAGGACATCACTGTCCTCATAATAAATTTCCAAATCCATCTCTTCTGCTAATACATCCAGTTCTTCAGGTTCAGGTATTACAATTTCGACTGCATCCCCAAGGCTGCATTTATAATTCGTTTTAACCGCTTTTCCGTTAACGAGGACATGTCCTTCTTTTATCCATTGCTGGACCTGTGTTCTTGACCATTCTTCATTAATGGAGGCTACAACTTTATCCAATCTTTCATTCTGTTGTTCCTCTTCAATCGTGATGCCCGTATTATGCATTCTTTTTCTCCTTCGCAGCTTTTTCTTCCAGAATCATATAGATAATCAGCAGACCTACTCCAATGCACAAAGCGGAGTCTGCAATATTAAATACCGGAAAACTGTAATTAATTATGTACACATGGATAAAATCGACTACTTCTTTTCTCCATACCCGATCAATAAAGTTTCCGATTGCTCCTCCCAGCATTAAGCCAAGGGAAACTCCTAGTAATACATTGCCTTTTGCATGTTTAATGATGTAATAGCCAAGGCCTACTACAACAAGAATCGTGATGATATAAAAGAACCACATTTGTCCAGCCAGTACACCCCAGGCTGCTCCTGTATTCCGGTGGGAAGTAATATAAAAAAAGTTCTTTATTACCTCTATACTATCTCCTAATTCCAGGTTTTTCACTATCAGCCATTTTGTGAATTGATCCAGCGCTATAACAAATAAAGCTATGATAAAGTAACCCAACTTTTTTCCCCCGCTCTTTACACTAAAGACTCTCTGATATTTTTCCGATAAATGAAAGCTTAATTGTCTTCTAATGCATTTTAGCACATCCCAAAAAAGATAGGCAATGCAGGAAAGACCTGTGAGAAGATAGAATGACGATTTGTGACAAGATATTTAATTGCATGGATATACCCAAATTTCACTATCAGCACCCTTTATATTGCCGGTCAAAAAACCACTTCAGTCCGGCATATTGTCCTTCGGGATCGATGTGGCGGCCTTATTCCTTTTAAGGTTGGTTTTAAAAAACTGTTTAGGCACTGATCTATAAAATCGGGTGTTCTGGCCTTGGGCTTACGTTGCCTGTATTAAATTTTATTTTTTGAGGGTTTATTACTTTTGCACTTTAAGACAAGTTTCAATTTTACTGATGAGATCTCTTTTCTGCTCAAGGCGGGATAAGCAAATCCCTCAGAAGTAACGTATGGAAGTACTGGGATAAGCATATACCTTAGAAGCAAAGCATAAAGTCTCTGGGATAAGCATATACCCATGTAGCAAAGCGTAAAGGTACTAGGATAAGCATATACCCATCTAGCAAAGCATAAAGGCTCGAGGATAAGTATATACCCATCTAGCAAATCATAAAGACTCGAGGATAAGCATATACCCATCTAGCAAATCATAAAGACTCGAGGATAAGCATATACCCATCTAGCAAAGCATAAAGGCTCGAGGATAAGCATTAAGCGGGAAACATGAGCATTGGATGTGGAGAGATAAGCATAAATCTTGTAAAGGTAAGCATAAACTCGTTAAAGCCAAGCATAAATCTTCAGAAGATAAGCATAAGTTCCATAAAGTTAAGCATAAGCCATTCACATTTTGACCAAAATCCGCTTAATCACTTAAAAACTCTTACTATACACCCCTATTTTCGTTGCTGAGTACGTGTTCGGGCAAAGGTTTGAAATAATTAAGCTGAAAACCTGATACTAATGCGTGGTTTTTCGAATCCTGCGCGAAATCCTGGTTCTCACGCGAAGTCGGTCGGCACCAAAACACCCTTGTCCCCCTCGATACTTTTCTCTTCTCCTTGTCGGATAATTATAAATTCCCAAGTGATGTAATTCGCTGCCAACTCGCAGTGCAGTGTTTTACTGTGGAATTCCACTTGATACTCCAGAGGCATAATTCGAGTTCCTGCTCGAAGTCGCGGGAAAACCCCCTTACCTCTGCCTGAAAATCCTACAGCTCGTGGAGAACCCTGTTCCATAGCAATCTAAGGTCGCTCATATTATCTGCTCCATCAGCCTCGTATTATACGAAGCCAGGACTTGTTTGCGCTTAAACCTCGGCTGGCGTTGAATTCATCGCACGCAGCTAAACAAAAGAAAAATAATTAAGACACGGAAACTCTGTTAAATCTCAAAAAAAATGGCTGTTTTCATAAACTTTGTTGTTATTGAACAAGGGGGTTGATTGGAACGTGAGGATGCTCGCTTTCCGCGGGGCGGGCGCTGAGCCTCCTCGGCTTCGCCTGTGGGGTGTCACCTGATCGAAAAGCGGAGGACGGTGCTTTTGAAGAAAAGATCCATCCAAAAGCTGAATGATGATCTTTTTTAAGTAGAGGCAAAACACTAAAAGAAAAGCAGACACCTGACTGGCATAAGATGAGCGGCAGTGAAAGGCCGATTTTGCCTTTTAATGGCGATTGGCTTATGACCGAAGGTGTCAGTCCGGAGCTGGACAATACCCGCT
>NZ_PGUY01000010.1 GCF_002863585.1 Peribacillus deserti | reverse complement strand
TCAGCTTTTGGATGGATCTTTTCTTGAAAAGCACCGTCCTCCGCTTTTCGATCAGGTGAGACCCCGCAGGCGAAGCCGAGTAGGCTCACCGCCCGCCCCTAAGGTCCGCGAGCATCCTCACGTTCCAATCAACCTCTTGTACAATGAGCAACAAAATTTATGAAAACAGCCTTTATTAAAAATGTAAATTCTATTTATTAACTAGCTTTGCGTCCGGAGTTCTATTTTTAGATAGAAACTGCCGATTAAAATAAACGGAAGCAAGAGCAAAGCATTAAACGGACTGTGATAGGATTCATGGTCTGCACCTTGCCGCACGAAAATCCTCCCCTTAAAAACTTCCTCAAAGCACTTCTTCAAACCGCCAGTTCTTGTTATACGGATATTCACTTCCAAAAAGGTTAATCCGCTGTGAAAGGGTAATGAAACCTCTGTATTCCGCTCTGCCAACGCCTTTTGAAGTCCCGGCAATGGAAAGGACTATAAAATTCTTAATCCCTATCAACGTCCAATAACCCTGGGAATTTAAGACATAAGGAAACCATATTCAACACATTTGGTGTTTTTTTAGCAGCTGTAGAATATTACATATATGTTTGGACAAAGTTAAAATAAGATTAGTAATTTATAACGAATTTATTAGAATGCCTTAAAAGGGAAGAGATTTCAGTATTTTTTGATATTTTAAAAACTTTTGATTTACATTATAAAGATATACCTGTAAAATAACGAAAGTACAATTCGACTATTTTCGACAAGTTATGGAGGCTTTCATGAAATTATTTAGAAAAAAGCAATTATCTAATTATAACTCTGATTATTCACTCAATAGAGTTTTAGGTGCAGTAGATTTAACGATGCTCGGGGTTGGAGCCATAATAGGCACAGGTGTATTTGTTCTGACGGGTGTAGCGGCTGCTAAATATGCTGGTCCTGCTTTAATTTTATCATTCATCATTGCAGGTTTAGCCTGTGTATTTGCAGCATTATGCTATTCTGAATTTGCATCGATGATCCCGCAGTCGGGAAGTGCCTATACGTATAGTTACGTCGCTTTCGGTGAAGTTTTTGCCTGGGTGCTCGGCTGGGACCTAGTCCTCGAATATGGACTTGCATCGTCGGCAGTTGCGAGCGGGTGGTCAGGTTATTTTCAAAGTTTATTATCGGGTTTCGGAATTCATCTGCCTAAGGCCATATCAAGTGCCTTTAATCCTTCAGAGGGCACATTTATTGATTTACCGGCGGTCATTATCGTTCTCCTAATCACATTACTGCTTTCAAGAGGAGTAAAAGAATCTGCCAAATTTAATGCTGTCATGGTCGTTATCAAGGTCGCAGTTGTTCTTCTCTTTATCGTGATAGGAGTTTGGTATGTGGAGCCTGCTAACTGGGAACCATTTATGCCATTTGGTTTCTCAGGGGTTGTCACAGGTGCAGCAGTTGTGGTGTTTGCCTATTTCGGTTTTGATGCGGTATCTACGGCTGCCGAGGAAGTGAAAGATCCGCAGCGGAATTTACCTATTGGGATTATATCTTCCTTAACGATTTGTACGATACTTTATATAGTGGTATCTCTGATCCTGACAGGTATTGTTCCGTTTGACATGTTAAATGTTAAAGATCCAGTTGCATTCGCCCTGCATTTTATCGGCAATGACTGGGCGGCTGGTTTTATATCTCTTGGAGCCATAGTAGGTATTACTACCGTACTGACCGTGATGATGTTTGGACAGACAAGGCTGTTCTTTGCAATGAGCAGGGATGGTCTTCTTCCAAAGGGGTTATCCAAGGTACACCCTGTTTCAAAGGTTCCGTTAAACAGCACATGGGTAACGGGCATATTAGTAGCAATCTTTACTGGTTTAGTGCCTCTTGAGAAGTTAGCTGAGCTGACAAGCATAGGCACATTATTTGCCTTTGCCTCGGTTTCCCTGGGAGTGGCCGTACTTCGAAAAACACAGCCGGAGTTAAAGCGAGGCTTCAAGACACCATGGGTTCCTGTTATACCTGCACTGGCTGTTATCTTCTGTGTATACTTAATGCTTCAGCTTTCTTCATTCACGTGGAAAGGATTCGTTGTCTGGCTTGTACTGGGGCTAGTCATTTATTTCACCTATGGATACAAACACAGCCAGTTGAATGCGGAAGGGAAATAATACTATTCATTATTAAACAAGATGGCCTTTTTTAAGAGGCCATCTTTTTCTTTAGGTAATAAAGAAAATAAGTTTACCTTTAAAATGGTTTCTTAGAAGCGAGAAGTCCGTGACATTAAATTGATAGTCTGCCATTCTTTTAATGATGAAAGCGTATGAATGTATGAAGCCGCATGACTGCGAAATAGCGGGGAGTTGGGGTCTATTTTTATCATAAACCAGTATTTTCTGCGGAATAATCCTAATCTTGGTAACTCTTCTTGAAGCTGGGCTCCCAGCTCTGGAAAACCAGGCATTTTGGAAGAGGTTTTTCTTAAATGTAGAGGCTTTAGAAATACGCAGGCAGGGCTTATGCTTAACTTCTGTAGAAATATGCTTAAATTTTGCAAGCTTATGCTTATGTTTCCAGGTTTTATGCTTATGTTTTCCATGTTTATGATTATCTCTCTTCTTCCTATGCTTATCCAGCAGTCTTTATGCTTATGTTTTGGGCTTTATGCTTATCCAGCAGCCTTTATGCTTATCCAGCTATCCTGCAGTCTTTATGATCTACTTTTGAGGAACTTGCTATGCCGAGCGGGAATTCCTGTTTAACGGCATCGCTTCAATTGATTTCAGGCAGTAGACTATGTATGGTTCGGCTATAACGTAGAAACCCAATGATCGCGACATACTGAATGGATTCTCAGATATCAAAACCGCCAAGACTTCTCTACAGCCTGTAGATGGCCTGTTTAAGAGGTCATCCTTTTTAGCAAAAATAACAGTGATTGTCAGAGGCATAAGTTCAACAGAGAGGATTTTCCTGATTGAAAATTTGGAGATAGGGTAATACATGAATAGACCATGTAAAAGGGAGCAATCATTATGGATAAAAGAGTGATAGGTGTCTACGAAAAAGAGGAACAAGCACAAGCCGCGGTGAAGGAACTGCAGAATAGAGGGTACAGCATAGATGAAATTTCTATCGTAGCCAAAAATATAGATGGACTTGGTCTTGATGCAGACCAGGTTAAATCGAAAGAAACAGATGGGCTGGTTGCAGGGGCGGCGGCCGGTGGAGCAGTAGGGCTGACAGGGTTATTTCTTGGGCTGAGCTACCTGGCGATACCCGGGATAGGTCCTATTTTAGCCGCTGGGCCGATTTTTACGATCCTTGGAGGAGCGGTCGCAGGTCTTGCAACCAATTCAGGCGGATTATCAAAAGCCCTACAAGAGATAGGATTAAATGAAGAAGAAGCACGCACATATGAGGACGATATCAACAAAGGTAAAATTCTTATTGCGGTAACAGACTAAATGCCGTTTCTACTAATTATCCAAGACTTGAATAGAAGTTATTAAGAGTGCTGAACCGTGCGGCACTTTTATTTGCTTTTTATTGTAGAGTCTAGTCTAGGTATCGGAATCCATTTTTACAGACATTAAGTAAGGTTCATTCTATGTATAAAAATAATAAAAAAGTATAATTAAGTTATGAGGTTTTAGTGGAACGGCAGCATCCAATTGGTTGTGGGGAGGGCTGAAAAATATAGAACTATAAGGAGGAGAGTGTGCACATGCAATACAGGGAGCTGGGGAATACGGGATTGAAGGTAAGTGAAGTTAGTTTTGGCACTTGGGCAATAGGTGGATCATGGGGCAAAACGAGTGACGCTGAGTCTCTAAAAGCTCTGGATTATGCAATCGATCAAGGAGTTAACTTCTTTGATACAGCGGATGTTTATGGTAACGGGCATAGTGAAGAACTGCTGGCAGAAGCTGCAAAAGGCAAGGAGGATAAAATTCATATTGCCACTAAGTTTTGCCGCTCAGGGGACATTCATTCCTTAGATACTTATTCCTATGAATCTGTACGGGCATATTGTGAAGCAAGTCTCCGACGATTAAAGCGCGAGGCGATAGATTTGTACCAGGTTCACTGCCCGCCGACAGAAGTCTTGAAGGATGGCCGGGTATTCGAAGTGCTTGATCAATTGAAGAGCGAAGGCAAAATCAGAAACTACGGCGTTAGTGTTGAAACAGTGGAAGAAGGGCTGATCTGTCTGCAGAATCCTAATGTTAAAAGCCTTCAGGTGATCTTTAATATCTTCCGGCAAAAACCGCTTGAAGGATTGCTTCCTGAAGCCTATAAAAAAGGAGTCGGCATTTTAGTAAGGCTGCCGCTGGCCAGCGGCTTGCTTACAGGAAAATACACGAAGGATCACGTATTTGAAGAGGATGATCACCGCAGTTTCAACGAAAATGGGGAAGTCTTTAATGTGGGGGAAACCTTTGCAGGCCTCGGCTTCCAGAAGGGTGTCCAATTAGCCAATCAACTAAATTGGATCAGTGAAGGCCGGAAGTCCATGGCCAGTGCGGCTCTCCGCTGGATCCTCGATCAAAAAGAAATTTCCTGCATCATTCCCGGCTTTAAAAATCAGAAGCAGGTAGCGGATAATCTTTCATCTATAACGGAAAAACCATTTACACAGCAAGAACAAGAAAAAATCCGCCAATTCTACGATTCGCAAGTAAAGAAGCTAATTAGAGGCGTTTATTAACCAGGTGCGGTATCCGTCCATAATCAAATTATGGAACAGCCTTATCCCGTTATCTATTGGGATAAGGCTGTTTTCTTAGGTTCTAAGTGTCGAAGAAAGATATGCTGCTTGTGTCATTTTACCCGCTAATCCCGAAAATCTGGCAGCCAGGTTGGTCAGCCAGCCAGTGATCCCGGTGTTCTCACATCCAGATTCATGCCCCCATTCATTAACATTAAAGGCTGCTCGGCGTGGGGGTTCCAGAACTTTCGATGAAATATATAAAGGGCTGGCTCTAATTTTTATTAGAGCCAGCCCTCTATATCCGAATCACGGCTGCTTGCACTGAAGGAGAAATCGAGCTTCCATATAATAAGAACAGTATGATCCCTACACGGCGCTTTTCAATAAATCTACGCCCTTTTCTAAGTCCATAGCAGTGAGCACACCATTTAATGAGATACCGAGCTCAATCAGGGTGATTGCAACGGCGGGCTGGATTCCTGTGATAACAACGTTTGATCCCATCAGCTTTGACATTGATACTATATCTCCAATTACTTTTCCGATAAAAGAGTCTACCATGTCTAAAGAAGTAAGATCTAATACGATACCACCTGCCGCAGTTTCTTGTATCTTGGTTAACAAATCTTCCTGCAGCTGTAATGCGCTTTGATCATCTAGTTCGATCTGCACAGAAACAAGTAATATATTCTGTATTTTTAATATTGGAATCCTCAATCCCTTTTCCCCCTAAATGAAAGACAAATGTGTTTCCGATATGAACGTGAAGTTCATTTGTTTATTGTTTAATGACTACCGGCAGCCTTTATAATGTCCAAGATATTAATGCTGGCAGCGTCTTTTGCTTGAGAGAAGGTCTTAATATTGTTCTTTGCCCAATGATCATATACCCGTGCCAATGAATTTCTGTCATAGACCTTATTGCTGTATGTTGAAAAAAAGTACACTAATAAGACATTAACGACCGCCATTGGCAGTTGTTTTCTTTGATCCAGCGTTCTTAAGGCTAATTTATCTAATCCCCGGATATTTCCGTTAGTTAACACCTGCAGCATTTCAAACGGTGGTATAGTGTGGCAGTCATTTACAAATTCCGGATCATTTAAATCTTTTATCATAAGTGTCTCGTTCTCCTATAATCTTTTGTTCAATGCTCGACATATATTCCTGTTTACCTCTATTGAAATGTCTTTAGCAGCGCCATTGCATAATTAAGATCTAAATGTTCATATAAAAGACGCTTATGTTCTATCGTACCCTAAACTCTAAATGTATCCTCTCTTGTTTTTCTCGTTTGACATTGTTTTTTTTTATAGTTCTGTAAACCTATCCTATTGTTAAACAGGTTGATTGGAACGTAAGGTGCGAGACTCCTGCGGGAGCAGCGGGACAGGTGAGACCCCACAGGCGAAGCCGAGGAGGCTCAGCGCCCGCCCCGCGGAAAGCGAGCATCCTGTAGTGGAAATCAGCCCCTTGTTCAACAACAATACATACTTAGTGAGCCAGCCAAAATTGCATGGGGAGTTAAAATATTCTAAAACTCTACTCGAATTTACTAAATACCCATATATGAGTAACAATAAACTGGAGACTGATTATGGTTTGCCTGATTGGGTAAGCAAATAAAGGTAAACTATATTTACGGCTTAATGGGCCAAACCATTCCAAACAAAAAAGGCAGGATGACCAATAGTTATCCTGCCTGTCTGTCTGTCTGTCTGTCTGTATATATTAGCTCTTTTCTAAAAGAAAGTTTGCGAAAACAGCCATTTATTATGAACATTTAGGGCCGTTTAAGCCAGGGTTATTCTGAAAATTCCATCTGATTAAAGTAATCTGCAGTCAGTTGAGCGAGTTTTTGCAGTTCTTGTTTACTGCATAACACTTTATTTCCTTTTAATGAAAGCAAGGCACTCTCTATTAAAAACTTTCTTGGTGAGCGTGTGTGCAAAAGTTCATCCTGCACAAAGTCCAAAAGCTCCAGATATTTATCTTTATCTTTGTCTGGCAGATCCTTTTTAAGGTCAGCAACTGTAAGATGAAGGGCCTGACGATACATCTGATCATTTTTTTGTGATGGCGGCAGCAGGTTATCCAGAGTCTCCGCGTGAAATAATATCTCACTGGTCTTTGATACCTCTTGAACCGTCGCTGCAACCCGTTCGACACTATAACGGACAACCTGGTGAATACTCCTGTTTGGATCATGGGTAAGACTATCGTATCTTAGGGTAGATTTCAATATTCCCAGGAACATGATTGCGCAGTCCAGCAGACATGGCTTCTTATCCTCGCCGAATATGTCGATGAATCTGCTGTAAATCCAGCGCAGCATCTTCAAGTGCCCCTGATTCATATATTGTTTTAGGTCAGCATCATTGGAAACGATTACTTCTTCAAATAGGGAAATTAACTTGTTGGTTCTGTTTGTTCTCATCTGCAATTCAATCTGTTTTATGAAAATATCTATATTGGCCGGGTCCTGCCCTGTCAATAAATCATTTCTTTCTTTTTCTAGCTGCTTGAAAAGAGATTTGAAAAGGGCGATTAATAATTCGGTTTTAGATGAGAAATAATTATAAAAGGTACCTTTCGAAATTCCACTATGGTCAAGTATATCTTGAATGGAAGTAGCTTGATACCCTTTTTCAATAAACAGCTGGTGGGCCATTTTAATGACATGCTGTTTTCTATCTTTCATTTTATCACCTTTAGTTTCAGTTGAACTGATGGTATAAAAATCATCATACACGATATTATTGTATTATTCAAATTGGTTAAAATATGGTTTTTTTGTATTGTATTTTTTGAACTAATGGTATAAGATATGATTTATGTGAAACAGTGGTATAAAAAAATGAACTGAATGTATAAAGGGGAAAATTACAAATGGAACAAACAATAAGTAAATCAAGCCGCCCTCCATATGGGATTATTGCTGTCCTGATGGTTGGGGCGTTTATTGCATTTCTGAACAATACATTACTTAATATTGCACTGCCTTCAATCATGAAGGACTTAGAGGTGGAAACATCCACTGTACAGTGGTTAACCACGGGCTATATGCTGGTTAATGGAATTATGATTCCAACTACGGCATATTTAATTCAAAAATATACTGTACGGAATTTATTCCTAGTAGCTATGGGTCTTTTTACAGCCGGAACGATTCTTGCTGGATTTGCCCATGTATTTCCAATGTTATTAGCAGGACGGATGGTACAGGCAAGCGGATCAGCTATCCTGATGCCGCTATTAATGAATGTTATGCTCACAAGTTTCCCGATCGAAAAAAGGGGAGCTGCAATGGGAGTATTTGGATTAGTCCTAATGGGGGCACCTGCAATCGGTCCTACTTTATCTGGGTGGATCGTTGAGCACTATGACTGGAGAATGCTTTTCCATCTTGTGACACCGATTGCCGCTGCGGTTCTTTTAACTGGTTTCTTCTTGCTGAGAGACACAAAGGAAAAGGTTGATATCCGTATAGATCTATTTTCAGTTCTACTTTCAAGTATTGGTTTTGGCGGCCTGCTCTACGGCTTCAGCTCTGCCGGGAGCAAGGGCTGGGACAGTCCAAATGTTTACCTTACAATAGCTGCTGGAGCCATTTCATTAATATGGTTTATCCTGCGTCAGCTATCCCAGGAAAAGCCGCTCCTTAATTTCCGGATCTTTAATTATCCGATGTATGCTTTATCGGCTGCGATTTCCATGGTTGTTACAATGGCCATGTTCTCCGGTATGCTGTTATTGCCTATTTATACCCAGACACTAAGAGGGATTACTCCGATGGATGCAGGTTTAATGCTGCTTCCAGGAGCTATCCTGATGGCTATCATGTCGCCAATTAACGGAAGATTATTTGATAAATTCGGCGGAAGAGTGTTAGCGGTGATCGGGCTGATTCTTACTGTAGTTACAAGTTATATGTTCAGTCAGTTAACCCTTGAGACAACTTATACTCATCTGGTTATCATATACTCTCTCCGTATGTTTGGTATGTCGATGGTAATGATGCCGGTATCAACAAATGGTTTGAATCAACTGCCGCAAAAATATTATCCGCACGGAACTGCGATGAACAATACTTTGCAGCAGGTTTCAGGTGCGATTGGTACGGCATTGCTGGTTACCATTATGTCTAACCGGACTGAGTCACATGCAAAAGAATTAGCTGCAAAAGCAATGAAACACGCTTCAGGGCAGCAGACACCTGAAGCAGTAGCTATGTTTAAACAGCAAATTATGATGAAGGCAATGTTAGAAGGTATAAACTTCGCGTTCTTTATATCTGTGTTCATTGCAGCACTTGCCCTTATCCTTGCATTATTTATCAAACGGGCAACGCCAGCTGAAGATACGATTGGCGGAAAAACTTCTGGCAATAATCCAGTTAAGCAGGCAGGTAATTAAGGTTCTTAAACCCGATGCTGGGATGAATAGGAAGTTTCAAACGGAACGTAAAGCACATAATACTGCTGGCGGTCGGAATCATATAGACCATGCGTATGCTTTTACTTTGTATCCGTTGAAAGCTGCAGCCAAGTTTTATAGAAAAAACAGTGCGTGAGACGCACTGTTTTTTTCTTTTCTGATATACGCGTATCCATCTAGTCTGGCGCTTACCCCTGGTTTCCTGCAGGAATATAGGTGAGCCCTGCATAGTCCCCTGCCGGAAATTGGTCGAAACGCTGCCATTAAACAGAGATGCCCGCCCGGCATCAGCATATTCCGGAAAATAGAAGCATAAAGACTTCTGGATAAGCATAAGGCTCTCAACATAAGCATAGGAAGACGAGAGATAATCATAAATAGGGAAAACATAAGCATAAAACCAAGAAACTTAAGCATAAACTCTCAATACATAAGCATATCTCCATAGAAGGAAAGCAAAAAACCTTTTGCGTGGTTCTGCTTCTGTTACATTTAATAAAAACCCCTTCCAATAACCCTGTTTTTTCAGGGCTGGGTAGTCAAGCTGTAAAAAAAGTTGCTAAAGTTAGGTTCATCCCTAAAAAAAGCGGGTTTTCGGTGAAAATTGGAACACCCACGCTGTTGTTGCAGTGTTTCGCCTGTTAAAATCTACGGCAGTGGAAGAGACCATTAACCCGAATATAAGTACTAAATCCGCTAAAAACTGTCCATTTATAATGCAACAGACTTCTCGCTCCAAAGGAACCGTGTAAAGATAAACTTGTTTTCTTCACAAGGTGACAGTGCATGCAACGCACCGTTTTTTCGTTCATTTGCATTTGTTGTGATTATAGGGGGAAGGCACCCGCTTCCGCGGGCGGTAAGGGTCACCCATTTTCTAGGTTTTCCCTCAGGGACTTTGCGCCCCACAAGGTCAAAGGTAAAACCAATGATTTAAACTTTTTTAGGTGTGCCTTGAATGCTCTATAGTCTGCTTTAATATATCCATCACATGCTCATCATCGTGTGAATAGTAGATAGTCGTGCCCTCTCTCCTTGATTTGACAAGGCGGAGGTTCTTCAGGAAACGGAGCTGATGTGATACGGTGCTTTGCAGCAGTGAAAGACTTTCAGCGATCCCGTTAACCGAGTATTCCCCTTTAAACAGCAGGTGGAGGATCCTGAGCCGAGTAGGGTCTGACAAAGCTTTAAATGTCTGTGTCACTAAAAATAATGTTTCTTCATCTATCTCTAGGCAGCCCTCTTCGTCTTCCAGCATAACTTCGCATCCCTCCGCTTTTTTATTATTTTAATTATTATAAAATAGGACCTCCCAACATGACAATTCCCTTCAAGTTTTGAGGCACAGAGTATGTCACGGTCTTTGTAGGGAAGAGTTCCAGTGGAAAAGTGATAGTTTGAACAGGTGCTGAAGTATTTTAATCATGGAGAGTCCTAAGGCGATTTTAACCGAAACGGATGAAATATGTATATTTCAAAAGGTAAGAGAAATAACCCAAAAAAGCACTTGGCATCTAGCCGAGTGCTAAGTGCATGCATTGCTTATCGGTTCTAGCATGGGATGGAAAATATCGCTATGTATTCGGAACGCACATTTGCTTAAAGTTTGTTTGAGTTAGACGTATGTTTTTTTCACTTATCCACATATGCTATAGGGTTTTTGGTCAAAGGTGCGTTTCGGATGGCGGGATTAAAATATCTCCAATAAAATAAAACGATCAGCACAACTAGCATCAGAACCAAAACCAGCAGTATGGCAAGGTGTGATACCCAAGGATTCAACCTCCAATTCCTTTTTTCTTTTGGCAAGGGAAGATTTCCTGCTAATAAACTAGATCTATCATTGAAACTAGCTGGAATTACTGTATAATTGGAGATGGAACTTAGATACGAAGCTGAGTTCTTACTTATTTATATTGTTAAAACAATACTGTATTAAATGATGAATTTATTACGTTTTTGTCTATGACGATGAAGACGTTTTCTGATATGAATGAAATGGCAGGAATGAGCTAGGCAATGGAACTAGTCATAAGCCAAAGAGAAGGTACTATTTCTCTTTGGCTTTTTTTATTATTAGTTACTTGACTTTTAAAAAAGGTAAGCTGGTTATTGGGGGAAAGAATATGAGAATTCCAATCTTAAAATTAAACGACATGCTGCTCGTATCCATACAAGTGGTGCTTGATGATCAAAGCGCACTCACTCTGCAGGAGGATTTGCTGCAAAAAATTCATGAAACAAGTGCCAGCGGAGTGGTAATGGATTTAACATCCCTGGATATGATTGATTCGTTCATTGCTAAGGTTCTTGGAGACATGGTAGATATGGCTGAATTAATGGGAACAAAAGTTGTGTTGACAGGAATACAGCCAGCCGTCGCTATTACTTTAATTGAATTAGGAATAAGCCTTCCCAATATTTTAACAGCGCTGGATTTAGAAAAAGGAATAGAATTGTTAAGGAATGCAGTGATTGATGATGAATAATTTGACTGTTATCCGTATCCAGCATGAATTAGATATTGTAGAGGCACGGCAAAAAGGCAGGGAAATATCCAAGAAGATGGCCTTTGGTTCTGTTGACCAAGTAAGAATTACAACAGCTATATCGGAGTTAGCAAGGAATATCTACTTATATGCAGGTTCCGGGGAAATAACCTTGGAAGAATTAGCTGACGGCCATAAGGCGGGAATAAAAGTGGCAGCGGTGGACAAAGGTCCTGGTATTGCTGACATTAAAAAGGTGTTAGAGGACGGTTACTCTACATCAGGCGGTTTAGGTGCCGGAATACCAGGCGTAAAAAGATTGATGGATGAATTTACAATAGATTCAGTATTTGGAGAAGGAACGACCATTACAGCGATAAAGTGGCTGAGAAAAAGATAAGAATACAACCAGTGATGTCAATCAAGTTGTGGGGCATCCTTTTTCAGTAAAGGGTTTTTTATGAACGGAGCTGGCACTTCATAAAGATGAGTTCAATCCAGCGCTGCTTAGTCGATTTTTCGGCACTGTGCTATTAAGCATTGATCAGGCAGCTAATGAGCTGAATGATCTGTATGAATGGAACATGTTGCCATCCAAATTGAAAAGGGTACATTCAAGCTCCTTGCATCAGATCACACCATATAAAAAGGAAGCTTTGATATGATTCATCAAAGCTTCCTTTTTTTTCCTTGGATTACCGGCAAATAGAATATTTACAACATCCCTGTCGTATGAGATTATGGCCATAGTACGAAAATATTTTCCAGTTTGTATCCAATTTAAACCTATATGCCCAATTTTTAATAACTTTGAAATATAATTGTAACTTTGTGTTGAATATAATTTGCTATAATGAGCCTGTCATATAAGAAACCCATGCAACTATTTAACTATATTAACTACTAAATAGAGATAAACACCAGGGATAGAGGGGAATATGTTGAAGAAGAAATTAATTTTGAACGTTTCGCTGGCTGCAGGCTTAGGTGCATTGAGTATTGTTCAACCAGTCCAAGCCGCTGCTGATATAACTATTATGGAAAAGCAGAAAGAGAAGGTAAAGCAGAAACAACGGGATGTTGAATCTAGCATCAGTCGTTCCAAAAGTAAGATTAGCAGTCTAAAAGGGAAGCAGGAATCGGTTGCCGATCAAATCAAGAACCTTACAGACTTAATTAATAAAACGACCGACAGCATTAACGAAAAGTCAAAACAAATACAGCTGACAAAGCTTGAAGTGGAAGAACTGAAAAAAGAAATTATTGTCATTAAAGAAAGAATGAAGCAGCGTGAACAGCTATTAAAGGAACGGGCCCGTTCAATGCAGGAAAGCGGAGGAAATGCAGACTATCTTGAAGTTCTGCTTGGCTCTAAAGACTTTGGAGATTTCATAGAGCGTGTCAGCGCTGTAGCTACAATCATGGAAGCTGATCAAGAAATCCTGCGGCAGCAGGAAGAAGATAAAAAAGACCTGGAACATGATCAAAAAATGGTTGAGACTAAACTTGCTGATCTAGAGCGGATGATGGCTGATCTTCAAGAAATGAAGACCAAACAAAAGCAGCAGATTGTTCAATTATCTCAATTGATGAACAAATTGAAAACGAAAGAAAAAGAAGAACACGCCCATGAAATGGATCTAAAAGAGCAGAAGGAGTTATTAGCTGCGCAGGAATCATCCATTCAGCAGGCCATCGATCTTGAAACAAAACGCCAGGCGGAATTAGAAGCAGCAAGAAAACGCGCCGCAGAAGAAGCAAGACAGCGTGCAGCAGCGGCGGCAGCGGCAGCGAAAGAACAAGCAAAGAAAAAAGCTCAGCAGCAGGCTGAAACTAAATCAAGTAATCACTCAGCTGGTACGAAAATTGCGGCCAGCACTAAGTCTAACCAGGTCTCTAAGAGTGAAACAGTACAGGAACGGAAGCAGGAGGCACCTGCCCCTAAGCGGCAAAGAACGCAGGCATCAAAACAGCAGGATACAGCTCCAGCTCCAGCTCCAGCTGTCTCTGGAGGTAGTTTCACAAGGCCGGCAGCAGGAATCCTTTCTTCTAACTATGGAGCAAGATGGGGCACAAAACATATGGGTGTAGATATTGCAAGCAGCGGATATGTACCCATCATGGCGGCAGCCGATGGAGTTGTGAGCCGTGCCTATCAATCCAGCAGTTATGGAAATGTAGTCTTTATTTCACACTCTATAAATGGACAGGTCTATACAACTGTTTACGCCCACATGCAGAACTATACGGTTGGAACTGGTCAGGTAGTTGCCAAGGGTCAGCAGATTGGTGTAATGGGCAGCACAGGCCAGTCAACTGGACAACACTTGCATTTCGAATTGCATAAGGGATCCTGGAATGCAGCTAAGTCTAATGCTGTAAACCCAATCGGAATCGTCCCTTTCTAAACAAAAAACGTGTCTGATCAATTGCCAAGTCAGGCTGTCGAGAAAATCTCGGCAGCCTTTTTTTCCTGTCATGATATACGCGGCTATGACCAGCCTGGTTTCCAAAGCGGTAACTCGGACGAGTCTGGCACAATCATCTGGTACGCTGCGGGTTACTTGGTTCAGTTTGGCGCAGTCATTTGGTACCCTGCAACCTAACTCGGACTAGCCCGGCGCATAGTTTGATTTCCTGCACGGTAACTTGGATTAGCCTGGCGCAATCGTCAAGTACCCTGTACGGTAACTAGGACCGGCTCGGGCTCGGTCATCTGGTTTCTTGCACAGTATAGCCGAGCACTGTCTGGTCTTCTGGATTCACGCTTGGAATCAGCATATTTCGGAAAAGAAAAGCATAAAGGCTGATCGATAAGCATAAAGAACCAAACAGAAGCATAGGAAGAAGAGAGATAATCATAAACATGGAAAACATAAGCATAAAAGCAAGAAACATAAGCATAAGCCTAGAATAGATAAGCATATCTCCCTTAAAGTTGAGCATAAACCTTTTTGGGGGGTTCTCAATCCTACACATTTAATAAAAACCTCTTCCAAAAAGCCTGTTTTTTCAGCGCTGGATAGTCAATTTGCAAGAAAGGTTCGTAAAACTAGAATTATCTGCTGAAAATACCTGTTTTTCGGTAAAAACTGAACCTGATTTTCCCCGTGCTATTATGTACTCGTTCGGATCAAAAGTTCTAGCTGGAGAGGCTCTAGGTGCGGTATTCAGTTTTTATATATATCGAAAAGGAATTAAGAAAATGACCGTTAAACCCATTTATACTATTGTTCGTAAACTGCAAGGTACTACAGGGGCTGAATTGTTTCTGCTGATCATTGCCTTACGGATATTCCCCTTCATTCCTTCGGGAGCTGTAACAATTGCCGGAGCTGCGACTACAATAAGTCTCCCTGGTTTTGCGCTGGCCAGCACCATTGGGAAGATTCCCGCGCTGCTTATTGAAGCATATGCAGTAAAAGCGGTCCTTCATTGGGATATAAAAGGACAGCTGCTTTTCGCAGTTCTATCGGCAGGTTTGGCTGCTTGTGTGTTGTATAAACGGAAGCGGTAAGTATGCAAAGATGGATTACAGAAACTTTACATCTGTATAAAAACTGTTTGAGAAGCGGGTGCAGAGGTTAAAAGTAAAGGGAATGGAACATAAGAAAGGTGGATGGATATGTCGGAATTCAATAATGATAACTTTAAAGACCGTATGGGACAGAACGCATCCAGTAAACCTGGCCAGGAGTACGCTTCGGAAATGAAAAGAGATAGCAATTCCCAGGACAAACACTTGAAAAATGGGGATTTGTACGAAAAGATGGGGGATAATCCAGAAGGGAACCGAATTAAGGAAGACTATCAGAGAAAATAATAGATGAACGTTCCAGGAGCCGCTGCTTGGTGCAGCGGTTTCTTCAGCTTCTAGTCCAGTCTCTTAATGGCAGAAATTTAAGCAGCGGCACTTATGCTCTAAAAGGCTGAATGAAGGCCGGGTTTTCTATGATGCTGCGATAAACCAATAATATAAATGTAATAAAAAAATACATAAATTCTGTGGTAATATAAGGACAAAAGAAAAATTGTGTTGTTTTACTAATTTACTAGAATTTTGTGAAGGAAGAAAAGGGAATGTTAAAGAAAATTTTAAAAGCTTACGACTATCCAGTATTTTTTACTGTTATTGTCTTATGTCTATTTGGGCTGATTATGGTCTACAGTTCGAGTATGATTACCGCGGTGGCACGCTGGGGCCTTGCCGATGATCATTTTTACCAGAGGCAGAAGATAGCTTTTGTCATCTCGTTTGCTGCCATGCTTTTAACGATGTTTTTCCCTTATCAGCTTTATAAGCATCCTAGATTCTTACTTGCGATGATGGGGGGGACATGCGGTTTGCTTCTGCTTGTATTCTTAGCTGGCCACACTGCTGGTAATGCCCAGAGCTGGCTCGCATTAGGCGGTTTCAATCTGCAGCCTGCAGAAGCAGCAAAGCTTGCCGTCATAATCTATCTATCGGCGATTTATTCAAAGAGGCAGGACCGGATAAATAACATAGATAAGGCTGTTATGCCTACCATGATTTTCTTATCGACGATTTGCTTTTTTATTGCGATTCAGCCTGATTATGGGAATGTTATTATAATTCTTTTAATAGCTGGGACCATTTTGATCTCTTCCGGAATGTCTCTAAAAAGTCTTTCTAAGCTTGTTGGCATATTTGGGGCCGCAATAGCTTTAATCGGACTTTTAGTGGTCATCAGCGGCAATTTTTCAACAGTCGTTTCTGAAGAGCGGGTTTCCCGGTTCACAGGTTTAAAAGAACCTTTTAAAACAGAAGACGACGAAGGCTATCATCTAGCTAATTCCCTCCTTGCCATAGGGTCGGGCGGAGTAAAGGGATTAGGTCTCGGGCAAAGTATTCAAAAGTATGGATACCTGCCAGAATCACATACAGACTTCATCATTTCCATTATAGCCGAGGAGCTTGGGTTTTTTGGTGTAGCTATAGTGATTGGAGGTCTGGGATTTATCGTGCTAAGGGGCTTTCTTCTTGCGGCCCGATGTAAGGATGCTTTTGGCAGTCTGCTCCTCATAGGAATCTCTTCTATGATTGGTATACAGGTCTTGATAAATTTAGGAGGAGCTACAGGTCTGCTCCCGATAACGGGAATAACCCTTCCGTTTATCAGCTATGGCGGGTCTTCATTAATCCTGCTCATGGCTTCAATAGGCATTTATCAAAATGTCATTATGAAAATGAACCTTAAAAGTAAGCAGGAAGAAGTAAAATAGGCGTTTCGCTGCAGCAGCATACAACATAAACGAGTATCTCCAAACACAGCCGGCCGGCTGTGTTTTTTTCTCTTCTCTGATATCTGTAATCTATTTGAATAAAATGAAACATAATTGAAACATTCAGGAGTGTCATAAATGGTATAATAGTCATAGATTTTGGCTAAACATGTCAGTTTATCCAGAATTTTTAAATCCATTGATAGTTTTTGAAGAAAAAAGTAAATAAAAGAAATAGGGCAGGGGAAAAGTTTGAGGAAATTAGTCGCACTAATCACGGCAATCATTCTAGGTTCTGGAACTCTTTATACAGTTCCAGCTGTTCATGCAGCAAAACTTTCAGATATGCAAAGCAAAAAACTAAAGATTAACCAGCAGCGTTCCCATGTACAAACAGGCATACATGCAGCAGATCATAAAATTAAGAAACTTCAAACCGAGCAAAGGAACTTAATTAAAGAAATAGAAGCTCTTAATAGTAAAATCGATGAAACGGTTAAGAAAATAGTAGAAAAAACGACCGCCATTAATACAACCAAGGCGGAAGTTAATAAACTGAACGACGAGATATTAGTGATTAAGGAAAGAATTGAAATAAGGGAAGAGCTTTTAAAAGAACGAGCGCGTGCAATGCAGCAGAATGGCGGGAACGCAGATTATTTAGAAGTGCTGATGGGTGCTCAGAGTTTTGGGAATTTTATTGAACGGCTCTCCGCTGTTTCCACCATTATGCAGGCTGATCGGGATGTTATCCGTCAGCAGGAAGAAGATAAAGCCATTTTAGAAGAAAGTGAAGCGAAAATTAAGAAGGAATTAAGCCGTCTTCAAACGATGCTTAACGATCTTAAGGAACTCCAAGCGGAACAAACTCGTCAAAAAGCGAGTAAAAAGGTTCTAATAAGCAAGTTGAAAAAACAAGAACAGGAAACACATAGCCATAAAATGGATCTTAAAGAGGAACAAGGGCTCTTAGCTGCACAGGCAGCAGTTATCCAACAGGCTATTAATCTAGAAAAAAAACGGCTGGCAGATTTAGAGGCTGCAAGAATGCGGGCAGCACAAGAGGCAAATAGCACCTCCGAAACAGGCTTTGCTTCTAGACCGGTTATTTCGAGCGGAACATTCACTTCGCCGGCCAATGGTATTGTATCTTCCAACTTTGGGGCTCGCGGAGGAGAGCAGCATATGGGAGTGGATATTGCTAACTCTGGTTCCAATGTAGCCATAGTGGCTGCCGCAGATGGAGTAGTAAGTAAATCTTATCTTTCTTCAAGTTATGGAAATGTAGTTTTTATAACTCATTCCATAGGCGGGAAAATTTATACCACCGTATATGCACATATGAAAGTAAGATATGCACAATCTGGACAGGTAGTCGCAAAAGGCCAGCAAATTGGGGTTATGGGCAATACCGGACAGTCACATGGGCAGCATCTGCACTTTGAACTGCATAATGGGCCATGGAATCAAAATAAAACAAATGCTGTCAATCCATTAGGGATTGTTCCATTATAAATAGAAAAAAGAAAGCACCTCAGGTGGGTGCTTTCTTATTTTTGCCTTAATTTCTATTTTTATTTCTGGCTTCTCCGCCTTTTTCACCAATTTCCTGATAAAATTCCTTGTCATGGTTATTAGAAGTAGCTTCTCCGCCCTTCTTGCCGATTTCCTGATAAAACTCTTTATCATGGTTCCTTGAAGTGGCCTCGCCGCCTTTACGTCCAGCTTCTTCAACGGTCATTTTCTTATTATTATCGTTTGTCATAGTTACCAATCCTCCTAAAATGATTTTTAAATTACACTATGTCTATCAAACTAAGATTAATCGTTTTTTCTATTATTATTTCTAGCGTTTCCGCCTTTTTCGCCTATTTCTTCGTAGAACTCACGTCCGTGGTTTTCGGAGGTAGCTTCTCCGCCTTTTTTGCCTATTTCCTGATAAAACTCTTTATCATGGCTTTCGGAAGTAGCTTCTCCGCCTTTTTTGCCGATTTCCTGATAAAATTCTTTGTCATGGTTAGCAGAAGTTGCTTCTCCCCCCATACGTCCAGCTTCTTCAGTAGTCATTTTACGGTTTTTTTCGTTTGCCATTCCAAAACACTCCTTTGTATAAATTTGTTTAATCAATTATTAAAGTGGAGAAGCTAGGAATAAAGTTCTAGGTTCTCCGCAAAAAAAGTCAAAAAAACGTTGTGTTAGATCATAAACTCTTCAATAAGTATTCTTAAACTTTCTGCTCAATTTTACTGCTTAGTCTTCACTTCAGAGAAGCTAGGAAAAAAGAGCTAGGTTCTGTTTAAAAAAATACGGCTTAATTATTATTTTTGTTATTTCGGGCTTCTCCGCCTTTTTCGCCAATCTCTTGATAAAATTCTTTATCATGATTGTTAGAAGTAGCTTCCCCGCCTTTTTTTCCAATCTCCTGGTAAAACTCTTTATCATGATTCTCGGAGGTGGCTTCTCCGCCTTTACGGCCGATTTCCTGGTAAAATTCTTTGTCATGATTCTTCGAAGTAGCTTCTCCGCCCATGCGGCCAGCTTCTTCTACTGTCATTTTTTCATTTTTTTCTTTTGCCATTATGATCCACTCCTTCATAATTTAGTTTGTCTTACAGTACTATATATAGCCTGCCTAGAACTTTTTAAACTTTTAAAATATTCCAAAAATTACTAGGAATTTTCGGGTTTGAAGTTGAATATATCAATAATCAGAAATAGATAAATGTTTATTGAATTATACCGATATAGAATATAAAATATTATTCATTTAAGATAATATACGGGAAGTGGATTATGACAAACCTTTCTATAGAAGAAATTACTTCTGAATTGATAATAAGAAGCGGTAAAAATATACCGGTACAGTTAGAGAACCGCTTCCCTGATGGAAGGCTGGTCGGAGGGAAGTACCATCTTGGGACAAAATCGATTACCATGTACATTGAAACGGTAAAAGAGCAATGTGAGCTGTTGTTTGGAAACGTTACTCATTATTTAAATTATTATGCTATAGTACTTGCCCACGAAATTGGGCATGCATTGGACGAGGGCCTGGACCAACTGGCAGAACGCTTACATGACAGCGATGACCAGCTGGCAAAGCAATTGATTAGAAAAGCAGAAGAGACAGCATGGGAAGCTGCAAAAGATATTGTATTTGATATAGATGAAAAACTCTTTAGCAAAATAAAAGAAGTGGCACTCGCTCTACACGAATAATGACCATCCACTTACATAAGGGAGGGTCATTAGTTTTTTTGTTTATAGTGTATAATTTGCCGGAGTTCCTGCACTTAGAACAGTTCTTACAGCTATTATCAGAAATTTTCACATATAATTACATATAATAGGAAGAAACTCGTCGGATTGTGTTAGTGGGCGCTGACTGTAACCTATGTTGTTTTTACGAAAGGCGGAATCTATCGAATTATAGCGAACTTGTGAACAATAATTGCTAAATTTAAGCGGGAGTTCATAGACTTGATTTTAATTATGGACTTAGAGTTGCTATAATAGTAATAGAGTCATCAAGAGACCTAAAAAAGTGGTAAAAGGAGCGTCATCTAAATGCTAACAGGCTTGCATCACACTCATGCTTCCTCATGGGCAATCCTGATCATTCTGTTTTTGATCAGCTATTTTATGAACAAACAAAAAATTTCTCTAATGCTTCAAAGACTTTTCTACATAGTGATGCTGGGAAGCGGGATCGGCATGCTGATTATGGGCCATTATCCAGGTATCTATTTTGTTAAGGGTATTTTAGCAATTATCTTAATAGGACTAATGGAGATGCTGATTGTCCGCAAAAGAAAAGAAAAGAAACATACCATTCTCTGGATTCCATTTATTATTGTCTTAGCAGCAATCCTTGGAATAGCTTACCGATAAAGTTTACGAGCAGCTGAAAATTGGACAGCTGCTTTTTTTATGCTTTTTGGCATATGACTTTTTGATAAATAAAAGATATAATGAACCAATGTAAATAAATAATTAAGGAAATGTTAAGAAAGCGCCTGTAAAATATGCTGGGGTGAATGAATTTGGTTTTCTCACTTTTAGCTCTGGGTAATCATAGTACAGATGATTTATCGGTCATAAAAAAAATAGTAATAATCTACGAAGCGCCTCATAGCATAATGTATTGTGAAGGAATTGTAAATGAATGGTTAACTGAGGTCTTGACGGAATGCGAAAAAGAGTTATAATTGAGTATTGTTAAAAAGACAACAGATTATGTGTGTTAAATTAGAAAGGATGTTTCTGAATGGAAAGCATAAAAAAGATAGGGAGTAAGTTGTATAATAACAAACTTTCCTTCTTCTATTTAGCGGTATTTCTATTTTGGATCAAAACTTACGCAGCTTATAAAAATGAATTTAACTTGGGAATCAGCAATGACATACAAGAATTTTTATTATTTATAAATCCAATCAGCTCCGGTCTCTTTTTCTTTGCATTTGCTTTGCTTCGTAAAGGACGAGCAAGAAACCGAATCTTAATTACGATTAACTTCGTACTATCGTTTATTTTATATGCAAATATTGCGTATTACCGTTTCTTTAATGACTTTATTACCCTTCCTGTTCTTACTCAGACTAAGAACAATGCTGGGGACCTTGGGAATAGTATTGCAGCTTTGATACATCCTACTGATATTTTTTATTTCCTGGATACCATTATTCTCATTCTTTTATTAGTGTTTAAAAAGGTTAAGCCGGCTACTGAACAAAAGCTGAAGGCACGTACAGTCCTAGGCGTTTTTGCTTCTGCCGTTTTAGTTTTTCTTATTAATTTAGGACTGGCTGAAACTGATCGTCCTGAATTATTGACAAGAACTTTTGACAGGAATTATCTTGTTAAATATTTAGGAACCTATAACTATACTATTTACGATATGATTCAAAGTACAAAATCATCTGCCCAGCGTGCTCTAGCTGACAGTGACCAAATTACTGAAGTAGAAAATAATATTAAATCCAGCTATGCTGAACCGAATGATAAATATTTTGGGAAAGCTAAAGGCATGAATGTTGTCTATATTTCACTGGAGTCTTTCCAAACCTTCCTTATTGACTATAAACTTGAAGGGCAGGAAGTAACACCATTCCTAAATTCCCTGACAAAAGATAAGAATACTTTTTACTTTAACAATTTCTTCCATCAAACAGGACAGGGAAAAACTTCTGATGCTGAATTCATGATGGAAAACTCCTTGTACCCGCTTCCGCAAGGCGCAGTGTTTACCACAAAAGCGCAAAACACTTATCAGGCCATGCCGGGTATCCTTAAGACAAAAGGTTATACTTCTGCCGTTTTCCATGGCAATTATAAATCTTTCTGGAATCGGGAAGAAATGTATAAATCTTTTGGGTATGATAAGTTCTTTGATGCTAATTATTATAATATGTCTGATGAAAACACAATTAATTATGGTATGGAAGATAAGCCATTCTTCAAAGAATCTATGCCATTGCTGCAAAGCTTAAAGCAGCCGTTTTATACAAAATTCATCACTTTATCCAACCATTTTCCATTTAACATGGATCCTGAGGATATAACATTCCCGGCAGCTAAGACGGATGATAAAGTGGTTAACCAATATTTCCAAACTGCTCATTATATGGACCAGGCACTAGAGCAATTCTTTAATGATCTAAAGACATCTGGACTTTCTGACAATACAATGGTTGTTATGTACGGGGACCATTATGGTATTTCTGAAAACCATAATAAAGCAATGGAGCAGGTAATCGGTAAGGAAATCAATGACTATGAAAATACGCAGCTTCAGCGTGTTCCATTATTCATCCATGTTCCTGGCGTTCAGGGAAATGTTGTTGACAAGTTCAGCGGTGATGTAGATGTCCGCCCGACTGTCTTACACCTACTCGGAATTGATACAAAAGATTATTTAGAATTCGGATCTGACATTCTTTCAAATGACTTTGAGCAGATCGTTCCATTTAGAAATGGCGACTACATTACTCCTCAATTTGCTCAAGTTGACGGCAAATGCTATGACAATACCACAGGTGACGTTATAGACGGGGAATCATGCAAGGCGTTTGGAGAAAAAGCTAATTCTGAGCTTGAATTATCGGATAAAGTGGTTTATGGAGACCTATTAAGGTTCTATCAGCCAAATGGATTTAAGAAAATTAATCCTACAGATTACGATTATTCCTATCCTGAAAAACCAGTAAGTGAATAAAATAAATGAAAAAATAGCCGCTCGCAGCCCGAGCGGCTATTTTTTATGCAATTATCTTGGAAGGTCGTTTTTTTGATTCATGCCGTGCAAAAGTTTCTTTTCACTTGAAGATTCATCCTTGGACTTTTCTCCATCCTTTTCTTCTTGATATTCTTCGCGGATATCTTCAAGAGGGAGATCATCGACCGGCATGAGAGTCTGATCTCGTTCAAGCTGCTTTTGTTGGCTCTCCCTAAATGCTTTGTCCTTATTATTTCTTTCAGCTAAGATCTTTTCTTTTTCCTGATTATCCATTTCATGTTCGCCCCTTTCGAAATTCTTTTATTTCACTTTTCCCTCATTGGAGAATTGAAAACATTTCATTGGCAATCCGTCACCTGAGAATAGACTCCTATAAGTTGATTTAGAGGCTAATATATGTAGAAATATTCAGAATCTTGGAGATATTTGTTGATTTATTCAGAATAGTGTATTAAATCAATTATACCAAGAAAGTTATCTTGATAAGCCAACAGGAAGATTTATGAGTTTATTCAGAAGAAAATCTATTGCAGCTTTAATCAGTGAAACAGAACAAAAAGAAGTACAGCTAAAAAAAGAACTGGGCGGATTTGATTTAACTATGCTTGGAATCGAGCCATTATTGGTACGTGGATATTTGTATTAACAGGGGTAGCAGCAGCAGAACATGCCGGTCCGGCACTAGTTATCTCATTTATTATGTCAGGGCTTGCTTGTGTATTTGCGGCACTTTGCTATGCCGAGTTTGCCTCAACCGTTCCACTCTCCGGATTGCGTACACATACTGCTATGCAACCTTCGGTGAGCTGATTGCCTGGGTTTTAGGATGGGACCTGCTGCTTGAATATGGATTTGCATCTCAGCAGTTGCCAGTGGCTGGTCAGGATATTTCCAGGGGTTAATAGGAGGATTTAGACTGCACTTTCCACATGCATTAACAAGCGCTTATAACCCTAAAGCAGGAACTTACATTGATTTACCCGCAATTATAATTGTATTTATAATAACCCTTCTGCTAACACAGGGTGTAAAAAAATCCGCAAGGTTCAATACAGTCATGGTATTAATCAAACTGACTGTTGTAGTTATGTTCATTGCAGTAGGCGTTTGGTATGTAAAACCCGAGAACTGGACTCCGTTCATGCCTTTTGGTTTTGATGGAGTAGCCACAGGAGCGGCAACCGTTTTCTTTGCTTATATTGGATTCGATGCCGTATCAACAGCAGCTGAAGAAGTCCGCAACCCGCAGAAGCCGATTGGAATCATTTCATCCCTGGCTGTTTGTACCATCTTATATATTGTTGTTTCCTTAATATTGACAGGTATAGTTCCTTACGAGCAATTAAATGTAAAAAATCCTGTAGCATTCGCATTGAATTATATCAATCAGGATTGGGTAGCCGGCTTTATCTCTCTTGGTGCAATCACAGGTATAACGACCGTACTATTAGTGATGATGTATGGCCAGACTCGATTGTTTTATGCAATCAGCCGCGATGGATTACTGCCGAGTGTGCTATCGAAAGTAAGCAAGAAGAAAAATACGCCGGTGATCAACTCATGGATCACTTGTCTGATTGTATCCTTTTTTGCAGGAATTTTGCCGCTTGGGTAATTAGCGGAGCTTACCAACATTGGAACACTCTTTGCTTTCATGACAGTATCCATTGGAATCTTATATTTAAGGCGTAATAACAAAGCCCCTAAGACAGGCTTCCGGGTTCCGTTTGTACCGGTCATCCCGATACTCGCGTTCCTCTTCTGTGGGAATCTTGCATTGCAATTGCCAGGTCTGACCTGGCAATTGCAATATGGATCGCTATAGGCATAGTCGTGTATTTCGCGTATGGAAGACGCCACAGCAAGCTTATGAAATGAAGTGAAATTATTTAAATAAAACCAAAAAGCATGACCGCATTGCCAGCAATGCGGAATGCTTTTTTCTTTTTATAGTCTAAGAGTACCATTTTGAATTGGCCGTCATGTATATCCTTCAGTCCGAATAAAATTTAGTAAGCTGCTGCCTATAAGCAGCATGAAAACAGACAAAAAATCTTTGGAAGCTAACAGTATATATAGTAAAATGTATATACTATGATAGGAAATGGAAGGAACAATATGAAACTAGGGTCCATTATTAAATATTACCGCCTAAAAAATCATTTAACTCAATCCGAACTGGCGCAAGATATTTGTTCCATCTCCCATCTGAGTAAAATCGAGAATAATAGTTACGATGGAAATGCCGAGACGGTTGAACTTCTCTTAAAAAAGCTGAATGTGAACATGGAGCAGGAAGAGGAGAAGTATGAGGAATTAAAAGAGGCTTTGCAATCTTTTTATGACACTATGGTATTTTATGATTTTGAGACAGCTGATAAGCAATATGCTGCTTATCTAAGAGACATGGAGGAGTTTGCTTCTTCAACAGATTTAATCAATTTATATCATCTGTACTTATTTAAATATTACAATCATAAAAGAGATTATGAAAAGATCAATCAGACTCAGCGTGTGATTGAAAAACTACATAATAATTTTTCACCCTTTGAAAATCTCTTATATTCCTTTTTTATAGGCCTTTATTTAATGAGTGAAAATAGAATAGTTGAAGCAAACGAACAATTTGTTGCTTTAATGTCCTATAATCCTGCAGAGGCAATTACTTTTAATGGAGAACTTTATTATCAAAATGCTTTATGTGCTACCAGACTTAATGATCCAGAAAAATCAATCATCCAGGCGAACAAAGCTTTAAATATATATCAAAATGAAAATAACTTCCTAAGAATTATTCACACAAAAATGATCCTCGGAATTAGCTATATGCGACTTGAAATGTACAGGGAAGCTGCTGAGATTTATCGGAGTTTAATAAGAATTACTCGCCTTTTATCAATGAAAGAGTTATATTACCAAGTTCTGTATAATTATTCAGCCATGCTGACAGAAATGGGAGAGTATAAGAAGGCTAAGGAACTTTTGCAAGAATGTAGAGGGGCGTTTCATAAGGGAAGTCTGGAAGATATAATCAATAAATTAACATACATTGAAACGCTCATAAAGCTAAATGTTAATACTCTTGAGATATCCCCACTTATTGAAGAAGTCTTGGACTTGTGTAATAAAAAAACGCATAAAAAATATATCATCTTAGCAAAAATGTATAAATATCAATTATTTTCCCAACAAAAATACTATACATTTTTGGAAAATATAGTGTATCCTTACTATATGGATAACAATCATTTTTCTGAAGCCCGTGATGTAGTTTTACAACTTGCAGAAAAGTATTCAGAGACAGGTGAAACCAATAAATCTCTTGATTACTATAATCAATATATAGAGTTGTCTAAGAAAGGAGCATTATGATGAAAAAAATTATTTGTAGTATTGTTTTAGGAGCAGTTCTTGTCAGTGCATTTGGTTTTACAGCAGCAGGTACTACTTCAGCAGCATCAAAAACTGTAACTCCCCAGAAAGTGGAAGTAATTCTTCCTCCAATGTAATAAAAATCACGCAAATTTTCCCAATACAAAAGTCATGGGAAAGACCTTATAATTAAATCAAAGAATAAAGACAAGTCAGTATCAGACTTGTCTTTTTCATTCAACCGATTCCAGGGGGAGCGAAACGATTTAATACTAGGAGGGATTTCCCATGTCAGCGAACTATGAAAAAATCACTTTGAGTGACATCCACGAAATGCTTGAAAAGTTAGATCTATTGCTTGACGGAGTCAAACACGAATACCCACAATCATATGAAGATAAAGTCAGCAACTACTAATTATAAAGTGTTTCTCCCTTTTACGGAGCATGAATCGATCATGCTCTTTTTATTTGGTCCTTTTCTAAAAAGATTGTTGTTCTAATAGTTATGTGATCCTACCCTATTGTTTAAAAGGTTGATTGGAACGTAAGGTGCGAGACTCCTTCGGGAGCAGCGGGACAGGTGAGACCCCGCAGGCGCTCAGCGCCCGCCCCGCGGAAAGCGCGAGCATCCTGTAGTGGAAATCAAGCCCCTTGTTCCATAACAAAAAAGTTTGCGAAAACAGCCTTTTATTTTATATAAAGAAGGATTACCATTGCTTTTTTCTTGGGCAAGAGTATAATTTTTTAGGTAGCTGTGTGTTTTGGGCCAGTGCACCATTTCGCCAGCGTTCGTATAAGATAATGTAACTGTTAATAAAAGGAGTTGATATGTTTTGAGTAACCATGGTTCCAGCGAACCCGATCCGGAATGTTTACTAGAGGAAGCCTGCTTTATCTTTTTAGCAAGCGGGAGTGATTATTTCAAATATGTCAGCTCTTTAAAAGGTACGGCTGCTTCCTCGTAATAAAATGAGGAGGACAGCAAACATGATAGAATTTTTTAAGACCAGCGAAAACAGCAGTTTTGAATCGATACCCGAAATAACGAAAGGCTGCTGGATTAATATGCTTTCCCCGAGTGAAGAGGAAATAAAGCAGGTATCCAGCAGATTGAATATACCGGTTAACTTTTTTAAGGATGCCCTTGATGATGAGGAACGGTCCCGCATTGAGAAAGAGGATTCTAATGTACTCATTATTGTGGATTTTCCTTACATTACCCATGATGAGGCGGGTTATCCGATTTATGAGACCATACCAATAGGCATGATCATAAATGAGGAGTGTTTTATAACGGTCTCATTAAAAGAAACTCCTATTTTATTAGATTTCAAGAATAATAAAATTAAGGGCTTCTTTACCTATAAAAAGACAAGGTTTGCTCTTCAGATCCTTTTTATCATATCTTCTTATTATCTCCGTTATTTAAAGCAGATTAATAAAAAGACCGATGAAGCTGAAAAAGAATTGCATCAATCCATGAAGAATAAGGAGCTTTACACCTTTCTTTCACTTGAAAAAAGTTTAGTTTACTTCACCACTTCCCTTAAATCAAATAAAATTGTGTTAGAAAAAATGCTGCGGCTGAATCATTTGAAGATGTACGAGGAAGACAAGGAATTGTTGGCGGATGTTATTATCGAAAACACACAGGCAATTGAAATGGCCGATACGTATAGTTCGATTTTAAGCGGAATGATGGATGCTTTCGCTTCAATCATCTCCAATAATTTAAACATGGTGATGAAATTCTTGACCTCCATCACGATCATTTTGTCATTTCCCACCATGGTCGCGAGCTTCTATGGAATGAATGTGGCTCTGCCTTTTGAGAAAAACCCGCATGCATTTGTGATCACGATGTGTTTTGCTGTGTTCTTATCAGCTTTAACGACCTTTATATTCTGGAAAAAGAAATACTTTTAACCGCAGGGCAGTCCTTCAGAAAGGGCTGCTTTTTTACGTATCAAAATATGAGAATAAAAAGGAGTTTTCTATTATAATAGGGTATACATAATGAAAGGAACTTCAGCAAATGGGAAAAAAAATCGCCATGCTTTTTTTATTCGTAAGTATCATGTTTGCAGGAAGCGGCTGCAGTTCAACCGAAACTAAATCTGCACCTCAAACGAAAGAGGAGATCCTTACAATTTCTGCTGCCTCCAGCCTGCAAAAGGTACTTTCCGAATTAGGACCGTCTTATAGTGCAGCACATAAGAAGACGAAAATCAGATTTAATTATGGAGCATCAGGTTCTCTAAAGCATCAAATTACTAACGGTGCCCCTGTTGATTTATTTCTTTCAGCCTCATCCCAAGAAATTGAACAGTTAATAGATGAAGGCTTCATGCAGCGGAAGGATACAGAAGCATTTGTTGGCAATTCTATTGTTTTAGTCGTTCCGAAATCAACTAAAAGTGTGGAAGATGGTTTTCAAGGCCTTACACAAACGGGAGTTAATAGGATCTCTATCGGGATTACCGAAACGGTTCCCGCGGGGAAGTATGCGAAAGAAACATTGCAGAATCTTGGGATGTGGAACGAAGTTGAGGGGAAGTTGGTGTACGCCAAAGATGTCAGGCAGGTTCTTACATATGTAGAGACAGGAAATGTAGATGCCGGGATTGTATATAAGACAGATGCGCTTTCGTCTGCGAAAGTTACATTGGCTGCTGAAGCACCAGATGATACTCATTCCAAGATCGATTATAGCTTTGGAATCATGAAGGGGACCAAGAATAAACAGACTGCCCTTGAATTCCTTGCATTCTTAAAAAGTGAAGAAGCACTTAAGGTATTCAAGAAGAATGGGTATACCGTACGAGGTTTTAAATGAATTTAACCATAGATTTTTGGGAGCCGGTACTGCTTTCTCTAAAGGTTAGTGCAGTGTCATTGGTCATTGTTTGTATTTTTGGAACAGCAGCAGCCAGAATGATGGCAAACAAGCGGTTCCGCGGTTTTGCTGTCGTTGAGACCATTATGATTCTTCCGCTGGTACTCCCTCCTACAGTAATCGGGTTTTTGCTGATTATTATTTTCGGCCGGAGCGGGGCTGGGGGAATCTTCATCGAAAGAATTTTTAATCACCCGATCATGTTTACCTGGTGGGCTGGTGTAATTGCTTCAGTAGTTGTTGCGTTTCCGTTGATGTATCAATCAGCCCGGACAGGATTTGAAAGTATAGACGAAGATATTGAAAATGCTGCCAGGGTTGAAGGGGCAGGTGAGTGGAAAGTCTTTACAAGCATTACCCTGCCATTGTCAGTTAAGTCGCTGATAGCTGGCATCACCCTGAGCTTTGCGAGAGGTTTAGGGGAGTTCGGTGCTACGTTAATGTTTGCCGGCAATATTCCAGGTGAGACCCAGACGGTCCCTACAGCTATATACATTGCGATGGAATCTGGGAACGAGGCGCAGGCCTGGTCCTGGGTACTGATGATCGTTCTTATTTCATTCACTTTATTGCTGCTGCTAAGAGTATATAATAAAGAGTAAAAAACCCCTTAAGCAATTTGCTTAAAGGGGTAATCATTAATTGAAATATGTTTTTAATCCGTTATAAATAGCAAGGGACATGGCGTCCTGGAAGCTGTCAGCCAGAATTTTATCTAATTCCGCTTTATTTGATATGAAGCCTAGTTCCAGAAGTACAGCTGGCCTGCTGTTTTCACGGATTACATGAAGATCTCCTTTTTTAACTCCACGATCCCGAAGAGCTGAGGCCTTCACCATTTCTTTTTGGATACAGTCTGCAAGTCTTTTATCTTTACTTTGAGAATAATAGAATGTTTCCACTCCGGTTGAAGAGGCAGAGCCAGAATTGTAATGGACACTTACGAAGGCGTCTGCACGATATTTTTCCGCAATATCAACACGTGCCTGTAAACTTGGCTTTACATCAGTGCTTCTTGTCAATATAACATTCGCACCCGCATTCCGAAGATGGATAGCGGTCTTCTGAACCATTTTGAAAGTAAGGTCTTTTTCCATTATGGCTTTCTTCAGTGAGGGACTATATCCGACAGCTCCGGAATCCGTTCCGCCATGCCCTGCATCAAGTACAATCGTTTTACCTTTAAGGCCTCGTGTATTTGACACATTATACGTGATGAGCCAATCGGCTACCCAGGCTTTGCGTTTGTCCGGCAGTTCAATTTGAATCCAGCCAGAGGATGAACCGAGCTTACGGAACTTTTCTCCGGTATCAGCTTTATCCAGGATACTGTACTTTTCACCAGGACCGCTGCGAAGATTGACGTCATTGGTAATAATTTTTACATATTCAACACTGCTGGCAGGCTTTGCAGGAACAGAAGGTGCCGGGGCAGGTTTTGCTGCTGCAGGAGCCGGGGCTGTAGAAGTCAAATATTTATTAGATACATAGCCGGTGTAGCTTTTGTATGTAATTTTTGACCAGCTTCCGGAGCGGGAGCTTTCCGAAACCTTTGTATTTTTGCTTAAGATCGTCAATGAAGCAGAGTTAACGGTGGCAGCTTTTCTAAGATTCAGGCTGCTTGCACTTACATAAAGCGTTTTAGGCTTTGCAGCAACAACTGCTGCCGGCTTTTTAGGCGCAGAGACAGGTGCTTTTGCTGTCAAATATTTATTTGACACATAGCCGGTGTAGCTGCTGTATTTAATCTTTGACCAGCTTCCGCTTCTGGACAGCTCTGTTACTTTTGCATTCTTTTTCAGCAAAGTCAGAGAAGTCGAATTGACGGATGCAGCTTTTCGAAGATTTAGGCTTGTGGCGGTAACATATAGTGTTTTGCTGCTGACTGCAGCTGGCTGATTAATTACGGATATATAAGAACTATTTACCCAGCCATCCTTTTTGTTTGGATAGCGAATTTTCGACCAGCCATTACCAGTCTGAGTGATTTGAACTTGCTGTCCTTTCGACAGCTTCCATAAGATAGTAGCTTTTGTAGTAGGCGTAGACCTCACATTCAGAATGCTTGCAGTCACTTTTGCATTCTGGAGGCCAGCTGCCTGACTCTGGGTGCCATTGACGAAGAGTAGATTTGCGAAGACGATGCAGCTTATTAACATGACCGAAAGTATTCTTTTTATTACACTCACCTCTTTTTTCCATATATAGTAGAATCCTATCTTTTTGGAAGCTATTTCTACTATACTACGAAATTAGATGAAAAAAAGAGAAAAAAGTCACAAAAAGTGTGTTTTTTTCTTAAAAATGGGAAAAAAATAGGGATTTAGAGGTTTAGAAATGGTTTCTGAGGGTAGTTACTTTTTTCCCATGTCCTTTACATTTCGTGCAAGGCTTAGAAAAAAATTGAAGAAATGGTATTCTTCCACGTCCCTGACAACTTCTGCACAGTTCTATAAGCTTCATTTGGGGTACCTCCTTATATGTTTTACTTATTTTGCTTCAACTGGGGATATTTTAATCATTTTCTTTATTAATTATACCCACATTTGAATATAGTTAACTCATGAGGGCTAATAAGGCCAGTATCGTCGGATAGGCAAATCTGATGTAAATCGTTATTAAAAAGGAGAATCAATATGTTAACTAAGATTGAAGCTTTTATTTTGGGACTTATCCAGGGTTTAACGGAATTTCTGCCAATTAGCAGTACAGGCCATTTATATCTTGGAAGACATCTGTTTGGATTAGAGGAAGCGGGGCTGCTCCTAGATACCCTGATGCATGTGGGTACGCTGCTCGCTGTATTTGTTTTTTATAGACAAGAGTTTCTTAAAATATTGCGGAATCCGTTTGGAAAACTAACCTGGCTTTTAGTATTGGGAACGATCCCTGCTGTCATAGTGGGCCTGGCTTTTGGCGATTTTTTTGACGAAATATCCAAAACAGGAGTAACCATTGGCTGGGAATTCCTTATAACGGGATTGTTTTTATGGTTTGCTGAGTCCATAAAAAAGGGAAGAAAGAAAATGGACAATATCACATACGGCGACGCTTTATTTATTGGTGTATTTCAAGCTTTTGCAATATTTCCGGCTATTTCCCGTTCAGGATTTACAATGGTCGCAGCTTTAATCAGGGGCCTGGACCGAGAGACGGCAGCATACTTTTCCTTCCTGATGTCCACACCTGCCATTGCAGGTGCGATCGTCCTTCAGTCCCTTGATCTTGTACAGGGGAAGGCTGAAAATATTCCTATGGACTCCCTGATTATCGGTATATTGGCTTCAGCCATCTTTGGATATATTGCCGTAAAGTGGATGATCAACTACCTCAAAAACCATTCATTGAAAGTATTTGCTGTGTATGTATGGATTCTCGGTGCACTTATTCTTATTATGCAAAACACTGGAAGGTTTTAAACTTCATATAGATTTTTTTCGAGGCCCAGCCTGCTGGTGCTGAACATTTAGGACTGGCTATTCTTGAACTGTAATCGGGATGATTTCCTGCTGCTTCGGTCAAATCATCGTCAGGGTCTTACTTTAGCCTTTTAAATCAAAAAAGGTGAAACTAATTTACATGCTCGTTCGTATAAGAAATGAGTACTGGCATATTAGGATATGAATTTTCCGCCTCATTGGGAACGAGGTCGGGAATATATTTTCCCTATGCTTTCCGTTAAATCAATCCGGTTTTACCAAAAAAATTATGTAATGCCGGTTTGAGGGAGAGCCTGCCAGTTTGAGATTAGAGAGGAAATGAGATATGTCAATTAAATGGATTTGGGGAATTGTTATATTCGCATTGATCATCTTGCTTGTGCCTTACTCCTGGACGTTAATCTTTGCTTTTGTGACCGCTGTGCTGCTAGAAAGCCTGGTAGCGCCCATACAGGAAAAAGCAAAATTGTCCAGGCGCTGGTCCGTGTTGGCAAGTTTTCTTATTTATACAGGAGGGCTTCTATCTTTTGTTTATTTTTGTATTTCTGTTTTAAGCAGGCAGATCATCAACTCTTCGCAGATTGTCCCGGGCTTTGTAAGGGAGCTCTATCAAACTGTATTCCTGCCTTCCATCTATAAATGGGAGAGCTACTCCGAGTCACTTCCAAAGGATGTTATTATTTCAATAGAAGAAACAATGGAAAAAGGGATAAGCGGACTCGAGGTATTCTTCCAAAAACTTGTTCAAAATATCATTGGCCTTGTAACTCTCATTCCAGGGTTTTTAATAGAATTTCTCATATATTTGGTTGCCCTTTTCTTATTCAGTCTCGAGCTTCCCCGGATTAAACGGGGAATCAAAGAATTCCTTAAGCCGGAAACTTCAAAGAAGCTGTCATTGGTTTTCAATGATTTGACTAAAGCTGGCATAGGGTTTTTCAAAGCACAGATCATCTTAAGCATTGTGACCTTTGCGATGGCTTCCATTGGCTTATGGATTCTAAAAGCCCCTTATATACTGCTTTTATCCATACTAATTGTATTTGTAGATATTCTGCCGATTTTAGGCACTGGATCGGTTCTAGTGCCTTGGGCGGTTATTTCGCTGCTTCAGGGACATCAGGGCCTTGGTATTGGTTTAATTGTTTTGTTTATGACCATTACGGTCGTAAGAAGAATCATTGAACCCAAGATTTATTCTACAAATATGGGCCTCAGCCCCCTGGCCGCATTAATCAGCTTATATCTTGGATTTAAACTAATAGGCTTTGTCGGTTTATTCCTCGGTCCCGCCCTTGTCATTGTCTTTGATACATTAAAAAGAGCAGGTGCCATCCGTTTTCATTTTAAGATTTAGCTGTGTTAAACGGCCTGGTGATTGCAGGGAAGGACGCCCGCTCTTCGCAGGCGGTCCGAGCCGGATATACATTTTGTCCTTCATCGCCTTTATGAAGGACGTTTTAAGGCCGCCGGGTACAAATTTTGTCCTTCATCACCTGGATGAAGGACATTTTCATGAACCCATTCACTGATTTTGTCCTTCATCGCCTTTATGAAGGACGTTTTAAGGTCGCCGGGTACAAGTTTTGTCCTTCATCACCTGGATGAAGGACATTTTCATGAACCCATTCACTGATTTTGTCCTTCATTGCCTTTATGAAGGACGTTTTAAGGCCGCCGGGTACAAGTTTTGTCCTTCATCGCCCGGATGAAGGCCGTTTTAAGGCCGCCGGATATACATTTTGTCCTTCATCACCTGGATGAAGGACATTTTCATGAACTTATTCACTGATTTTGTCCTTCATTGCCTTTATGAAGGACGTTTTAAGGTCGCCGGGTACAAATTTTGTCCTTCATCACCTGGATGAAGGACATTTCCATGAACTTATTCACTGATTTTGTCCTTCATCGCCCGGATGAAGGCCGTTTTCGTCAACATATTCACTGATTTTGTCCTTCATCGCCTTTATGAAGGACGCTTTAAGGCAGGTCTTCTTGCCGGGTAAGGCGGCGGGCACTTACCCGCTTTTTCCCTATGAGTCTTGCATACAATCAAATAGTGTCACACAACAATTCCGACTTTTACATAGCCCAAAACCAGTAGGAAAAAGGCTGCCCGAATACTAAAGGGCAGCCTTTTTATTTAATGGGGAGACAATCTCAGCAGTGGAAATCGCTATGCTGGGAACTTCTTCTGTCTGTACTTCTTTTTTCAAAATTTCAATATATCTTATGTGATGGTCTTCCATTTCGAGGACTTTGAAATCATAGGAATCAAATGTTAAAACATCCCCCTGCTTAATTTCAAAGTTTTCAGTTAAAACCCAGCCGCCGATCGTGTCCACATCCTGATCGTTAATCTCTAAACCTAGCAGATCATTTACCTCACTTATCAGAACCTTAGATTCCATGATATAATGACCGTCATTTATTTTGCGGACCATCGGAATTTCGTCAAGGTCAAACTCATCACGAATATCTCCTACGATCTCTTCTAATATATCCTCAACGGTCACAAGACCAGAGGTCCCGCCGTATTCGTCCATCAGGATTGCCATTTGAATCCGTTCCTTCTGCATTTTAAGGAGAAGATCATGAAGCGGGATATTATCTATAACCCGGATAATTGGACGAATATAGCTTTCAAGCCTTGATTCGACAAGGTTTCCGCTGGAAATCATATCAGTAAATACTTCTTTTACATTTACCATACCTATTACATGATCCTTGTCCCCGTCAATAATAGGATAACGGGTAAACTTTTCTTCCTGGACAATGGAAAGTAAGGCAGCAATGGTATCTTCATTGGATAATGTGACTATTTCGGTTCTGGGCACCATGATCTCTTTGGCGATGCGGTCATCGAACTCAAAGATTTTATTCACATATTTAAATTCAGACTGGTTAATCTCACCATTTTTATAGCTTTCAGAAAGAATGAGGCGAAGTTCCTCCTCGGAGTGAACCGCATCATGTTCAGAAACGGATTTAAAGCCAAGTAACCGGGTAACCATCCTTGCAGACCCATTTAAAGTCCAGATAAACGGATACATGATCTTATAAAATATCATTAAGGGCCTGGCGCATAAAAGAGTTATGAGCTCTGCCTTTTGAATCGCAATCGTCTTAGGTGCCAGTTCGCCGATCACCACATGGATAAAGGTAATAAATGAAAAGGCAATGGCCACAGAGATAATCTGCACTGCACTGTAGGGAAGATTAAGGCGGGCAAGCAATGGATTCAGCAGATGTTCAAATGTCGGTTCTCCAAGCCACCCAAGACCCAATGCTGTAATGGTTATTCCTAACTGGCAGGCTGATAGATACTCATCAAGATTACTGATTACTCTCTTGGCTGGTACCGCGTTTTCTTTTCCTTCCTCAATCAGCTGATCGATTCTTGAGCTTCTTACTTTCACAATTGCAAATTCTGAAGCAACAAAAAATGCTGTCAAAGCAATTAAAATGGCTATAAAAACCAAGTTTATTATGTCCAAATAAGGTTCCTTCTCCCATACGACAGAGAGAAAGGAGGTCACCTCCTGAAGTTTTAGGTTTCTTAAACTATAGGAGCATCTGATCCAAAACTAAAGAAATCAGTGAAAAACCGTGAAATCTAGTAAGCTGGGATTAAAAATACATTCAATTTCTCCTGAAGTATTGGATGATGCAAATGCAGAGATATAACGCCAGCTATTCCCTTTGTCAATCCCCCATCTCATCACCTCATTTCCAGAATTAAGTATAAGTATAAAAAATCTAGTTAATTCAGTCAAATACTCTAGAAAAATAAGAATATAATACATTTATATGGAAGGTTTTTACCTGATATTAAGGGTTTTTAAACTATTTTCGGAAAAATTTTCGTTTAACAAAGCTTAGCTGTCACAAGGTTCCTAAAGGTTTCCAAACAGCCTGGTTCATGATTTGCATGGTTAATCCTTTCCTCAAAAGGCCTCTGCACGTATGTGGCAGGAAACAGAAAATACGATTAAGGGGAAGAGGTGGGATTCAGCCAGGATACAAAGCTGCCTTATGTGTTACAGATAGAATAAAAGGGCTAATTTGTAAACAATTCGTAATATTTTTTTACTTGTTTCTATGGCATAAGATAGTATAAGGTAAAAAGGTACTGCCTTCCCCAATTTCTTACGGAAGGGTTCAGGAAGTTTTTTACATACATATTGAAAAAATCTAAAAAAAGTTAAGTTTAAGTTAAGGAAAGTCTGGGAATATGTAAGTGGAGATAAACACTCAATGGGATTAGAGGTGAACTTCTTGAAAAGCGAAATAATCGTCAAGTTCAAAAACAAGGGTATTAAAATAGAGAAAACCAAATCCAGATTGGAAGTTTTTAAAAACTTATTCCAAATAGATCCAACCTTACTCGCTTTACCGTCTAATTCCTCGAGTAATCATATGCCCTATCTAAAAGATAGAAAACAGTAATAATATCGTTAAGAACACACCGGGCTATGGTGTGTTTTTTCAGGTAGTGAAGGATGAATGGATTTTAGGCATAGTTTGTCCTGAACTGAAATAAGGATGAATAGCAGGTGCTGGACTTATTTTCAAAACGGTAGATTTGAGGTATCCTAGAGATATTGTAAATTAGTTTAGAGGGGACGACTATGAAAGATTTAGTAATGCAGCTATTGACGTTTTTCGCCGATCTCGGCTACTTTGGAGTAGCGCTGGGATTAATGATAGAAATTATACCAAGTGAGATCGTATTAGGTTATGGCGGATATCTCGTATCCATGGGGAAGATTAACTTTGCCGGTTCGGTAATTGCCGGTGTTATAGGAGGAACGATTGCGCAGCTGTTTTTGTATTGGGCTGGATATTTTGGAGGAAGACCGTTCCTTGAAAGGTATGGAAAGTACATTCTGATTAATAAACATCATATAGATCTTGCCGAAAAGTGGTTCCAAAATTACGGAGGCGGTGTCATCTTTAGTGCGCGGTTTATTCCCGTAGTCCGCCATGCCATTTCAATTCCTGCTGGCATTGCAAAAATGTCGTTTTTAAAATTCACGGGATATACCGTTGCAGCCATTATTCCGTGGACGATTGGATTTATCTATCTCGGTACAGTGCTTGGTGAAAATTGGGGGAATATAAAAGAGGAGGCAGCCCCATATGTCACTCCATTTATTATTTTAGCGCTTGTGGGAGCTTTACTCTACTATTTCTGGAAGAAGAAAAAAACCCCGCCCATCACAACTGTGCGTAAATACAATAAGAAATAATAAAAATGGTGTGAACTTTTACTTCACACCATTTTTATTTTTATTCAGATTCTTCAGGAGCCTGACTCTCTGGCAGTCTTGTTACTTCTATATATTTAATGGAGTGTTCATCCATTTCAAGGACTTTAAAGCAGTACGACTCCCATTCAATGAAATCTCCGGCCTGGACTTCATATTTCTCAGTCAGCATCCAGCCTCCAATCGTATCGATATCTTCTTCATTCAGGTCTAACCCTAATAAATCATTCACTTCTGAAACGAGTACCTTTGAATCGAGAATATAATGGCCATCTTTAATCTTACGAATTTCTGGAACCTCATCTAAATCAAATTCATCCCGAATTTCACCGACAATCTCTTCGAGGATATCTTCGACCGTCACCAGGCCTGAGGTTCCACCATATTCATCCATGAGGATGGCTAAATGGATCCGCTCCTTCTGCATCATAACAAGTAAATCATGAATCGGAATGTTTTCAATCACTCGTATAACAGGACGAATATAAGCTTCAAGAGTTGTTGAAGTGTCTTTTTGTTTAATTAAAGCTGAAAACACTTCTTTGATATTTATCATTCCAACCACATGATCCTTATCTCCATCCACAATCGGATAACGGGTAAACTGTTCTTCTTCCGCAATTTGAAGAAAGTCCTTTATTGTATCATCTTTCATTAGACTGACGATTTCCGTACGGGGAACCATAATTTCTTTAGCCAGCCTATTGTCAAATTCAAAGATTTTATTTACATATCGATATTCCGACTGATTGATCTCCCCGCTTTTAAAACTTTCCGATAAAATGATCCTCAGTTCTTCCTCCGTATGTGCCAGCTCATGTTCAGAACCAGGTTCTAGACCAAATAATCTTGTAAATAGCGAGGCTGATTTATTTAATGTATAGATAAAAGGAAAGGCAATCCGGTTGAACCAGATCAAGGGTTTGGCAACTGCCAAAACAATACTTTCTGTCTTTTGTATAGCAAAGGTCTTCGGTGCAAGCTCCCCGGTCACTACATGAAAAAAAGTAATGATAAAAAATGCCAGTATAAATGAAATAAGATGAGTAATCTGCGAAGGCAGATTCAATTTATGGAAAAAAGGTTCAAGCAGCGTTTGAAAAGTCGGCTCACCCAGCCAGCCAAGTCCTAGAGAAGTAAGGGTGATTCCTAACTGGCAGGCCGAGAGATACTCATCCAAATCACCGATAACCTTCCTGGCCGCAATGGCTCTGGTATTACCTTCTTCAACCAGCTGGTCAATGCGTGTAGTTCTGATTTTAACGATTGCAAATTCAGAAGCGACGAAGAACGCCGTAATTGCAATCAACAGTAAAACAAAAAATAAATTCATGAATTCCAAGTAAGTATCCTTAATCCGCCCACGTGCGGTTAAGGTGTCACCTCCCGTATGTTCAAATAAGAACGTGGATAGTTAAAATTATAAATTATAGTAAAAATTTTCTCCTAAAAACATGTCTTTTACAAGTTATATACTCAAGTATAGGCTGGTTCAAACAATATAATGGACTTGGGACAAAAGAATAGCTTAATTCCTTTGGTAGCATTTTGTTAGTGTTCTATATATTGAAGAGTACTATTACATTTCTTCATAACTTTTTCTTGTTATGGGAGACGAAAGGTAGTATATTTTAAATGACAAAACTAAATAAAAGTTTTTCCACAAGGGGAGCCCAAGGCTGAGAGTGAACGAATGAGTTCTGACCCTATGAACCTGTTAGTTAGTGCTAGCGTAGGGATGTGGTTATAGGATAAAAGCAATTTGTGGGGAATCCGTAACCTTTCGCGAATTGTTTTTTTATTTTGCTCTGTAACATTGCTCTTGGGATAAAGCTCCTTTTATTTTAAAGGGGGAAGAAGTGTGAAAAACAGTAATGTATTAATGATGGTGGAAGTGGCTGTATTTGCAGCATTAGCTCTTTTGCTGGATCTGTTGTCCCAATTCATTTTTTCTAGAATTTGGCCGCAGGGAGGATCTATTTCCATTGCGATGGTTCCGATTTTTATCATGGCCTTCAGATGGGGAATCAAGGCGGGTCTCTTTTCCGGCTTATTGCTTGGACTGCTGCAGATTGTGACAGGTTTTGCTTCGATTGCACACCCTGTACAGGGGTTTCTGGACTATCCCTTAGCATTTATGCTTGTCGGTACTGCAGGAATATTTGCCCGGGGAATTCAAAACAGCTTCCTTAAAGGCAATAGAAAGAAATCATATACGTTAATGACAGCAGGCATACTGACAGGAAGTTTCCTCCGATTCTTATGCCATTTTGCTTCAGGAATCGTCTTTTTTGGTTCATATGCTCCAGAAGGACAGCCAGTTGCTTTATACTCTTTAGTCTATAACGGCACATACATGGGGGTCAGCTTTATACTCTCTGCAATCATCGCCATTCTATTGTATTCTACAGCCCACCGTACATTATTTAAAAATGTCTTAACATAATACAAAGAGCCTGCTGTCTCACCTGCGACAGCAGGCTTTTATGATTTAAAGGCGTGATGTACCAGCTACATTCCTTTGGCGATAAGGACTGAACATGGGGCTTCTTTTACAATTCCTTCGCTGACGCTGCCGGTAAAGAATTTTTTTAAACCGCTTTTTCCACTGCTTCCGACCACCAGCAGGTCTACTTGATTTTCCTGCGCAAACCTGCATATGCTTTCAGCAGGATTGCCGTCTAACACTTCAAACCTGGCATCAGACATAGACGGACCAAGTGTTTCTTTCACTGCTGTTTCGGTCTCGGTGATAGGGTCATGTAATTCAGGATTGACAGGGTGAACACCTGCATGATCGAAACCAATGGGCGGGGTAACAATAGGCTGAATCTGTGCAGGATCCACATATACATTTTCCTTCCCCATCGGAAAGACCCCGTCAGGAGAAGATCCTGAGCTTCCATCGTATACGTGAAGGACAGTTAAGTTTGTATCTGGGTTCGCTTTTATTAAATCCCTTGCAACTTTAACGCGTCTTTTCCCTCAATGGTTCCATCGTAGGCTACTGCTATATGTCTGAAAAGATTCATATTCATCCCTCTCTCTCCGCTATTATTAGAGTAGATATAGTAGTTATATACCCTGAAAATGCAGAATTTTATCTAGAAATTGCTTATTTGTTTGATTATTACAAATATTTGTCGAAAAATATGACAAAAGTCCAATGTTAAAATTTGGGGATTATCCTATGATGGATAAAAGAGGTGATTTGGGATGCAGAAATCCGATAACGATTGTAAAAGGCACCCGACAATAACCCGCTGTTTACAACATCTTTGTGTAATTGGTGCTGATGAAAAAACTAAACAAATCGTATATATGTACTTGGAGGCTCTCTATCGAGATCTCTCCGCTAGTACAGAACCGCTGGAAATAGAATATCCATTCAGGGAAAAACATAAAAAAGAAGCAATGGACGTGTAATCGTTTATTGCTTTTTTGTTTTTGTAAAGCTTCCAGCTTATTACTGTACCGGCACTTAACAGACGGATAACCGGATAACAGCCTTTACTGGCCGCAGGCGCGCCTGTATAGCATTCTAAACAGGAATGGCAGCAACGAACTAACTGTTAATATTTGGATATAGCAGCAGCCGGCAAAATAATACAAAACCATACCAACGAGGTGTGAGTTGGAAAGCGAGAGGGTATAGAATACGTATGATTTTAGTTTTATTACATATTTCTATAAGTATTTTCTTGATTAATGGGGGAGTTCTATGAAGGGTTTTCGAGGGTTCTTTACTAGGGGATTTCAGCAGTTGAATCCAAAAAGGTTCTTTCAACTGGCGGCTGTTTTCTCCTCTGCAGCAGCACTTTCTGTAGCGGGATTTTTTCACTTTATTGATCCTGACGCTGATATCAGTAATCTGAAAAATACCATGTATCAGCCAACTCAGATATATGACAAGAATGGTAAATTAGCCAGCAAAATAACAGCGAATAAGGTAGAAACCATTCCTATTTCGCAGATTCCTGACCATGTGAAGGACGCAGTGGTCGCAATTGAAGACCATCGCTTTTATGAACATGATGGTGTGGATTATCAGGGAATATTCCGGGCAGCCGCAGCAAATGTAAAAGCTGGGGCCGTCGTTCAGGGAGGCAGTACGATTACTCAGCAGTTAATCAAGAACGCACTGCTGAATTCAGACCGAACGTATAAACGGAAATTTAAAGAATACTTTTTAGCAAAAGAAGTCGAAAAAAAATTTTCCAAAAGTGAAATAATGGGAATGTATTTAAACCAAATATATTTTGGGCATGGTGCTTGGGGAATAAAAAAAGCTTCTCAGGTGTATTTTGGAAAAGAAGTCAAACAATTAAGCATTAGTGAGGCTGCCATGCTTGCTGGTTTAGTTAAGGCACCGAGTGAAATGGATCCATTCAACAATAAGGATAAAGCCATAAAAAGGCGTAACCTGGTCCTCGATGAAATGGTAACATATAAATTTATCTCGAAGTCAGAGTTTAGGAAGGCTAAAAAAGAAGGACTTGCTCTTAATACATCGGACAAGGGAGATCCGCTCAAGGGAAAATATCCACATTTTGTAGATGCTGTTTTTGAGGAAGCAATCAAAAAATATAAATTAGACCAGGACAAATTACTAACAGGCGGTTATCGTATCTATACTACACTGGACCAGGATATGCAGGAGGCAGCGGAAGAGGTCTATAAAAATGATGATTTATTTCCTAAAGGAACAGATGGAGCGCTTGTACAGAGCGGAGCGGTCTTAATTGATCCCAAAACAGGGGGGATTAATGCGCTTGTCGGCGGCAGGGGGGAGCATACCTTCAGAGGGTATAACCGGGCTACACAATTAAAGACACAGCCGGGCTCCACGATGAAGCCTTTGGCGGTATATACTCCTGCACTTGAAAATGGGTTTGACATTTCGGCAGAATTAAAAGACGAAAAAATGAATTTCGGAAACTATGAACCCTCCAATTATAATGATGAATATAAGGGCGAAGTACCGATGTATGAGGCTTTAATGAAGTCTCTGAATGTCCCGGCTGTTTGGCTGCTAAACGAAATTGGGATAAATAAAGGTATGGAATCAGTCCGAAAATTCGGTATTCCGCTAACGGAGGAAGACCGAAGATTAGGGCTGGCCCTTGGAGCACATACAAATGGAGTATCACCCGTTGAAATGGCAGAGGCTTATTCGGCTTTTCCTAACAACGGGGAAAGAGTGGATTCGCATACGATTACTAAGATTCTTGATGCAGAAGGAAAAGAAATAGCGGTATGGAAAGAAACGAAAACAAAAGTAACAAATAAAGCAGTTGCCAAGAAAATGACAGCCATGATGATGGAGGTTGTAAAGCAGGGCACAGGCAGGGCCGCGGCCGTGGAAGGATGGGAAATTGCCGGGAAGACAGGTTCCACACAGGTACCAATTGAAGGTATTGACGGAGTCAAGGATCAATGGTTTGTAGGGTACTCACCAGTGCTGGCAGGTGCTGTCTGGCTGGGATATGATAAAACGGACAAGAACCATTATTTAACGACTACAAGCAGTGAGGGGGCTGCCCCGCTGTTCAGGGAACTAATGAGCAAGGCATTACAAAATAAAGAACCTAAGTCTTTCAATGTGAAGAGTATTGAAGCATATATGAAGGAAGAAAGACAAAAGGCAAGGGAACAATTCTGGAAAGACCAAAAGAAGCGCTTGAAAGATAGCTGGGAGAAGTGGACAGAGCCATTCTCTCAACAAAAAAGTGATGAAGATCGGCCTGTGGAATCCCAGCCTGCAAACACTACTGATGAACAAAATGTTTCTCCAGAGACTCCCGCAGTTCAGGAACCTCAACAGGAAAAACGAAATGGGGAGGAAACAAAAGAAAGTCCAAAACGTGAAGCACCAACAACCTCTGGTTCTCAGGATGAAGCTGAAGGAACAGATACCACCCAAGCTCCAGCTGTTCCTCCAGCAGATCCTCCGCCTGCTGAACCCGAACCGGATGAACCGGTGCCGGAGACACCTGAACCGGAAGAGCCTGAACCAGAGACACCCGGTACACCAGATCCCGGAGATACAGGAGATACAGGAGATAAAGGAGAGCCGAGGGTACCCGGAGAACCTGAACCTGAGCAGTCTCAGACTAAAAACCAGGCTGCAAAGGATAACACCGCAAAGAATAAAGCTGTAAAGGAACAAAAAGAAAAACAAAATAATACTAATTAATGAAAATGCTCTTTTCTAAATGATTGTTGTTTTTTAATAGTTCGGTGAACCTTCCCTATTGTTAAATAGGTTGATTGGAACGTAAGGTGCGAGACTCCTTGGACCAGCTCAAGGCTTTAGACCCTCGAGTCATAAGCCAATCCGTCTATGGGGAGAAAAGCACTCCCCACAGCCGGCTCGTCTTATGCTTGTCGGGTCTCTGCCTGCCAATTTGTTTAGAATTTTATATCAATTGGGATTATCACTGAGCGTTTAATATTTATGTTGGGCAGGCACCGCTTTCCGCTTTTCTGTGCGGGAGCAGCGGGACAGCTGAGACCCCACAGGCGAAGCCGAGGAGGCTCAGCGCCCGCCCCCGCGGAAAGCGAGCATCCTGTAGTGTAAATCAACCCCTTTGTTCAATAACAACAAAGTTTGCGAAAACAGCCAATGAAAAACAGCCGTCTCTAATGGATTAGAGACGGCTGTTATGATTAAAGAAGAAAATACAGGGCTATGGCAGTGCAATCAGGAGAATATCTTATAATACCGGGAAACCTGGCCCGAAGTTGCTTGAAAATGAAAAACCCCCTGCTTAATCAAGCAAGAGGGTCAAAGGATGAAGGTAAAAATCATCCAGGCTATACCGATTATGATAATAAAGTAAGCGGTGTATTTAATGAGTGCAGTGATGATATTAGCGTTCTGTGCAGCCAAAGAATCACGCCTTTTGTATGATTGTAGATTTAAGATAAAGCATTCACAATGAATCCTATTACTACTATTGCACCTATAATCATTAGTATGGTCCTAAGCATTATAATCACTCCTATTCCATTCCGTAGTTATTAATAATGTTGCTGAAGAATTGTTTTTTATACTTGTATGGTTTCAGTAGGGTTCATAAAATATTTTTTCTTCAGCGGCTGTTCTTGAGCTGCGCACAATTCGGTGAGTTCGGTAAGCTTGCCCTGGACTTCCTGACCCTCAAGAATTATTTTTATTGCAGAATGCTCGTCTACTGTCAGCATAAAGGAAACGAGCTTGGATAGTTTCTTTGCATCGACAATTTTATGGCTGCAATGCATATAAACATTCCCTTCAAAAAGCTTGCTGGCCTGGTAAAAAGACATAATTTGACTCATCGTTAATTTTTCTTCAATGAGTACACTTGCAGAAATAATTTCAGTCATCTTCCTAGTTACTCCTTTTTATTATTAAGATAGTAATTTATTTTAAGTAAGGTAGATAAATCATTTTTTGATTGTTGTCTTAATAGTTTATTACCCGGATTAAAGGAAATGAAACATATCTGTTCAGTAACAAAAAAATATTCTACTATATTAATTTAGAGGTTTATCAAAGAGAGCTGGCAAATACTATAAGCAGGAATAATCAATTCATATGAAGAATGGGTATATTTGTGAATTTTTCCTTAGTAAGAAAGGGGTTAACATCATGCTGACTATCATCAAAAACGGGGAAATCTATTCTCCTGATTATCTAGGACAGAAGGACATATTAATAGCTGATTCTAAAATTGCTTTTATAGAAGATCAGATTGAAGTACCGGAAGGATTTGTCGAAATACAAGTAATTGATGCAGCGGGGAAGCTGATCGTTCCCGGGTTTATTGATTCACATGTTCACATAATCGGCGGCGGCGGAGAAGGAAGCTACAGAACTAGAACACCGGAAATACAGCTGACTGATGCCACTTTATCCGGTATAACTACATTAATTGGAGTCATCGGTACCGATGGGACAACGCGGACAATGCCAAGCTTGATTGCCAAGGCAAGGGCGCTCGAAGAAGAAGGCATTACCTGTTATGTACAGACGGGATCGTATCAGGTTCCTGTAAAGACTCTGACTGGAAAAATAGAGGATGATATTATTCTGGTTGATAAGATTATCGGCGTTGGAGAAATTGCTATCTCGGATCATCGATCATCACAGCCGACTGCCCAGGAGCTCGCCAAGATTGCTTCAGCAGCCAGAATAGGAGGCATGCTTTCAGGTAAAGCAGGTATTGTCAATATACATATAGGCGATAGTTTTGATCACTTTAAGCTTATTGAAGAAGTCGTAGAGACGACTGATCTGCCCCTCAGACAATTTTATCCGACTCATGTTAACCGAAACTCCCACTTATTCCGGGAAGCTATCCGTTTTGCCCGAAAAGGCGGCTATGTAGATTTCACCACAAGTACAATCGCGAAATTTCTTGAAGAAGGAGAGGTCAAATGCAGTAAAGGCCTAAAAATTATGCTCGATGAGGATGTAGAGATCAGCAGGATCACTTTTACCTCAGACGGCCAGGCCAGCCTCCCTGAATTTGACGAGAGCGGAATGCTGCGGGGTCTTCAGATCGGTAAATGTTCTTCGCTGTATAAAGAAGTAAGGGATGCCATATTGACCGAGAACATACCTGTAGAAAAAGCAATAAAGGTAATAACAGAAAATCCCGCGGACATTTTAGGCTTGAGTCATAAGGGGAAAATTACTCCCGGTAACGATGCCGACTTAGTGTTCCTGGATAAAGGGACTTTGAAGATTGACTCTGTTGTAGCAATGGGAAAGCTGATGGTTTACGAAGGAACTCCACGAGTCAAAGGGACATTTGAAGAATAAGAGTATCTGCTGCTCAGTTCTTTTTAAAAAATGAAGGCTCTTTTCTAAAAGGTTGTTGTTTTTTATAAGTTCTGTGAACAAACCCTATTGTTAAACAGGTTGATTGGAACGTAAGGTGCGAGACTCCTCGATCCGGCTCCAAGCTGAGACACTCGAGTCATAAGCCAATCCGTCTATGGGAAGAAAAGCACTCCCCACAGCCAGCTCGTCTTATGCTTGGCTAACGCACGATGCACAGGATGTGCGAGCCAGGCGGGGCCACAGGACGTGGCCGTTCAAGCGTGGTAAGTGCGACTAAGCTTCTGTCTTCACTGTCGGTTCGCCAATCAGCAAGTCTTCTTTATCGTGTCTCTGCCTGCCAATGTTGTTAAGTATTTTATATTTATTAAATCAACATTGAGCTTTAAAATATCAAATGAATGGCAGGCACCGCTTTCCGCCTTTTTTGCGCGGGAGCAGCGGGACTGGTGAGACCCTATAGGGGAAACCGAGGAGGCTCAGCGCCCACCACCCCTAAGGTCCGCGAGCAACCTCACGTTCCAATCAACCCCTTGTTCAATAACAACAAAGTTTACGAAAACAGCCAAAATGAAGGAAGGAAGCATATGAGTAAAACTTTTTCTGTTTTTAAAAATCCGTTGTATACCAAACTGTTTTTAGCGAATTTCACTTCACAAATGGGAAGCGTGATCAGTGTTTCTGCCTTTATGTTTTATCTCCTGGATCGGTTTAGCGATAATCCTTCTTATGCTTCAGTTGCGGAACTGATGTATTCCCTGCCAGTCCTTGCTGTCTTCTTTTTGGTAGGTGTAATGGCAGATCGAATGGACAGGAGGAAAATAGCCGAAAACTGTGATTGGATTTGTTTTGGATTGACACTGTGTTTGATGGCAGCCATAAAGATCGATGTTATGCCGTTGATTTTTCTTATGCTGTTTTTGATCAGCGGGGTGCAAAAGTTTTTTGCCCCGGCGCAGTCTGGTATTATCCAGGGTGTCCTGACAAAGGATGATTACACAGCAGCGGCAGGATTGAATCAGATGGTATCAAGTATATTTATGCTCGTTGGTAATGGACTGGGGATTTTTTTGTACTGGAACATAGGAATATATGGAGCTATGACCGCAAATGCCATTAGTTTTGCGATCAGCGCTCTGTTAATTAGATCATGCCATATACCTGAAAAAGTCAGAATGCCAAACGGCAGCCATTCACTAAAAGACCTTGATATCAAACTCGTGGTTAATGACTTTAAGCTTGGGATGAAATACATATTGAATGATAAGCTCTTACTCTCTTTGTTGAGCGGCTTCTGTATTTTTGGTCTCGTTAATGGCGGATTTTCAGTCATGCCAATTTTTATCATGAAATATAAATTGGCCCCAGACCATTATGAAGAGTATTCCGTAATCCTTGGGATTGTTTTTGGCAGCGGCGTGCTGTTAGGAAGTGTGATTGCTTCTTCAATTGTAAGGAAAATAAAACTGTTCCACTGTTTGATTGCGGGTCTTTTCTTTTCAGGCTTTTTTGTTGTCCTTTCATCTTTTGCAGAGAACACAATTTGGTTCTTTACTGCATTGTTCTGCGCGTCTTTGGCGCTGCCGTTTTGCAATATTGCCATAGGCGGATGGATGCCGACCATTGTTGATCCTAAAATGATGGGCAGAGTTCAAGGCTGGATTACTCCGTTGATGATGCTTGCTCAATCTTTGATGCTTGGCTTTATTTCGTTATCATTCCCATCCTTCTTAACCATAGAGAGTCTTTATTGGATTGTTGGCGGAGCATTAATGTTTGTCAGTTTTCTATATTTATATTTAGTACCGAAGTATACGGATGAAGTGTCGTTGAAATCGGCTAAACAAAAGGCCGTTTAAAGCCTATTTCTGTTCTTGAAAATATTTCCTATCATTGCTTCGAAACCTTCTGCATACATTAACTGCATGAGAATGGCTAGGTGTTCTAAGAATTTTCTAAAAATATTAAATTGACAAATATTTCTTTTAATAGTAAAGTACTCACAGAAGATACCACTAAATTAGAATGGAGGGCTGCGTTATGACTTATCACAAATCACAAGGATTTAATTGTATTGCCATATTGACACGCAGCCGCTGTTTTAGGTTTTTTAGCCTCTCCATTTCTGAAGGTTAACTTACCGAGATCTTGCGCAGGCTGCGGATACACCGCGCGTGCGCTTTTATTATGCTTTCAACCAAAGTATAAGGGCTCCCGCATTACGCGAGGAGTCTTTTTATTTGGCTGTTTCGTAAACTTTGTGGCTATTGGACAAGAAGTTGATTTCCACTCCAGGCGCTTGCTTTCCGCGGGGCGGGCGGTGAGCCTCCTCGGCTTTGCCTGTGGGGTCTTACCTGTCCCGCTAATCCCGGTCTCGCACCTTACGCTCCATTCAACCTAGTTTAACAATGAAATCACCTCAGAACTCATTAAAAAACAACAATCTTTTAGAAAAGAGCCTTTTATTTTCAGACTATGTGAAAGTTCATTGTTGATTTTCGTATTAAATTGAATGCGGCGAAGGCGCGAGTCTTCTGTGGGAAAAATGGTCAAGAGAGTGCCTGTAACGACAATTAACAGGCATGTTTAAAACAGAGTCGTTGGTAAAGAAGATATTTTTATAACCCGGGTATAAGAGCTTACAAGCTCTTTCCAATAAACAAATGTGGAGGTAAAAAAAATGGCAAATTCAAAACACTTACTACTAATTGGAGCGGCGGATCCGGATAGCGGCTAGTGAGGAACAAGGTGAAAATTTGAATTCAGGAGGCCCTTTTAAATGCTGTCTATTTATAAGAAATTGGCATGGTTTTTTAAAAAACATTGGCTTAGATATACAATAGCCATTACGTTATTGTGTGTAGTAAATATCATGGAGGTACTACCGCCGAGATTAGTCGGCCTTGCCATTGATGATATTCATGAAGGCACGCTCACGAATTTTGGAATTCTCAAATATATCTCGTGGCTGGCAGGCATTGCCCTGGCGGTTTATGCACTTTGTTACGTCTGGATGTATCAGCTTTTTGGCGGCGCGTTCATTCTGGAGAAAAGAATGAGATCGCAGCTAATGAACCACTTGCTGAAGATGACCCCTTCGTTTTTTGAGAAGAACCGGACGGGCGATTTGATGGCCAGAGCGACTAATGACTTAAAAGCTGTCTCAGTGACCGCTGGTTTTGGGATTTTAACATTAACAGATGCCTTAATGTTTACGGCCACAATCATTGGTACAATGTGCATTTTGATTGATTGGAAGCTTACACTTGCAGCCATTGTGCCGCTACCCATTATGGCGTGGATTATGAATATATACGGGAGTCGGATTCATAAACGCTTTACTTCTGCACAGGATGCTTTTGGGGAGATGAATGACCATGTACTGGAATCCGTTTCAGGTGTACGGGTGATTCGTGCGTATGTACAGGAAAGAGCGGATGAGAAGCGGTTTGGGGAAATGACAGAAGATGTATTCCATAAAAACCTTGAAGTGGCTAAAATTGATTCGTTATTCGATCCAACCATAAAAATACTTGTCGGATTAAGCTACTTGATTGGGCTCAGTTATGGTGCTTACCAAGTCTTTAATCAGCAGCTGACGATGGGTGAACTTGTATCGTTCAATGTATACCTCGGGATGCTGATCTGGCCCATGTTTGCTATAGGCGAGCTTATCAATATTATGCAGCGGGGAAATGCATCGCTTGACCGGGTTACCGAGACTCTCTCCTATCAAGAGGATGTTAAAAACGGAGATGTTATAGAGAAAGTAAATATACCCGAAGAAATTAATTTTCGCCATGTTTCTTTCACTTATCCTTCTTCAAACCATCATAACTTGGAGGAAATTTCACTTAGAATTGAAAAGGGCCAGACAATAGGAATAGTTGGAAAAACAGGCAGCGGCAAAACGACTCTGATTAAGCAGCTGCTAAGGGAGTATCCCCTTGGGGAAGGCACTATTTCTATTTCAGACGTACCTCTGGACCAACAAGATATTAGTACAGTAAGAAGCTGGCTCGGATATGTGCCGCAGGATAACTTCTTATTTTCAAGAACCATCAAGGAAAACATTCTCTTCGGTAATCCGCAGGCAGGTGAAAAGGAACTGTGGGAGGCGATCCGCTTTGCTGACTTCAATAAAGATCTTGCTAATCTGCCACAAGGGCTGGACACTCTTGTCGGGGAAAAAGGAGTGGCTTTATCCGGGGGGCAGAAACAGAGGATTTCGATTGCAAGAGCATTGATCAGGAACCCTGAAATTTTAATTTTGGATGACTCGCTTTCAGCAGTAGATGCAAAAACAGAGACTACGATCATTGATAATATACGAAAAGGCCGAAGCGGCAAAACAACAATCATTACTACACACCGGCTGTCCGCGGTTCAGCATGCAGATTGGATTCTGGTCCTGGATGCTGGACGAATTGTAGAGGAAGGCTGCCATCCTGAACTCCTCGGCATCGATGGATGGTATAAAGAACAATTCGAAAGACAGCAGGTGGAGGAAGGATCGGAGGTGATTGCGTAATGGTAGGCAAACGTTTATATCAGTACGCAGCACTATACAAAAAAATCATCTGGGCTGCGCTTGTGATGCTCACGATATCCGTAACTGCAGACCTTGCCGGCCCATTTATCGCTAAACGTGTGATTGACTCGCATATCCTTGGTATAGAGTCGACCTGGTATGGATCTGCAAAGGGAAGAGACACAATAGAATATAACGATCAATTTTACAAAAGAGGAGCTTATTTCAAAGACGGGGAGCAAAAAGGGAAGCAGGTCTCCATCCTTCAGATTGGGAGGAAATTTGTGTTTATTGATCGAGCTGTTTCAAAAGAAGGAAAGCGTTCGTTAACGGACAATGTCGTGACCATCAAGAATAAGCAGGGAACCCAATCTTACAAGGCAGACATTTTAACAAAAAGGGAACTCATGGATTTCTATGAACCAGAAATCCCCCGGATTTTAAAGCTGGCAGCTTTTTACTTTGGACTGCTGGTCGTTGCTGCTATTTTCCAATATGGGCAGAGGTATAACTTACAGAAAGCAGCGAATCGAATTATCCAGAAAATGAGAAGAGATTTATTCTCTCACATTCAGACGCTGCATATCTCTTATTACGATAACCTGCCAGCAGGAAAAGTAGTTTCCAGGATCACCAACGATACAGAAGCCATTAAGGAATTGTATGTAGCGGTACTCGCTAATTTCTTCTCAAGTATTATCAATATCATTGGAATCTTTATTGCGGTTTTCATTCTTTCGCCAAAACTATCGGCGCTATGTTTATTGCTCGTCCCAATTATGGTGATATGGACACTTGTTTATCGGAAGTTCGCATCCAAATACAATCATGTGATCAGGTCAAGAGTGAGCGATATCAATGCGACCATAAATGAATCAATACAGGGCATGACAGTAATTCAAGCATTCAACAGGGAACAAGAGACGGTTAAAGGGTTTGAAAAGTTAAATGAAGAGCATTTTCATTATCAAAATAAAATGTTGAGCTTGAACTCTTTAACGGGTCATAACTTAGTAAATATTTTACGAAATATTACATTTGTAGCGTTTATCTGGTACTTCGGCAAGGAATCATTGAATCTAAATTCGGTGATTTCACTCGGTATGCTGTATGCGTTAGTGGATTATATTAACCGTTTGTTCCATCCTATTTCTGGGATTGTAAACCAATTTGCAAATCTTGAGCAGGCTCTTGTGGCTGGAGAAAGAGTATTCCAGCTGCTGGATGAAAAGGGCACACTAGTGAGTGACGAAAAAATTACCCGGTACAAAGGAAACGTTGAATTCAATAATGTCTCATTTGGGTACAAGGAAGGCGAATATGTCCTCAAAGATATCAGCTTCAAAGCCAGCCAGGGAGAAACGGTGGCTCTTGTGGGGCATACTGGTTCCGGAAAAAGTTCCATTATGAATCTATTGTTCAGATTTTATGATTCCAGCAAAGGTGCCATAACCATTGATGGAAGGAATGTAAAGGACATTCCTTACCAGACTTTAAGGGAACATATGGGGATCGTTCTTCAGGATCCATACCTTTTTACAGGAACGATTGCTTCAAATGTCAGTTTAAATGATCCAAGAATCTCGGCAGAAACCATAGAAAAAGCGCTGAGAGATGTGGGTGCTGATCAAGTCCTGACTCACCTTGAAAAGGGAATTGATACGCCTGTCATAGAAAAAGGAAGCACATTGTCTTCAGGCCAGCGCCAGCTCATATCATTTGCCAGAGCGCTTGCTTTTAATCCGGCTATTCTGATACTGGATGAAGCAACATCCAGCATAGATACGGAAACGGAGGCCGTGATCCAGGAAGCCATGGAGGTCCTGAAGAAGGGAAGAACAACCTTCATCATTGCACACAGACTATCAACGATTAAAAATGCTGATCAAATATTAGTGCTCGACAAAGGCGAAGTCGCAGAAAAAGGCAGTCATGAAGAGCTTATGAACTTAAGAGGCAGATATTATCAAATGTATCAGCTGCAGCAGGGAATCCAGCAGAATAGAGCAGGATAAAAGAGGGATGTTCCAGGTTTTACTACGCCTGGAACATTCTTTTTTTTATGGCTCTTTTCTAAAAGATTATTTTGTATATAATTTTCTAATCCTCTCAATCGGCAGACACTCCTGTATAAATAAAACAGGAAGGAACAGGCTAATAATAGTATACCCTGGGTAAAAGCTCACGTCCGCATTTGCCCGGAATGTGGATGGCAGGAGGTTGAATCATGGGTTATTTAGAGGCTGTATTCCGGGTTGTCTGCTCCTTTCTTGTATTAATGGTATTAACCAGAATGATGGGCAAAAAGGAAATAAGCCAATTAAATATCTATACATTTGTAACCGCTATTACAATAGGGAATATTGCGGCGTCTTTATCTTCTAATGAAAATATAGAGATCGATAAGGGTATTTTCGTTCTAATCGGATGGGCGATACTAACCATATTAATAGGTTTTATAAGTGCAAAATCAAAAAGAGCAAGACAGGTCATTGTAGGAGAAGCCTCTATCATTATTCATCAGGGAAGAATTATGGAACAAGCACTCCAGAAAACTGGCCTGGATATGGATACACTGGAGGGAATGCTCCGCGAACAAAAGGTGTTCTCATTGAGTGAGGTTGAATATGCCATCTTAGAAATAGATGGAAAGTTATCTGTGAAGACAAAGGAAGATAAAAAAAGAAGTCCGAATACGAGAAAAAAAAACCCGATGTTCCCTATACCAGTCGGAGTCATTTATGAGGGGGAAATAGATGAACCTTCTCTTGAACACCATAACCTGACTTCAAAATGGCTGATGGAACAGCTGAAAAGGGCCGGTGTTTTGAATATAGGAAATATATTTTACGCAGAAATACAATCTGATGGATCTCTTTATATAGATTACAAAGAAGATCATTCATTGAGGTAAAGTCTTACATATTTTTAATAGCGGGCCTGAAAAGAAGCTGGTCCTATGTTACAGATTGATCAATTAAACAGATGTAAATAAGGAATTTAAGCAAACTATTATATTTCCGTTGGGACCGCAGAGTTAAAAATTGAAAATTGAGGGAAAAGAAGAGAGAAACATTAGTTGGGAGGCGGAACAGATGGAGTTTAGAATTGAGAAAGATACAATGGGAGAAGTTAACGTTCCTGCTGACAAATTTTGGGGAGCACAAACAGAGAGAAGCAGGAACAATTTTAAAATAGGTATCGAAAAAATGCCCATGCCTTTAATCTATGCGTACGCACGAGTAAAAAAAGCTGCTGCTAATGTGAACGCAGAATTAGGTCACTTGAGCCCGGTTAAAGAAAAAGCGATTGTTGATGTGTGTGATGCCATATTAGCAGGGAAATATGATGATCAATTCCCTCTCTCGGTATGGCAGACGGGAAGCGGTACACAAACAAATATGAATGTTAATGAAGTGATTGCCAACAGAGCTAACCATCTTCTTTTGCAAAATGAAAGCAATGAGAAAGTACATCCTAATGACGATGTGAATATGTCCCAAAGCTCTAATGATTCATTTCCAACGGCCATGCATGTCGCAGCTTTTCTGTCTGTCAGCGAAGATTTGTTACCTGCTATAAGGGAATTATCTGATACCTTAAAAGCAAAAGAGAAACAGTATTCCAATTTGTTGAAAATTGGACGAACACATCTGCAGGACGCTACACCGCTGACTTTAGGCCAGGAAATAAGCGGATGGAACGCAATGCTTCAGAGAAGCGGTCAAATGATCAAAGAAAGCAGTAATCATCTCTTGCAGCTGGCTATCGGAGGTACGGCAGTCGGTTCGGGAATTAATGCCCATCCCGATTTCGGAAGAAAAACAGCAGGCTTTCTCGCAAAAGATACTGGTTACCCCTTTCAAGCAAGTTCTAACACCTTCCATGCGCTAACCAGCCATGATGAATTGGTTCATGTCCATGGCGCCGTTAAAGGGCTGGCGGCGGATATGATGAAGATTGCCAATGATGTAAGGTGGCTTGCAAGCGGACCGCGCTGCGGCATAGGCGAAATCACAATTCCGGCAAATGAGCCAGGAAGCTCCATTATGCCAGGGAAAGTGAACCCAACCCAAAGTGAAGCCGTCACAATGGCCGCAGTTCAAATATTTGGGAATGACGCAGCGATTGGCTTTGCCTCCAGCCAGGGTAATTTTGAACTGAATGTATTTAAACCGGTTATTATCTATAATTTCCTGCAGTCAATTCGCTTATTAGCTGACAGTATCCGCTCCTTCAATGAACATTGTATGAAAGGCATGACAGCCAACCCTGAGAAAATCAATGAAAATCTCAATCGCTCACTGATGCTGGTTACAGCGCTAAATCCACATATTGGCTATGAAAAGGCAGCTGAAATTGCAAAGTATGCTTTTAGTGAAAACTTAACTCTGAAGGAAGCAGCGCTGCAGTTAAATTATGTAACAGAGCAGCAGTTTGATGAATGGGTAGACCCAGAAAAAATGGTTACTAAAAGATAGGTTTTGCCCCTAATTAATTACAATAATCAGAATGGCAAATTATTAGTGGCCGTGGCTGAGGTTCACACATATTCCTCTGCTTACACAATAATACTACTTAAGGAGCGGCTGCTAAAAGGAGGATACATGATGGCTATGTGCCCATACTGCAATGGATTAGACAAACTTGAAGCACTTTGTTCCGTGTGCGGGAATACCATGGAGGATTCGGGGAAGGTTTCAGATTATCTGGATCCTTACGGACATTATAATGATGAAGAAACAGTAAAGCTGGGGGATGGATTTCCAAATACTTCAAAGGATGATATCTGCCCGCATTTATTATCGTGCCTGTCATGCGGCCATGATCAAGTCGTATTTATAGAGGAATGAGACCGATCAATATGTAAAAGGATCTCGACTATTCATTTCGCCATAAATAAAAAAAGAGAGCCGGTTTTTTGACCGGCTCTCTTTTCAGGCGAATTAGCTAGTGCGTTAGGCACTAGCTAATTCGCCGCTGTTCTTATACAGTAACCGTCTGGTGCTGCGGACGGATGCGTGATTCACTTTCTTTATCAAAGAAGTGAACTTTGTTCATGTCAAGAGCAAGCTCCAGATTGTCTCCTGCTTTTACGATTGTACGTGCATCTACGCGGGCAACGATGTCCTGGCCGCCGATTTGCGAGTAAAGCATGAATTCTGCACCCATTAATTCTGCTACTTCAATATGTGCAGTAATAACTGAGTCGCTTGATTCAATGAAGATTGGCTCGTCATGAAGATCCTCAGGACGGATTCCAAGAATTAATTCTTTTCCTTCATAACCTTGTTCACGAAGTACTTTAAGTTTGCCTTCCGGTACAGTTACAGAAACATCACCGATTACGAATTTGCCATTTTTAAGTGTTCCATTCAGGAAGTTCATCGCTGGAGATCCGATAAAGCCGCCTACGAATACATTTTCAGGGTTTTCGTATACTTCTTTCGGTGATCCAACCTGCTGGATGATTCCGTCCTTCATAACTACTAGTCTAGTAGCCATTGTCATCGCTTCTGTCTGATCGTGTGTTACATAGATCGTAGTCGTTTCTAAACGCTTATGAAGCTTAGCGATTTCAGCGCGCATCTGAACACGCAATTTAGCATCAAGGTTGGAAAGCGGCTCATCCATTAGGAAGACCTTAGCGTCACGAACGATTGCACGTCCTAAAGCAACACGCTGGCGCTGACCGCCAGAAAGAGCTTTAGGCTTTCGATCAAGGTATGCATCCAGTCCAAGAATTCTTGACGCATCTTTAACTCTGCGGTCGATTTCTTCTTTCGGCATTTTTCTCAGCTTAAGGCCGAATGCCATATTATCATATACCGTCATGTGAGGATAAAGGGCATAGTTCTGGAAAACCATTGCAATGTCACGATCTTTAGGAGGTACATCATTAACTAGTCTTCCATCAATGTAGAACTCGCCTTTGGAGATTTCTTCAAGGCCGGCAATCATGCGGAGAGTAGTAGATTTACCACAGCCAGAAGGGCCGACAAATACGATGAATTCTTTATCTTGAATGTGTAAATTGAAGTCTTCTACTGCCGTCACTTTATTATCATATACTTTATAAATATGGTCTAAACGTAATTCTGCCATTAAGAAAACCTCCTGAAATCTAATGTTTCTTTTATTTGATTTCATTGTACGGAATATTTTAATAAAAGAATATGTCACTCTGCACAAAATGAACAGGCACCTTTTTGTGCAGGGTGCCTATTTTGTTGAAAGCGCTATTATGATTAATAGATAAACGGTTAGTGCATCCTCAAATCCACGTATATCTAAACCTGTTTTTTCAACGAATTTATCAATACGATATTGAAGGCTGTTTCTATGCATGAACAGCTTTTTGGCAGCAAGGCTTGCATTGGAGCTGCATTCTATATAAGTTTTAATGGTTGAGATCATTTCCTGGTCGTCAAAGAATTCACCTAGCAGGTGGGAAGTAAACCATTCCTGATACTGCTGTACAAGTCCACGGGCCAACAAAAACGGGAATGTACTTGATAGGTTCTGCAGTCGATTTTCAGGAGAATACTGCTCACCAATTGAAAAACTTTTTTCCTCTATCATATACTGTTCAGGCAGATCCTCGCCTATCGGGAAGAATGAACCGATAAATAAACGGAATTGGATAAAGAAATCGCTTTCCAAGGCTGCAAGAACCGGCTCGAGTTCATTCTTTTTCAAGGATTCAATCGACCGAGGCTCTATCAGGACACCTTTTTCCGGTGTATTCCAGATGATGATAGAATCGGAAGGGAACAGAGTAAGAAATGCCTCTTCGGCTTCCTGCTGAGAGGTTTCTCTGCTTAGCACTGTGAAGAAAATAAACCGGACATGCTCCCAGGAGGTAACCGGGGCTATCGAAGAAGTCTTGTTTATAAACTTTCTCCATTGTTCCTTTTCAGTTAAAGGGAGATCTGCTCCCCTGGAATCGCCAACTGGATACAATACCTGTAATAGGGCCGACTCTTCTTCCGTAAGGTCATCCTTAGGAATACCTATGATTTCTTTATCGGAAACCTTTATATACAAATGGTCGCTTGAGTAAGGAATATTCTGTTGTTGTAAGAACGCATTCGGGTATTTTTGTTTAAGCTTATCAATCATACGCCAGCCCCACTTTCGGGATTCTATTCATAAACATGGTATAACATTAATTCATGGATGTAACTTTCAATATTTGCAGCGTTTTCCAAATCTGGAGCTTCTAAAAGCCACTCAATACGTCCATTAGAATGATAAATACCTGAATAAGGACGCTGCTTATAAAAGAAATTGATTTTCCAGCCGGGTATTTCCGAGTTTGAAAATAAACGTTCGTATGTAAAATGCGAAATCATGCTTATCCCCTCCAAATTAAGTATAATTCATCAGCGTTTTAATAGTCCATGGGGTTAATAAGGAAACAAGCGGAAAACGCTCTTAAGAGGAGAAAAGTATTTCGGGGTATATTAGCTGTATAGTCAACATAATGTTAAGAAGCGCAATTCTGCTGAATAATTACTTCAAAAGGAGGTTAGGTAGCTTTCATTGGCATAATGATATCATTCGTGGTAAGTTAACGTGGTAGTTTAAGAGCATATTTGATTTATTACAGGGTATGATAGCAATTATGCATAAAAGAAGAAACTCGAAACAAGGAGGAACTATATTAATGAGCTCAAATTTATATGATGCGGCTTACCAACTCGAAAGAGCAATCCGTCAAAGCCAGGAATTTACTGCTTTAAAAACCAGTTTTGCAGAATTAAATGCAGATCCTGGCGCCAAAAACATGTTTGAGAATTTCCGTCAGGTGCAAATGAGCATTCAGCAGAAACAAATGATGGGGCAGGACATATCCCAGGAAGAAATACAACAGGCTCAAAAAACGGTTGCCTTAGTCCAGCAGAACCACAAGATATCAAAGCTCATGGAAGCAGAACAGAGAATGAGCATGATCGTAGGCGAATTGAACAAAATCATCCTAAAGCCACTGGATGAAATGTATGGTCCCGCTGACCAGATGTAATAGATGTGCAAGCCCTCTGGGAATCAAATTCCTTGAGGGCTTTTTTGTTTCACACCTCATGCTGATATATATCGAGGGCCTGACAGTTCTAGGATGATGCTTTTCGTCATAAAAATCTGGTAAGGACATAACAGATGGGAGAGATCATCATGGTGTATCGATTATTAGCCGTTAATATAGATGGAACCCTGCTTCATTCCAACAGCCGATTGCACAAAACAACCAAAGAAGCAATTGAATATGTTCATCAGAAAGGAGTCTATGTGGCCCTCGTCACATCCAGGAATTTTGCATCTGCTAGGAAGGTTGCAAAGGCACTTAAAATAAAGCCGCACATCGTTGCCCATCAAGGAGCCTATGTGGGAGCATTTGATAAACCCATTTTAATAAAAAGAATATCTGAAGAACTAACTCTGGAACTAGTCAAACTATCAGAGGTTTCATCAAGCCAGATTAAGCTGTACCATGAAAAATATATGATCGGGAACCGGGTGAATCTGCCTGAAAACTTAATTGGGAAAGCCTCCTTCTATAAAAACGAACCGTTTTTTTATGCCCATCAATATGTAGATATATTAAGTGAAACGCTTGCGGCCCATCCCGCCGCACCGCCTAAAATAGATGTGATTTGTGAAACCGAGGGCGAGCTGAAGGATCTGACAAAGGCCCTCGGAACGATGTACGATGAAGTAGATACGATCCAAATCAATGAAAATAAATTCACCATCGTTCCAGAGGGTGTGTCTAAATGGGATGGTTTAAGATATCTGGCCCAGCATTTTACTATAAAGCCACATGAGATCGTTGCAATAGGGGACGGTTCAGATGATGTGGAAATGATTGAGCGGGCAGGCCTTGGAGTAGCCATGGGGAATGCCGTGCAGGAACTAAAGCTGGCTGCGGACTGGCAGAGCAGGACAAATGACCAGCTGGGAGTGGCATACACAGTGAAAGAACTCTTCAGGAGACAGCAGCAGATAGAGCATGGGGTGAGTAGAGATCTTAAAGTGAATAAGTAAGTGGAATGGGACGGGTATGTTACGAGACCCGGGGGAGAAGGTAAGAACCAAGCGGTGGTAATCATAAATTTACGGGTGGTAAGATAGACCCGAGCGATAAGCGTAGATCGCGGCTGATAAGTATGAGCCGAATAGTATGGTAAGCATAAGGCATGAGCATGATCTCGGGATAAGCATAAGACCAAAATGATAAGCATAAACTGCCGCTAATAAGCATAAGGCCAAAATGTTAAGCATAACTCCTGTACTATAAGCATAGAAAATAAACAGTTAAGCATAAAACCCAGGAACCTAAGCATAAAGCAGCGAAACATAAGCATAAAGTAGCCAAACATAAGCATAAAACCTTGAAAGTGAAGCATAAGCTTAGTAATTTGGGTTCGGTCCCTTGTGACTGAACCCTTTTTGATTCAGCATTGACCGGTAAACAGGTATTTTGTACACTTATAGCAGCCGTTTTCCAAAATTCATTCAAAAAATATAAAATCTAATAATAAACTATAGAAAAACCAGGGTGAATAAAATTGTACATTCAAATTAGTGGAATTGAAGATGAAAGGCTGATCAGGCCATTCACAAATATAGCGAATTTATTCTTTGAGGAATCAAAGGTTTCTTTCACTGCTGCCGAAAACCCTGACTTCCTGGCTGAATTTAATATAAAAGGGACACTTACAGGAACTGTTTCGCTGACAGATGTTAAGGAAGGCAGTAATTATCAGGCAGATATTACTGGAACCATTCCTTCAGGCAGTACGGATAAAGAGATTTTTAAGCAGCTTAAGGACTCTTATTGCAAGGCTTATTTAACTGTGCTGCAGGAAGCAACCGGAGTAGTCCAAAAATGGGGAATCCTAACAGGTATCCGTCCTACAAAGCTCCTGCATAAAAAAATGCAGGAAGGAATACCGGAGAAACAGGCCCATCAGGATTTGCTGGAGAATTATTTAATCTCACCGCAAAAAATAGATCTTATGCAAAAAATAGTAGACCGCCAGCTTAGTGTGGTCCCAGATCTTTACTCCCTGCAAAACGAAGTGAGCATCTATATCGGAATTCCTTTCTGTCCTACAAAATGTGCCTATTGTACATTTCCCGCATACGCCATCAATGGCAGACAAGGTTCTGTCCATTCGTTCTTAGGCGGGCTTCATTACGAAATGCGTGAGATAGGAAAATGGTTAAAAGAGAACCAAATCAAAATCACAACCGTTTATTACGGCGGGGGAACCCCGACAAGCATTACCGCAGAAGAAATGGACATGCTCTACGAAGAGATGTATGAGTCTTTTCCAGACGTTAAAACCATTAGAGAAATAACAGTGGAAGCGGGCCGTCCAGATACAATAACGCCTGAAAAATTAGAGGTTTTGAATAAGTGGAATATCGACCGCATCAGTATCAATCCTCAATCCTATATCCAGGAAACGTTAAAAGCGATCGGTAGGCACCATACAGTCGAAGAGACCATTGAAAAATATAAGCTGGCAAGAGAATGGAACATGAACAATATAAATATGGATTTAATTATTGGCCTGCCTGGCGAAGGGACTAAGGAATTTGCTTACACCTTAAGTGAGACAGCAAAGTTAATGCCCGAGTCCTTGACTGTTCATACTCTTTCCTTCAAGAGAGCGTCAGAAATGACCAGGAATAAGCAAAAGTACCAAGTGGCTTCTAGGCCAGAAGTAGAAAAAATGATGGAAATGGCTGAAGAATGGACCGCAGAACAAGGTTATACTCCATACTACTTATACCGCCAGAAAAATATTCTTGGAAACTTAGAGAATGTAGGATACTCCATTCCAGGTCAAGAAAGCATCTATAATATCATGATCATGGAAGAAATGCAGACTATTATTGGTTTAGGGTGTGGAGCAGCGAGCAAATTTGTTCATCCGCAGACAGGAAAAATAGTACAATTCGCAAATCCAAAAGATCCTAAATCCTATAATGATAGTTTTGAAAATTATACCTTACAAAAAATAGCACTGCTTGAGGAAACCTTTTCAATAAATAAAACAGTAAGATAGTAAATCAGCTAAAGCCCTTCTACAGGGCTTTTTTTATATGCATGCTCCCAGGGCAGTGGATCGTATCGGGGTAAAACTCCATGCTGCAGGAAGGAATAACGATTATGGGTACAGAACTATATAGTGTATGACTAAAATTTAGGAGGAAAGTACTATGATGAACACTCCTTTGTTGATGACTCAAATGCTAGAACGAGCAGAAAAATATTTTTCGAAGAAACAGGTTATATCACGGACAGAAGGAGGCATCCACAGGTTCACATACAAGGAAATGGCGGCACGAACCAGGAGCTTGGCAAGCTGTTTAAAAGAATTAGGCGTAGAAAAGGGGGACCGTGTTGGGACTCTCGCCTGGAATCATCACCGCCATTTAGAGGCATATTTCGCTGTGCCCTGTTCCGGGGCAGTGCTCCATACGATTAACATACGCCTAGCACCTCAGCAGATCGCATACATTATTAATCATGCGGAAGATAAAGTCCTGTTGATAGATTCTGATCTGCTTCCACTCATCCATGCTATAAAAGACGAACTTCAGACAGTAAAAGCTTTTATTATCATGACAGATAACGAAACACTCCCAGAAACTGACCTCACACCTATTTATCATTACGAAAAGCTTTTAGAGCAAGGTAATCCGATCTTTCAATTTGAACCAGGACTTGACGAAAATGATCCTGCCGGCATGTGTTATACATCAGCAACTACAGGAAATCCAAAAGGTGTGGTATATACCCACCGCGGGATTGTCCTTCACAGTATGGCTCTAGGACTTGCTGACAGTGCTGCCTTAAGTGAAAAAGACGTCGCTATGCCAATTGTGCCGATGTTTCATGTGAATGCATGGGGATTGCCTTTTGCCGGGGTCTGGTTTGGCACAACACAGGTTCTGCCGGGACCTTACTTTACTCCTAAGCTCATTGCTGAGCTGATTCAATCAGAAAAAGTAACCATTTCGGCTGGCGTTCCTACCATCTGGCTCGGACTTCTAAAAGAAATGGAAGAGAATCAATATGACCTAAGCAGCTTAAGAGGTTTAATATGCGGGGGATCAGCTGCACCTAAAGGGATGATCAAAGCCTTTGAGCAAAAATACAACATTCCATTTATGCATGCTTATGGGATGACAGAAACAAGTCCGATTGTCCTGGTTTCCACATTGAAAAGCTATCAGCAGGAATTGCCCGAAGAAGAGATATATGAATTGAAATCGAAACAGGGGGTGCTGGTTCCCTGCCTAGAAATTAAAGTTATGGGTGCAGAAGGTGAAGTGAATCCTGACGGTAAAGAAATGGGAGAACTTTTAATAAGAGGACCATGGATTGCATCTGAATATTATAAGGATGAAAGATCACAGGACGCGTTCAGGGATGGATGGCTTTATACAGGAGATGTAGCCACTATCGATGAAGAGGGTTTTGTAAAGATTGTCGACCGAACAAAAGACCTGATAAAAAGCGGAGGAGAATGGATTTCCTCGGTGGATCTTGAGAACGCCTTAATGGCCCATGAAGCTGTCTTCGAAGCAGCGGTGATTGCTGTGCCTCATGAGCAGTGGCAGGAGCGGCCAGTAGCATGCGTGGTTCTAAAGGAAGCCTTCAAGAATATGGTTTCGAAGGAAGAACTGGTGGAGTTTATTGCACCGCAGTTTGCGAAGTGGTGGCTTCCGGATGATATCATTTTCATGGAGGATATTCCTAAAACATCTGTCGGGAAATTTCTTAAGAGAGAATTAAGAGAACAGGTGACACAGGAACTGTCTAAAAAGTAATACTCATTGTTGAGTTGTGACAAAATTCCTAACTTTTCGTTTATTTTTTTCTATTCATTCCAAACCCATGTATAATGAATTCATATTCATTAATAGGGAGGCATCTAAATGGAAGCGGATACAACAATTCAACCTCTTGTAACAGTCACCTATTCAGGAAGACTGGCTGCTGTGGAACTCAATCGTCCAGAATCTTTTAATGCACTAAATCTAGACTTACTGCAGGAACTGGTCCTTACCCTGAAAGATTTAACGGTAAATGAACAAGTAGATATTGTCGTTTTAAAAGGCAAAGGCAAAGGATTCTGTTCAGGTGGAGATATTAAAGCAATGATTTCTTCATCATCCGATGAACATGAGTTCTTTTCAATGATGGAAGCCATTACTGAACTTTCCATGACCTTGTACTGCATGCCAAAATTAACACTTTGTGCAATCCATGGTGCCGCTGCGGGACTAGGACTGAGCATTGCTCTTGCCTGCGATCACATCATTGCAGATGGTGACAGCAAAATTGCCATGAACTTTATCGGAATAGGGCTTATTCCAGATGGAGGCGGGCATTTCTTCCTGGAACGAAGACTGGGTGAGGTGAAAGCAAAAGAGTTGATATGGGACGGAAAAGTGCTGACTGCCAATGAAGCACTAGAAAAAAATCTGATTCACGAAACCACTGATAACCTGGATGCGGCAGTTGATCAAAAAATCAGTGAATGGCGGCAAAAGCCAGTATCGGCAATGATCAAAACAAAAAAAATACTGGCAGAAATCAACAGACCTAACCTTCTCAAAGTCCTTGAATTAGAAAAAAACGGACAGCTTAGAATGAGACGGACCAAAGACCACCAAGAAGGCATCCAAGCCTTCGTAGAAAAAAGAAAACCAGTATTTAAGGGGAAATAGAAAAGCGGAAAGCGGTGCCTTCCTAAAAAAGATCGGTTTTCAAGCTCCATGAAGAAGAAAATTAATAAAAAGAAACTTAACTCTGAAGGAAGGCAGAGACCCGAACAGCATAAGACGGGCAGGCCGTGGAAAGCGTTTTTCTTTCCATGGACTGATTGGCTTATGACTCGAGGGTCTCAGCTTGCAGCTGGACAAATAGAAAAGCGGAGAACGGTGCTTTTTAAATAGTATTTCTACAAAGCACATTGATGATCCTAAACTATAAAAACAGAAAAAAAGAATAAAAAGCAGACACCTAAAAGGCATAAGAAAAGCGGCAGCGAAAGGCCGCTTTTTGCCTTTTGATGGCGATTGGCTTATGACCGAAGGTGTCAGTTCGGAGCTGGACAAATAGAAAAGCGGAAAGCGATGCCTTCCTAAAAAGATCGGTTTTCAAGCTCCATGAAGAAGAAAATGAATAAAAAGAAACTTAACTCTGAAGGAAGGAAGAGACCCGAACAGCATAAGACGAGCAGGCTGTGGAAAGCGGTGCCTTCCTAAAAAAAGCAATGTAAAAACTCCATGAAGAAGACATAACCAAAAAAATCCGATACTCCATAAGAGTCTCGGACTTTCCTTTTTAACGATGGAATAGTACAAGTTTGCCTGTTGGTGCTGTGCATCGGTGGGTATGTTCCTGGTACCCTTTTTCCTCGAGGCGGCCTGTTCCTAGAGCTTTAGCCTGGTCGTCATTTTCTGCCTGAATGGTTTCGTCCAGCAGTTTTTCTCCGGATACGTCGAAAACGGTTAGTTTGTAATTCTTCATAAAAGAGTCTCCTTGGTATGAAAGTTCTGACTATTCGCTTTAATTCTTACATACCATTTATTTAGTTGTAAAGAATTTATCTACTAAAAAAAGAGACCTTGTGTAATGTTACAAAGTTTAATAACATTATAGGTGGAATAATATTCCTATTTTAAAGATGGAAGGATAGACATATAGGATACTTCCACATAAGGAATCCGGGATTTTTTACCGGTTCCTTAATGAAAAATTAGGGGGAGTAAAATGGTTCTCGAGATTAATAATGTTTCGAAACATTTTGGGGATTTTCAAGCTGTGAAGTCACTGAGTTTTTCGATACCAGAAAGAGAGATGTTTGGATTTCTTGGTGGCAATGGTGCTGGAAAAACCACAACGTTTAGAATGATTCTAGGTTTGCTGAAACCAACGACAGGGGAAATTCTGTGGGATGGGAGGAAAATTGATTATTCAACAAGTCCTTTGATTGGGTACCTGCCGGAAGAAAGGGGATTGTATCCTAAATTAAAGGTCAAGGATCAGATTGTCTACCTTGCACGGTTGAGGGGGATGGACAAGGCTCTTGCTTTAAAAGAACTTGAATATTGGCTTGATCGCTTTAAGGTACCAGAGTATATGAATAAAAAAGTGGAGGAATTGTCAAAGGGTAATCAGCAGAAGATTCAGGTTATTGCCTCCATCATACATAAACCGAAGCTTCTCATTCTGGATGAACCTTTCAGCGGCTTGGACCCAGTTAACGTTGAGCTGCTTAAAAATGCCATTACCGAATTAAAGGAAAAGGGTACGACCATTGTATTCTCAAGCCACAGAATGGAGCATGTGGAAGAGCTTTGTGAAAATCTCTGCATCATGCATAAAGGAAGCCCGGTTGTATTCGGTGCCCTAAAGGAAATCAAACGTTCATTTGGCAAAAAGAATCTTTCTATTCATGCTGATTTTGACCTAAGCTTCCTAAAGGGTTTTCCTGGCGTACTTAAGGCTAAACCGACTTCTGAAGGGATTTCACTTCAGATATCTGGAGAAGAAGCTGCAAAACCGATCTTGCATGATATTGTATCTAAAGGCTTTATCCGTAAATTCGAAATCGAAGAGCCGTCACTTAACGATATTTTCATTGAAAAAGTAGGTGCAGCCTATGAATAAGTTCTGGATCATTTTTTGCCACACGTTTATAACAAAGATCAAAGCCAAATCCTTTATCGTTTCAACCATTATTATGATGGTTTTAGTGCTGGGTGCTACGAATATGTCCAAATTCATTCAGTACTTTGAAGATAAAGAAGGGCCGGAAACGATCAGTGTAGTAGATGAAAGCGGACAATATTACCCGGCACTCAAGCAGCAGCTTTCCGCTCAAAAAGCTGATTTTAAAGTAACGAATGCCGAAAACGAGACAGCAGCCCAGAGTCAGGAGGCCAAGGGAACGATCTCGGGATATCTGCTGATTAAAGCGGATGCACAGGAACTGCCGTCAGGTGTATATAAATCTGAAACTATTTCGGATACAACGGTCAGTTCACAGCTTCAATCGGCCCTTCAGCAGGTAAAAGGTGTATTGGCAACACAAAATTTAAACCTGAAGCAGGAACAGATTGCGTCGTTGTACGAACCTGTTAAGTTTGATATAGTGCCCTTAAAAAAGGATGCTAAAACAGAGGAAGAGCTTAATCAGGCCAGAGGGCTGGTATATATTATTTTGTTTGTGATTTACTTTTCGGTTCTTATGTACGGAAATATGATAGCAATGGAAGTAGCTCAGGAAAAAACTTCAAGAGTCATGGAGATATTAGTTTCCAGTGTTTCGCCTGTACAACAAATGTTTGCAAAAATATTTGGAATCGCTCTGCTTAGCATTTCGCAGCTTGCTTTGTTCTTTTTAGTCGGGTATGCATCATTCAAGAAGAATCTGGAATCTATTAGAGAGACTGGAATTCCATTTTTCAATTTTGACGAGCTTCCGGTAGCTACTATATTTTATGGTATTTTATTTGCGACTCTTGGGTATTTTTTATACGCTACACTCGCTGCATTCCTAGGGTCGCTTGTGAGCAGAGTGGAGGATCTTCAGCAAACCATCGGACCGATGACATGGCTGGTAGTGATTGGATTCACTTTGGCCATCTTTGGGCTTGGCGATCCTGAACTTTCCTTTATTAAAATCATGTCCTTTATTCCTTTCTTCAGCCCTATGCTTATGTTTTTAAGAGTAGGGATGCTGGATATCCCTATGTGGGAAGTGGTGCTTAGTATAGGGCTTCTAATCGGGACGATCATTTTGCTAGCCATCTTTGGAGCCCGGGTCTACAAAGGCGGCGTTCTATTATATGGCAAATCCAGTTCCTTCAAAGATATAAAAAAAGCACTTTCACAAAATTAATTAGGGTCAGGCCAAATTTCCTTACGAAGTTGGGCCTGTCCTTTTTTCTTATGATAAAATATAACTAAGGGGATCTTTTGTTCGTAACCTGACATATTGGCTGGTGAAAAACAGAATTTCAAAAATAATTTACTTGTCTAGCTCCAGTGCCCGGCGACTAGTATACTTCATTCCTTACGGTCAGCCTCTTACGCAAGGCGCTTCCGCATTTCATATTTCCTGTATCTCATGCGGAACGCTCCAATGCATATGCCGCTATACGGGTGCTTCGCGCTTTTCTACTATTTCAGGAAGGTGAATCATGAGCGAAATTACGTTTATACATACCGCAGATTTACATTTAGACAGTCCTTTTTCTGGTTTGAGGCAACTTCCGGAAGGACTTTTGGAGAGATTAAGAGAATCGACGTTTGCTGCTTTTGAAAAAGTAGTAAACGCTGCAATTTATCATAAAGTGGACTTTATGCTAATTGCCGGAGATCTTTATGACGGAGAAAACCGGAGTATACGGGCACAGGTCCGCTTTAGAAAAGAAATGGAGCGGCTGCAGGCTCATGGCATACCGGTGTATATCATCCATGGGAATCATGATCATTTAAGTGGAAGCTGGGTCAAGATTTCCTTTCCGCCGAATGTTCATATTTTTTCGTCGGAGAATGAAGTGAAAGTGCTGGAAAAGCAGGATGGAACAATCATACATATCTACGGATTCAGCTATGGGAAGCGTCATGTATACGAACGGATGTCAGAAAGGTATATAAAAGTGGAAGGCGCCCATTTCCATATCGGCATGCTGCATGGTAATCTTGATGGCCAGACATCACATGGACAGTATGCTCCGTTTACTCTGCCGGAGTTAATTGAAAAAGACCTGGATTATTGGGCGCTGGGCCATATTCATATGCGGCAGGAGCTTTACGAGTATCCTGGGATCTTATATCCCGGTAATATTCAGGGAAGGCACCGAAAAGAAGCCGGTGAAAAAGGGTGCTATCTAGTACAGCTTTCATCCAATCACATTGAAAAGACCTTTCTAGAGACATCCGATATTATTTGGGACAGAAAGAAAATCGAAATAACCGGGGAAATAAGTTATGATACCTTGATAACTCTTTGCCGGGAGCATATCGATTCAGCAGGCAGAGAGGGAAAAGGCACTTTGCTGGAATTAGATGTGAAACTCCACACAGCCTCGGAAGAGATCATGGAAGGCGCTAAGGAACTATTAGAAATTCTTCAGGAAGATCTGATGGAGGAGGACTTCATCTGGCCTTATTCATTGAAGGTAACCCAAACGGAAGAAGTGCTGTATAAATCATCTAATCCGTTCATTCGGCAACTTTTAACCCTAGCAGACAGCGGGGAACTGGATCAGGATGATGCGCTTGGGATTCTCTTTAAACATCCGCAGGCTAAAAGGCATTTGGAGAGTTTGGAAGAAGAAGAATTGCGTGACATTAAAGATGAATCAACAAAGCTTGTCCTTCAGCTTCTTAAGGGAGGTATAGAATGAAAATTAAGGAACTGCATATTTATGGATATGGAAAAATAGAGAATCGCTCGTTTACAGATCTTCTTGATCTGCAAGTGTTTTTTGGTGAAAATGAGGCGGGCAAATCCACAATTATGTCATTCATTCATAGCATTCTATTTGGGTTTCCGACGAAACAGCAGAACATTGCCAGGTATGAACCTAAACATCATTCCAAATACGGCGGCAGGATGATCTTAGATACAAGAAGATTCGGGACGGTTAGTATTGAAAGAGTGAAAGGGAAAGCCGCAGGGGATGTAACGGTCACGCTTCCAGGAGGCGGGATAGGGGGCGAGGAGATCCTTAAGAATATCGTACACAACTTTGACAGAACAACTTTTCAATCCATCTATTCTTTTGATTTAACAGGACTGCAGGGTCTTCGCAAAATTAATGAAAATGATATAGGAAAATATTTATTGTCGGCTGGAATGATTGGGAATGATGCTTTAGTTTCTGCTGAAAGTAAGATTCAAAAAGAGATGGATTCCCTATTTAAGCCGGCCGGGCAGAAGCCGGTGCTCAACGTTCAGCTGCAGGAGCTGAAGCAGCTCCAGGCGGAATTGAAAAAGTCTCAGGATGCTCAAAAGGATTACGGCATGCTGCAGGCTGAGCTGACCCATATAAGAAATCAGATCGAAGAGACAAAGATCCTGACGGAAGCTGCTGAAAAGCAATTGCATGCGTTCAAAGAATATCTGCGTATCAGACCCTTGCTGGAAAAACAAACCATCCTCCATTCAAAGCTTCAGGATGCTGGCACTCTTCATTTTCCCGTAGATGGGATGAGCCGTCTGCAGGAACTGCTCAATTTAAAAAGCCATTTTGAAGCAGAAGAGGCAGCTAATGCTGTCAAAGTGCAGGAACTAACCAACAAACTGGCACAGCTGACTGTAGATTCTGCAATTCAAGAAAAAGAAGCTGAGCTTCAGCTTTTGATGGAAAAGCTGCCATTTCTTGAACAAAAAGAAATGGAAAGAGAGCAGGTTGAGCAGCAAATTAAAAATAAGACCGCCATTCATGATCAGTTAATGAATGATATCCACTGTTCCCTTTCTCTGAGTGAAGTGCTGGAAGTGGATACAAGCACCTTTACCAGGGAAGCCATATATGCGTTGGATCTGGAAAGACAGAAAAACCTTCATGTTAGAGAACAGTTGGACGAGCGGCTGAAGGAAGCGAAAAATACTCTTGAACAAACGGAGAAAAGCATAAGCGGATTAAAATCTCAGCTGTTGCCTGATGAGCAGAGAAAAGTTCTGGAGAAAAAGAAGGATGCCTTCAAAAGTGCTGAAGCTGAAGGCATAAAAAAAGAGCTTCTGCTTGACCAAATTAAGAAGATGACCATCAAGTTAGAACAGCAAAACAAAGCACACGAAACAAGAACAAAAAAACAGTCCGTTTTCAGACTGACAGCTCTCCTCTTATTTGGCTTGCTCGCTGCCTTTGCCATTTATTCCAAGGAATATCTGATGCTGGGTCTATTTTTGATAGCAGGGGTTTTTATTCTAGTATCACGGTCTTTCCTGAGCACTGATTCATTGGCAGAAGAATTGGAATCGGAGCTGAAAGATCTCGAGGAACAAAAAAAGAAGGTGCAATCATCCGGATTTACTCATGATAAGTGGGATTCATCTATGGAGAATGTCCTGAACCGGGAAGTAGAGCTTCGTAAGTCAATCCGTGATAAAGAAGTTGAATATCGTGAACAGGAACTCTCTTTCCATAGAATCATTGATTCCTTTGAAAGATGGGAAAGTGATTGGAGACAACTGGAGAATAAAATAAAACGCTCATTTATTCAGCTTCATTTTCCGGAGAATACAGAACTTCATCACTTGAAATCCGTTTTTGATACACTCTCTAAAGCAAAGGCTAATGTAGTTGAACTTAACCAGCTGAAAAGAGACCAGGAAGAACTAGCAAAGTGTACAAATCAAATAAAGCAGGAGCTACTTCTTTATGCTGAAATGCTTAAAGGGTCTCCTCAGTCATGGCGTGAAGCAGCAACTCTAATAAAAATGTCACTTCAAACATATAAAGAAAATGCAGAAGTTTGGAAACAGGTACAAGCCCAGCATGAAACTGTTCATCAGCTGATAAAAGATAGTCAACAAAAAATAGCTTATATTGAGGGTGAACTGGCAGAACTATATAGCCAGGCATCTGTAAAAAATGAGCCTGACTTCAGGGAAATTCATAAAAAGTGGCTCGAAGCAGAAGAGGCGAGGAATGATTACAGGAATACCCAGATTCAGCTTGCCAATTCTACACTCTCTTCACTTACCATAGAAGAATGCAGCGAACAACAGGTAAATGAGTACACGATTGCCAATTTAGAAGAAACCCGGCGCCAAAAGATAGAGGAAGCAGGATCTTTCATTAAAAGGGCAGCGGAAATTGAGTTAAAAATCAATCAATTAGAAGAAGGCGGAACGTATTCGGAGCTTTTGCATAAGTTTCATCAGAAAAAGTCGGCTTTTCGTGAAGAGGCAAAAACATGGGCAAAGTATGCACTTGCAAAAACGATGCTCACAAAGACGATTGATAAGTTTAAAAATGAGAAGTTTCCTAGAGTGCTGGAGCAGGCTGTTCATTATTTTACTTACCTGACTGAGGGGAATTATACAGCTATTCACTTAAATTCTGAGGCGGGCACGCTTCTTCTTGAACATAAAAGCGGAGTCCTATATGAAGCGGGTGAAGTCAGCAGAGGTACCGCAGAGCAGGCATATGCATCCATCCGGCTGGCCCTTGCTTTATTCACTACAGAAGAAGACACATGCCCGATCATCATTGATGATGGCTTTGTGAATTTTGACCAGGCAAGAACGAAAAGGATGCTGCAGCTTCTTACCGACATTCAGAAGCATCATCAAATCATCTTTTTTACATGCCATGAACATGTATTATCAGCCTTTCCCGAGGAACATGTTATTCATTTACAAAAAACGGACATGTCCCAGGCTGCGTTTTAACATTCTGCTGACTCCGGAAGTATTTGTAACTATGAAGAAGCATATTACTGGATTTCATCAAGCATCTATCAGTATGGTATACTATGAATTAGCAAAAATACGGAGGAGAATTGGATGGAAAAAGGGATTGTCCATTATGGAGTTGGCGAGTCAATTGATGCATATATGTTTATTAAAAGCAGTGTAAAAGGCATTGCAAGCAATGGCAAACCATTCTTAACGCTTTATCTTTCTGATAAATCGGGAGAAATCGAAGCTAAATTATGGGATATCAGTGAAGAAGATGAAAAAAATTATAGTCCAGAAAGCACTGTAAAGCTTTCCGGGGAAGTACAGAATTACCGCGGCAGAAGCCAATTGAAAATCAGGAATATCAGACTGACCAATGAAAATGATTCGGTTAATCTGTCCGAGCTGATTCCTACAGCTCCAATCAGCCAGGATATCATGGCTGATAAAATTACACAATATATCTTTGAAATGAGAAATCCTAATATTCAGCGCGTCACACGCCATCTGCTTAAAAAGCACTATCAGCAGTTCCTTACCTATCCTGCAGCAACGAAAAATCATCATGAATTTATGTCTGGGCTTGCCTATCATGTGGTTTCTATGCTGGATTTGGCAAAAGGGATCGCTGCACTTTATCCTAACCTGGACAAAGATTTGCTGTTTGCAGGCGTGATTTTGCATGATTTAGGCAAAGTCATTGAGCTGTCCGGGCCGATTTCAACAAGTTATACCGTAGAAGGCAATCTGCTTGGCCATATTACGATCATGGTTAATGAAATAGGAAAAGCTGCGGACGAACTAGGTATCCAGGGAGAAGAGATTATGGTCCTGCAGCATCTGGTTCTATCTCATCATGGGAAAGCTGAATGGGGAAGCCCGAAGCCACCGATGATTAGAGAAGCAGAAGTACTCCATTACATTGACAACCTGGACGCCAAAATTAATATGCTGGACAGAGCACTTGAACGAGTGAAGCCTGGAGAATTTTCGGAAAGGGTTTTTGCCCTTGAGAACCGCTCATTCTATAAGCCGGCATTCCAAAAATAATATAGTAGTTCTGCCATATGCCTCTCAATCTCTGGAGAGGCATATTTTATTTACCCTGGGCATAGATTAGGGAGTAGAAGGACAAACCCGTATAGGGGAGGGGAGAAAAGAATGCCTGTGTGGATCTGGTTTGTCATTGCGGGGATTGTCAGCAGTGCATTTATGACGGTTAAAACAGCAAGAGATGACAAAAAGCTTGAAATGGCCTGGATTGAAGAAGAAGGAAAAAAGTATATGGATAGAATGGAAGAAGAGAAGCGAAAACGTCAGGGGATCACTGTTGCTGAAGAAGATATAGATACTGAATTAATTGTTTAATCCTGGAAAATAAATGCTGTTTTCGCAAACTTTGTTGTTATTGAACAAGGGTGATTGGAACGTGAGGATGCTCGCTTTCCGCGGGGCGGGCGCTGAGCCTCCTCGGCTTCGCTTGCGGGGTCTCACCTGATCGAAAAGCGGAGGACGGTGCTTTTCAAGAAAAGATCCATCCAAAAGCTGAATGATGATCTTTTTTATTAGAGGCAAGACGCTAAAAGAAAAGCAGACACCTGACCGGCATAAGACTAGCGGCAGTAAAAGGCCGATTTTGCCTTTTAATGGCGATTGGCTTATGACCGAAGGTGTCAGTCCGGAGCTGGACATACCCGCTGCTCCCGCAGGAGTCTCGCACCTTACGTTCCAATCAACATATTTAACAATAGGGTAAGTTCACAGAACTTAAAAAAACAACTATCTTTTTAGAAAAGAGCCAAAATAAAAAACAGGGACGAATTCTGTAGATTCGTCCCTGTTTTTGTATATATGCATGTTTCTCTCTTACTGAGGAGTTTCAGTTGGAGCGGCATCTAATGCGTTCTTAAGATCTTTATCTTTGATCTCAACCTTAGCTGCTTTCAGCTCACGATCCATTGCTTTTTGAACAATTTCCGGTGTAAGCTTGGATACTTTTACTTGATACTCCAGATCTTTCTTCATTTTATCAAAGCTCTGCTTTTCTTTTTTATCTGTCACTTGAATAATGTGGTATCCGTGCTCTGTTTTAACTGGATTGCTGATTTGGTTTTTGTTCAGCTTATAAGCAGCCTTTTCGAATTCAGGAACCATTTTGCCAGGTCCGAACCATCCTAAATCGCCGCCCTTTTCAGCAGAACCAGGGTCTTTTGAGTATTTCTTCGCTAGATCTTCGAATTTTTCACCTTTATCAAGCTTCGCTTTAACTTCCTTAGCTGTTTTTTCGTCTTGAACAAGGATGTGGCGTGCTTTAATTTCAGGTGTAAAGCTGTCATAAGCATCTTTTACTTCTTTATCCGTTGCTTTTACATCTTTAATAGCTGCCTTTTCCTGAAGAAGTCCAATTTTGAATGAGCGTTTTAGATCGGCTTCATCTTTGTAGCCGTATTGCTGAAGAGCCATGGCAAATTGAGGGCCAAGCTCCGCTTTAACCTTGTCTACTTTTTCAGTAACTTCTTTATTGGAAACCTTATATTTTTCAGAGAGAACTTTTTCATAAACAAGTTCTTGAAGTGCTTTATTACCATAGCGGGTTTTCATTGAATTATATAGCTCGTCCTTCGTTACGTCTCCTGCTTTGGTTTCTACGACCGCATCGGAGCCTCCACCATTATTGTTACAGGCGGTTAATCCTAAAAGGCCAGCTGTAACGGCGATGGATAATGCCCATTTCTTCATGCTTAACAACTCCCGTTCTTTATTTCGTGGCCTATGTAAATCCACAAATCTAACTATAACATAAATTAATTCCAAGGGAAAAAAATACTTGAAAATAATTGGTTATTTTAAAATAATTAGTTCTTTTGCCCATCCAATTCTTTCCTCTGAACATATGATACCTTGAAGTGAAATGAAGGGGCTTCAACGCCGGCACACTTATTTAAGCTTACTTGATTTACGGTCGCAAGGCTCTTGGCTATAAAGGACCTGAACGAAAACCGTATTATCAGAATCCTGATCAGTGTGGATCCAATTTTCACTTTTTTCCAAATTGAAAGGAGGAAAAAGCATGTCTGGAGGAGCTTACGGAGGAGGCTTTGCATTACTTGTTGTACTTTTCATCCTTCTTATCATCATTGGTGCATCATGGTGGTGCTGCTAGTCTCACAAAAAAAGGTGAAGCGGAATGCTTCACCCTTTGTTTTATCGATACAAATAAATCTGCCTGACTATGTAAATAATACTTCAATATAAGATGAAATTAGAAGAATGGTAATTAATATATTAATAGTACGAAAGACACCCGGCTGGCGGTCTTCAGGGATTTCCTTCTGTGTACATAGTGAAGCAGTCATTTGATTAGTAAAGAATAATATGATCATAGCAAGTAAACTGAAAAAAAGTGATACCAACCTGAAATCCCCTCCTTTATGAAAAAACACAAATTGTATAAATACGATACCAAAAAATGAGTAAAAAAGATAGTAAGAAGTATGACGCGAAGGTTTCTTCATTATTTTGGGGAAACTCCTAAAGAGTAGGGGCGATTATCATTTTGTGAAATTCCGAACAATAGGCAGCGGACTAAAAGCGGATTTATTTTATTATCCGCTTTATTAGATGTATAGATTTCTAGAAGCCAGGGCTAACTTTTTGTTTCATTTAAAGCTTCCTTTTTGATCAGGGTTCCATTAAAATCTGTAAATTCCTTTTCTATATTGGAAAAAGAGCGTTCGAAAATCTCCATAAAGTGTTCGCCATATATATTTTTGATGACAGCCATCATCTCCAGCATATCAGGGAACTTGCCATAAAGTTCACGTAAAGGGAGGGCACCGGTAAATGCAGCATTATTAGCAGGGTCGTAGTTTTCCATAAGATCCAGGAGGATTTTTTCGCCTTCTTCGGTAATCTGAATATAAGTGTTCCTTTTATCTGTCTCTTTTTTTGAAAAGAGGAGAAGACCCCTTTCTTCAAGCTTCTTAGAGAAGTTAAAAGCAGTGGAAACATGCATGACTCCAAATTTCGCTACATCCGAAATAGATGCTCCATTTAGATGGTAGGCAATCCATAGGATATGATGTTCATTGATATTTAGATTGTATGGCTTAATCCATTGCTGCCAATCCTTCTCAATTGATTTCCAAAGCGCTTTACTTAACTGCGCTATTCTCTGACTGAATAGCATCGCCTCTACCATAGAATAATTTTTTTCAGGCATTCGAGATTCACCCACTTTTTAGTTGTGTACTTTTATTATGACAATAAAACAATAACTTATAAAGCGAAAAAACAAAATTTTTTGAATTTAAAATGAAAATTTCACTTGATATTTGAGAGAAACGGCTCTAACTCGGCAATAAACAAAGGCTTAGTGTAAGTATGTAGAAAAATTCAACGCTTTGTATTCCGCCTGAACACTTAGAAGTGGAAAATTATTCTTTTTACTGAAATAACGTTTAAAGGGATGCGGATATGTTTTAAAAAAGACTTGGATATCCAAGCCTTTCTTAAGCTGAAGGAGAGTTGTATAAGCGGCTATACGGCCGCTTTACTTTTTATTTTCTTTTTCGCCTGTGGACGATTTGCTGACAACGCCTTCTAATTCCTGAATTGCTCCTTCAATTTCAGAAATTCTAAGCTGAATTTCCTCTTTATGCGGCTGTATATCCTGTTTCCAGTTTTCCATTAAATTTTTAACTTCAGTGGTAAAGGCCTTGACGCTTTCCTTGCTTGTGAGCGAGGCAGATAGAGCTTCATTTTTTACATCCAAAGCTTTGCCTTTAATTTCGTTTAAAAGTTCAAGAATTTCTGCCTTGTTTTCCTGGATTCGTTTTCTAAGATCTTTTCCTGAAGCTGGAGCTGACAGAAGTGTACCTGCACCTGCCACGATTGAACCTGTTAGAATGCCTAGTAATAGAGATTTGACTTTCATTGGATCACCTCATATTTATATTTTTCTACAAAAAGGAAGAAAACTCCTTTATTACTCATTAAAAGCACAAAAAGAAAATAATTCTCCTCTTAATTGTATATCACAAAAACTTTATATTAAAACAACATATTTAAAAATATGTTTTACAAATTTAGAGGATAAAGATGAATGCAAGTACATACAAACGCTTTAGGTGCATATATGATAATAGAAAACTTTTTTATCAGGGAGGGAACTTGTGGAGGCGTTCGTATCGATATCGTATTTTATCAGCTTCTTATTTGCCATAGGAATGGGGTATTTTTTTCTGAATTCATTGAGAACCATTTTCTTCCCGGCTAAAAACCTGCTTATAAAAAAAGCCGCACTCTTAGGGGCTGGAGGGGCGGCATTTTTCATTATTGGTCTTTTGTTGAGTAGTTTATCAAGTTCATGAATAGTAAAAGCCGCCCGGTTTTAAGGGCGGCTGAATGTGTATGATTTAATTTTTTATTGCTGGCTGTAAGCTGGTGCGTTTTAAGATCTTGCTGACCATTGGGTATATGATAGCCATAGCTGCTAGATTGAAAACAGCGGCTGGCAAAACGACAACAGAGTATAGTCCAAGAAAACCAGCTGACCCCGGAAGCCCGGATATTAATAAGGCTGAACCCAGGAACACTGCTCCAGAAATCAAGGTACCGGCCCCAGTAAGGGCACACACCGCGTAAACGGAGCTGCTTTTTTTAACAGCCACATAGATGAAGTAAATAACAAAGGCTGTAACAAATTTATCTATAATATTTGGCAGTAGTCCGCCTGGAAAAGTTGAAGTCAATCCTGAAATAATTCCTGTAAGCAGGGCCAGTAATAAGACATTTTTCTTCTCAGTAAACAGGAAGATTCCCAAGAACATCATAATCAACATTAAATCAGGCTTCATTCCCAGGAAAAATCCAGGAATAATTAAATGTAAGGCTGCTCCAATCCCAACCAACAGGGAAAGGGATACAAGTGTTTTCGTATTCATTTCTCATCTCTCCTATGCTCTTCTAAGCTTTTTTTATATTAATCTTCTCCGCCAGTGCACTCTTGCCTGACGCAAAAAGATTATGATCAAAATTATAACATGTAACGATTGAAAGATAAAGCTAATTCATTTTCTTAAAACGAAGCATGAAGTCTGCTAATTTTTCACAGTGAGCCAGCGGTATGGCATTGTAAATGGATGCACGGCAGCCCCCGATTGATCGATGCCCGTTTAACCCTTTAAAGCCTTCTTCCTTAGCAAAAGCAAGAAACTTTCTGGTAAGCTCTTCACTCTGCAATGTAAAGGTGACATTCATCTGTGATCTAAAAGGTTTTTCGGCGTGTCCTTTATAAAAACCATCACTTTCATCAATCGTTTTATAAAGAAGAGCAGCCTTCTGTCTATTTATATCCTCTATCCCGGCTATGCCGCCATTTTTCTTTGTCCATTCTAAAACAAGGGACAGCAGGTAGATGGCGAATGAAGGAGGAGTATTAAACAGAGAATTATTTTTATAATACGTATGATAGTTTAACATTGCTGGCAGATGTGATGCATCTTCCCTGATGAGATCTTTCTTTATGATTACCACTGTCACACCTGACGGGCCCAGATTTTTTTGCGCGCCAGCATAAATCAAACCAAATTTCGAGATATCTAAGGGCCTGCTAAGGATGTCACTGGACATATCGGCGACTAATGGAATCGAACCCGTATCAGGAAAAGAGGGCCACTGTGTTCCATAGATCGTATTATTGCTGGTTATATGAAGGTACGCAGCATCCGCCCTTAATTGCAGATCATCTAGAGAAGGGATGGTGGTGTAATTTTTCGGCTTTGCCGTCGCTGCTGTTATTGTTTCTCCTAGTTTCCTTGCTTCTGCCAGTGCCTTTTCTGACCAGACCCCAGTCAGCACATAATAAGCTCTTTTTTCTTCTGTAAGCAGGTTATAGGGAACCATTGAAAATTGAAGGGAGGCTCCACCCTGAAGGAAAAGAACTTCATGAGTCTCAGGAATATCCAGCAATTCGGTTAGCAGTTTTTTAGCATGATTTAACACTGACTCAAATTCAGGGCTGCGGTGGCTCATCTCTAGAATGGACATGCCTGTTCCGCTGTAGTTCAGCCATTCATCCTTTGCCTTTTCTAACACTTCAAGAGGAAGTGCAGCAGGACCTGCATTAAAGTTTAAGGCTCTTTCCATTCATATCTCCTCCGCTTTAAATCACTAAAGTTTTTATACTGTATCTTTATCCTATCAGATATAGCATTCGAATTTAAAGGGATACTTACTAAATTTTCAAAAAAACATAGTTGGAAAAAAAACTTTGCATAGGCATATATGTTTGAAACGTAAGATATGATTTAGGCTGCTCTTCAGGTTTTTTCATCTTAGAGGAAGATGCGGGACTGGATAAAAATAGGGGCGGCTGAAAAAGTAAAAAATTAAGCCTGCAAGGGAGCTTGCAGGCTATACTGGTGTTATGTAAGATGTTTAGCGATGGATTCAGCGATGTTAGAAAGATTTTCGGGAGTATATTCACTTGTGTGTGTTTTCCATACTGCTCCAAATCCATCTCCTTCTCCATATCGTGGAATGAGATGCATATGGTAATGAAATACGGATTGGCCCGCGTGCTCCCCGTTGTTGTTTAGTACGTTTAAGCCGATTGGTTTGAATTCCTTTTTTATGGCGTTAGCTATATCAGGAACAGCGGAGAAAAGCTGGCTTGCTGTCTCGGGTGTTAATTCATAGATATTTTCCTGGTGTGCCTTGGGAATAACCAAAGTATGTCCCTTCGTTACCTGGCTGATATCCAAAAATGCCATCACATGTTCATTTTCGTACACCTTTGAAGCAGGGATATCACCTTTGATGATGCTGCAAAAAATACAATTTCCCATTATTAATACCATCCTTTCCTGAAACGGATATCCAAATTTTATCATAGTGGAGGGAGGACAGTAAAATAAATGGAGGAGTCATAAGAGCCGTACTGATTAAGGATTTTAAATACAACAAATCTTTTTAGCTCGCGGGCAGCGTATATTTTTTTATGTACTTCTTCTTCATGGCGATTGAAAATAGTTTTTTAGGAAGGCAGCGCTTTCCGCTTTTCGATTTGTCCAGCTCCGAACTGACACCTTCGGTCAAAGCCAATCGCCATCAAAAGGCAAAAAGCGACCTTACGCTGCCGCTTTTCTTATGCCTTTCAGGTGTCTGCTTTTTATTCCTATTTTTCTGTTTTATAGTTTAGGATCATCACTGTGCTTTGTATTAATACTATTTAAAAAGCACCGTTCTCCGCTTTTCTTTTTGTCCAGCTGCAAGCTGAGACCCTCGAGTCATAAGCCAATCAGTCCATGGAAAGAAGAACGCTTTCCACGGCCTGCTCGTCTTATGCTGTTCGGGTCTCTGCCTTCCTTCGGGGGTTATATTTTTTTTTTGTACTTCTTCTTCATGGAGCTTGAAAATAGTTTTTTTAGGAAGGCACCGCTTTCCGCTTTTCTATCAGGTGTCTGCTTTTCTTTTGAAGGTCATGGTTCAACTTGGAGGATAATTATGGGGAATAGAAGTGAATACTTCTAGAAAAGCACCGTTCTCCGCTTTTCCAATAAAAAAGCAGGATGGCTGCCAACCACCCTGCTTCGGAGAGGAAGGAATCTAGATCTCAAACGTCTATTTCAGGCAAAGTCCTCTTTGATAAACACCTCATTTTTTATGAAGTATGGTTATCTAGGAAAGATCTAATATGGTCCAATCGGAACATCTCCAATTCTTTATAGGTTTCACAACATATAAAGCGGTTTAATTCTGCACTATTTAGTGCAGAAATGCCTCACTGGAACAAATATACCTTGTGCAAGAGAATCACGTCTCCTTCTTGCTAGACAAATTTGAATGATGTAATTCAGTTAAATATCTTTAACTGACACCCCATTTCAATGATGCTAAGAACATCAAGTTTTTAAAACACCATTGCTGATTCCTTCCTCTACATTATGATAAGCAGATTTGCACCAAAACTTACTTGTTATTTTATGGATATTTGGAATTGTCCCGCTATGTCCCCATAAGAAAATTTGTTAATATAAAAGCAGTAGAAGAAGAAAGGAATGTAGCTATGGCACTGTTAGAAGTAAACCAGCTGACAGGAGGATATACGAGAAACCCTGTATTGAAGGAAATCAGCTTCACTGTTAATAAAAATGAATTAGTCGGGTTAATCGGCTTAAATGGTGCGGGGAAGAGTACCACCATCAAACATATCATTGGTCTGATGGAGCCTAAGGCCGGAAGCATTCAAATAAATGGCAAGGAATTCAGTGACGATCCTGAAATGTACCGTAAAGAATTTACGTTTGTTCCGGAAACTCCTATTTTATATGATGAGCTTACACTTGAAGAGCATCTGAAATTAACCGCCATGGCTTACGGCTTAAGTGAGGAGAATTATAAGGAGCGAATTGACAGCCTCTTGAAAGAGTTTCGGATGGAAAAACGACTGAAGTGGTTTCCTGCTCACTTTTCCAAGGGAATGAAGCAAAAGGTCATGATCATGTGTGCTTTCTTAGTCCAGCCTTCCCTCTATATAGTGGATGAGCCGTTTGTAGGTCTGGATCCTTTAGGAATACAATCACTGCTTGATCTAATGAACAAAATGAAGGAAGACGGTGCGGGTATTCTTATGTCCACTCATATTCTGGCAACTGCAGAACGGTATTGTGACTCATTTATTATCCTGCATAATGGGAAAATAAGGGCTAAAGGAAAACTCGTGGACCTGCAAAAGGAGTTTTCAATGCCAGGCGCCAACCTGGACGAAATCTACATAGCGCTGACGAAAGAAGAGCAAGACCATGAATAAAGATGCTTTGTGGCAGGAACGATTTCGAGGATTTACAAAGGAAACTGGAAAATATCTTAAATATATTTTCAATGGACACCTTGTTTTTGTCATGATTTTTGCCGTGGGCGGCTTGAGCTTTTACTACAGTGAATGGGTAAAAACGCTCTCTCCCGAATTCCCAGCCGCCCTAATAATGGCTGTACTACTTGGACTGGCTGTCACGAGCAGTCCGATAATGACATTCTTAAAAGAGGCAGATGTGGTGTTTCTGCTGCCGTTAGAAACTAAGCTGACACATTATTTTAGAAAATCAATCAGAGTCAGTTTTGTAATGCAAGTTTATCTTTTATTAATGATCCTGGCAGCTTTTATGCCCATGCATGCAAGAGTGAACGGAGCATCAATGGGGGATTTTTTAACTGCCTTTATTCTGCTGGCTGTCTTAAAATTCTTGAACCTTCAGATTAGATGGAGAATCTTAAGATATGAGCAGCCGGAAGCACTCATGACGGATCGTCTTATCAGGCTTTGTCTCAATATAGCTTGTTTATATTTATTCTTTTCAGAAGCACCCTTTTATTTCGCTCTGATTATTGCCGGGGTATTAGTATTGCTGTTTTGGTATTTTGATCGTGAAACCAGGAAAAAATCATTGAAATGGGAGCGGCTGATTAGTCTTGAAGGGAAAAGGATGTCAGCTTTCTACAGAGTGGCCAACTTATTTACGGATGTACCAAAGTTAAAAGAAAAAGTTGCCCGAAGGAAGTGGCTCGACTGGATTTTATCCCCGATTAAGTTCAAGGGTTCATCATCGTATTTGTACCTTTATGCCAGAACTTATTTAAGATCGAATGACTACTTAGGCCTGACCGTCAGGCTGACGGTCATTGGGGTCATTTTGAGCTTCCTATTCGTTTCCATCTGGGCAAAAGCCCTAACTCTGCTATTCGTTCTCTATTTGACAGGGATTCAGATTCTGCCGATATCCCGGCATCATGATTTGAAAATCTGGCTGAATCTCTATCCGCTACCTGAGGTTATGAAAAAAAGGGCCGCCGCATCACTTTTAAACCGGGTCCTGCTTGTACAAAATATCTTACTGGCAGTGGTAATCGCGCTGGCAGGGTATATGAACGACGCTGTGATTTGTTTTTTTGCGGGGATTTTATTCTTACTGATTTTCTCAGTGTATGCCAAAAAGAAAATGGATAAGCTGCAAATAAAATAATGATTCAAAGGCCGATGACCCTGTTGGCCTTTTTTTCATTGAAACCTTTGCATGATTCGTACGTAGTAAGTTATTAATTCAAAACGAAGGAGTTCAATATGAATACGTATGAACAGCAAATTAGCGAGGAATTAAATAAATGGAAAAGCAAAATGCAAACCCGCTCATCCATTCTAAATAGAATATCAAAAAAAGCTCAAACAAAGATAAATAGTTATATTCCAGAAAAAGCACATGAAGTGATTACCGACAGCATTAAAAACATGGTTAAAGTTACATTGGCCGGTTCTGACTGGACTACAAAGGAAAAGCCAGTTGAAGGAATGTCTCTTGAAGAAAAAGAGAAGCAGGTGAAAGAGGCTGTGGTACGATACCGCAAAACCGCCTTGTGGGAAGGTGCCGGAACGGGGGCAGCAGGACTGCTCGTCGGTCTGGCCGATTTCCCCTTGCTCCTGGGAATCAAAATGAAGTTCCTATTCGAGGCAGGAAGTCTATATGGATTCAATGTTAAATCATATGAAGAGCGCTTATTCATTCTTCATATATTTCAGCTTGCGTTTTCCAGTGATGAACGTAAAAAAGAAACATTCTCCATCATCGAAAACTGGGATGCTCATAAAGATACCCTAAAAGAAGTAGACTGGCGGGTGTTCCAGCAGGAATACCGGGATTATATTGACTTCGTCAAAATGCTGCAGCTCGTTCCCGGTATCGGAGCGTTCGTAGGTGCATATGCGAACTACAACCTTCTCGACCATCTCGGTGAAACGGCGATGAATTGCTATCGGATGAGGGTATTGAGGTAGCAATTAGAAAATTATTGGCCTGCATGCTGTACTACAGTCCACTCTCTGTGATAAAAAGTTTTCTGGATATAGTGAAACTGTCCGTATCATGAATAATTCCGATGCGTGGAGGAGAGATGCTCGCAATGCTCGCAATACTCTACCTTCTTAAGAGAAACGACTAAGCCGTTTCTTTTCTTTTATTCGTAAAGAAATAAACTTTAGTAAGTGTAAGTATTAGATTTATTTCTAAGACGACAACCAATAATAAAAGTATTCAAAAAGGACATTTTTCTAAGGCGAACTTCCGGTGCGATTAAGTTCCGCCTGCTCATTAAAAATACCTAGCCTTTGTTTTTACCCTCGTTCTTAGTAAACTGAGATAACATCTTTATGTTTTTTAAAGGATATCATATAAGGAGTACGATACCTGAAAACCACCGGGTCTGGTAATCTTTTTTGTACGAACAGGTAAAGAGGAGAGAGTGTATGGAAGACAAAGCAAAGAAGAGCATGAATCTGCTGTCGATGGTGTTCGCAGGATTCCTGTTCTTATCTGTCATTATTTTCTTAATTATTGGAAGAGCGGTATATAGTGAGTCACATTTGCAAATGGATGAGAGCTTCCGGAAACAGCTGCTGACTTTTGCAGGAGATTCAGCTTCAGGATTTTTTACTTTTATAACGGAATTTGGTTCGAAAACGATCATTGGCCTTGGTACTTTATTGGTATTAGCGTTTTTATGGTTTAGAAGCAAAAATTATTTGGCGATGGCTGCTATGGTTCTTGCCGTTGCAGGCGGAGATCAGATCAATAAGCTTGTAAAACGGTTCATCGCCAGAGAACGGCCCTCGATTTTAGCCGATGTGGATGGGGTGGGCTTTAGCTTTCCGTCCGGTCATGCTATGGTTGGATTTATTTTCTACTTTGTGACCGCTTATTTTCTGACTAAATATTGTAGGTCCCAGGGGCTAAAGATCCTGATCTGGGCTGCAGCATTCATCATGATTCTTCTTGTAGGATTAAGCCGGATTTATCTTAATGTCCATTATCCATCAGATGTTCTTGGAGGATATGCTCTTGGATTTATTGTGATTGCTGTATTGCTTCACTTCTATGAAATGGTATTTGAATATATGAAAAATAGAAAACAGATTCAGGATAATTCGGAGAAAACAGCCTAGCCAGCATGAAGTGACCCCGTAAAGTTAGAAACGATTCTTTAATTAGGCAGCCTGTAAGGTCTGAACTCGGTATTGAACCGGGCTTAGGCCTTTTAGTTTTGCCTTGATTCGTTTGTGATTATAGTATTCTATATATTTTTCTAGTTCTAGCTTAAAGTGTTATACACTTTCAAATTCCTTTAAATACAAGAGTTCCGATTTCAAGATTCCAAAGAAATTTTCTATGACAGCGTTATCGTAACAGTTTCCCTTGCGGGACATACTTTGCGTTATTCCACGTTCACACAGGGCATGACGATATCGCTTCATTTGATAATGCCAGCCTTGATCAAAATGAAGAAGGAGGGGATCGCTATCTGTTAAATGTTCAAGAGCTTGTTCTAACATCATAGAAACGAGTGAGTAGGTGGGCCTGGAACCGATTGTATATGAAATGATTTCACCATTAAATAAGTCCAGTACAGGCGAAAGATTGTTTTTTATCTCCTTGATTGGCCTTCTTTATTATCATTTAAGTGTTGATTGCTTTCTATAATTCAAATATTATAGAGTCACATCAATGAAAGCGTTTACTAGAAAAGGGATAGGAGGAAGAGAAATGAAAAGGACAATGGCTGTCGTGATGTCGTTGGTTATGTTACTCAACGTAATTTTGATATCACTTCCAAAATTGGTTGAAGCAGCGGATTATCAGAAGGTTGTATTAAGAGGAAGCCTGGCTCCGCTTGATTGGGGATCCGACAATAACCCGCTCTTGAAACAAGAGGATGGCACTTGGAAAAGTAACTTAATTGCTCTTGAAGGTGGGAAAAAGCTTGAATTCAAATACGTAAGAGATAACAACTGGATGGATGGCAGCAATCTAGAATTTGTGCCACCGCAAACGGGCAAGTACGTATTTGTTTATCACCCGAATGAGGAGCGAAACGTAGATGTACGGTTAGTTGAGGAACAGGGCAAGGTCACATTTCAAGTAACTCTCCCGAAGTCCACACCGGATTGGATAACGCCTACAATTGGTACAAGTTTGAATAATTTTAATTATTCGCTCATCAAAATGAAAAGGGTTGGAGACCAAACCTATACGGTGACATTAACCGGGGAACCGGCAACATCGTTCACTTATTTTTACGCACTTGGCGATGAAAAATTTAAGGAAGTAAGAGATGAAGTGCGTCAAGCTGCCTTTTCCGAAGAAAACCACGTGGTGAAAGATGTAGTGACAAACTGGAAGGGGATACCGGTTGCCCAAAACGTAACCCATAACTTTAATTATACGCCATTCATCCCTAGCAAGAAGGAAGCTGTTACGGTAACTACAACAGTTGACCATTTTGGTCCAATCGATAACGGGCGTATTTACTATACAGTGGATGGCTCCACCCCGTTTGGAAAACGCGGAGTTGTGACAAAAGGTCAAATCGTTCCAATGCAGGTCGTCTCCACAAAGGAATTGGCTGACGGGCTGAAACGCTCTGTTTTGACAGGTGTAATACCAGGACAAAAAAATGAAACGCGCGTGAAGTACAAAGTGGATGTGTGGAACAGCAACGTAGAAGGTTCGCAATTTGCGGATACAAACAGCCAAACGCCAGAAGGCGCAACGGAATTCGCATATTATGTTGACAAATATCAAACACCGGACTGGGCGAAAGATGCGGTCATCTACCATGTGTTTGTAGATCGGTTCATGGATGGCAATTCAAAAAACAACGAACCAGTCGATCCGAACCTCTCTTACGATGAACGCCTAAAAGGCTGGATGGGTGGTGACTTGGCTGGCATACAGCAAAAGCTCAATTACATCAAAAAACTTGGTGTAAATACCATTTGGATTTCCCCAATTTATGAAGGCCCATATTCACATGGTTATCACCCGGCGAATTTTACAAAAATCGATCCGCGTTTTGGAGATGAGCAGCTCATGAAGAACATCATCAAGGAAGCTCATAAGAAGGGTATGAAGGTTGTATATGATTTAGTGCCAAACCACACCTCAAGCAAGCATCCGTTCTTCCAAGATGCCCTGAAAAATGGCGTTAACAGCCCGTACTATCAGTGGTATAACTTCATTGAATGGCCAAATAAATATGAGACGTTTTACGGCATTGGTGAATTGCCGCAATTCAACAATGATAATCCGCAAGCAAGGGATTATATGCTTAAGACAGTTGTGCCGTACTGGTTAAAAGAGCTTGATTTTGATGGCTTCCGACTCGACTATGCGAAAGGACCGAGTTATAGCTTCTGGGTGGACTTCCGTCATGCAGTGAAGCAAATGAAACCAAATGCGTTCATTTTTGGCGAGGTTTGGGACAGTCGTGAGAAGATAAACTCCTACTCAGGAAAACTTGATGGCGCGCTTGATTTTAGTATGCAGGGGGCGCTGCTCAACACATTTGCTAAAGGACAGTCCATGAAGCTTTTTAGCCAGACAATCCGCGATAACCAAGCTATGTTTCATCCGGAATATATCATGGCAACTTTCTTGGATAACCATGATATGCCGCGTTTCCTATTTGAATCAGGGGGAGATGTAAATAAATTGATGCTGGCAGCGGCTGCGCAATTTACGTTGCCTGGTGCTCCTGTCATTTATTACGGAACAGAAGTTGGACTATCCCAAAGCAGGGACCACAATGAGGTTTCAGAATGGAAAGACCGGTATTGGAGAGAAATGATGCCGTGGGATGAGGAAAACCAAGATCCTGAGCTAAGGGATTACTACACAAAACTGATTCGTTTGCGTAATGCAGAGCCTGTGCTTCGTACGGGTACATACAAGGAATTGTACGTAGACGACCATACAATTGTTTATGAGCGCAGCAACAAGGACGACCAATTCATTGTGATCATTAATAAGGGAACAGAAAAAGAAATTGAGGTAGACAAACTAATGAATGGACAAACGGGCATAGCGCTACAAAATGCTTTGAATACAAATAAAGTAATCCAGCCAGAAGACGGCAAGGTATACGTGACGAGCAAAGCGAACTCCGTACAGATTTTTGAAGTGAAAAAACCAAAGAAGAATATTCGAAAGAAAGCTGCATAAACTTTACCAGTTTGTGTCTAGTAGATAGCTAACAGATCAGCCAGTATGCCCCGAAATTCCCGGAAGCATACTGGCTGTTTTTTATCTGAAACTAATAGAGCCCATTGGGAACATGAAACATCTATCAATTTTGAAAAATATTTTTACTATTGCGAAATGAAAAGACTTTCAACTTTTCGCTGAAGGTTTTAGATAGATTAAAAAAACTAACATTAATATATACATATATATTTATTGTCTGGAGAAAAACATTAGCTGTTAAGGGATGTTTAGGCCTATAGTGTCTTTTGTGACTTTTTAAATCACTCCTTATATGTTTTTGTGTAATGATACGTTGAACCTTTTTATGATTCACTTTGCGTCCACGGTTTCTAAGTTCATCACGAATTCGCCGGTAGCCAAAACGACCCTCGTGTTCGTCATATATCGATTGAATTAATTCCTTATTCTCTACATCAGGATCCAGACGATCAAAGTTTTTCACCCAATAATATTCAGTTTTTTTAAGTATGCATTCTCCATACGTAAATGTTCTAATTCCTCTTTTAGTGCTTCGACAGATCCTTCAACCGGTGTAGATTTCTTTGTTTCTTTCTTCATTGCTGGATGCCCCTTTTTCTTGGGTTCAGGGCGTCTATTCCATGTGATTCGGATTGAATCCTCCACTTACGAATCATACCTGGAGAAGGAATGTTGAAAATCGCAGCTGCTTCATTCGGAGACGTCCCGTTGTTATACATATAATTAAGTACGTTTAGTTTAAACTGCCCATTGTACGATGTATAGCTTTTTTCAAAAGCCTTTTCTCCGTGGAATTCATATTGCTTTACCCAATTCTGAAATACAGCTCTATTTACCCCAATACAATCGGCAATAGATTTCTGACTTTCTTCCCCTCTAAATAGCTCTTTACAGCATTTAATTTCTCTTCGGTCGTAAATTTAGCCATAAGAAAAGCACCTCCAATTGTTGATGATGTCTAACAATTAGGGTGCAGTTCAGTACGGTTAGGCTGTTTGTGTATGGAGTCGTATTCAGTGAAAAACTCATATAGTAATAAAAAGCATTTATTCCGCCAAAAGGGTGTGATTTTTTATAATTTCCTTACAAGCATTTACAAGTCTTATGCAGCAGCTGTTTGTAAAACATGAACTTAAGGAACAGCCGATTTTAGAGATTGAGAAATTTGAAGGCTTAACAAATCGATTGCACCTAGATTTTTATAGTACACAGGATGGCCCGAATGTTCTGCTCTCATCTGATAAAGGTCTGGTAAAGAAGATACGGGATAAAACCGCCGAAGATAATCTTAATAATCTGACCAGAACGAAAGCATATCTAGACTATTACCGAAGAAACCCTGAGATTCATTGGGCCTTTTTAGCACATATGGTCTCTCGTAATGGAGGATATCATATGACGGACTTACGAGGCTCAGCAATGGATCATCTGTTCACCGAGAGTGAAAAGGAAACGTATTTCATCTTTTTAGAAAGAGCAAATTCAGCAATATTTGCCGATGCATATCCTCAGCTTCTTCTATATGAAGAAGCTAAACGTAAGCCTTTATCTTTACGAAGTCTGCTGCCTATTTTTCATGTATCCCGATTTATGTATTCTATATGGGATTTATTTTTAAAAGAAGGAAATTCAAAGATGCTGACGATTGCCCTTATCATCAACGAGCAGAGAATGATTGAGGACCGAATTATAAAGCGCTTCGGGCATGCGGAGCTGCTTTCGAGGCTGGACTTTCAGCTTCAGGAGTTTTTTGGATTCACAACGGTTATTTTTCCATATAAGCAGAGGCTGGGCAGGCCTTATCAGTTGACAGGGTTATCAGTGGAGCGATTTGCTGATCCCGCTATGCGGATTCTTACGGGTAAAAAACTGTACAGCCTATTATTTGATAAAAAGGATGTACTGGAGGGAGTGTCAAAATTTTCTATAAACACTGAGCATACTGCTTCAAGATCCGATTATTGGAAGACCATTTTTACTAACAGCCTTGCAGAAAGAGGTAAAAAAATATATAGTCCCGTTCTCACGTCTGCCTGGAATGACCGGCCATTTGAAGCTGGAACTCATTCTGACTGGTTCATCCATAAAGACTTTATCGAGGATCTGCGGACAGAGGTTATCATGAAGCATGAGGATATCACCGATAAAGTAAAAAATAATCTCGCCGCGATTAAAGTCATTAATGAAATCAAGTCAGTGATATAGAAAGGCTTTTTTCGAGATTCACCGAACTATTAAAAAGGCTCTTTTCGCAAAGTTTGTTGCTTTTTAATGGCAGGTTGATTTCCGTTCCAGGTGCTCGCTTTCCGCGGGGCGTGCGGTGAGCCTCCTCGGCGTATCGCCTGTGGGGTCTCACCTGATCGAAAAGCAGAGGACGGTGCTTTTCAAGAAAAGATCCATCCAAAAGCTGAATGGTCATCTTTTTTAAGTATAGGCAAAACACTAAAAGAAAAGCAGACACCTGATAAAGAAGACTTGCTGATTGGCAAGCGATAGCGAAGACAGAAGCTTAGTCGCCCTTA
>NZ_PGUY01000001.1 GCF_002863585.1 Peribacillus deserti | reverse complement strand
ACGAAGCACAGGATGTGCGAGCCAGGCGTGGCCACAGGACGTGGCGTTCGAGCGTGGTAAGTGCGACTAAGCTTCTGTCTTCGCTAACGCTCGCCAATCAGCAAGTCTTCTTTATCGGGTCTGAACAAGGCGCTTCCGCTTTTCTATCAGGTGAGACCCCACAGGCGAAGCCGAGGAGGCTCAGCGCCCGCCCCTAAGGTCCGCGAGCATCCTCACGTTCCAATCAGCCCCCTTGTTCAAAAACAACAAAGTTTGCGAAAACAGCCTATAATAAAAAGCAGTGTTGATCTATTAAATAGTAAGGAGTGGGTTCATGGATATTGCACACCTGATTGCTGAAGATAAGATCAAACGATCCATAGAGGAAGGGGAGTTTCGAAAGCTGCCCGGTTACGGCCGGCCATTAGTTCTCGATGATGATTCTGCTATACCAGAAAGTCTCCGCATGGCTTATAAGATGATGAAGAATGCAGGGATGCTTGAAGAGCAGGAAGAATCACTAAGAAAAGAATTGATGAACCTGGAGGATTTAATATCCTTTTGTTACGATCCAGAGGAGAGAGAACGACTAACAAAGCAGCTGAATGAAAAGCTCTATCAATTTGGAAAAGTAATAGAGAAGCGAAAGACCAGTCACTCTAAAGCATTTAAACAATATAATCAAAAAGTATATGATAAATTGTCCCGAAAATAATATCTGCCCTGGCTGGGGCGGATTTTTTTTATGATATACCTCTTCTAACAAATGGAAAATCAAAAAAATCTCGAAAAGAGCTCACTATTTAAGGGTTTTATCCGATATAAATAAAAGAATCAAATACGACTTTTATTAAAGACAGGTGGGTTTTATGGATAAAACATCATTAATAGGAATTGTACTCGCTCTGATTGCGGTAGGAGTTGGTATGGTCTTAAAGGGTGTAAGCCCGGTGGCATTGGCTAATCCAGCCGCTATATTAATTATCGTTGTAGGAACCATGGCTGCAGTAGTTATTGCTTTTCCGACAAATGAAATAAAAAGAGTGCCTAAGCTCTTTAAAATACTGTTTACTGAACAGAAGATAATAAGTGCTGAAGAGGTAATTAAAACTTTTTCAGAATGGGCGGTTATAGCTAGAAAGGAAGGCTTATTAGCGCTTGAGGCAATTTCTGAGGACGTAGAAGAGCCTTTCTTAAAAAATGGTTTAAACCTGGCAGTTGAGGGCCAGAGTGCTGATTATATCAGAGACCTCCTTTCTGAGGAGGTTGATGCAATGGAGGAGAGGCACCAGGGAGGAGCTGCAATCTTTACACAGGCTGGAACATACGCTCCGACTCTTGGGGTGCTGGGTGCAGTTGTGGGACTCATTGCTGCATTAAGCCATATGGATGATACAGAGGCGCTTGGTCATGCAATCAGTGCGGCATTCGTAGCTACACTCATGGGTATATTTACAGGTTATATGCTATGGCATCCCTTTGCTAACAAGCTGAAGAGAAAATCTAAAGAAGAAGTACGGATTAAACAAATGATGATTGAAGGAATTCTTTCTATTATTGAAGGGGAAGCTCCCAGGACAATCGAACAGAAGCTGACTTCATATCTGCCTGCAGGAGATCGGAAGAAGTGGCTTGAAGGCGAAGTGAACCAGGATGTCTAAGAGAAGAAAAAAACATACTCATGATGAGCATGTTGATGAAAGCTGGCTTATCCCCTATGCCGATCTTCTGACACTTCTCCTAGCCTTGTTTATCGTGTTATTTGCTATGAGCTCCGTAGATGCTTCCAAATTTAAATTAATGTCCCAGGCATTTAATGAGGTGTTCACAGGAGGGTCAGGAGTATTAGATTATCCAAGTCCTGTTCTTGACGATTCCAGTAAAAATCCTGAAAGAGAAAATAACGCTGTCAGCGGAAATGATCAGGAAGATAAAGGGCTGGGAGATGAGGATGAGAAGGAACTTGCTGAAATTCAGCAAAAGGTGAATACCTACATGAAGAATAATAAGTTAACGGGGAGACTTGGGACAAAGCTTACAGATGAAGGCCTGCTTGTTACCATCAGTGATAAAATCTTATTTGAATCCGGTCTCGCAGAAATCAGGGGAATCGATAGAGAATTGGCTGGTGAGATATCAGATCTCTTGGTAATGAATCCGCCGAGGGGGATTGTGATCAGCGGTCATACCGATAATATGCCGATCAGTACGTCGGAATTTGACTCTAACTGGGACCTTAGTGTTATGCGCGCCGTTAACTTTATGAAAATACTATTAGAAAATCCAAAATTAAAGCCCCAATGGTTTAGTGCCAAAGGATATGGGGAGTTTAAGCCTGTTTCCTCTAATTCTACAGCAGCAGGACGAGCAGCCAACCGGAGAGTGGAAATCCTGGTCATGCCTCGCGAACAGAAAGAATCTGCAGCTGGACAGCCATAAGTAAATTGACGCATTTAACTCTGTCTGCAGGACAGGGTTTTTATTTTTTAAATTAGGGTAAACAGGTAGAACTTTATAGGTTTACGAATGGATGCGGGCATACTATGGATTATGAATTATTTACTCTATCTGATGGAAGAAAATTATCGTATAGAATAGTTGGAGACCCGGCCCACCATCCAGTCGTGTATCTGCATGGATTTGGGTCATCTTCCGCTGTAATGGTGGAAGATCGGGACGTGCTTACTGACTTAGGGTTATTTGTCATCGCCGTTGACCGGCCAGGGTATGGAAGATCAGACTTACATCCAGGCTACTCCTCTGAAGACTTTGCGGAGGATATCTATCAGCTGTTATCATGCTTAGGGATTAAGCGGTGTGCAGTGGCAGGCTGGTCAACAGGAGGCATGTTTGCCCAAGACTTTGCTCGTCTATATCCACAATATGTATCAAGTTTAACCTTACTCGGCAGTGTACTGCCATTGAGCCAGCCGGAAGTGGAAAGAATAATGCCGGTAAAGTGGAAATTTGTAAGATGGGTTATGTTACATTTTCCTGGTGTGTGCAGGTATTTATTTAAGAGAGTAAGCAAAAGAATTAATCAGGATATCGATCATGCAGTTATGAATAGAATGAAAAAGATGGTCCGCGATGATAAGGAAGCTGCTATGCTGTTTACAGAATTGCTGAAAAAGGCAACTTATGATGCGTATCAGTATGAGGGGATGGCGGTTTACTATGAAGTACTCGCCATGTGTAAGGCAGACTTTGAGGTTAGGCCTGGCGGCTGTTATCCAACCATGATCTGGCAGGGGGAGGACGATCATCTTTGGACGGTGTCGACCTCCCGCTTTTTAAAGCAGAGGTACACGAAATCCCGGATGTTTATCATTAAAGATAAAGGACACTTTATGTTTTTATCCATCTGGCGGGATGTACTTCAGCTAATAAAGGACGTATCCGCACCTAAGGAGCAGAATCAAATGTGATTCTGCTTATTTTATTATGCGAATGTAACAGGAAATGGGAGTAAAGTGCGATGTTCTATCTATTAGAAAGCGCTATCATTTTAATTGCTAAAAACAACATAAATAAGGAGGATGACACATGAACGTACATTCTTTTGGGAAACTATCGGCTGCAGCCTTACTCCTGCCGCTTTTGTTTAGTAACATGCCTCAGGAATCGATGGCTTCGGAGCGACCAATACCAGCAGGACCGCACACATTTAATGCAAAAAACGATTCAAATGAATTTGAAGTATTTAAAAATCCGGTCATTGGGGATGGTGCTGATCCATGGGCAGTGAAGCATTCAGACGGCTATTATTATTACACGCAGACGACAGGGGGGAATATCACGATCTGGAAAATAAAAAATTTGTCCGAACTGGATCGTGCAGAAAAAAAGGTAGTGTGGACCCCAAGTGCAGACGCTCCTAATAGAGAACATATGTGGGCGCCGGAACTGCACTTTATTAATGGAAAATGGTATATCTATTACGCCGGTTCTGAAGGAGATATGGGCAAGCAGCGGATGTATGTCCTGGAATCGGAAGGGACAGATCCTTTAGGTCCATATCACCATCCTGGCGGTCATTACGGTAAAATTGCTGCAGCAACCGATAAATGGGCGATTGATGGAACTGTCCTCCAGCATAATGATCAGTTGTATTTTGTTTGGTCAGGCTGGGAAGGCGATGAAAATGTAAGCCAGAACTTATATATTGCTCCGATGAAAAATCCATGGACTTTAAGCGGGGATCGGGTAGAAATCTCTAGACCTGAACTCCAATGGGAAAAACACGGTACCCCCCTGATTAATGAGGGACCTCAGATCCTAAACAATAAGAAAGGACAAGTTTTTATCGTATATTCAGCAAGCGGCAGCTGGACAGATGATTACTGCCTCGGCATGCTGACACTGGATGGCAAAAATCCACTAAAGAGCGACTCATGGAAAAAGAGCCCGGAGCCTGTCTTTCAAAAAAACCCTGCACTGAATGTGTATGGACCTGGTCATAACAGTTTTGTGAAATCACCTGATGGTAAAGAAGACTGGATTATTTATCATGCAGCCAAATTTCAGGGGGCAGGCTGGAACCGCAGTGTACGGATGCAGCCATTTACCTGGAATAAGGATGGCACTCCGGACTTTGGAGTTCCTCAAGCGGCGGATACGTTACTGCGCGTGCCTTCAGGAGAATCAAAAGGAGATCTTGTCCCAAAGCTTCCAGGTCTTGTATATAGGTACGAAGCCGAGCAGGCAGCTGTGCACAATGCCAGCATTGTAAATAATACAGGGGCATCTGGCGGGGCAAAAGTGGGAATGATCGATTTTGAAGACAGTTATGTAGAATTTAACGTGGAAGTGCCAAAAGGCGATTACACACTTAAAGTAAGATACTCCAATGGAATGGGCGAGCCGACATCCCATTTAGTAAGTGTCAATGGTAAGGTGCAGGAGCTTTCATATCAGCCTTTTGGGTGGGACTCCTGGCGGGATGCGGAGATGGATACATTGTTAGATAAGGAGCAGAATACGATCCGGATTTCTAAAGGGAAGCTATTCACGGAAATAGATTCCATAGAATTAATTCCGAAAGAGATGAAAATTGTAAAGTATGAGGCGGAACTTGGCTACCTAAAAAAAGCCCGGATCGTTGATAACCTGCAGTCTAGCAATGATCAAACAGTACAGACAAAGAAAGGGAGTAGGATTCACTTCCCGGTCATGGTTTCCAAAGAGGGCAGCTATTTGTTAAAAATTAGCAAGGAATCAGACGATTCGCCATCTGCTGTACAGAAAATCTATGTAAATGGCAGATATACAGGTTCAGCCACGAGTCCTTCTCAGAGCTTAAAATTGAAAAAAGGTGTAAATGATATAACGCTCACAACTTCTTCGGGAAATGCTGAAGTGGATTATATCAGCTTATCATCGGCCGATTAATCATGTTTATCTTACTTATTAAAGGGAAGATAAATAAGGTGTCAACTTATTACTTTAGTAAGGAGAGGAATATAAATGAGCAAAAAAATCGCATGTGTTGTAACCAATGACTTTGAAGACTCCGAATACAGAGATCCTGCCAATGCTTTTAAAGAAGCCGGCCATACAGTTGTAACGATTGAAAAGGAAAAAGGCACGACTGTTAAAGGGAAACAGGGTGAAGTGGAAGTAACGATCGATGAGGGAATTGATAATGTTAATCCACAGGATTTCGATGCTTTGTTTATCCCAGGAGGGTTTTCACCTGATCAGCTTCGCGCAGATGAAAAATTTGTACAGTTTGCAAAGTCCTTTATGGATGAGAAAAAGCCTGTGTTCGCCATCTGCCACGGACCTCAGCTGCTCATTACAGCTAAAACGCTGGAAGGCAGAAGTGCAACGGGATATACATCCATTCGGGTTGATATGGAATATGCCGGAGTAAACTTTAAAGATGAAGAAGTAGTTGTATGCGGCAATCAGCTCGTAACGAGCCGTACGCCTGACGATATTCCTGCATTTACACGGGAATCACTTGCGCTTCTTAAATAAACATAAAGTGAAAAAAACGGGAAACGGAGCAGCTCCGTTTCCCGTTTTTTCTTGTTTACGATACAATAATTAAAAAGGAATTTTCAGGAGTGTTATATATGATTGTAATTAAATCTCCCCGCGAAATTAAAGCAATGCATGAAGCAGGAAAACTTCTTGCAGCATGCCACAAGGAAATTGCAAAAATGATTGCTCCAGGGGTTACCACGTGGGAAATCAATGATCTTGTGGATAAATATTTGGCAGGCCATGGAGCCCATCCGCAGCAAAAGGGTTACAAGGGATATGAATATGCAACATGTGCAAGTATAAATGATGAAATCTGCCATGGCTTCCCTAGAAAAACTCCCTTGAACGAAGGGGATATTGTCACGATTGATATGGTTGTCAATCTAAACGGAGCCCTTGCTGATTCAGCATGGTCATACGCTGTTGGAAAAATCAGTCCAAAAGCACAAGAGCTGCTCGAGGTAACAAGGGAAGCCCTTTACAAAGGAATCGAAGCAGCTCAAATTGGAAATCGCATCGGCGATATTGGCCATGCCATCCAAACATTTACTGAAGCAAGAGGATTTTCTGTCGTCCGTGATTTTATAGGACATGGAATTGGAGCGGTTATTCATGAAAAGCCGGATGTTCCTCATTATGGCGCCCCTAGTAAAGGGCCAAGAATTAAAGAAGGAATGGTGTTCACGATCGAACCCATGATCAATATTGGTTCCTATATGACGAAAATGGATCATAATAAATGGACCGCAAGAACACATGATGGCGAGCTTTCTGCACAGTATGAGCATACAATCGCCATTTCCCCAGATGGACCTGTCATCCTCACTGAACAAGAGGAAAAATGACAATAGAAAAAAGCATCGGGATATCCCGGTGCTTCAGCTATCTTATTGGTCGTTCCAGGGAAGATAAGTCTTCATCTATATTAAGCATTCGATCCTGCACAAGAGCTTTGGCATCATTGATTCCTGAATTGTAGATGTGAGGGCCGATTTCTCGATAAATGAACTCTAAAAAATTCTCCCCAGCCAGATTTCCTAATTCATCTCCGTGTTCCTGGCGGAAGAATTCCTGAATTTTTTCAACCAGTATATTTTTCTGTTCTTTGCTTAGATTCATTCTCATTTTATTGCTCCCTGCCACGGTTATACATTTCTTAAACTGCCCAATTCCTCAGCAATAGCTTCTAGCTCCCGAGGTGTAAAGTTCGATTTCTTCATAACCATATCATAGATGTCCCGAAGTTCTTCGTACATCTCCTGGTTAAAATGTGATGCTTTTACCGCACCTATATTCATGATCCGTAATTTTTCACTGATTTTTTGTACCATAAATTCTGCATTGGCAGGAGTGTTCTGAGATAAGTCCATTTTTCAATTCTTCCTTTCCCCTGTAGCTGGTCTAATGTAACTCCATCTTTTCATTTAAGTGTGATAAAAGTCAAATAAAAATTATAAATTCACAATACCCGCTTCTTTTCCACAAAGAAATTATTACAAGTAACTTTAGATTATATATTTGACTGTAATGAAGAAAATAATCACAGCAGCACATTTCTGCATTATGCCAGTGGCTGTTATTTACCTCATTTCCCCAAAGGAGGAATAGCAATGGAAAACGTTGGACAAGGTTACAGAGCTAACAGCAAACTTTTAAAAGGACTTATGTATGGGGCGCTGGCCGGGGGAGTAATTGCCATGTTTGACCGTAATACCCGTCAATCGTTCATGGATGGGGGCGGCCGCACTTTCAAGGGAATGAAATCCTTTTTAACGAATCCCTTAGAAGGGGTAACTAAAATGGGTGAGTATTCAAGCAGGTTGAGATCACAGATTGAGGAAATCTCAGGAGATATTAACTTTATCTCTGAAAAAGTGGATGAATTAAAAGAAGTACCTATACAAGTAGCAGAAGTAGTCATGGACACCAAGGATATTTTGACGCATGAAGGCTCTACCCCGAATAGAGCTTATAAGACCTCTGCTGCACATACTATGCATTAACATCTAAAATGAAGCGAGCTGGGAGCATGAACAGGAAATCAATCACTCAAACGTCTTTTATAAAGTCTATCTATAAACGAATTTTGAGAGATGACGTTTCTGGAATGGCGGCCCAGCTTGCTTATTTTTTTCTCCTATCGTTATTTCCCCTGATGATTTTCTTAGTATCACTTCTTCCTTATTTACCAATAAAACAGGAAGATATACTGGGTTTTGCCGCAATCTATGCTCCTGCGGAGACGATGGACATGATTGAAAAGAATCTTAATGATGTCATGAAAGGAAACGGAAAATTATTGTCCTTGGGAATTATTGGGACGATATGGACGGCCTCTGCAGGAATGAATTCAATCATCAGTGCATTCAATAGAGCTTACGAAGTAAAGGAAAGCCGTCACTTTATTGTATCAAGGTTATTATCGATTCTTTTCACAATTGGAATGATTGCAGTATTTCTAACAGCATTGCTTCTTCCGGTGTTTGGTAAGCAAATAGGCATACTGCTTACGGAACATCTTGGGCTTTCGGAAGAATTTATTTCATCCTGGAATGTAATCCGTTGGGTAATCAGTTCCATCGTTTTATTCATTATTTTTCTCGCGATTTATTGGTTTGCCCCAAATATAAAATTAAAGTGTTTAAGCATTGTACCGGGTGCGCTTTTTGCTGCAGCAGGCTGGATCGTTTCCTCCTATGCCTTTTCCTTTTATGTAGAGAAAAGTACACATTATTCATCTGCCTATGGAAGCCTTGGAGGGATAATCGTGCTGATGGTCTGGTTTTATATTACCGGGATCATTCTTATCATAGGCGGAGAAATAAATGCTATTGTAAGCAGCCGCAAAAAGCCGGATTGTTAGGGAACCGTAACCCCCACGGTGCAGCTCAGGAGTTAGAATCAAAAGTGCTTCCTTTCCGATACTGGGATGATATCAGTATGGTGAATCTTCATATTAATTCCATTGAACATTATAACTTCACTATAGAAAAAGCATCTCTCCCATGTGGAAGAGATGCTTTTTCTATAAGTCTGCTGAGGCCATTGGTCATAACACGAGAGTAGAGGGCATCTGACGGCCTGAATCGTCTTAGGCTTATTAATAAAGAACAATCGTTCAACATTTCAGGAATTAATTTGCCAGCTACTGTCTCCCGCTCTTCTTAATGTTTTAACAATCTAAGGCTATTCAGGATGACCAGAATGGTGCTGCCTTCATGCCCTATTACACCGAAGGGCAAGTCGAGGATTTGCAGGAAATTGGAACAAATCAGCAGCATAATGACTGAAATAGAAAAGACGATATTTTGTTTAATGATTCGATTCATCTTCTTAGAAAGTTTTACGGCCCCTGCGATCCGGGGGAGATCGTTTTTCATAAGAACGACGTCTGCCGTTTCAAGTGCAACATCCGTACCGTCGCCCATGGCAATTCCTACTGACGATGTGGCGAGTGCTGGGGCATCATTGATTCCATCACCAACCATGGCCACTGTACCGAATCGGTCTTTAAGATTTTTTACTTCATCTACCTTCGTTTCCGGCAGACATTCAGCGATGTATTCATCTATGCTGCTTTCTGCAGCGATTACTTTTGCAGTATCCCTGTTGTCACCGGTAAGCATAACCGTGTAAATGCCTTCAGACCTTAATTCCTCAATGGCAGCAGCCGTTTCCTTTCGGACAAGATCCTTCAGAGCAATAATCCCGGCGATTCCCTGATTATCTTTAGCGAAAACAAGTGTCTTTCCTTCCTTCGCTAATTTTCCGGCAATTCCATTCATGAAATGTTCAGCAAGATCTTTTCCAACAAATTCTGCTTTTCCGATCATCCACCTTTGTTGACCTAACCGGGCCTGGACACCCCATCCTGAAACATCTTCCATATCTGAAGGTGTCAAAAGGTCCAGAGTAGTTCTGTTCGTAAAATGTCTTACGATCGACTGGGCAAGCGGGTGATTCGAATAATGTTCAATAGAGGCAGTATGCTGGAGGAATTCTTTCTCATCCCAGTCCTCACGGGTTATGACATTCGTTACTTCGGGCTTTCCTCTTGTAAGTGTACCCGTTTTATCAAAAGCAATAGCTCTAAGGTGTCCAAGGTTTTCAAGATGGATTCCCCCCTTAAAGAGGATGCCGTTTTTAGCTCCATTTGATATGGCCGACAGTGTTGCCGGCATAATCGATGCGACAAGGGCACATGGAGAGGCGACAACTAAAAGGATCATCGCGCGGTAAAAGGTTTCATTCCAGCTCCAGCCAAAGAGAAAGTGCGGGGCGATCATCATTACCAGGACCGCGGAAAGGACAATTTTTACATATCTGCCTTCAAAGCGTTCTATAAATAACTGAGATGGAGATTTTTCACTTTGTGCGGTCTGAACGAGCTGGATAATTTTTTGAAATAAGGTTTCTTCATTAGATTTAGTGATTTTCACTACGATAGAGCCCCGCAGGTTAACGGTACCTGCAAATACTTCTTCATCTTTCCCTTTGCTTACAGGAATCGATTCTCCTGTAATGGCGGCTTCATCCACATTGGTGATCCCCTCAATGATCACACCGTCAGACGGAACCCGTTCCCCCGGCTTAACTAAGATGTGGTCCCCGATATGTAAGGAACTCACATGTACCCGTTCCTCTTTTCCTCCTGAATCCAGTCTTACTGCTTCTTCAGGCTGAAGCTCCATCAAGGCCGATATTTCTTTATGGCTTTTATTCATCGTATATGTTTCAAGAGCTCCGCTCACCGCAAAAATAAAGATCAGGATGGCTCCTTCCGTCCAGTAGCCGATGATGGCAGAACCGATTGCAGCCAGTACCATCAGCATTTCAACGTTTAATTCCTTATTTTCGATCGTTTCTTCAATTCCTTCTTTCGCCTTTGCAAAACCGCCGATCACGAAGGCAAGGATATAGGAAGTGATCGAGACTGTGGAAAAACCATTCTTCGCCAGAATCCACCCAAGGACGATAAGAATACCGCTGAGGAGTGCGGCAGCGAGCTCTGCGTGCGGCTTAAGTCTGCTTAATAGAGACTCTCCATTTGGCTCCGCGGGAAGGGGAGAGCTGTCTAATACCTTTACATTCGAATTCATGGTATTCCTCCTTTATAAGACTTTGCTGTAGAATGTAGATTCTAATTGAGAAAGATATTCAAGCTCAATTACCCTGTAAAAAAGACTAAAGCTGCCACCATTACGATGACAGCAAGGATTATTTGCAAAAAGCGAGTCCTTTTAAACAGAAAAGCGAGTGACCGCTAAATTAGAATTAGTTTAATCTAGGATACATTTATATCCTACCATACAGTCAAACTAAAAGGAAGATGAATGGAAAAAATATTTTAAGTTAAATGTCTGTACCCTTGTTTTTCCCCTGCTAAACGAGCGTGTACCGGTGTTAAAGCGACATGGACTCTTGTTTCTCTGGGCTTAATGGTTTGAATAAAGCCAATAATAAAAAGCAGATGAAAAATATGCCGCTGATCACATAGAAAAAGCCGGCTCCTGAAATATACTCAATTACAACACCGCCAAAGAAAGGACCAGCAAGGCTTCCTACGCTAAAGCAGATCCCGCACATTAAGTTGCCCGCGGGGAGCAGGCGGGAAGGTGTCAAATCAGCCATATAGCTGATGCCTAATGAGAAGGTGGAGCCTGTCATCATGCCAGCTAATAAAAAGCAGATAAATAAACCTGCAAAAGAATCCTTATTTAACCCAGCCAGCATAAAAAATATGAAGCCGGATAACATGACGAGAAGAAGCACTTTTTTTCTGCCGATTTTATCACTGAGCCACCCAAGAGGAAATTGAGTAATTATAGCACCGAGCGCAAACGCTGGCAGCAGGATAGATACGGCTGATACATCAATACCGTTTCTAAGCGCATAGACTGGGAAATTTCCATTGAGTGATGCTTCAACAAAGCCATACGAAAATGTAGGAAGAAATGCCAGCCATGCATATCGTGAGACCTTTCTAAACCTACTTATTGTGCCCGCAAATGATACGGTATCCCCCGTTTGTTCAGGAAAGTCATTATTTAATAAGAATAACGTCAGCCATGCAAGTAAACTAATACTTGAGGAAATAAAAAATGGGAGGTTTTCATTAATCTCAACCAAGTTGGTTAGTACAGGTCCTGCCGCAAAGCCCAGACCGAAAAAAAGGCCGTAAATTGAGACATTTTTACCCCGGGATTCAAGTGGCGAGGAAGCTGTAATCCATGTTTGGGTAGCAAAATGGAGCATGTGGTCCCCGATTCCAATCAGCATCCTAAGAGCAAACCAAAACCATATGCTATTCCATAGTGGAAACATAAAGAGTGAAATGAATACGGTACCTCCCCCTATTAAGATCATTTTTTTATAGCCGAGTTTTCTGAGAGGCTGCTCCATAAAAGGGGAGGCGAGAAGGATTCCAATATACAGACCGGTTGCATGAAGTCCGTTAATCGAGGAGCTGACGCCATGATTTTCGAAAATAATGGCAAGCAGAGGCAGCAGCATCCCTTGTGAAAATCCTGAAATTCCTACAATACTGACAATAATCCAAAAGTGAAATCTTGACTGATTCATGTGTTCTCTCCCAAGGAATTGATAATACTTGATGTTACTAGTATTAAGGAGGATTATGCAAGCAGAAAATGAGGTAAAGACTATTCATGCGGATAGATAAGGGATTTAACTGCCTAACTATAGTAAGATATCTATATAAAAAAGTTTCTATAAATATAGGAGGAAAATATGGTTAATAAAATCTTTTTAATCTCAGTGCTGATCGGGGTCCCCCTATCGGTAATCGGTTCAATTATGCATTGGCCGACCATATTAATGTTCATCGTCTACTGTCTTACAATCGTAGCTCTATCAAGTTTTATGGGCCGCGCGACAGAAAGTCTGGCCATCACAACAGGCCCGCGCATCGGCGGTCTGTTAAATGCTACGTTTGGAAATGCAGTTGAGCTGATCATTTCCATTTTTGCTCTGCAGGCAGGACTGGTGGAGGTCGTCCTCGCATCCCTGACCGGTTCTGTTATCGGGAATCTTCTTCTGGTGGCAGGTCTCTCATTCTTTATTGGGGGGTTGAAATACAAAAGGCAGAAATTCAATGTCTTTGATGCAAGGCACAATTCAGGTCTGCTGATTTTCGCAGTCATTCTGGCATTTATTATTCCAGAGGTATTCAGTCTGGAGATGAACGATCATAAAACATTGACTCTAAGCATTGGGATTTCAATCATAATGATTGTTTTATATCTGGCAGCCCTATTCTTTAAGCTGGTTACCCACCGCGGAGTATACCAGCATAGCAATGAAAACAGTCATGAGCACGAAGAACCGGAGTGGAAAAAGGGAAAGGCAATAACTGTGCTGGCTGTTGCAACTGTTGCGGTTGCTTATGTTTCGGAACACCTTGTACATACGTTTGAGGAGGTTGGGCATACATTTGGCTGGTCGGAGCTATTCATAGGGATCATTGTTGTTGCGATAGTGGGTAATGCCGCTGAACATGCATCAGCCATTGTTATGGCATATAAAAATAAAATGGACATAGCAGTTGAGATCGCTGTGGGTTCTACATTGCAAATAGCCATGTTTGTAGCACCGCTGCTTGTACTGGTCTCACTTTTATTTCCAGATGCAATGCCGCTTGTCTTTACCTGGCCGGAGCTTACGGCCATGGTCACTTCCGTATTCCTGATGATCATGCTCTCGAATGACGGGGAAACAAACTGGTTTGAGGGACTTACTTTATTGGCTGCTTATGTAATTATGGGGATCGGTTTTTATCTTTTGTAAGAAAAAAGCCGAAACCGCTCCAGAACGAAAGTGGAGGAGCCGCCTCATAAAGAAGACTTACTAATTGGCGATCGACAGCGTGCAGAAGTTTAGCCCCCACTTACCGCAAGGTCCTGTGGATTCGCCTGGGTGCACATCCTGTGCGTAGTGCGCCAGAGAAGCATAAGACGAGCGGTCGGGAGAAGAAGTTTGCTTCTCATGGAATGATTGGCTTATGACTCAAAAGAAGTCGGCTTGGAACTGGATAACATAAAAGCCGAGAGCGGTGCTATAAATAAGGAATTTACAGAATCATGAAAATGATAATTTCCTCAGGAAACATGGTTTCATAAAGGAAGGCACCTGAAAGACATAAGTAAATCGGTCTTAAAGGATCGCTTTTGCCTTTTAACACCTTGGCGTATGACCGCGGGGTGTCACCAGCTGGATTAAAAACCAAAAATGACTCTGCACTACTTTATTAGGGTGCAGAGTCATTCATATACAAAATATCATATTTTCATTCAGGGATCTTCTAATAATTATTTCTCGCTAATCCACCCCCAGGCTGTTTAACTTCTCTAGCGAAACCATTTTAACCATTAACCAATTTTCTGCACATATAAAGCTGAAATCTGATTGTATAGGCATACCTCCCTATATGTAGATGGGTATGAACGATTTCGCCTCCTTCGCTTTTGATGTAACCTAATCATAGCATGTTGATGGAAATTTGTAAATATTCTGAAATTTACAAAAGTGTTACAATTTATTAAGGAAAAAAGTCTTTTGCTGATCGTCAGTCTGCATAATCTAAACCAATTCGAGCATCCTATGTGTATCAAGATTCTAAAGCATATAAGGAGAGTGCAACATGAAAAGAATCGCTTTAACCCTATCACTTTGTTTTGCACTTATAGCTGGTTCTGGCGCATCTATGGCTTCTGCTAGGCCTATAAGCGGTAAACATAAACCGGCAGCAGCAGTCCCTCAGTCGGTATTAAATATCACCAAGGAAAATACCTTTCCGAACGCTTCACAGGATATGCCATACTTAGAACCAAGCAAGCTGACAAAGCAGCTGATTAAGTCCTCTAATGTAAAAATAGATAATCCTGAACTTATCCGCATGCTTAATGAAACGACCATTAATAAAAGCCCATTTGCACTGGGATACCGCGCAACCGTTTATCTAGGACACTGGGCTCTAAATTACCAATCCGTTGAAAGTGCCCCTAACTGGGAGTACCAAAAAATCAACACGAACTATTATGATAATCGGGGCGGAGACTCAGCCTATCAGATTCACTATGTCCAGGAAGCACAAAAAACGGTCCGCGGCGGACTTACAGCTAAAATACCAGCTGCGGCAGACGTTCATAAAATGATGCTTATCAAGGCTTCAGAAAAAACAAAGCTGCCGCTGGCCTATGAAGCAATCATCGGCAACGGAACAAAAAAGGATAGAATCTACAACATTCCAGCCAAACGGATGGGTTATCTTCACGCCTATGCATCAGCAGTCAATGAAAAAGGGAAAGTCACATATGGTGAAGTATATCTAACCCTGAAAGGCACCAAACGGTACATCACCGTTAAAAATGTAACATCACAGGGAATAGGCGCCTGGATTCCAATTCAGGATCACTTATCCTTTAGCTTCATGGTATCAGGACGGCCGAAATAAAGTAGAAGAACTCCCCTGCGCTGGGGAGTTTTTTCTTTAGGGGAATTCGGTTTGGAAGAAGTTAGAGTGCGCGGAGGTTTTAGAGCAAGCAAAGGCAGTTTAGGCAGAATTTATACCGTTCAGTAGTCTGGCCGCTGTTTAGACCATGGGTGTTTTACGCATTTTCTTGAAGCTAGTATCTGTGACTGAATCTATATAATTTGAGAGACATTGTAGGATTCATCAGAATTTAAATTCACAATCATCCGGGAATAATGAAAAAGAACTCCCTTCAGTGAGAGTTCTTTTTCAGCTTAGTGACTCAATTTCTGTGAAAAACCATAGTGATTTGTAAAATTGCACGCTGTTTTAAGCTAATCGTTAATAATTCTTACAAAAAGAAGCGAAAATGCGATACGATTGGCACGCACTTTTGCTTTATGCTTGCCTTTTACGGATTTATGCTTATGTTTCTAGGTTTTATGCTTACCTTTTGTTGATTTATGCTTATGTTTTTAAGGTTTATGCTTATCTTATGTTTACCTATGCTTAACTTATTTATGATATGCTTCTGTATTTTGATTTATGCTTATGTTAGTACATATCTGCTTATCTTAAACTGCATTCATATCCATCCCTGGTCTCTCCCATTTCTCAAGAGCTTAAAATTGAATTCATTCATCTGTTTTAGCAGCCTGTATGGAAATAGCAGTCACCTTTATTTTAGCCAAAGCCCGCGCTCTTAATTAACGGTAAAGCCTCGATTTCCTATTCGTAAAATCAATTTCTTTATAATAGGCATCCTTCACCAGGACATTAGGACCCAGACATTTAACAGCCGGGCAATGGCAGTTTAGCTGCCGGGCCAATCCAGAATCAAGCCATTTATCATAAGATTCCTGGAGGGTATTTTCGGTAATATTGCCTAAGGCGGGGGCATCTCCGAAGTCTGTTACAATCACCTCGCCGGTAAAAATATTCACATTGAGCCTGGAACGCCCATCTGGATCATTACGGACAGTGACATTTTTAGAATTATAAAGCCTCTGAAGAAGTTCTGCATCATGGTCATTACTGCTGCAAGGATAAAACGGAAGGGTGCCAAACAGCATCCAAATGTCTTCGCTGCGGGTATCCAGCAGTCTATGGATGGCTCCGCGTATTTCATCCAATGGCAGCGATTCAATTGCGGAAGCAAAATCACTGGGGTACATTGGGTGAATTTCGTGTCTTTTACAGCCCATTTCTTCAACGATTTGATGATGGATATGCTCCAAGTATGGGAGAGTACGCTTGTTCAGCATCGTTTCAGCAGAAACCAGCACACCAGCATCGGACAAGTATCTGCTGTTCTCAATCATCCGGGTAAACAGTTTAGCCCGTGCGCTCCGGTCTGGCTTTCTTTCCATCATCGCGAAGCCGGTGTCGATAAATTCGTCCATTGTACCCCAGTTATGAGATATATGGAGGACATCCAGATAAGGGATGATTTGTTCATATCTTTTGATATCCAGGGTTAAATTCGAATTAATCTGAGTGCGGATTCCTCTCTGGTGCGCATACTTCAGCAGGGGCAGTACATAGTTGTTCATGGACTGCTTAGAGAGCATCGGTTCTCCTCCGGTTATACTAAGTGAGCGGAGAGTCGGGACTTCATCAAGCCTTTGTAGTAGGAGATTGAGAGGCAGGGCCTCCGGGTCTTTTGTCTGTAAAGTATATCCTACTGCACAGTGCTCACACCTCATATTGCAAAGCGTGGTTGTTGTAAATTCAATATTGGACAGTGTTAACTTTCCGTACTGCTCGATATCCATATAGGCTTCCCACGGATCGTGGGAAATAGAGATCGGTTTACGTTTTTGTTCAATCATAGATGGCTTCCCCTAACTATTAGAAATACTAAACAATTATGGTGAAGTAAAAAATATATGTCAAATACTTATGCCGACAGCTCTTTTTTTGCTGTCACCTCTTTCTAAAAAACGCATTGAAACATGTAAATAAGAAATAATATAAAGGACTAATGAAGATAGGGGGGACTTAATTTGCCAAAAGGAAACAATGGACTGGATAGGAATATGGGTGGAGGTCCTGTAAAAAACCCTCTTGAAAGCGATAATGCATTCAGCAGGACCGGACTAGAGAACGATCGTTTATCGCGTAAAGCTGTAAATGGGAAGAATAAGCAAAACTCATAGTTCGCAGCCTAAATTAATGGCTGTTTTTTCAATTTAGATGCCGAAAAACTATCAATAATTCCCTTTAAGCTCTATAATTGGGGAGAAATAAGACAGGGAACGGTTTCCCTGTTCTTACTTATAGGAATCTTAGCAAATGAAAGGATGACGTAAATGGGAAAAGCTATAGAAGACCAAAATGGTCAAGTAAGCTATCTGAAACAGCGCTTATCCATGTTTATTGAAGTTCTGGATAATATCGATCCAGAAGATGCCCAGCTTGAGGATATTGATCGGCTGATTGAAATGCTGGATGATCTCGAAGTGAAAGTAGAGCAATTTAAAAAAAGATAAGAGAGGGTGAGTTTAGCCTAAGCGGCTGTACTCGCCTTTTTTTCTTTTTTGTGCCTCCCATTCTGGTTTTAATAGGGAGAAAACACAAGCGTCATGAGAACTGCCGCCTTGGAAAATGTACCCCCTTAACAGCCCTTCTTCCTTAAAAGATAATTTCTTCAATAAATCAGAGGAAGCTTTGTTCTCTGGAAAGGTTACTGCCCCAGCGCGGTGGATACCGATGTCTTCAAATATATGTCTTAACACTTCCTGCAGAGCCTCAGAAACGTAGCCTTTTCTCCAGTAGTCAGGGTGAAGCTCATAGCCGATCTCGGTGCGCTTATTCCCAACTTGAAGATTATTTAGCCCAATCGTGCCAATCAAAGTGCCATTTTCTTTTAGGATGATTCCCCAGCGTACGGCTCTCTTTTCAGTAAATGTTTTTTGAAAAGAATGAATTAAGTTTGCCGCTTGTTCGATGGTTGTGAAGGGATCCATGCCATAGTACCTGGTCACTTCTTGAGAGGAAAAAATCTCATACAATCTTTGTGCATCTTCCTCTGTTATTTCTTTTAAAATAAGGCGTTGTGTATTCAGTTCTGGAAAATTCATCAATATCCCTCCGGTAATATAAAAAGATATATTAGAGTTCTTTTTAGTGTGCATATTTTCCTGCTTTTTACTTAAAGTGTTCAAAAGTTGTTACCGTTTGCACGCAAACCCTTTTCGAAAAAAAAAGATAGGAGTATAATGTAGACGTTAGTATTTTAGAATTTTATATATAATCAGAACATAGAATTTGGCCCGCTTTAACAGTTGTATAGATCAATTAGCTTGGGAGCACAGGGGGAAGTAAAGTGAATCTAGAAAAACTTCAGGAAAGCATGTATCAACTGATTGTAGAAACCTCTACAAATCTGCCTAAGGATGTACGCCGGGCGATCAAAAAAGCTAAGGCACAAGAAAATGCAGGAACTCGAGCAGCAATGAGTTTAGCAACTATAACAGATAATATCCAAATGGCCGATGAAAATGTATCGCCGATATGCCAGGATACCGGCCTGCCTACTTTTAAAATAAAAACACCGGTAGGAGTCAATCAGCTGGAAATAAACGCAGCAATCCTGCATGCCATTAAACAGGCAACTAAGGATGGCAAGCTTCGCCCTAACTCAGTGGATTCTCTAACTGGTGAAAATAGCGGTGATAATTTAGGATTTGGTGTCCCAGTTGTTAAATTCGAACAATGGGAACAGGACTATATCGATGCACGCCTTATCCTAAAGGGAGGCGGTTGTGAAAATAAAAATATCCAGTACAGCCTTCCTTGTGAGCTTGAAGGTCTTGGACGTGCAGGGCGGGATTTGGATGGAATCCGTAAATGCATCATGCACTCTGTCTACCAGGCACAGGGCCAGGGCTGCAGCGCTGGTTTCATTGGTGTCGGAATCGGCGGAGACCGCAGTTCCGGGTACGATCTTGCAAAGGCACAGCTATTTAGAGAAGTGGAAGATGTGAATCCGATCGAAGACCTGCGAAAGCTGGAAGAATATGTATTGGAAAATGCAAATAAGCTTGGAATCGGTACAATGGGCTTTGGGGGAGAAACAACCCTTCTTGGCTGTAAAATTGGTGTTATGCACCGCATTCCTGCCAGTTTCTTCGTATCTGTTGCCTATAACTGCTGGGCATACCGCCGCCTTGGTGTCAAAATCAGTCCAGAGACTGGCGCAGTGATCGAATGGCTGTATCAGGAGGGGGAAAAAATCAGTTTTGCCTCTGAAGCAGAAAAAGAGGTTGCAGCTTCGTCAGAAGAGACAGCCATCCGTGAAGTTGTCCTTCAAGCTCCGATCACAGAGGAGCAGATTAGAGAATTAAAAGTAGGGGACGTTGTCCGTATTAATGGAATGATGTATACAGGACGTGATGCCATCCATAAATACTTATCTGACCATGAGGCGCCAATCGACCTCAATGGACAAATCATTTATCACTGCGGCCCTGTAATGCTTAAGGACGATGCGGGCAACTGGCATGTAAAAGCTGCCGGACCGACGACAAGCATCCGCGAGGAACCATATCAGGGAGATATCATGAAGAAATTTGGCATCCGTGCTGTTATCGGAAAAGGCGGTATGGGTCCAAAAACCCTCCAGGCCCTTGGAGAGCACGGCGGCGTTTATCTTAACGCAATCGGTGGAGCGGCACAGTACTATGCAGACTGCATTAAATCGGTTGAAGGTGTGGACCTTATGCAATTTGGCATTCCAGAAGCCATGTGGCATCTGAAGGTAGAAGGCTTTACAGCAGTCGTGACCATGGACTCACACGGAAACAGCCTGCATCAGGATGTTTCCCTGAGCTCCCTGGAGAAACTGTCACAATTTAAAGAGCGTGTATTTAATTAATAGGAAAGGCTGTTTTCGCAAACTTTGTTGTTTTTGAACAAGGGGGTTGATTGGAACGTGAGGATGCTCGCTTTCCGCGGGGCGGGCGTTGAGCCTCCTCGGCTTCGCCTGTGGGGTCTCACCTGTCCCGCAGGAGTCTCGCACCTTACGTTCCAATCAACCTGTTTAACAATAGGGTAGGTTCACCGAACTAATAAAAAACAACAATCTTTTAGAAAAGAGCCATAGGAAAAGACTGCCGGACTTTGGCAGTCTTTTATTGTTTACGTTAGCTCTTTATGTCTTATCTAATTCATTTTGGATCAGACTATTGCACTTCCGCTCCCCTAATTTTCCAGTCTCCGCTGGTAAATATTCACCTGTCATGTTTTTTCTTTTAGGTATAACAATAAAAAGAAAAACGTTCAGGAGGTAAAAAAGGGTGAAAAAATTTATTTTATTACTAGCTGTATTGATGATGTGGCTTCCATGCATAAGTTCAGCTTCTGCTTCCTACTCGAATAGCCGCTACAATTGGGGTTTTTCTAAAGGCAGGGATGGAAAGCCTGCAGAAGCAGGCAGAAAAATGGATGAAATGCTTAAAAAGCATGGCGCTGTATATAAAGGAGATCCCGCAAAGAAAGATATCTATTTAACATTTGATAATGGCTATGAAAATGGATATACCGGGCAGATTTTAGATGTATTGAAAAAACATCAAGTACCGGCTGCATTTTTTGTAACCGGCCATTACCTGGAAACTGCTGCAGGATTGACTAAACGGATGGTCAATGAAGGCCATATAGTTGGAAACCATTCTTGGTATCATCCGGATTTAACCACTAACTCCGATGAGGAAATCGCTAAAGAGCTTAATACAGTAAAAACACAAACAGAGAAGCTTACTGGGCAGAGAGGAATGGCTTATCTAAGGCCGCCTAGAGGGGTCTTTAGCGAGAGAACCCTGGATGTTGCAAATAAATTGGGATATAAGCATATTTTCTGGTCCCTTGCCTTTGTTGACTGGAACGTTAATGACCAAAAGGGAGCACAATATTCTTATAACAACGTGATGAAACAGATCCATCCCGGTGCAGTCCTGCTTCTGCACACGATTTCAAAAGATAATGCGGATGCATTAGAAAGCATCATAGTAGAATTAAAGAAACAGGGGTATACCTTTAAGTCGCTGGATGATTTAATGATGAGCCACGAACTAAAGGAACCGATGTTATTTAGTCTGTAACAAACGTGGTATTAAAATAGCATACATCCAATTAACTACCGCAAAATCGGATCCGGCACATGTTTTACAGATGAAGCCTCGCAAAAAAAAGATTATGTTGTTAAAACATGCTATAATACGGGGAAAATGCCAAAAGGATGAGTGACTGTGTGGACTGAATCGATAGATGTTGCAGGCCCTTATAATTTTGATCTAGTTCTGGACAGGCTGTCAAATGACCCGCTGAATTCGGTGGATTTTGATAAAAGAAGTATTAAAGTTCCTATTTATTCCCGAACAGTACCTATGGTCATCTTGGTTGAGGCACTGGGAAGCACAGATGCCCCGTCCTTTAGACTCTCCGGGTCGTTTGAAGAACATAAGGAAGCAGCTGTCGACCGGATTATGACCATTTTTCAGTGGCATCTCCCTTTGGAACATATTCATACACATTTTGAAACCACTACGCTGAAGGATATATTTTTAGAGCACAGGGGAACCCCATTAATTCTGGACTTCAATCCTTACGGGTGCCTGGTTAAATGTATTGTTCATCAGCAGCTTAACTTATCATTTGCTTACACCTTGACCGCACGTTATGTGCGGACATTTGGATTTGAAATGGAGGGTGCCTGGTTCTATCCTCCGCCGGAGAAAGCTGCCAGTATAACTGTCGAACAGCTCCGCGAGCTTCAATTCAGCACAAGAAAAGCAGAATATTTAATTGGGCTTTCTCAATTAATAGTGAATAAAGAGCTCGATATTGAAGATTTGAGCCGGCAGTCAGACGAAGTCATCATTGATACTTTAATAAAGATCCGGGGAATCGGGCGGTGGACAGCGGAGAATTTTCTTTTATTTGGACTAGGAAGACCAAATCTTTTCCCGATGGCAGATATCGGAATTCAAAATGCTCTTAAGAAATTATATAAATTAGAACAAAAACCGACACGTGAAGAAATGGAAGTATTCAGTGAAAGCTGGGACCCATATTTAAGCTATGCCTCTCTTTATTTATGGAGAAGTATTGAAAAACGGAGTGAGAAATAAGTGAAACAGCAAGAAGCCAAGCTGGATCTTGGACAAACCTTTCCTTTAACGATAAAACGCCTCGGGATCAATGGAGAAGGGGTAGGCTATTTTAAAAGACAGGTTGTTTTTGTCCATGGAGCAATTCCTGGAGAAGAAGTTATCGCAGAAGCAACGAACATACAGCCAAAATTTGCCGAAGCAAAAATTAAAAAGATCCGCAAACCTTCTGAACATAGGACTACACCGCCTTGTCCGGTCTACTATGAATGTGGAGGCTGCCAGCTGCAGCACATTTCCTATGAAAGGCAGCTCCATGAAAAACGGGATATTGTGATTCAGGCCCTGGAAAGACATACAAAATTAGCGATCCCTGGCATGGATATCAGGCCGACCATTGGGATGGACCATCCATGGCATTACCGAAATAAAAGCCAATTCCAGGTGGGGACTGATCCCAATGGACAGATTATCGCTGGTCTGTATGCTATAAACACACACCGTCTGATCGATATCCCAGAATGTATCGTACAGCATCCAAAAAGCAATAGAGCGACAAGAACGGTAAAAAAGATTATATCAAGGCTGCAAATTCCTGTTTATAATGAACGGAAGAAAAAAGGCGTAGTCAGAACCATTGTCACAAGAGTGGGTTTTGAAACAGGCGAGCTTCAGGTTGTCATTATCACCGCAACAGACCATCTTCCTCATAAAGAAGAGCTTATCGATCAGATTAAGAAACAGCTGCCAGAGGTCAAATCCGTCATCCAAAATATCAACCCGAAAAACACATCGTTGATCTTTGGCGAAAAATCGATCCACCTTGCCGGTGAAAATATAATTAGAGAGACATTGGGTGATATGTCCTATGAATTATCTGCACGGACTTTCTTCCAGCTGAATCCTGTACAAACAGTCAAAATGTACGATGAAGTAAAAAAAGCAGCTTCTCTGACCGGGAAAGAGCGGGTGGTAGACGCCTATTGCGGAGTAGGGACCATAGGGTTGTGGCTTGCAGACGGCGCTAAAGAAATCCGGGGAATGGATATCATAAAAGAATCCATCGCGGATGCTAAGAAAAATGCATCCCGCCATGGAGTTAAACATACCCGGTATGAAGTGGGCAAAGCTGAGGATATCATGCCTAAATGGGCGAAAGAAGGCTGGCATTCGGATGTGATGGTCGTGGACCCGCCGAGATCAGGTCTGGATGATAAACTTCTTCAAACTATTGTAAAAGTAAAGCCAAAGAAAATTGTCTATGTATCCTGCAACCCATCGACTCTTGCCAAAAATCTAGAGTTCTTAAGCAAGCTATATAAAGTCGAATATATTCAGCCAGTTGATATGTTTCCGCAGACAGCACAAGTGGAAAGTGTTACACAGCTGATTTTAAAACGCTAATCTATAAGTGCCTTGAATATAAGGTTATGTACGGAGTGTGGATAAAAATGAGAATTCTTGTTCTCGGATTATCCATATTCCAGTGCATAGCCTTTTTTGGCTCTCTTTTAACCTAACGATAATATGTTGTCCGCGGGGCAGTAAAGGCGGAAATAAGCACACTGACAGCGGAAAAGGATTCTGAAGGCGGAATAATAAAAATAACGGCGGAAAAATTCGTATCAACGACGGAATATGTAATAGTTATTCCCCTCTCGGGGGAGAAAGGGGCTGGGTCCATTAAACTGAGGCTCAGGATGGTAAGTATGACCAGCCGGGTAAAGAGTTTTGCTGATAGCTGATATATGTTTTTTTAAAAAGGGTGTTTTCTAAAGGATTGTTGTTTCTCGAGATGTTTTTCCTTATCGAACCAGTTGATTGCAGTGGAAGGTGCGAGACTCCTGCGGGAGCAGCGGGACAGGTGAGACCCCACAGGCGATACGCCGAGGAGGCTCACCGCACGCCCCGCGGAAAGCGAGCACCTGGAACGGAAATCAACCTGCCATTAAAAGGCAACAAACTTTGCGAAAAGAGCCTTTTAAAAACAGTGATTTAGAATCAGCCATATATGGATATGAGGCAGCAAAAAGATCGCTTCCTCTAGGAATTGTAAAACATGGAAGCTGGAATTGGCTTCCGCATCTAAATTGTATGCTATGCAAAGCTGGGAAGATTCAAATGCATAAAGAATAAGCCAGGTATTTTATTCCCCGGCATCTTATTGTGCAGCATAATATGAGTATGTAAATCAGCAGCTGAAAACGGTCGTTACTATCAAATGATGAATAACCGAGAAATACTGTAGGCATTAAAAAAAATCAAATCGTTCGCTTAGGTTAGCTTGTCCACTTGTTTAGCCTATAGGAATTTAACCAAGCAGAAACCATAAGAAATTAGTTTTACTCTTTCGGAAAATGGATCCGCGAGAGCCCGGCAGGAAACTGCCGGGCTCTTATTTTTATAGAGAAGTTTAAAGAAACATTATGAATCGGTTAGGCATAATATACTAATTATTATAATGTTCATAATCTTTGTTTGAAAGTAGTTGACAAATCTTATGCGTATGGTAGGATTAATCTCAAGGTTAATTCCAACCGTAAAACTAGACTATAAAATTAAAGCATAAAAATCAACTTAAATTTTTCATATTCTTATCGTGACAGGCTGGGGAAATAGCCTGGTGAAGCACGATGGCTATTTAGCAGGGAAGCTGATTTTAGTAGGATACTAGATGTATCTGAAGGGATAAGGTGCTGCCCGGAGTTCCCCGATTTCCCGCCACAAGGCAGTGCTTTCTAAGCTTTTTGTTAAAAAGGAGGCGTACCAATCTGAAACCATCTGAATGGCAGGAATTAGCAGCTCATATCGAGCGAATGCTTGCAGAAGTGAAATACGGTTCCATCACGCTAGTGGTACAAGATGGCAAAGTCATTCAAATTGAGAAAAACGAGAAAGTCCGTCTTCAACCGAATAAAACCAGCTGACTAGACAAACTAGAGGCGGTCTTTACCTGATAGGGGAGAGGACTGCCTTTTTTATAATTACCAGTGAAAAGGATGCAGCAAAAAAGGCATCCTAAACGGAAGGAGCACAGCGAATATGACAGTTCCGGCATTAAATGAACTGCAGACAAAAGCCCAAAGCTTTGAGATTAATAATGAAACTAAAGGTGCAAGAAATGTCTTGGAATGGGCTTACAGCCATTATGATTCAGATAAGATTGTGTATGCTTCTAGTTTTGGAGCGGAAGCTATTGTTTTGATTGATCTAATTTACCAGGTAAATCCTTACGCCCATATTGTATTTCTCGATACTGGTCTTCACTTCCCGGAAACATATGAAGTGATTGATAAAATAGAAGCTCGATTCCCAACCTTACAGATTGAGCGGAAACAACCCGCATTAACTCTGGATGAGCAGGCGGATCAGCATGGAACCGCTCTTTGGAAACGCGAGCCTAACAGCTGCTGCAATATCCGCAAAGTGATTCCGTTAAGGGAAACCCTATCTGCAAAAGAAGCCTGGATATCCGGTCTTCGGAGAGAGCAGTCCCCAACTAGGGCTGCAACTGAATTCCTTAATGAGGACACCAAGTTCAATAATGTCAAAATCTGCCCGCTCATTCACTGGACATGGGATGAAGTCTGGGAGTATATCAGAGAAAGAGATCTGCCATATAACACTCTGCATGACCATGGGTATCCGAGCATAGGCTGTTTCCCTTGCACCCAGGCTGTCCTTGAAGATGGAGACAGCAGGGCAGGACGCTGGACTGGAACCGGCAAAACCGAATGCGGCCTGCATACTAGATAAGGGAGTTGAAGTTATGCTGATAATCTTTGCTGTTGCCGTTGGGTTATTTTTTGCGATGAATATTGGGGCCAGCGGTGCAGCGGCTTCCATGGGAATTTCCTATGGAGCGGGGGTTATTAAAAAGCCTCTGACTGCATTGCTCCTATGCGGCATAGCCGTTTTCTTTGGGGCATGGCTCGGAGGCGGCGAAGTCGTAAAAACGATTGGGAATGGTATTGTCCCGAAACAGACGTTTACAACGGCCATTGCCCTCATCGTACTAACGGCTGCAGCTCTCTCCTTATTTTTAGCCAATATCTTCGGCATTCCGCTGTCAACCAGTGAAGTAACGGTTGGTTCCGTAATAGGAGCCGGAATGGTTTATCAGTCTGTTTACGCAAGTAAACTCGTTTGGATTTTCATGTTTTGGCTGCTCACGCCAATTTTAGCATTTTTTATTGCTATTCTGGCCGCGGCCCTCTTAAAAAGCCGTTTCGTTAAAACCTGGATTGAAGCACCAAAGGCGGCGCGCTTTCTTTCCGTGCTTGTAGTCCTGATGGGTTTGTTTGAGGCATTTTCTGCAGGGATGAATAATGTTGCAAATGCTGTAGGTCCGCTCGTAGGTGCAAATTTAATTTCCACAAACAGCGGAATTTTATGGGGAGGATTATTTGTTTCCTTGGGTGCCATTTTTCTCGGCAGAAAAGTTCTTGAAACCAACGGTAAGAAGATTACAACTCTCCGGCTTGAAGAAGGATGTATTATTTCAGGTACAGGAGCAGGTATTGTCACAGCTGCTTCAATCTTTGGAATTCCTGTCCCTTTAACCCAAATAACAACCTCTTCAATAGTCGGCATCGGTTTTGCTAAGCATGGTAAAGAAGTTCTAAAAAAAGATATCGTAATCAAGCTGTTAGCGGTATGGATTGTATCACCAGTTTTATCGATGGTACTTTCGTTCACCATCATTCAGGTAGTCATTGAAAAAAATATATATCCTATCATCATCATGATTGGTGTCCTTATCTCGGTATTCGGCATAAAGTTTTTAATGAGAAAGCCTGCTAAATCCGGGAAGATCCTTCTTTCTGAGGAACACTAAAAATTTTTTTACAAAAGAAAGGTTGATTATTCATGTCATTGCCAAACCCTCATGGAGGAAAGCTGGTTTCTGCCTATAATCCTTCATATAATTTAGCAGTAGTTCAAAAGGAAGTTGCAATTGATAATATCGCTTATAGTGATCTGGAGCTGATAGGTGTAGGTTTGTTCAGTCCGCTTGAAGGATTTCTCGGCAGTCAGGATTATGAATCTGTGGTAGAGACTATGAGACTAGCAAACGGCACTGTGTGGTCGATCCCAGTTACACTTCCAGTTTCAGCTGAAACAGCTTCGGGGCTTGAAGTCGGAGAAACAGTCAAACTTTCATATGAGGGAGAAGCAGTGGGTGTAATTACCATTTCGGAACTATACGAGCCAGACCTCAGCAAAGAGGCACGTGAAGTATATAAAACGGAAGAGCTGGCTCATCCGGGAGTAAAACGCCTGTTTGAAAGAGGAAATGTCTATGTTGCAGGGAAAGTTACTCTTATTAAAAAGTCTGACAAGGGTGTAGCAAGTGATGTCTGGTTCGAGCCTGAGAAGACTCGTGCGTTATTCGAAGAAAAGGGCTGGAAAACCGTAGTTGGATTCCAAACGAGAAACCCTGTTCACCGTGCTCATGAATACATCCAAAAAGCAGCGCTTGAAACCGTTGACGGGCTTTTCCTGAATCCGCTGGTTGGTGAAACTAAATCAGATGATATACCAGCAGATATCAGACTGGAAAGCTACCGTGTTCTTCTTGACAATTATTATCCAAAGGAAAGAGTCCAGCTCGGAGTCTATCCGGCTGCTATGAGATATGCAGGGCCAAGGGAAGCCATTTTCCATGCTATTGCCCGTAAAAACTTCGGCTGTACTCACTTCATCGTCGGCCGTGACCACGCTGGTGTAGGGGATTACTACGGAACATATGATGCTCAGTATATATTCAGTAATTTTACAGAAGAAGAACTGGGAATAAAACCACTATTCTTTGAACACAGCTTCTACTGCAATGCCTGCGAGGGTATGGCTTCTGATAAAACGTGTCCGCATGGCAAAGAGGACCGTGTAATTTTATCTGGAACAAAGGTGCGCGAATTGCTTCGTGCCGGGGAACTGCCGCCATCCACATTCAGCCGTAAGGAAGTAGTCGAAGTATTGATAAAGGGATTAAAGGATAAAGCAACCGTTTAGGAGGATCGTGATGACAAAGGCAACCAATATAACATGGCACGAAGCCTCAATTACTAAAGAAGACCGCCGTACTCAGAATGGGCACGGCAGCTGCGTATTATGGTTTACTGGACTATCGGGTTCAGGGAAGTCAACAATTGCGAATGCATTTTCAAGCTATATGTACCAGCAGGGAATTAATGAGTATGTACTTGATGGTGATAATATAAGGCACGGGCTGAATAAGGATCTTGGATTTTCAGACGCTGACCGGACAGAAAATATCCGGCGCATCGGTGAAGTGGCCAAGCTGTTTGTCGACAGCGGCAAAGTAGTGACAACCGCTTTTATCTCTCCATTCCGTTCAGACCGGGACCAAGTGAGAGCCCTCTTTGGAAAAGGGGAATTTATTGAAGTGTTCGTCGACTGCCCATTAGACGAATGCGAAAGACGCGATCCGAAGCAGCTCTATGCTAAGGCGCGCAGGGGTGAAATTAAGGATTTTACTGGAATTGATTCACCTTACGAAGCTCCGGAAAATCCTGAAATTACATTGCGTTCAGATCAGCTGACTATTGAGCAGGCTGTAATTGCGATTGCTGACTACCTTCGCAAACAGAAGATTTTCGAAGACAGCAAGACTGCTAATATACTTACTTGATAAACTCGGTGGTAAACAGGAGGCTGCTAGAATATGCCTGAACCTGCCAGTCATAAGACGGCTGTTTTAGGGTGATTCATAGGCTGTATTACTGTATACTAAGAATCATAAATAAAACGACTAAAGGGATATCACCGCTTCTTTGTTAAGAGGCTGTGATATCCCTTGATGCATACTAGAAAGGGTGGCTAATCTCGATGGCTGGTAAAGTCTATTTAGTGGGTGCAGGACCAGGGGACCCGGAATTAATTACCGTAAAAGGGCTTCGCTGTCTACAGGAGGCTGATGTGATCCTGTATGACCGCCTGGTTAATCCTGATCTGCTTAAGCATGCGAAAAAAGAAGCCCAGCTGATTTATTGCGGAAAGCTCCCACATTATCATACGATGAAGCAGGAGACGATCAATTCTTTTCTTGTTAAATATGCCAAAAAAGGTTTTAATGTTGTGCGCCTAAAAGGTGGAGATCCTTTCGTGTTTGGGCGCGGAGGCGAGGAAGCGGAGGAATGCAGGAATAATGATGTAGATTTTGAAATTATTCCTGGAATTACAGCAGGTATTGCTGCACCGGCTTATGCCGGCATTCCAGTTACTCACAGGACGCTAAGCAAAAGCTTTGCGTTTGTAACCGGGCATCAAGCAGGTGATGAGGAAGCGGAACACCAATGGGCTCACTTAGCTCATGCTGTTGATACCATATGTGTATACATGGGAGTTTCCCATCTGCCTAACATTATTCAAAATCTGCTTCTAAATGGGAAACCGGCACAAACACCAATCGCCATGGTCCACTGGGGAACACTTGGCAGCCAGCGGGTGGTTGCAGGTACTCTTGAAACTATTGAATCGAAAATTAAAGAGGCGAACATAACAAATCCAAGTATGATGGTCATTGGTGAGGTTGTCCGCCTCCATGATAAATTGCACTGGTTTGATGAAGAAATCGTACCACATCTGCCGGTTATTCACGGGTAATGAAAGGAGGAGCCAGTCCTTGAGAGCAATTCTTTATGTAGGCCATGGTACGCGGTCACCCCAAGGGGCTGCAGAGGCAAAGCAGTTTATACTGAAAGTCATGGAACAGGCAGCTGCTCCTATTCAAGAGATGTGTTTCTTGGAATTGACACCTCCTTTTATAGCGGAAGGCTTTGAACGCTGTATTAAAAGAGGTGCAGAACATATAACTGTTGTACCGCTTTTCCTTTTGGCTGCCGGCCATATTAAGAGTGATATACCGGAAGCCTTGGCTCCCCTTATCGAAAAGTATCCTGATGTCCCCGTTAAGATGACAGACCCTTTTGGAGTTCAGGATCGTATACTGGACGGTATTTGCGAACTGGTCCTAGCTTCAGCTGTCAGTGTTTCCCCGACGGATTCTATCCTGATTGTCGGCAGAGGAAGCAGCGACCCGGCTATTCATCAAAGCTTTGAAAGGATTGCTAGCGGAGTGCAGGACAGGCTCGGAGTAAAAGAAACCCGGGTGTGCTACTTGGCAGCGGCAGAGCCTTCATTTCGGGATGGAATAGAGAGAATAAGCATAGAACACCATGGAAGGGTTATCGTGGTCCCATACCTGCTGTTCTCGGGTCTGCTTTTAAGTGAAATAAATACAGAAGTAAGAAAGAGGCAGAGGAAGGGCCAGGATATTCATCACACAGGCCAGCTTAGCCGGCATCAAGCCATTCTGGATATTGTGGTTGATCGTACTGTTCCACAAGGGGGGAGCATTATATGCAGCCGCTGATCATTGATTTGTCTGGAAAAAAAGTTGTCATTGCGGGAGGCGGACGCATTGCTGCAAGAAAAGCAAGTGTCATTCAGCACGAAAAGCCTGACATCACATTTATTGCACCCGAGTTTTCAGAAGAAGTGCTGGAACTATCACTCGAAAATGGCTATACACTGATCCAGCGTAAAGCGGATCCTGCTGACTTTGAGCAGGCTATGCTTGTTATACTGGCAACAAATGACCGCAGTGCAAATGCGGCCCTAGCGAGCTCTCTCCCCCCTAATCAGCTGGTTTGTGTAGTGGATGAATCAGGACTAGGGAACGTTACCTTCCCGGCTACTGTCAGACGGGGACATCTGCAGGTGGCCGTTACTTCAAACGGTTCCAGTCCAAAGCTCACCCGGAAACTGAAAAGAGAACTGGATGAGCAGTTTGATGCATCATGGGAACCGTACACCGCTTTTTTGGCATCCTGCCGTACCTTAATAAAGGACCTTCCTATATCCTTTGATGAAAAGCAAGAGCAATTATGGGAACTGCTGGAGGATCGATATAGAACAGATACTCAGGCTCAAATTACTAAGTTAAAACAGCTAGAGCTTTATAGAGCAGATCCATAATCATTACTGCCGGGCCTCATGTATGAGGTCCTTTTCTAGCAATCATGTCCGGAGGCTCAAGGAGGGGCTGACTAGATATAATAAAAATATCGCCCTGACATAAACAAACGCTGCCTGAAGAAAAATATGGCTGCTTAAAGAGAGGCATGACTTGTGGGAAGTAAAGCATAACATCACGAAGAGGATCAAGGTCTGAAGAAAAACATAACATCTTCAGGAGGAGCGTAACTGCCAGATGAAAAGCATAACCCCAGGATAAGCATAACTCCAGGATAAGCATATCTGCCTGAAGAGAAGCATAACTGCCTTGAAATAATCATATCCCCCTTCAAATAAGCAAACGGCCGCCGCACATAATCATAAACCACTAAAACATAAGCATAAAACTCCAAAACATAAGCATAAAACTCCAAAACGTAAGCGTAAAACTCCAAAACATAAGCGTGAATTTCCAGCGGGTGATTAAAATCCGTTCAAACGTGGCTTAGCCCCTTTCCTTGGAGGCGGCCGAGCTCGCTTTCGACTTTCTCTTTTAAGGAAAATCATAAAAAAGTAAAAAAAGCACAATTTTATAAAATCATTCAACAAATCGGCCTTTTCTGTTTGTCATGTGTTGTTGATACTTTAGTTCCTGGGTGAGCCTGAACCCTAACTCTCTTAAACTATCAACCCGGTTTAACGTTTCATTGTATGTTGATACTTAGTGCCATTCTTCTGTTTTGTATGGCATAACCCGCTGATAGATTCTTTTGTCTGAATGTTAAAAAAAGAGCAGTTTGATTTCATTCCCTCAAGGGTACGAACAATATATAGATTTTACATAGAATTGTATGAGGGGATGACAGAGTGGCTAACGAAAATAGGAAAAATGAACAGTTGGATACATTCAGGGTGAATGATAACGGTAAAACGTTGACAACGAACCAGGGGGTAAAAGTGTCGGAGGACGAGTTTTCTTTAAAAGCTGGAGAACGGGGCCCTACTATCATGGAGGATTTTCACTTCCGCGAAAAGATGACCCACTTTGATCATGAGAGAATCCCTGAACGGATTGTACATGCACGCGGTTTTGCTGCACATGGGGAGTTTCAGGTTTATGAATCCATGAAGGAATATACTAAGGCACATTTCCTTCAGGATCCATCTGTTAAGACTCCTGTTTTTGTCCGGTTCTCAACGGTAGCCGGTTCAAGGGGATCGGCTGAGACTGTTAGGGATGCGCGAGGATTTGCCACGAAGTTTTATACACAGGAAGGGAACTATGATTTAGTTGGAAATAATATACCAGTATTTTTTATCCAGGATGCAATCAAGTTTCCTGATCTTGTACACGCGCTGAAGCCTGAGCCTCATAATGAAATTCCACAGGCTCAATCGGCACATGACACTTTTTGGGATTTTATAGCCAATAATCAGGAGTCCGCCCATATGGTGATGTGGGCGATGTCCGATCGGGCGATCCCAAGGAGCTTCCGGATGATGGAAGGTTTTGGTGTTCACACATTCCGTTTCGTAAATGAGCAGGGGAAAGCTACATTTGTGAAGTTCCATTGGAAGCCGCTTCTAGGGACGCATTCCCTTGTATGGGATGAAGCTCAAAAAATTGCCGGGAAAGATCCCGATTTTCACCGCAGGGATTTGTGGGAATCAATTGAAATGGGAAATTTCCCTGAATACGAACTAGGGGTCCAGCTTCTCGCCGAAGAGGATGAATTTAAGTTTGACTTCGACATTCTAGATCCGACAAAGCTATGGCCTGAGGAAGATATACCAGTAAAAATCATAGGAAAAATGACGTTAAACCGTAATGTGGATAACGTATTTGCTGAAACAGAGCAGGCAGCATTCCATGCAGGGCAGGTTGTACCGGGAATTGACTTTACGAATGACCCGCTATTGCAGGGCCGTTTATTCTCCTACACGGACACTCAGCTCATCCGTCTGGGAGGACCAAACTTCCATGAGCTTCCGATCAACAGGCCGGTATGTCCATTTCACAATAATCAGCGTGACGGATACGGCCGCCAAACGATAAACCGGGGACAGGTCAGCTATCACAAAAATTCTCTCGCAAATAATACCCCCGCTCCAGCCAGTGAAGCAGAGGGGGGTTATGTCCATTATCAAGAAAAGATAGAGGGCCGTAAAATCCGAAGCCGAAGTGAAAGCTTTAGGGACTTCTTTTCTCAAGCCACAATGTTCTGGAACAGTATGAGTGAGCCTGAGAAGCAACATATTATTAAAGCATTCAGCTTTGAACTAGGAAAGGTAAAGAGTAAATCTGTTCAGCAGCAAGTAGTCGATATGTTTGCAAACGTTAGTCTTGAATTAGCATCTAGCTTTGCAGAGGCTATTGGCGCAGCGCCTCCAGCAGGTGAAGGTTCCCGGGTAACAAAGTCATCACCAGCGCTCAGTCAGCTAAATACTGTGAAATCTCCAATCACACGAAAGGCCGGAGTCATTATCGGCGAGGGCTTTAATGGATCCGAGGTTTTAGCAGTGCTTAACGCACTGAACTCGGCTGGCATTCAGACGGAAGTAATCAGCGGTCATCTGGGAAGTATAAAGGGTGCGGATGATACGGAGCTTGAAGCTGTCCATACATTTTTAACAGCCGATTCTGTGTTATTCGACGCTCTTTATGCTGCCGGAGGCAGTGCGGGAAGCGCCGAATCCAAACAGCAGACAGCTTACTTTATTAATGAAGCCTTTTCTCATTATAAACCTTTAGGGGCTACTCATGAAGGTATATCCTGGATAGAGGAGAATCAATTGGACAATTATCCCGGAGTAGTTACAGGAGAAAATATGTCTCAGTTTGCGGAAGACTTCACTGAAGCCATTGCGGTCCACCGCCATTGGGACCGAAAGCTTGTATAACGAAGAACCAGAGAGCTGACGCTCTCTGGTTTTTTTCGTTACATTCTAGCAGATAAAAATTTATAGATCACTGAAAAGTCTTCTTTGCTGTATCCAAATTGTTTAGCTAAGCCGTAAATTTCCTTTGTGACATTTGCGATGGGAAGGGAAACGTTATGTTCGTAGGCTGCCTGAGACACGAGCTGCAAGTCTTTTTGCAGATGTTCAAGCGGGAATTCCGCTTCATAGTTACCATGCAGGAGCTTGTCTCTCTTGCTGTTTAGGAATGGTGCTGCGGTTACACCGCCAAGCAGGGTATTCATGACCGTCTCTTTTTCCAGACCCATAGATTGTCCCAGTGTAATGGCTTCTGAAAAAGCTGCCATTGATTGGGCAAGCATAAGATTAACCACTAATTTCATAGAAGAGCCTTTCCCGTTTTCCCCTTGATGCTGAATGGCTTTTCCCATTACTTCCATCATTGGCCTTGCTTCTTCCAAGTCTTTTTCATCACCACCGACAAGGAAGACTAGTTCTCCCTTTTCAGCTGGGATTTTAGATCCAGCGACGGGGGCATCTAGAAAACGGATGTCGCGTCTCAATGCTTCCTCCCCCATTTTTCGTGTGAAGGATGGATCTACTGTGCTGCAATCCACCCACAGCCTGCCTGCAGGAAATTCCTCCAAAAACCCATCTTTCCCAAGGGCAACAGATTCCACTACCTGAGGATTAGCCAGCATGGTAAAAATGATATCTGCCTGCTGTGCGACCTGCCGGGGGGATTCGGCCCAAATCGCGCCTTCCTTTAATAGATGATCTGCTTTAGCCTTAGAACGATTATGCAGGATGACCTCATAGCCACTCTTCAGTAGATTATTTGCCATTCGGCTTCCCATAATGCCGAGACCGATAAATCCAATCATGTAATCTAACCTCCATTTTATAAAGACCTTTTCCTGCCTGTAACTATTCTCTTATATATTTCATGATCAAGCAAAAGAAAAACATTTAAAGCCCCTCCTGCAAAGAAGGAGGGGCCTTGGAATAACGCCTTTGCTACATTTCTGCCTGGGATTCAGCCCAGTCCGAATATAAGCCGCTGCCATTGCACCCAGGGCAGTCATATACATTCGAATAATAAAATTCGTTCGGAGTATAAGAATTAAAGCCGCGTCCCCGGCAGTCAGGACAAGAGCCTAAGGCTTCCATTTCAGATAAAAACTTCTCCTGTCTTGCATGGTTCCATTCAGAGAATTTACTAAACAAGCCCACAGTATTCACCTCTGCTTTTTTCCTTATTATGTGAAAAAAGGTCGTATTTTATAATTTGTTTCTACATTTTATGTCGAATTTAGAAGAAACATCACGGCTGAATACAGATGTATATAAAAGTTTATGCAGGGATGCTGCCTAAGGATTAAAAAATTTCCAACAAAATTTCGGGATTCTTGAAACTTAATTCATTCCGAAACGTCCATATAGGTAAGAGTATTTTGGGAAAATTGGGGTAATTAGAAAATAGAGGAATGACTGTTTTTACTAGAATCATATACTGATATTAGTCAGATACTAGGAGGAGGAAATTTGAAAAAATGGCTTAGTGCATTCCTATTATTAGCAGGTCTTCTCGTTCCAGCCGTTACTTCAGCTGCAGCTTCTATCGATAAACAAACCACTTACTTTAATTCAGTTGGAACCAACAGCAAGGGAGTGTATGTGAAAGCGGACTATATTCAATGGTTCAGGGGAGAGCGTGCGAATAAGGAAGCTTACAAGGATAAGGCCTGCTACTGGGACAGAGGCAAATGCTATGCGGTGGATGACTATTATATCCGAAACGTGAATCCAAAGATCAGGACTCTTCCGGTTGCGAAAAATGCAGTGATTACCATGGTAACTTACCAGATAGAAAAAACGTATGATATTAAGAAACAAAGAATCTCTCTTTCTACCTTTAAGAAAGAGATGAAAAAATCACGTTACCGTGATATCCCTTTTCATATTGAAGTGAAGAATGGCACGATTATTAAGATTTCTGAACAATACATTCCTTAAATGAGAAAGCATATCCATAGGTTATGCTTTTTTTTTGCAAGAAAAGCCCCCTTTAGTACCAATAAGAATCATCGATTGATTTAAAAATATAGTGACAGACGTCTGGCTGAATCAAATCTACCCATTAAGTTTGAGAAATGATGTTGTCGAGAAAATAAGCCTCAAGTCTTAGCATATTTACATATCAGGGTCTATAGAAAAGCAGGCTAATTTAGTGTATCTTAAGAATATACAGGATTTTCCTTATGTTTTATATGTACTGATATGAAACCATTATCGTATTGCAACGTATGATATGAAAAGAGTCTTACGATAGGAGTCGATTATATGAACAGGATTTTCACTTTATTCGCTGCACTGTTTCTTGCTCTTCCGACTGGGGCCGCAGGGCTGCTACTCAGTTTTTTTGCTTTTGAACAGACCTTTCTTTTGTCCTTTGCCATATCACTTATCCTCGGAATTGCGGTTTATTTCTTAAGCGCGGCTGTAATGAAAATACGCTTTCTAAGAAAACACGGACTCACCAGGAAAGAATATAAGTATATTGAAAAAAACCTTGAGGAAGCAAAACGGAAAATTTTTCGTTTGAATAAAGCTCTGGTGCTGAACCGTCATATCTCCTCTATTAAACAAAGAATGGACTTGATTCGGGTAACCAGAAAAATTTACAGCCTTACAAAAAAAGAACCAAAACGTTTTTATCTTGCCAATGAATTCTATTTCTCACATCTGGATTCTGCGGTTGAACTGACAGAGAAATATAACTTTTTAGCTGCACAGCCTGTAAAGAGTGCTGAAATAGAGCAATCTCTTATTGAAACAAGACGGACAATTGATGTCCTTAGCGAATCGATTGAAAAAGATTTATATCAAATTCTTGCTAATGATGTTAATCAGCTTCAATTCGAGTTAGATGTGGCCAAGCAGACAATGAAAACAGCTCATGAAACACCTTGATGAAGGAGAAAGCGGGTGATTACTTGGACGGCAGATACAAGCTCCTTTTTCCTGCGGAAGGGCTGACCCGGGATAGCAAAGCTATGCCATCCGAATTCGGTTATATTCAAAAGGCTGATCCCGATGATCTCGAAAGTCAGATTGAGATACGGAATCACCAGAGCATCCTTTCATTCGGCCTTACCGTACAGTCAAAATTAGTGCAGATTTCCAATGCGATGCTAAAAAATGTTCAAAAGAAAGATGTCGGGGAAATAGGCGATATAATACTTGAGCTGATGAAAAAACTGAGTGAGGTGGATCCGGAGGAACTGAAGCTTTCACGTCCTTCTGTGTTCGGCCGCCTGCTGGGCAGGAAGCCCCGTCCCATTCAGGAGGTGTTGTCCCGCTTTCAAAAAGCAGGCGCAGCCATTGACCGGCTAAGCATTAAGCTTGATCGCAGCAAAGAGATTCTGTTAATGGATTTTACGGATCTAGAAAAGCTGTATGAGAGCAATCTGGTTTACTTTCACCATTTGGACGCCTATATTACCGCCGGTGAAACCAAACTGAAAGATTTGCTGCAGAAAACGATCCCTGATCTTCAGTCTTCAGCAGGCAATGCGGACCATCCAATTAAGAAGCAGGAAATCAGCGATTTTCACCAATTTGCGGAGCTGCTGGATAAACGTCTTTACGATTTAAAAATCAGCCGGGAGCTCTCCCTGCAGAGTGCGGCACAAATCCGTATGATTCAGCACTCCAATCAAGTACTGGCGGAGAAGGTGCAATCCTCCATCATGACAGTAATCCCACTGTGGAAAAACCAGATTTCTACAGCGGTAAACATGCTAAGACAGCTTCAGTCGTCAGATGCGCAAAAAAGGGGTGGAGTTTCTGATGAGGTACCTCTCAGTGTTACATCATTAAAGAACATTCACGAAACCCTTCTGTTCCAGCTTAAAGAAACGCTGAACGTCCAGGAAGATGAGAGGGCAAAACTGGATAGGGCAGAAATGGACCTTGCTGAACTGGGGAAAGGCGTGGACAAAGATACTTCCATTATATAATTGCGACTGGACAAGGGGCAGGTGACCTTGTTTTTTTCTTCAAATCTTTCTGGAACGGCCGATAATAAATACAAAGAACAAATGAAAAAGGCATACTTGTCGAAAGACCAGGACGCAAAGCTATGGGCCTAAGCAGCAATTGCTGTATGGCTGCCAAGCCGCCATTCTCCTTTTACTGAAGGAAGTGGCTATTCAGTGAAGGAGGAAAAAAATTGAAGAAGCTTTTTCTAATGACTGGTATGATAATGCTGCTGGCAGGTGGGATGTATCCGATGAGCAAACAAAAAGCATCAGCTGAAGAAACTATAGAACCCCGGTCTACCTGGTTATGGGATACAGACCAAATTGAGACAAGGGAAGAGGAACTTCTGAATTTTCTCGAAAGCCATTTTGTTACAGATGTATTTCTTCAAATTAATAGAGACATAGGGCCAGATTCATACAAACAGTTCATTCATCAAGCAAGTAATAGAAACATTAAAGTGCACGCCCTTGATGGTGCTCCTGGCTGGGTATCTCCCGGGGGCGGAGTCTATCAGCAGCTCTTTTTTGATTGGCTTCAGGACTATCAAAGCCATGTACTGCCAGAAGAAAAATTTTCTGGAGTCCACTTAGATGTGGAACCTTACCTATATGAGGGCTGGGACAGCCAGTATGGCAAGACAGTCCTGGCTTATCAGAATGTTGTGATGAGCTCCTATCAATCCTCAAAGAAGTTAGGGCTGAACCTCGCTCTAGACATCCCCTTCTGGTTTGATGAAAGGAAATACAGCAACAAATATGGAAAAGGAATTCTTTCTGAATGGATCATTAATCAAACCGATTCCGTTACGATCATGGCCTATCGTAATGCGGCTGAGGGCCCAAACGGAATTATCGGCCTTGTGCAGAATGAAATGAATTACGCCTCACTAAGGAATAAAAAGGTCTCAATAGGGATCGAAACTGCTGAATCATCTGAAGGAAACTTTCTCTCATTTTATGATTACAATCAGTCTTATATGGATAATCAATTAGAAATGGTACGGAATCAATATCAACCGTTACAGAGCTATAACGGTTTTTCCATTCATTCACTGCATAGCTGGATGATTATGAAACCAACCCCTTAGAAAACACGCTGCCAGCGTGTTTTTTTGATAACTCCCGATTACTTTAGAGAATGGACAGCAGCACATTCCTTCTCCATTACATGTTATTATGGGTAAGAGATTACTTTGTAGTTACCGGACAGTTTATTTTGAAAATGAGGTACTAACATGCTAAAAAAATATTTTGCGTTTCAGAAAATTTCAGGGATTACACCTTATTTATGGACTGTATTATGCATACTGCCTTTCTATTTTATCTTTCAATCTTCCTCAACTATTAAAATTATTGTGGGGATCTTACTGACAGTTTTATTTTTTGTTTTCTATCGGATTGCCTTCATATCTAAAGGGTGGCCCGTTTATCTTTGGACTTTAATTTTGATCGCTATTTCCATAACCTCTACCAGTCTTTTCAGCTATGTCTATTTTGCTTTTTTCCTTGCTTACTTTATCGGCAACATAAAAGATCGCATCGCCTTTTTCACTCTTTATTTTATTCATTTAATCAGTACCTCGGTGTCGATAAACTCGAGTATCCTACTGCGGGATGATCTTTTTTTAAAACAGCTTCCGTTTGTTATTGTTGCTTGGATCAGTGTTATCCTTTTACCTTTCACTCTGCATAACCGTAAAGAGCGCGGGCAGCTGGAAGAAAAGCTTGAAGATGCGAACAAGCGTATTTCGGAGCTTTCAAAATTGGAGGAACGCGAGAGGATTGCCCGGGATCTTCATGATACTCTGGGCCAGAAACTGTCTCTCATAGGATTAAAAAGTGATTTAGCAAGAAAAATAATATATAAAGATCCTGAGCAGGCACGGACAGAATTAAAGGATGTACAGCAGACCGCTAGAACGGCCTTGAACGAGGTTCGGAAAATGGTTTCTGCAATGCGGGGAATCAGATTAAAAGAAGAAATCGTACGGATCCAGCAGATTCTAAAGGCGGCAGAGATTGAATTGGTCCTCGAACAGAAACGCCCTCTGACAAAGACAACATTACTTACGGAAAATATCCTCAGCATGTGTTTGAAAGAAGCTATCAATAATGTAGTCAAGCATAGCGGTGCTACTTCCTGCTTCGTATCCATCGAACAAGCATGGAATGAAATCCGGGTTACGGTAAGAGATAACGGAATATTCAAGAATCCAGATGAAGGGCTGGCAAAAGGATACGGATTAATCGGCATGAAAGAAAGATTGGAATTTATTAACGGCAGCCTTGAGATGCAGATGACTGGGGGAACAACACTAATCATAAAAGTACCGAATGACTCAAAGCATATAGATAGGGAGGAACTTGAATGATAACCATAGTGATTGCAGAAGATCAGCAAATGCTTCTGGGAGCGTTAGGTTCATTACTGAATTTAGAAGAGGATATGAGTGTAGTGGGTAAAGCCAGTAACGGGGCAGAAGCCGTTTCTCTCGTGAACAAACTAAAGCCTGACGTATGTATAATGGATATAGAAATGCCAGGAAAGACTGGTTTAGAAGCGGCTGAAGAAATTAAGGACGCAGGATGCAGAGTTATCATTCTTACTACATTTGCAAGATCAGGGTATTTTCAGCGTGCGCTTAAAGCAGGTGTGAGCGGGTATTTATTGAAGGACAGCCCAAGTGAGGAGCTGGCAAGCTCGATAAGGTCCATTGTCGGGGGGAAACGCATTTATGCCCCTGAACTCATGGATGATGTATATGGGGAAGAGAACCCTTTGACTGACAGGGAGAAGGAAGTTCTTGAATTAGTAGCAGACGGCAAGAATACAAAAGAGATAGCAGATGAGCTGAGCATTAAAACAGGAACAGTCCGCAACTATATTTCAACCATTCTGGATAAGCTGGAAGTAAAGAATAGGATTGAAGCGATTACCCAATCCAAAGAAAAAGGCTGGTTTAAATAGATAGTTGGTTCAGTCACATAGAGGGAACCCGGGGGTTCTTTTCTAACAAACAAACTAAGGAAGGATGGTGTACATATGTATCAAATTAAACAATATGAAGATGGAGAATATAAAATCTATGAATTAACAGACATGGAGTCAGATTCATGGCTGAAGGTCGCGCCTGAAAGAGGAGGGCTTATTATCGGGTTTGGCGTGGATGGGGAAGAATTGTTGTTCCTCAATAAGGAAACTTTCTATAACAGAGATGCAAATGTAAGAGGGGGGATTCCGATTCTTTTCCCGATTTCAGGACAGTTAAACAATGGTCAATATGAATGGGGCGGACAGGTCTATTCTATGAAAAATCACGGTGTTGCCAGAAACTATCCTTGGGAAGTGGTGCGGACAAGCACGGACAATGGGGTTTCGATGACCTTGAAGCTAAGCAGTAATGAAGATACTAAGCAGTCGTTTCCGTTTGATTTTGAGCTTGAGTTCACTTACTCCCTCAAGGGCCGGACACTGACGATCACCCAGGAGTACCTTAATCATTCAGACGACAGCATGCCGATTTACGCCGGATTTCACCCTTATTTCTGGACAAAGCAGAAAGACTTACATTATACTACCGACGCACAGCACTATTTTGACTACAATGATTTGAATACGCATTCTATTGCAGAATCAATAGACCTTTCAGATAAAAAGGAATCATTGGCTTTGATTGATTCGAGCAACCGAGAAATTGGTTTTGAGCTGCCAGATACACACAAACATATAACCATGCAATACGGTCCAGAATTTAAATACATATATTTATGGTCGGAAGCGGACCAGGATTTCATTTGTGTAGAGCCCTGGATGGCTAGAACCGGAGAATTGCACCGTAAACAGGAATTAGTAGAAATAGGTCCGCGTGAATCATTAAGTACGTTTCTGAAAATTTCAGCGGGCTGATCCGGTTCCTGTGTAGCGGATTTCTCATTTATCTGGATTTATAGAATAAAAGCAGATTCCTTTTCTTTGTTCTTTGTATATTATTCGAATCTCTTTATCAAGCTCTTCTTCTCATTGCTCTGCCAATCAGCAGGTATGGGAATAAGAGCTTTTTTTGTAGGAAAGAATAATCTTCAGGAGTTGATCACACACATGTTCTTTCTTTTAAATTTGTTAGGTGTATTTGTCGTTCTTGGTTTAGTATTTCTCTGTTCGCCAAATAAGAAAAAAGTAAAGTGGAAATCCATCATTATTTTACTTGTAGTAGAAGCTCTCATTACCTGGTTTATGCTGGGGACCCGGGTAGGAAGCTGGGTTATTAACCAAATCGCTGCATTTTTCACCTGGCTGATTTCATGTGCCTCTCAAGGGATTTCATTCGTTTTCCCGTCTGCTATGGCCAATGAAAATGTAGACTTCTTTTTCAGTGCCTTAATGCCCATCATATTTATCATTACATTCTTTGATATATTATCGTATTTTGGCATATTAACCTGGCTTATTGATAAAGTAGGCTGGGTCATTTCTAAGATTTCCGGACTTCCCAAACTTGAGAGTTTCTTCTCCATTCAAATGATGTTCCTTGGAAACACGGAAGCATTGGCTGTTATCCGCCAGCAGTTATCTGTGTTAAAAGAACACCGGCTGCTGACTTTCGGAATCATGAGTATGAGCAGTATCAGCGGATCCATCATAGGAGCCTATCTGTCCATGGTTCCCGCCCAGTACGTGTTTGCGGCCATTCCTTTGAATTGCCTAAATGCACTCCTAATAGCGAGTATCCTTAATCCCGGGGATGTCAGCAAGGAAGAAGATATTGTATATGTACCGCCAAAAGAAGAAAGAAAAGACTTCTTCTCCACCATTTCCAACAGTATGCTGGTTGGAATCAACATGGTAATCGTTATTGCCGCGATGGTGATCGGCTATGTAGCATTAACGGCAGCGCTAAATGGGATCTTAGGCTTCATTGTACACGGTCTGACCATCCAAAAGATTTTCTCAATTATCTTCAGTCCGTTTGCATATCTGCTGGGATTATCAGGAAGCGACGCCCTGTATGTCGCCCAATTAATGGGAATCAAGATTACAACAAACGAATTTGTAGCCATGCTGGATATCAAGGACCGCCTTAAAGACCTGGACGAGCATACTATCGCAGTAGCGGTAACATTCCTGACCTCATTCGCCAACTTCAGCACAGTGGGCATGATTTACGGAACCTACAACTCCATACTAAGCGAAGAAAAATCAGGAATCATCGGAAAAAACGTATGGAAACTATTAGTGAGCGGAATAGGCGTATCACTATTGAGCGCCATGCTGGTGGGATTATTTGTGTGGTAAGGGAAATAGGGGACTGTCCCCAATTTCCCCTTGGTATAACTAAATTAAGTAAAATTAGGTAAACTTTGTAATCTTATCCGCTTAGTTCAACAGCAAAATACCTGGAGTCAATTCAGAGTATCTCTATACGTGCATTCATTGTAGGGGTTTTTTAGTTGAAGACACGAATTCAAAAGCACATATAAAATGGGTAACGGACAGCCATTTTAAGAGCTGTTTTTAAAAATCTAAATAAATTATAAGAGTGACCCTTTAAATAAAGAGTAAGTACTTAAATATAAGAAAGACTCTAGCAAATAAAATTTGGCAGTTTACAAGGGCCGTTTTTTTATGGGGATAACAACATTATGAGTCGTTTGAATATTTTAGAGGGGAAATTAAGAAGGATTCCCGCAGACAACACTCAATGTTACCATCTGCGCGCGTAATATTAATCAAGTCATATAAAAAAACCAGCCTACAGTAAAGGAGGCTGGTTCGTCAATTTCTATTATTTCATTACTTTAATCTTAACTGTTTTTCTTCCCCATTGAATGGCTTTTGATTTGCTTGAGATAAAGACATCGATCTTTTTCCCTTTAACCGCACTTCCTTTGTCGGCAGCTACTGCATATCCATAGCCTGGTACATATACTTTAGAGCCAAGCGGGATGATTCGTGGATCCACTGAAATAGCTTTAGCATTAGGGTTCTTTTTTAGGTTTAGGCCTGTAGCTGTGATTCCGCTGCAGCCTCCGCAGCTTGCTGTGTAAGCTGTTGCGGTAACCGTTATTTCTTTATAAGCAGGTGCCTTTGCTTTTGGCGCTGGCTTTGCCTTTGATACTGCTTTTGCTGTTTTTACAGCAGGTTTGGCAGCAGATAGTTTTAAGATTTGTTTTGGTTTGATTCGATCAGAAGATAGTTTGTTCAAGCTTTTTAGCTTCGCTACAGATATATGGTATTTTTTCGAGATTCCCCAAAGGGTATCTCCTGATTTAACTGAATATGTATTAGAACTAGCCGAAGCAACTCCAGAGACTCCAAATGTCAACATCATTATCATACTTACAAAGATAGATATTTTTTTCAAGACTTCTAATCTCCTTTTCTTTGTTTCGTAGGAATAGAATAACAATGTTGTGTGACAGGAATGTTTCAGAGGATTGCTATTTTTGTTACAAAAAAGAGACAAGTTGTGCAGTTTAACGTAATACTAACGGGAAGCGATAAGATTTGACAAATTTTTTATGATATTACAAACAAAAAAAGCGGGGGATTATCCCCGCCCGTAGCTGGCTAGCAGCTTTTTCGTTTTGCTGCTAGGCTTTTTATCTGCTTTAGATTCAGGTTTGAATCTTTTCCATAGCTGAATGATCGGCTTAGGTGTCTGCTTTGCATTTTCGATCGTAGACGTTACAGCTTCCTTCTTTACCTGGATATCGGTCATAAGCTGCTGCTGATTTTCTGTTAATTGTGTGGACTCTACTTTTATTGTGTCTGTTTTCTGCTGAAGACGTGCAGCTGTTTCTGAGAGAGAGTTGATGGCCGGCTTAACTCTTTTGAACGTTTTGAATGCATAAACCCCAAGGAACACAAGCGATAGCACAATGGCAGCCAGACTTATATAAACAATTACCATTTTTTCTCCTCCTGTACGTATAATTCTATCTCTGCTTATCTTTACCCGGTTTAATAAAGAAATAACACCTAAATATTGGGATATTTCCTCTTGTGTCGTTAGGAAAGATACATTTGTATTCATGAAGTGGAATTTTACCTTGATTCTTCCCCTGAAAAGATTATAATTAAATATAATTTTCAGAATAATTCAGGAGGGAGTTGTAGAAATGAAAGTTGTTAAGTTCGGCGGGTCTTCATTGGCATCGGGGGAACAATTTGAAAAGGTATATCATATTGTTTTATCTGACGCGGCACGAAAGATTATAGTTGTATCGGCTCCCGGTAAAAGGCATAAATCGGATAAAAAAGTTACAGACCTGCTTATTGAAAATGCGGATTATTATTTAACATACCGTGAAATCAACGAAGGACTTCTCGAACAGGTAGTGGGAAGGTTTTATTCTATCGCCGTTGAATTGGGAATTTACACAGATATCATCTCGGACATACGTGCTGATATTATAGCCAGGCTTACAATGAGTATCAGTAATAATAAGAAATATATGGATAGAGTTAAGGCTGGTGGAGAAGACAATACAGCAAGGTTATTAGCTGCTTATTTTAATTCAAAGGGTAAGGAGGCTCATTACATAAATCCTTTGGAGGCAGGGCTGTTTGTAACAGACCAGCCGGGTAATGCGCAGGTGCTTGCTGAATCGTACGAAAACCTTGCATCCTTGAAAGAAAAATCTGGAATTCTCGTTTTCCCAGGCTTCTTTGGGTACAGTAAAAGCGGGGAGATCCTGACTTTTTCAAGAAGCGGTTCAGATATAACGGGTTCAATTCTTGCAAATGCGATCCATGCTGAACTATATGAAAATTTCACGGACGTCGACGCAGTTTATTCAGTAAATCCTATCACTGTAAGAAACCCGAAAGAAATCCGTGAGCTGACATATAGGGAAATGAGAGAATTATCATATGCAGGATTTAGTGTTCTCCATGATGAAGCATTAATACCTGCCTATCGTGCGGGAATTCCTGTTCACATCAAAAATACGAATAATCCTTCAGCTCCGGGTACAAAAATTGTAAACCAGCGTACTATTACGAATGGACCAGTGATCGGTATTGCCAGCGCTAAAGGATTTTGCAGCATATACGTGAGCAAGTATTTAATGAATCGTGAGCTGGGGTTTGGGAGAAAACTTCTTCAAATTCTTGAAGATTTTAATTTATCGTATGAACATTCTCCTTCAGGGATTGATGATATTTCGATTATTTTACGCCAGAATGAAATTGGAAATGAAATGGAAGAGGCTATTAGGAATCGAGTTTTCACTGAGCTGGAAGCGGATGAAGTGAAAATAGAAAGAAATTTAGCTCTTATCATGATCGTTGGCGAGGGAATGCGCCATAATGTGGGTACGACTGCCAGAGCATCAAGGGCACTAGCCCATTGTGGAGTAAATATTGAAATGATCAATCAAGGGTCATCAGAGGTCAGCATGATGTTCGGTGTAAAAGAAGTCGATGAAGACAGAGCGGTACACTCACTATACGAGGAGTTCTTTGTTTCTGTTTCGGTTTAGCAATGGTTAGAGAATCTTAAAAATATATGGTCTATAAGGAAGATTCATCACGGAAAATGGGACTCCCTGGTGTTGGAAGTTATTCACTGGGATATCCACAGACTCAGTGCCTGAATATCAAGTAATCAACAGGTTATTCACATTATCCACAAAAAGGTAGGGGAGGGTATTGTGGATAACAGTTGTTATCTGGAACTTTAGTCTCGAGATGAATAGGGGTCTATCCACAAATATCAAATTACCTTGTGGATAAATTAACAGATGATTTAGAATTTTCATCCGGATTAAAGATAGAAAGAGCAGGGATCTACCCTGCTCTTCGTTACTTGTTTTGCCTCATTTTTGCTTTGCCCGCTGGTCCGCTGCTTTAGAACGGGCCTGAGCTTCCATATCATCTGTGTCGGCTAAGCTTTCAGAAAATTCCACATCAATACCGTCGTGTTTGAGCTCTTTTGGTGTCAGCGGTAAGTTCTGTTTGTTTCTGCTATGGTTACGGCCTCGGGAACGTGCCATTAGAATGCCTCCTCCAAATGATGATGACTTGGAAGGCTTTTACCTTCCTTCTAATAGAATTTTCCTCAAGGCCACTCTCTATGTATGGTAAATAAGACAGGTTATTTTGTAAAACCTGCAGCGCGGTCAGCTTTTTTGAATTCTCTTTTGTAGGTAACTTCCTGCATGCTGGTTAAATAGCTTTTTTGTTTATCATTGCGTTTCTTTTCCATCATTACCATCTCCTTTTAAGTGATAATACCCATTTTTCCCTCTGCTAAAAAAATCATACATGTTCATTACTTCTTCAAAATTTCACAAAGTGCCTGCATAAGCTCTGGGAAGCGGTAGGTGAAGTGTTTAGATAATAATTTTTCAGGTACCGCTTTTTGACCCTCAAGAACAAGCATGCTCATTTCGCCTAACCCCAGTTTGAGTGCAACGGAGGGAACTGGCAGCCAATGAGGTCTTTTTAATGCCTTTCCTATTGTTCGACCGAATTCATCCATTCGGACTGGGTTTGGTGCGGTCAAATTGACGGGTCCGCTTATGTCGTTATGTAATAACAAAAATAAAAGAGCACGGGCAGCATCTTCAGCATGGATCCATGACATCCATTGTTTACCGCTGCCGATTTTTCCACCAAATAATAGTTTGTAGGGAAGAAGCATTTTTGGCAAAGCACCCGCATCTTTTCCTAATACAATTCCAAACCTGGCCAGGACCGTCCGGACCTTAAACTGTTCAGCCTTTAGCGCCTCGGATTCCCATTGATAGACTGTTTGAGCAAGGAAGTCGGATCCAGCTTCTGTAGTACTTTCGTCAAAGGTGTTGTCCAAGGATGTGCCATAGAAGCCGATCGCACTTGCGTTAATCAGAACATCAGGCTTTTTTTTCATGAAACTGATGAGACGGTTGATCTCCCTTGTAGTTGAAATCCTGCTGGCCAAAATTTTATTTTTTTGCTGCGGAGTCCATCTACCTGCATTTAACGATTCACCGGACAAGTTAATGATTGCATGGATCTGTGGGAGGCTAAATTCAGGACGGTTGGGGCCGCTCAGCCATTGAATATATACAACGGACTTTTCTTCCTTATATCGATGAGGATTTCTTGTAAGAATATAAAGCTGATGTCCTTCGTTAACCAGCAAACGCATAAGCTGACTGCCTACGAAACCAGTTCCTCCAGCGAGTACAATGTTCATATGATCCCTCCTGAAATGATTATTCGTGCTTACTAGAAGAAAACCCTTTAAGAATATGGTACATTATGAACATGGGGGTGTTGTATGTGGCCCGTATTTCAAAGATAACCGCTCAAAAAAAACGGGCGGACCGATTTAATATTTTTATCGATAAAGGAAAAGGCGAGGAATATGCTTTTAGCGTTGATGAAGATGTCCTCATTAAATTTGATTTAAAAAAAGGCAAAGAGATAAATGAGTTCGATTTCATAGAGATTGGTTTTCAAGAAGATATTCAAAAAGGACTAAATCAGGCTCTTCATTATTTATCCCATCGGATGAGGACTGAAACGGAAATAAGGACCCTTTTGAAGAAAAAGGAATATGGAGACCATGTTATCCAGGAAGTGATCCATAAACTGTATGGATATAATTATTTGGATGATTCTCAATTTGCAATAGCTTATGTCCGTACCCAAATGAACAGCAGTGTAAAGGGCAAAGGGATCATTTATAAAGAGCTGAAGGAGAAGGGGATATCCGAGCAGAATATCCAAACCGGCTTAAAGGAATATTCTTATGAAATGGAACTGGAAAACGCCCTGAAACTGGCTGAAAAAACAGTTAAACAGGCGAAAAGCTCCTCAGCACGTGAAAGCAGGCAGAAAACGGAGCTGGCACTAATGAGAAAAGGTTTTTCCTCTGATATCATTCAGGAAGCAATCAGAGGGATTTCTTTTGAAAAAGATGTAGATGACGAGTGGGACGCAATACTTGTTCAAGGAATGAAAGCACATAGGAGATATCAGAAGTTCACAGGATTTGAATATCGGCAAAAAATGAAACAGGCGTTATACCGAAAGGGCTTTGCCTCGGAGCTTATCGACCGGTTCCTTGATGAAGGAATTGAAGACTTTCAAAATCATTAATCTATTGGCAGCTGAAAGAAGGGGAACCAATGAGTGAGAAGAGATATAGTACGTTGACAGCTTATGAATTGCAGCAGGAGATAAATACCCTTAATGAAAAGGCAAGAAAAGCCGAACAAATGGGTATGGTAAATGAATATGCCGTTTTAGAAAGAAAGGCAGCAATGGCAAAAGCTTACCTGCTGAATCCGGATGATTTTAAACCAGGAGAATTGTATGAGATTGAAGGTGCTCCGGGAGAATACTTTAAAATCCAATATTTGAACGGAGTGTTTGCTTGGGGCTATCGTTTAACCGGAAGCAATCACGAAGAAGCCCTTCCCATATCACTCTTGAAGGAAGTAAAATAACCGGCCCTGGAAGCCGGTTTTTATAAACAAGGGTCAGCTTTTCAGTGAACCCTCAACATTCGTTCCAAAATCAGTTACATTTTGCGGAAGCCTATCCAAACCAAATGTTTTAGCCTTGGCATGTCTAGGACCATGGCGATGTTTAAATGGAGCCGGCCGATGATGATGGCTTTTCATAAAAAGTCACTCTCCGTCACACCAATTTTAAAATTCTAACGAGCTCTTAAAGAGGAAGCTTTCATACGTTCCTGCGGATGTGTATTGATGGTTCCGTCAGGACGTTTAGAGGCGTATTCAGCCTTAGCTCTTGGTCCTGCGTCATTGCCATGGACGTCACCTGGGAAGATTCGATCTTTGTTGCTCATATGTTTGTCCTCCTTTTTGAATGCAATGCTGTTCGCCTAATCTTAGTATGAGTTAATCAAAATGAAGTATGTTTTATAAAATAAGGAACAGGTGGTGTAAGGATGTATGAATAATTATATCGAGGTGCTTACAAATCTCCTCCTTGAGAAGAATTCAAAATTGTCATCAACCAAAGCGAAGACCTGGGTCGAGCTGCTTTGGGAGGACTTTGAGGCTACATATGCTAAAGCCGGTCATGAATATCGGGGCAGTGAGATGACCGAGAAATATGTCAGGCAATTTATTGAAAGTTATGGAGGAAGGCTGCACGAATTCATGGCCAATAATCCTAAATATAAGCACTTATTGGATGGGGAAGATGAAGTACATTAAAAAAGCTGGCTCTCATTATTGAGCCAGCTTTTTTACAGGCCGATCAGCCTGGGAGTATATCCAATTTCTTTCTGAGTTTTTCCTCACTAAAAATCCAACCGGTGTAAGAATTAATGATATTCAAGTTCTTATCTAGATGGACAACGGCGACAAATGGATAATATCCGTTACTTCTGTATCTTAAATCGATAAATCGGACCTCCGATATATCCTTCCCTTCTTTTATCTCAAATCGGTAGACGGGTGAAAAAGACAAAAAGGCTGATAGGTTTTTATCGTGCTTTGCGGCATCCAGCACTTTGCTCTCAGGCAAAGGAACACGCTCGAACGTATCCAGAATCGTTAATGCCCGGTCATGTGACCTCGCCACTATGAATTCTTTTTCTGTAAGAATTGCGATCCGCCATCTATGGAATCTTAACGTAGGTGATATAATAATCTTCTTAGCATCTGGCAGGATCTTTAATACAGAATGCTTTACTTTATTCCGTTCAATAAACCTCAGCACATAGTAAATCACAATAATGATATACATCGCTACAAAAGTTGGACCTGGAGGAAGACCAAAACCCCAGAGAATAATTCCGGCGATATGAATGCCGAATATGATAGGATCAAAGGTGTTTATTATTCCAAAAGCGACCCACTTTGATGAGAAAGGCCTTATTGCCTGCGTCCCATACGCATTAAACAGATCGACAAAAACATGAAGCGCAACGGCAAAGAACGTCCACATCCATAAATGCAGGAAATTGACTTCAGGAAAAATGATTGCGAGGAAACCAGATATTAACAGCGGCCAAAACAAAACCGCTGGTATAGAATGGGTAATGCCTCTATGGTTCCTAATATAAACAGCGTTATTTCTTAGCTTTAATACGGTATCGATATCCGGAGCTTGCTGGCCTAAGATTGCGCCAAACAGAACAGCCTGAGCTGTTACAGAATGCTCCCCGATGGCTGGGTCCAGCGTAGCCAGACCACCAATTGCGATGCCCATAACAAAATGTGTTCCAGTATCCAATAGGCCACCTCCTAACCGCAAATGTGTAAAGTATTACATCTGAACGTTCTTTATTATATCTTGGATGATTCGAAATTGATTTATCCACTATCCACCCGAGCGCAATAAACAAGGTATAGTAACATATTCGCATTGAATTTTAATTGTTATCAATTATAAACGAAAATCTTATTGATATATTCCCTTTCTAGCTAAAAGTTAACATCCGGAGGAAAAATGAATTGAATAATTTGCATATTTTAGAGAAAATGAATATCCCTTTGTTTCGCCAGGATCTTATTTCCTGGTTTGAAAAGGAACAACGAGATCTGCCCTGGAGGAAAGACAAGAATCCTTATAAAGTGTGGGTTTCTGAAATCATGCTGCAACAAACGAGGGTAGACACCGTAATCCCTTTCTTCAATCGGTTTATGGAATGGTTCCCGACCCTTGAGGAATTAGCGGAGGCAGATGAAGAAAAAGTATTGAAGGCATGGGAAGGGCTCGGGTACTATTCAAGAGTCCGAAACCTTCAAAGTGCAGTTCGGGAAGTGGCAGCCGAGTATAATGGGGTTGTACCCGATACGCTTGAAGCAATTTCAAAGCTAAAAGGGGTCGGCCCATATACGGCAGGAGCTATCCTGAGTATCGCTTATGGAAAGCCGGAGCCGGCAGTAGACGGTAATGTAATGCGGGTATTGTCCAGGATATTACTGATTGAAGAGGATATTGCAAAGCCCAGAACTAGAAAAACCTTTGAAGAAGCCGTAAGAAGATTAATTGACGAAACCCATACTTCTTCATTCAATCAGGCCTTAATGGAACTTGGAGCCATGATCTGCACGCCTGGCACCCCGGCATGTCTTTTATGTCCGGTTCGGGAACACTGTGAAGCTTTTGCCGAGGGAGTGCAATCCCGGCTGCCGGTTAAAAATCAACAAAAAAAGACCAGAGATGTACCGATTGCAGCCGCGGTCATTTCAAACAGCCGAAATGAAATCTTAATTAGAAAAAGACCATCGAAAGGTCTGCTTGCTAATCTTTGGGAGTTCCCTAACTACGAGGTTCATGCGTCGGTTGCAACAAAGAGGGAGTCATTCCGTCAGCAATTCCAGGAACAGCTACAGGTGATCCCGCAATTAGGCGAACATCTAATCAGCATAGATCACACATTTTCCCACCTGGTATGGAAAATGGAAGTCTTTCTCGGAAAAGCAGAAGAAGTCTCCGAGAATATCATGAACTCCCACCAAATGAAATGGGTTGCTGAATCTGAAGTGGAAGGCTATGCTTTTCCTGTTTCCCACCAGAAAATCTGGAAAGCCTACCAGCTGCTAAAAAGCCAGTCTACTAATCAAAGGTAATGCGGGTACCGTGTGTATAATCTGCCTGATTTCTGTTTAGGCCTTCTCGATTTTCAATTTCTTTAACGATTTCCCTATGAATCGCTTGTCCTTCGGAATTTAAATAAGGTACCATTTGTTGCAGGGACTGATGAAAATAAGCTAGTTCACTTTTTTTCCACTCTGACTTTGGGACCATGGTAAGCTCGGTCATATCTCGGCCGACATACATACTATTACCTCCTATTCGTTAATAAGGATTATTTTTTAAAAAATAACCGCCCATTATTCATGGATCTTTTGAAAGGATGATAAATGATGACACAAAAAGTAGCTTTGGTTACAGGAAGCAGCAGAGGAATTGGCAGAGCGACAGCATTAAGGCTGGCAAAAGAAGGGTATGACATTGTAATCAATTTTGCGAGAAGCCGGTCGGCTGCAGCAGAAGTAGCATCAGAAATAGAGGCTTTAGGCAGAAAAACCCTCCTTGTAAAAGCGAATGTCGGGGACGTAGCCAAAATAAGAGGGATGTTTGAGGAAATTGAAAATGTGTTCGGGCGATTAGATGTATTTGTCAGCAATGCAGCGTCCGGTGTATTAAGGCCCGCCATGGAGCTGGAGGAATCCCATTGGAACTGGACGATGGACATCAACAGCAAGGCGTTCTTGTTCTGTGCCCAGGAAGCGGCAAAACTTATGGAAAAAAACGGCGGAGGAAAAATGGTGAGCATCAGTTCTCTTGGATCCATCCGTGTACTGGAAAACTATACATCAGTCGGTGTTTCCAAGGCTGCCTTGGAAGCTTTGACCAGATACCTGGCTGTAGAATTGGCAGCAAAAAACATCTGTGTAAATGCAGTATCAGGCGGTGCCATCGATACAGAAGCCCTCAAGCATTTTCCAAACCGCGAAGAACTTCTTCGTGACGCAGCAAGCCAGACGCCTGCAGGGAAAATGGTGGAAATTGAAGATATAGTTCACACAATAATGTTCTTAATATCCGAAGAATCAAGCATGATCCGCGGCCAGACCATTATCGTGGATGGAGGACGTTCGCTGCTCGTGTAAAATTGGATAAAATTTACTCTGAAAAACAGGATATCCCTCGCGCATCTTGGTTACATTAATGAGCGTGGAGGTGATAAACATGGCAAACAACTTCGGACAATCTCAAGCTGGAACTAACGCTCAACAAGTTAGACAACAAAACGCTCAAGCTTCTCAAGGTATGGGTGCTCAAGCTGGTCAAGGCCAATTTGGCACTGAATTTGCAACTGAGCGTCAAACAAACGTTGCTGAAGTAAAGAGACAAAACCAACAAGCTTCTCAAGGTACATCTCAAGCTTCTCAAGGTATGGGTGCTCAAGCTGGTCAAGGCCAATTCGGCACTGAATTTGCAACTGAGCGTCAAACTAGCGCTCAAGAAGTAAGACAACAAAATGCTCAAGCACAATCTAGAGCTGCTTCTAGAGTAAACAACCAACAACAGTCTTAATAATATAAGGAGGCGGCTTTGCTGCCTCCTTTCTTGTGCTTGTAAGCTGGATGCTGGTCCCTTAAATTTATAAAAACCCCCTGAAAACATGAAACTCCCCCTAAAATTCTATCTGCGCCCCTAAAGGTTTATTTAAATTGTTTCTCCCCTCTGTTATTGAATGGGAAGAGCTCCGTAAAGATTACATCACATCCTTTTATTAGGCTGTAATCCCTTTTTTTAATCCTTAGGTCACAAGCCAGCCCTTTCAGGCATCCCAATTTCAAATCGACAAAACTTCCATAAACCTAACAGAAATAGTCAAAGGGTTTAAAACGCAGGGAAAGAATACTTAGTGTATGAAGATTTTATGGCGGGAGGACATTAATTTGAGTGATTTTGACCGGCTGGTGAATGAACAATTAAAAACCATGGAAAGGCTGTTATTTTTACAATCAGAAATTGAGCGCTGCCAGGAAATTGAAAAGCAGCTCCGTTCACTTGAAGAAGAAGCAGAACTAGAGTCCCTGCAGCATGAAATCCTTATAATGAAGAGTAACCTGAGTGGCATACAAAAGATCTTTGAAGAACAGACCGAGGAGGTTATACGAACCTACCAGCGTACTCATATTAACGCGTAAAACGAGGCTCGCGGTACCCATTCACTTTTAAATAATGGCTGAAGCTGAAAAAATAGGCTCTTTTCAATTAAAAATTGTTATTTTTTAATAGTTCGGTGAACCTAACCTATTTTTAAACAGGTTGATTGGAACGTAAGGTGCGAGACTCCTGCGGGAGCAGCGGGACAGGTGAGACCCCACAGGCGAAGCCGAGGAGGCTCACCGCCCGCCCCGCGGAAAGCGAGCATCCTGTAGTGGAAATCAACCCCTTTGTTCATTAACAACAAAGTTTGCGAAAACAGCCGAAAAATAAAGAAATTACCGAGTTTTTAGGGGAGTCATTGAATTTCAATGACTCTTTTGTTTTAAAAAATTTTTTTTATCGTTATAATAGTAGAATATAAACAATTGTATAAAGTCGTTATTTATAGCAATGGGGTTAAAGAATATGGATAGGCAGTAAACATATAAAAAGCACAGGTCCTGAGTTTTACTGTATTTTTAGAAAGTAGAGGAGAAGAAATATGGGGATTCCCGGAGAAGGAGAAAAAATCCAAATACAAAGCTATAAACATAATGGGCGGATCCATCGAATCTGGGAAGAAACCACGGTCTTAAAGGGCACACAAAGTCTGGTTATTGCTGCAAATGACAGAACCATGGTGACGGAATCTGATGGAAGGACATGGATTACCCGTGAACCCGCCATTTGTTACTTCCATTCAAGCCTTTGGTTTAATATCCTTGGAATGCTGAGGGAAGACGGCGTCTATTACTACTGTAATCTCAGTTCTCCATTTGTGTATGATGGAGAAGCCTTGAAGTATATTGATTATGACCTTGATATTAAGGTATATCCGGATATGACCTTTAATATCCTGGATGAAGACGAATACGAGCTTCACGGCAGAGAAATGCGATATCCGGATGTTATTGATAAGATATTAAGGCGTAATATGGATCAGCTGATTTATTGGATCAGACAGAGAAAAGGTCCATTTTCTCCGGATTTTATTGATAATTGGTATGAACGTTTTTTAACATACCGCAAATAGGACAGCCTATTTCAATTTTTTAAATTTGAATAAGACTTAGAAGTTCCTTACGCCTGTTGGTTGTACAACAGGCTTTTCTAATGAAAATAAAAAGCGGGTGATCATCTTGGGCAGCGTAAGGCGTTATATGCAGTTTGTTAAGCCATATAAATGGCAGATTCTCGGAACTATCGGAATAGGGCTGGTGAAATTCGGAATACCGCTCTTGCTACCTTATTTAATCAAGTATGTAGTTGATGATGTAATTGGCAATGAACATTTAACAACAGGGGCAAAGACAGACCGGTTATTATGGGCCATGGGAATTGTGGCCTTCATTTTTATCGTTGTGCGGCCTCCAATTGAATATTACAGACAATATTTTGCCCAATGGACGGGAAGTAAGATTCTGTTTGACATCAGGAACCGTCTATTTACACATGTTCAAAAATTAAGCTTCAAGTATTATTCCAATAACCGGGTCGGCGAGATCATTTCAAGGATTATTAATGATGTAGAGCAGACTAAAGAGTTTGTAATGACCGGGATGATGAATCTTTGGCTGGATCTGGCAACCATTATTTTCGTTGCGGCCATTATGTTCACTCTTAATGTAAAACTAACCCTGGTATCCCTGCTTATGTTCCCGTTCTACGCTTTCTCGGTTAAATATTTTTTTGGCAGACTCAGAAGCCTTACCAGGGAACGTTCCCAAGCTTTGGCTGAGGTTCAAAGTTATCTTCACGAGAGGGTACAGGGAATGCCTGTTATCAAAAGTTTTGCAATAGAAAATTATGAGCAGGAACGATTCAGCAAGCAGAACCATAACTATTTGACTAAAGCATTGAACCATACAAAATGGAATGCTAAATCCTTCGGTGTGGTCAATACGATAACAGATATATCTCCGCTCCTAGTCATTGGATATTCAGGCTACCTCGTCATTCAGGGAGACCTTACAGTCGGAACTATGGTAGCTTTTATTGCCTATATTGACAGGCTCTACAACCCTCTACGCAGGATTGTGAACTCATCTACAACACTCACACAGGCCTTTGCTTCAATGGACAGGGTCTTTGAATTCATGGATGTAAAATATGATATAGAAGATTCCCCAAAAGCAATAGAAGCAGTGAATATAAAAGGTCATATTCAATTTGAAAATGTCTCCTTTGCCTATAATGAGGGTGAGGCCCCCATCCTTAAGAATGTCTCTTTGGATGTTAAACAAGGGGAAACCATTGCACTTGTTGGGATGAGCGGCGGAGGGAAATCATCACTGGTCAGCTTGCTGCCGAGATTTTATGATGTAACCGATGGGAGAATCCTATTGGACGGGGTCGATATTAGAGACTACCAGGTCAGAAGCCTGCGCGACAAAATTGGGATGGTGCTGCAGGATAATATCTTATTCAGTGAGTCAGTAAGAGCCAATATCCTAATGGGTAAGCCTGAAGCATCTGAAGAGGAAGTCTATAAAGCTGCACATGCTGCCAATGCCCATGAATTTGTCATTAATTTAAATGAAGGCTATGAAACCAAAGTAGGTGAGAGAGGGGTCAAGCTTTCTGGCGGCCAGAAGCAGAGGGTAGCCATAGCAAGAGTATTCCTAAAAAACCCGCCGATATTGGTCCTGGATGAAGCAACATCGGCGCTCGATCTAGAAAGTGAACATCTCATCCAAGAAGCCTTAGAAGAACTAGCGAAAGACCGAACAACCTTTATAGTCGCACACAGACTCTCAACCATCACGCATGCCGATAGAATAGTTCTGATCGAGCATGGAGAAATCGCCGAAATCGGCACCCATGAAGAGCTCATGAAAAAACAGGGCGGGTACCACAGGCTGTTTCAGGTACAGCAGCTGGATAGCTAGAAAAGCGCAAAGCGGTGCCTTTCATGACAAATTAAACATAAAGGTGAATGTTTAGCAGATTGAGTTATATTTATATTGTTATTAGAAAGGCAGACATCCGACAAGTATAAGCCAATCAGCCTGTGAGAAGTGGGGTGCTTCTCATAGGCTGATTGGCTTATATCTCGAGGATGTCAGCTTGGAGCTGGACAACTAGAAAAGCGGAGAACGGTGCTTTTCACGAAGTTTGTGTAAAAAAACAATGATAAACTTTCAAGTTTCCCCCTGAATATTATTTGAAAAGCAGACACCTGAAGGCATAAGAAAAGCGGCAGCGAAAGGCCGCTTTTGCCTTTTGATGGCGATTGGCTTATGACCGAAGGTGTCAGTTCGGAGCTGGACAGCAAGAAAAGCGCAGGATCGGTGCTTTTCTAAGCAATGTGTATTATGAAGAAATAAAAACAGCAGATTATACCAGCCCAAGGGAAGTGGATAGCTCTCCTTGGGCTGGTTTTTGCTTATGAAGAAAGTCAGGTACATAATTTTGTGTTATAAGCATCTATACGGGGTTTCTGCTGTAAGTACTTGTCTGATTGTAGATAAGCATATACCTCTATATATAAGCATAAACACTTTAAGGTAATCATAAAGCAGCCAACTTAAGCATTGGATGTGGAGAGATAAGCATATGCCTTGTATAGTTAAGCATAAAACACAAAAACCTAAGCATAAATCTGCAAAAGATAAGCATAAACCTTAGAAAGCTAAGCATAGAACATTCACGTTTTGATATTTTCCATTTAGTTTGGTAAAAAACTCCTGTTAGTACGCCTGTTTACAGCACTTAAATAACAATTTAACTGATTTAAGTACTGTTTCGACGAAATGTTGATGTGTTTAAGCAGGCAGAACTAATGTTTTTTCGTAAATTCTCACCTCGGGACTAGTTTAAATCCAGTTGTATTTACTGTTCTCGTTTGAAAAATAACCTAGTACTTGCAAAAAAACATTTAGTCTTTCCGAAGACGATGCAAGAATTAAGGGGGCCGCAGCCAAGGGAAATAGGGACAGTCCCCATCAAAACTCAGTAACCGCAGGCGAGTCCAGCTTCGGGAAATAGGGGACTGTCCCCTGGAAGACAGAAAAGACAGAAAAAACCTTGCCGCCCCGGCAAGGTTTTATTCATCTTTGTCAGCGATGACGACTTCGTTGGTTTCGCTGTGATAGGAGTAGAAGCTTGTTATGAGCATGTCAAGGTGCTTGATGTCTTCTTCATATTCTATGATGGACGCTACCAGGGGAATCATGTGGTAGAGAATGCCTGGTTCTTCTCCCTTTGGTTCGTTAGGTACCTTGAGTAGAAGGTTAACTAGTTCTTGTTTATTTTCGCTTTCTTCAATGGTTATATTGTGTGATTTGATTTTGCCTGTGTATTTTAGTAGAACCTGCTGATGCTGATATGTAAGCAGGTCCATCTGCTCCTGGATTTTCTGCTGGAAGTCCTCGGACATTTGCTGGAGTTCGTTTTCATATCTATGCAGTCTTTTCAGGGTATCAAGTGCACGTTTTACTGTTGAAATCATCTGACGGTACACTACAAGTTTTCTTGATTTTGCGAGTCTCTCTCGCTTCAGATAATTTCTCTCCTCTTTGTACATGATATAGAGCTGTTCTAATTTTATTATATCTTCTTTGAAATGGATAATTTCATTTTTTAATTGACCATGATCACTGGCATGACGTGTATTAATCCGAATCCATTGAAACATATCCTCCGTAAGAGAAGAAATTCGAGTAAATACTTTCGTTTCATATTTTGGCGGCAGAAAAATTAAGTTGACTATAAACGCTGATAAAATTCCAATCAATATGGTTAAAAATCTTAATAGAGCAAATTCTAGAAAGCTGCCGCCCTGGCTTTCCATAATGGCGATAAGGGTAACGAGCGCGATTGAAATCGAATTCTTCATATTTAATTTTAAGTTGATTGAAATAACAATGACTGCAGCGAGACCAATTATAAAGGGATCATTTCCGAATAAAAGTACGAAGGCTACAGCTGCAAAAGCTCCAACCAAATTTGCCTGAACCTGCTCCAAAATAGTAATATATGACCGGTAAATTGTAGGCTGAATCGCGAATATAGCAGCAATTGCAGCGAACACTGGAGAAGGCATGTTAAAAAACTGGGTAACATATATAGCCAAGATAATTGCGATTCCCGTTTTTAAAATGCGGGCGCCAAGCTTCATGTATAGATGTCCTTTCTTTTTATCATTCATTAAACCCCTAATGTTAATATTTGTAATGTTAATGAATTTTTTATTAGACAATAATGTAATATACAAGGTTTGGTGGATTTGTTCAATAGAAAAAGTCTTTTTTGAGGAAAAAAGACTAATATTTATTATTAACGAAATGTACAGTAAACATAAAAAAATCCACCAGAGCTGCTTATACGTAAAACAACCTGGTGGACTTTTTATATATTATTCTGTAGAGACAGAAGGGTCAGCCTGTTCTTTTACCGGCTTGATTTGTATAAAGTGGGAAGAAGGCTCAGCAAGCAGAGCTTTTAATTCATCTGCTTCTGTGTGCTGTTCCTGCTCTTCCAGGAGCGAAATGTACTGTCCAAGCAGATCTTGAACATCGTTGACCCCGTTTTCAGTCAGCGGCCCGGCGGATACCTTAGCACCAAGCGCTATACGGCGTTCAATGGCTTCCTTAGTCAGCCCCATGTCCGGTTGAATTCTTAGATAAACACTGCCCCCAGTCATCCCTGCGCAAATCCATGGTCCCGGATCACCAAGCACAAGGCCTCTGCCATTCGTCATATATTCAAACGCAAACCCTTTTATATTAGAATTGACTCCAATATTGCCATACTCGTTCGCAGGAATTGGTTTTTTCACTTGGCCGCCGATGATTATATCAGCTCCCGAGAGCCTGATTCCAGCCCGGGCATCGGCATTTCCCTGCGCAATCAGCAGGCCTTGCTGGGCACCATATCCAAACCCTTTGCCGACAGACCCATTATAGAACTGGCCGTCTTTTCCTTTAGACTTAAAGATCATCACTTTACCGCCAAAAGAGGTTTTTCCGATCCCATCCTGTGCGCCGCCGGATACGGCAATATCAATGCCGAAGCTGTTATAGGCTCCAAGACCGTTTCCGGGGATGGAGTCTTTGTAGGCAAGCTTGATATCAGGAAGTTTCTTATAGGATCCATCCAGTCTGTTTCTTACACGATGACAGGAAACCCTGCTGGCTAGAACACGCTGTTCTGATGTTACCGATTCGAAATCTCTGGAAAGATGGAGTTCTTCTGTTCTTCCATCAAGATATTCAGCTCCGGCAGCAATCTGCAGGGCTTCTGATTCTATAGACGCAGCTGCTTCCTTAAAGGATATCTGGCTGATTTCAAGAGGCTTTAGCAGGTAAGTCAGGTCAAGCTTATCGTTCCCCTTAACTTGAACGAGGAGGTCCGATCTTCCTACTGCATCTTGAAGATTCTTAATTCCAGCTGTAGCAGCGAGAGCTTTCAGCTCCGTGCCAAATGCTGTGAACAGGTTTGAAAGACCTTGAACGGCCAGATCAAATTTACGTGGAACGAACCGGCGCAAGCCATGTTCCTTTGCCTGGGCTTCTGTTTCAATCTGTGTTGCGATCCCTACATGGCATGTGTCTAAATGGCAGCCCCTGCAAGTTGTACAGCCGACCGCAATCATTGACAGTGTGCCAAAACCGACACGGTTGGCACCAAGGAGCATTACCTTCAGTACATCAAAGGCACTCTTAATTCCTCCGTCTGCCCAAAGCTCAACAGTTTCTCTGATGCCAGCTTCCAATAGCGCATTATGGGCTGCTTTAACACCAATTTCTACTGGCAGGCCTACGTGCTGAAGTGCATGTATTCTTGCTGCACCGGTGCCGCCGTCAAAGCCTGAGAGGGTAATGATATCTGCACCAGCCTTAGCCACACCCACTGCGATTGTACCGATATTTGGTACAACTGGTACCTTAACAGCAACCTTTGCCTGATCATTAGCTGTTTTAAGCTCATGGATCATCTGAGCAAGATCTTCAATTGAGTAAATATCATGGTTATTTGAAGGCGAAATCAAATCCGATCCAATCGTAGCGTTTCTGGCTTCGGCAATTTTTGCTGTAACCTTCGAACCTGGAAGGTGGCCGCCTTCACCTGGTTTTGCCCCCTGGCCGATCTTGATTTCAAGAAGATTCGACGAATTCAGCAGCTCTGCATTTACTCCGAAACGTCCAGAAGCAATCTGCTGGCCCCGCGTTCTTGGATATTTGCCAAGCATATCCTTAATTTCTCCGCCTTCTCCATTCAGGCTTACCATATTTAAACGGTCTGCAGCCTCTGCATATGCTCTGAATGCTATTTCATTCTGTGAACCGAAGCTCATGGATGAAATGATAAATGGCAGGCTGTGTTCTCCTACACTAATATCTACTCCCTTAGGATCCAATGATTGTGAGGCAGTCCTGAGGCCTGTAAGATGCCTGATGGTCGTCGGGTTTTCAGTTTCCTGTTCAGAAATCTTTTCTTTATATGCTGCATAATCACCTGAAGCAGCCACTTCTCCAATCGCTTTCCAAATGCGGGGGAATAGATGAAATGTTTTCCCTGCCCGTTCTTTTTCGTTGTGATAGTCCACTGCACGTTTAATAGCATCTTCTTTTAGGAAATCGAAGTTATGTGACAGTTTATCCGAACCAAAGAAATTGACGATGTCAAGAGTTTCAGCTAGTTCCTCGTTTAGGCCAATAGCTGAAAACAGCCTGCCATAGCCTCTTAATTCATGGATGCCAATTGTAGAAATCACTTTTTCCAGCCCCTTTACAAGGGCATTGTATAAGTTCACAAGAGGCTTTGTTTCTACATCACTTACTGTTAAGAACATATAGTATGGATTGATTACATTTGCACCCAGTCCGTAAGCAAGAATCATATCATGCAGAGAGCGTATAGATGCAGAACGTAATAGGATCGAGCAATCCCTTCGCAGACCCTTTGCAGTTAATGAACGATCTACTGCAGAAACTGCAAGCAGGGGGTCAACCCAGAGTTTTCCATCATGATGTGTTTCTCTGTCATCCAATACAATCAAAGCACTTCCTGTTTCTACGGCCGCTATAGCTTCCGCAGCCATTCTATTAAGGCCGTCTTTAACAGACTCATCTTCTAAGATAGCTGCTGATATGACGGCAGCGAGGCTGTCTTTTTGGAAAAGATGGACAAGCTGTTCATAGCTGGGCTGTTTCGTGATAGATACACAATTACTTCCCTGTGTTCCTTCAACGACAATAGGAGACAGTAATTCTATAACCGAATCGGCTTTTTCAGCTGTAAATAAGGAAGGTCTTTTACCAATGATGCTGCGAGTAGAAAAATGTTCTGTTTCTCGGTCGCGGTCTATAGCTGGATTGGTTACAACCGCTACGCTTTCCTTTATGAAATCGGCAATGTTCTTCCTTTCAGGATTGATTGCAGCGAGCGGGGCATCATGGCCAAGCGACCTGATGGGCTCGGCGCCTTTTTCAGCCATTTGTTCGACAAGCTGAACATGGTCTCTCTCCCAGCCGAAAGATTTATATTGCCCGTTATGCAATTTCTCAGAAGTATTTTGTGTCACAATCTTTTCAACAACAGGAGGGAACAGCCTGATCCGGTCGTTTGAAAGGGAAAGTTTATTTGAAAAGAGCTTATAAACTTCTTCCTGGTATTCGTTGTATTCATAGACTCTAATTCGTCCATTTTCCCATTTAAGCCCAATCTTTTCTCCAGGTGCCAATGGTTTGGGTTCATCCGTGTATTCAGAGGATGATATAATGCCTGGCTCAGAAGAGAATAGGTAAGAGGTTTCAGTGCTTAACTTCCAGAGGGGCCTTAACCCCAGGGCATCCACTGAAAAGACGGCTTCTTCTCCATGGCGCGATATAATTCCCGCAGGCCCCTGGGCATAATGACCCCAGGCTTCTCTTAGGTAGGTATACAGATCCTGAAGGTGGTTTGGGTACTCTTTTATTTCATTAACAATCGGAGGGAACAATACATCCATCGCTTCAAAAAGAGTGTAGCCGTGTCTGGAAATCAATGTTTCAATGGTCCGGCTTAGATCTTGGGAGTCACTGCCGTTCTTAACAAGCGGAACTCCGATCATTTTAGCTTCATCTCTTAGTTTGGCAATCGTATTAATTTCTCCGTTATGTCCTAAAACACTGAAAGGCTGAACCCTGAAAAAACTGGATAGGGTGTTTGTGGAATAACGGTTATGCCCTAGTGTCATCGTTGATGCCGCAAGCGGATCAGCAAGGTCATCATAGTATTTTGGAAGAATGTCACCGGCTCCCATAACCTTATAGACTGCATGATATTGACTCAGGGATGCAACATGGATATGCTCATTTTTCTCAATTTCCGGAATTAATTCGAACAAAGTCCTTGAGCGTACGGCGTTTGTATCACCACTCACTAAGCCAGCGACCTGCCAGAATACAGGATTTTCCTGAAGCGCGATAGGGCCGAGTGCTTCAGGATTATGAACACTGTCTGTTTCAAAATAAACCTTTACCCCATTAAGGGCGAATTTTTCTTTTATAAAATCCTTCAATCGCTGCTTATCCTCGGTTTTATTAAAGAAGAAATGACCGACATAAAAGGCTTCATTGTCCGGCAGATCTGGATTGTGACCGGCTTCCGCCAATTTTTTCTTCCACAAGGCTCTGGGGATGTCTATATGTACACCTACTCCATCACCTTCATTATTAATAAATCCTGCTCGGTGGTTCATGGTCACTAATGCATTAATACAAGAAAAAATATTTTCTCTTGTCGGAATTTGTTCTTTTTCAATACAAGCTACTATGCCGCAAGCATCATGTTCGTGCTTGTAATATTCTTTAAAAAAGGCGGGATTCCACGTTTCAGTCATTGGTCAGGCTTTATAAGACTCATCCGAGCCTTATAACGTGCCATTCACCTCCTAATAGGATATACTTATAGAAAATTTTCAGAATTGTATGTCTATAATATCATTTAATTTTCTGAAAATCAATTATTATGCATCATTCTGAATAAAGAGATGAAATGGAATAAGGAAGCTTAATAATGTGAAAAAGTGCTTTGTAAACGCTTTCAAGTTGTATTAGAATAAAAAAAGCTTCCCCGCAGAGAAGCGTAATAAATGTATGTTACATGTATGAATATACATTTATTTATTGTTGTGACAGGGTAGAGAATGCATGTTCAACCGCTTTTATTGTTTCAGAAACATCTGTATCGGTATGTGCGGTTGTGAGAAACCATGCCTCGTATTTGGAAGGGGCCAAATTAATTCCCTGCTCCAGCATCAGTTTGAAAAACTTCGCGAACATTTCGCCATCTGTATTTTCCGCCTGCTCATAGTTTTCAACCTTCTCATCTGTAAAGTAAAGGGTAAGAGCGCCTTTCAAGCGGTTAATAGTAACGGAAATATTGTATTTTTCTGCCGCTTGTTGAATTCCATCCTCTAAAAGAGCGCCGAGACGATCTAATTCCTCGTAAACCCCCTCTTCTTTTAACACTTCCAGGCATGCGATTCCGGACAGCATGGAAGCAGGGTTGCCGGCCATTGTCCCAGCCTGGTATGCAGGGCCAAGCGGGGCTACTTTTTCCATAATTTCTTTCCTGCCTCCATAGGCACCTATAGGAAGTCCTCCGCCGATAATTTTGCCTAGTGCAGTTATATCCGGCTGGACGCCAAGCAGGTCTTGTGCGCCTCCATACATAAATCTGAATGCAGTAATAACTTCATCATATATTACGAGACCGCCTGCGGCATGGACAAGTTCATTCACTTTTTCGAGGAATCCTGGCTTTGGCTCTACAATCCCAAAGTTACCGACAATAGGTTCGACAAGAATTGCAGCAATTTCGTCTCCCCATTTATCAAGGGCTTCCTTTAACGGTTCAATCTCATTAAATGGAACCGTTATTACTTCTTTTGCAATGCTTTTAGGTACACCAGCAGAATCCGGAGTGCCTAATGTTGATGGACCGGACCCTGCAGCAACCAGTACAAGATCAGAATGTCCGTGGTAGCAGCCGGCAAATTTAATAATCTTGTCTCTTCCAGTGTAAGCACGTGCAACGCGGATTGTTGTCATAACTGCTTCAGTCCCAGAGTTTACAAAACGGACCTTTTCGAGTCCTGGCATTGCTTCTTTGAGCATTTTTGCAAAGGTTACTTCATGCGGTGTGGGAGTACCATACAATACTCCAGTTTCTGCTGCCGTCGTAATTGCTTTCGTTATATGAGGGTGCGCATGGCCGGTAATAATCGGTCCGTATGCAGCCAGATAATCAATATATTTATTTCCGTCTACATCCCAGAAGTAGGCGCCCTTTGCCTTTTCCATGGCAACCGGCGAGCCGCCCCCAACGGCTTTATAGGACCGGGACGGGCTGTTGACGCCTCCTACTATATGTTCTTGTGCTTCAATATGTAATTGTTCTGATTTAGTGAAATTCATAATATCCTCCAGATTTACTGTTTCTCATTTATTTTAGCACTTTGGCAATAGAGGAGACAGGATAATGTATCAGGCTTAATTTGCCAAATATGAATATCTCGCCATAGATGGTCGTACATATTAATAAAATGCCCGCAAGGATGAGAATAGAATGATCTATTATTTTTTAATTCCCGTTATTTTTTGTATGATTTTGAGCCTTAAAAGTCTGTTTTCCCCTCTTCATATGATAGACAGACATTTAACTCTAAGAAATTTTCTATGGCTGGCTTTATTGTATAGCACTGTTACTATTGGATTTGGAATGATTTACTTGCTTTTAGAGCTGGAAAACTATACAGTGTTGCTTGAAATGGGACAACATCTTCAGGGGACCTATTTTTATAAACTGCAGACAGCTATTTATTTTAGTTCCATAACCTTCTTTTCAGTAGGGTACGGAGATCTATCGCCTGTAGGGATAGGCCGCATGATTGCCGCTGTCCAGGCTTTTATAGGATATACATTGCCTGCGGCGTTTGTGGTGAGAAGCGTCTTTTATATGGAGCCGCCTGATAAACGATAACTTTTATATTCAGTTTTTTAAAATCAGTTGTGAAAACTTCAGGATTTGGGTACGCTTACATAGGCTCTATTTAGAGGTTTAATGCGAATTTTTAATGGGGGTAATCATTTTGGAAATAAAAACTGACATTCAAGCACCTGACTTTACATTAGAAGCGAATGACGGAAGAAAGGTGAGTCTTTCAGACTTCACCGGAAAAAATGTCGTCTTATATTTCTATCCAAAGGACATGACTCCAGGCTGTACGACCGAGGCTTGTGATTTCCGGGACAGGCATGATGAATTCGGAAAGCTTGATACGGTCATCCTTGGAATTAGTCCCGACCCGGTCGGCCGGCATGAGAAATTCATAGAAAAGTATGGCCTTCCTTTTCTACTTTTGGCAGATGAGAAAAATGAAGCAGCCAAAGCTTATGATGTATGGAAACTTAAAAAGAACTTTGGCAAAGAATATATGGGCATAGAGCGCTCCACTTTCATTATTAATAAAGAAGGAAAGATTGTAAAAGAGTGGAGAAAGGTTAAAGTTCAAGGGCATGTAGACAACGCCCTGCAATACATAAAAGAAAATTTATAGACGGGAGCAGGGAGAAACTATGAGAGATTCACGCTTAACCAAACTGGCAGAGCTGCTGCTGACACATTCGGTAACCATTAAAGAGAAGGAACGCGTGTTAATTAGGGGGAGTGTGACCGCTCAGCCTTTGATCACCGAGCTGATCGATGGGGCATACAGGCTGGGCGCCTTTCCGTATGTCGAATTGATTGATGAAGAGGTAAGCAAGCATTTATCTATGGGCTGCTCGAGGGAACAGCTGGAAACACAGGCGGCCTGGATGATGAAAAAGTATGAAGATGTTGACGCGGTAATCGTGGTGATTGGAGAAGAAAATGACGCGGAACTGAGTGACATTCCTGCGGAAAAACATCGGATCCGCGGTGAAATTATGAAGCCCGCTACATTCTTCTATGTGAATAACAGAAGATGGGTTCTACTGAACTACCCAACCAAGGGCCTTGCTCAAAAAGCGGGTATGAGTACAAGAAGGTTTGAAGATTATCTTCTTGATGTTTGTACAGTTGATTATAAAAAGATGCACGAAGCAATGCAGCCATTGAAAGCATTAATGGATCGGACGGATAAAGTACGACTGGTGTCGCCGGGAACGGATCTTTCTTTTTCCATAAAAGATATTCCTTCGGTTACCTGTGCTGGAGAAAATAATATTCCAGATGGGGAGGTATTTACAGCTCCTGTCAAGGAGAGCGTGAATGGGAAAATCTCCTTTAACACCCCTTGTCCGTATCATGGGACAACATTCAGAAATGTGACGTTAACGTTCAAAAATGGAAAAATTGTCGAAGCTGTTTCAGACCAAACTGAAAAAATCAATCAAATATTTGACACAGATGAAGGCTCCCGTTTTATAGGTGAATTTGCAATAGGAGTAAATCCGATGATTAAAGAACCGATGGGAGACATCCTGTTTGACGAAAAAATCTGCGGCAGTCTGCATTTTACTCCAGGTGAGGCTTATGAAGATGCGGATAATGGAAACCGCTCTTCCATCCACTGGGATATGGTCCTCATTCAGCGGCCTGAATACGGAGGCGGAGAAATTTATTTTGATGACGTACTGATTCGTAAAGATGGTTTGTTCGTCCTTCGTGAGCTTGAGGGGCTGAATCCTGAGCGGTTATTGTAAATATTGAAGCCTATTTTAAGGAAAGAGGGTATTTGTCCACTCAAAAAGACAATATCTGCATATCCTTTTAACAGGAATACCTCCTCAGGAAATACTTTTCGGGCCAATACGGCCCGCTTTTTTTTACCGTTTTTTCCATTTGCACGTGATACACTATAATTAAAAAATAGGATCTTTTTCTAAAAAAGATTGTTGTTTTTAGTAAGTTTTGTTATATCAACCTATTGTTAAAACAGGTTGGTTGGAGCGTAAGGTTCGAGACTCCTTGATCCAGCTACAAGCTGAGACCCTCGAGTCATAAGCCGATCCGTCCATGCGGAGAAAAGCGCTCCCCACAGCCGGCTCGTCTTATGCTTGGCTGACGCATAAGTGCGACTAAGCTTCTGTCTTCACTGTCGTTCGCCAGTCAGCAAGTCTTCTTTATCGGGTCTCTGCCTCCCAATTTGTTTAGAATTTTATATCTATTGGGATTTTCACTGAGCGTTTAATATTTATATGTTGGGCAGGCACCGCTTTCCGCTTTTCGGTGCGGGAGCAGCGGGCTTTGTCCGGCTCCAGCGCCTAGACCCTCGAGTCATAAGCCAATCGGTCCATGGAAAGGAAAACCGCTTTCCACGGCCCGCTTGTCTTATGCTTGGCTAACGCATAAGTGCGACTATGCTTCTGTCTTCGCTAACGCTTGCCACTCAGCAAGTCTTCTTTACCGGGTCTGAACAAGGCGCTTCCGCTTTTCTGTCAGGTGAGACCCCGCAGGCGAAGACGAGGAGGCTCACCGCCCGCCCCTAAGGTCCGCGAGCATGCCTTGCGCTCCAATCAACCTCTTGTTTAATAGCAGCAAAGTTTGCGAAAACAGCCAAAAAATAAGTAAGCGGGGATAGATGATGCTCATTCAATTTACTTTTACACCTCCTGATCATCTGCAGGAGCAATTGCAGAAAAAATATCCTGAAGTAACTTTCCACTTTCAAAAAGCTCTTGAAGCTGACGAACTCATCATGCCTCAATGTGAAATATTGGTTACTTATGGTGAGGATTTGAATGACTCGCATATCGTACATGCGGACAATCTGAGATGGATTATGGTCGTTTCTGCCGGGTTAGAAAAAATGCCTCTTGCTGCCATAAAAGAAAGGGATATTCTGGTCACCAATGCAAGGGGTATACATAAAATCCCTATGGCGGAATATACCATCGGGAGAATTCTTGAAGTTGAAAAGAAAATGAGAGAACTGAGGGAGCAGGAAAAAGAACACAGATGGAACAGAAACTATGAATTCGGAGAGCTTTATGGCAAAACTATGCTGATCATCGGGGCTGGCGCAATTGGAACTGAAATTGCAAGATTAGCTAATGCGTTTGGGATGCACACAATAGGAGTAAATAAGAGCGGCAAAGTTGTTGATTATATTGATAAAGTCTACAAAATGGATCATTTATTATCTGTTCTTGGGGAGGGAGATTATATTGTTTCGATCCTTCCAAGCACAGTAGAAACTAGAAACCTGCTGACAGAAGATCATTTTAGAAGAATGAAAAGCTCCAGTATTTTTATTAACATCGGCAGGGGAGACCTGGTAAAAGAAAGTGTTCTTTTAAAAGCACTTAATCACAGTCAGATTTCACATGCAATACTGGATGTATTTCACGAGGAGCCCTTACCTGTAGATCATCCTTATTGGGACATGGACAACGTGACGATTTCTCCTCATATCTCCAGTATATCTAAAAATTATCTGCCCAAGGCGATGGAGATTTTTGAAAGTAATTTAGATACATATTTAAGGCGTACTGATGGATTTCAAAACTTAATTGATCTGGAAAGGGGCTACTAAAACCATGAAGATTTATACGAAAACAGGCGATAAGGGGACTACTTCGCTCATTTACGGCCAAAGAGTGAGCAAGACGGATATTAGGGTTGAGGCTTATGGGACGTGTGATGAAGCTAATTCTGCCATCGGACTCGGAATAAGCCATTTAAAAGATGAAGAATTCAGCGGGAAAGAGGATATACTAAAAACCTTCCACTTTATACAAACAGCCCTTTTCCACGTTGGCGCTGAATTGGCAACGCCTGCGGGTAAAAAAGTGAATTGGAAACTGGAAAAAGGTCATGTTGATCAGCTTGAAGGAGCGATCGATCAAATGGAGAATGAATTAACTCCGCTTTCCAATTTTATTCTTCCCGGGGGGCATCCTGCAGGCGCAGCGCTGCATCTGGCACGCACGATTTCAAGAAGAGCCGAGCGTAATGCAGTAGAAATAGGTGAAGGAGTAAATCCTATGGTTTTATCCTATTTAAACCGTCTATCTGATTTCCTGTTTGTAGCGGCTAGATATGTGAATTATAAATTAAATCAACCAGAGCTGAATTTACATGAAGAATAAGAAAAGCCGTATTTTTTGAAAGCATCTGAATAGAATGACAGAGAAGGCTGAACCCTTGACAGCAGTGAAGAATGTTGACAAAAGTGCGAAATTCCATGTACACTATTTATAAACATTATAATTTGAAAATAAATCCTATTTAGAAGAGAGGTGCATGGCGGTGTCCCATAGTCAATTGAAGGAAGCATTAGATGCCTTAAAGGAAACTGGGGTCAGAATTACTCCGCAACGTCATGCGATACTTGAGTATCTTATTAATGCGATGACACATCCAACTGCCGACGATATCTATAAAGCATTAGAAGGCAAGTTTCCAAATATGAGTGTTGCCACCGTTTATAATAATTTGCGTGTATTTCGTGAAGTTGGTTTAGTTAAAGAGCTGACGTACGGAGATTCCTCAAGCAGATTTGATTTTGTAACTACAGACCACTACCACGTAATCTGCCAGAACTGCAACAAAATTGTGGACTTTCATTACCCGGGACTGGATGAGGTAGAACATCTAGCTTCGCATGTAGCAGGCTTCAAGGTTCACAGCCACCGGTTAGAAGTATACGGTACATGTGCTGAATGCTCTGCTAAAGAGGCTCATTAATGTAAATCCACTAGATCTGTCGTAACGGGCGGGTCTTTTTTTTTTTGTAAAAAAAATGCCGGTTGTGGGCCGGCTTACGATTGTACCTTATGCGTTTTTTGTTTCTTATTATACTTTTCATCAAAGTCCTGTCCTTCAAGACTCTTGTCCAAAGTTAGAGGCTCGTTACAATACATACACATATCCACTCTTCCAAGAATCTTTGTCACTTTTCCGCAATTCGGGCAGCGTACTTGAACGGTTTTTGTGGAGAGCATACCAATCCAGAAATAAACAACTGTACTAGCTATAATGAATAGAAGACCCAGCACCATGAAAATAGTCATTAAAAGCGGGGATTTTCTAAAAAAGATTCCTCCATACATGACAATGAAACCAATAAAGATTAAACTCAAAGCAAAAGTACGAATTTTATTTATTTTATTTGAATATTTAGCCATAGTTGTCCCTCCCGATAATTAACTATATCATAAATAAGCTGACTGAAATAAATTTAATACAGGAATCCGGATGTTTTTATCGAATGAAATTATGAGGGATCATCATCAATCATAAAAAGCGCAATAAAGCTTTTTTGGAGGAGTTAAGAATGGAAGATATACTTCGGCCTATTTATCAGGAAAGAGCAAGCTGGCCATCAACCATGGGAGTTTTGCTTATTGAGAAAAAACCCAATGACGTTTCATCCACGGACAGTTTTGACTATATATTACTTACTGTTGTAAATGAAGCAGAAGAAGCAGTCTCTATTAAGCACTACATTTATAGGGACCAAAAAGCAGCCCTGCATATTGTCCACCAATCACAGCTTGAGGAATGGATACTTCTTGGTTCAAACCGGAAAATCTTTGAATGGATCTTTAGTGGGAAAATAGTCTTTGACAGAAATGAATACTTTGAACGTCTAAAAAAGAACTGCACGAATTCCCCTTCTATGGGAGAAAAGTAAAAATGGGTGTGGAATTCGCCAAATTGATTAGAAGGTATCTAGATGGGAAATCCTTTTTTGAAAACGGACATTTCCTCGATGCATATAATCATATTGTTCACTCATTACATCATTTGGCCAGACTTGAAATTATCGACCAAGGCTTCTATCCAGAAGTAACTGTGTGGAATCAGGTAAGGATGATAAGGCCAGAGATATTTAAACTATATGAAGAATTAGTAACCAGTCATGAATCGCTTGAGAAGAGACTTGAACTTTTATTCTTAGCCAGTGAATTTTTAATCCATTCAAGAACGCAATTAGGTTCACAGCATATTGTAGATATATTAAATGGCAAGGATGGATATTGGTCTATATCTGAATTAAGCCAGCATCCAGACCTTAAGTATTATTCCGTTGACCTGGAGGTTCTTTTAGAATATCTTGTTGAGAAAAATGTCATACAAGTAGAGAAAGTAGAAACAAAAGGGCAGGGAATTTTCCACCGATATTACTGTGTTATGCAGGAACAATTATGAACATAAAAAAATTATCTTAAAAAAGCTTTTTTAGTATTGACCCATTAGTTATATGGTGTTATATTTATATACGTCGCTGCGAGACACTTAAGTTTTCGCAAGCGGCGAAAAACTTTTTTAGAAAACTTATTGACATCTCAAAAGCAGATGTGGTAAGATTATAAAGTCGCTTAAAACGAGCGTGTTTGCAAGTAAGTGCTCTTTGAAAACTGAACGAAACAAGACGCCAGATATTTTCTCTATGAGAAAATAAAACAAGTTTTAAACTTACGAGCTTAAAGGATCATCGGCTAAGATTGTCACGTCCTGTGACAACGCCGATGTTTGCACATCCTGTGCATCACAAACATTCTTCGGAGAGTTTGATCCTGGCTCAGGACGAACGCTGGCGGCGTGCCTAATACATGCAAG